>DGXN01000015.1:0-3265 GCA_002396335.1 Bacteroidales bacterium UBA4231
GGGCAGGGCGAAATCCTTCATGGGGCGGGTGCCGGGAACTCCTTTGCTCCAAATGCCCTTGGGGTTGGAGCGGCGTTCCAGGATGCGGCGGAAGGTTTTGCGGGCGATGTCGGCATAATGGGCACTGCCGGTGGCCACGGCCATCTGGGCAAAGGCCATGCAGGCGAAGGTGTTGGAGAAGATGTTGTACGGCTGCACGAGGGGCTTTCCTTCCCGCGTGAGGGAGAAATAGAAGTCGTAGTTGCCGTCATGGCCGAACTTTTCCAGGAAGCGGGCGCCCTGTTCTGCGCAGGCGAGCCACTCCGGATTCTTCTCCACCTTGTTGTACAGCATGGCGAACATCCAGACTTCCCGGCCCTGGAGCCAGACGAATTTGTCCGTGTCAAAGACGGAACCGTCCCGGTTCAGGCAGGTGAAATACCCGCCGTACTGCAGGTCCTGTGACTTCCGGAGCCAGAAGGGAAGGACATTCCGGTATAATTCGTTGCGGTATTTTTCCGCAAGCGAGGCAAAATCTGTCATCTGTTATTCGGATTTAGGGTCTTCTTTGGCGGCGCCCGGTTTTTCGGGCTCGTCGCCGTGGGAGTCTTTGTACTTGAACCGGCGGATCTTCTGGGTGGCGGTTTTCTCGAAGGGCTCCTTCATGGCATCCACTTCGCCGATCTTGGAGTTCTTTCCGACCGTCTTGTTCACCCAGTCCAGAACGGCTTTCTTGCGGGCTTCCAGCTCTTCAAAGAATTTGTCTTCGTATGCCTGGTCCCAGTTCAGGGCATTGTCCTGGAATTTCACGAGGGCCACCAGCTTGCCGTCACGTTCCATGACCAGCGACTCTTCCACTCCTTCGATGTTGTTGATCACCTGCTCGATCTCCTCGGGGTAGATGTTCTCGCCGGAAGGGCCCAGGATGGTATTGTTCAGGCGGCCTTTGATGTAGTAGTGGCCGTCGGCATCCATTGTGGCGACGTCGTTGGTATGGAACCAGCCTTCGTTGTCCAGAACCTGGAGGGTGCGTTCAGGGTCTTTGTAGTAACCCAGCATGACGTTGTCGCCGCGGACGACGATCTCGCCTTCTCCGTTTTCCGGATTCACATTGTCCAGGCGGATTTCCACTTTGTAGGAAGCGACGCCGATAGAGCCTATCCGCTTGGGCTTTTTCACCATGACGTTGCACACCAGCGGGGAGGTCTCCGTGAGGCCGTATCCCACGGCGTAAGGGAAGTGGCATTCCTTGAGGAACTGCTCGATGGCGGGGTCCAGCTTGGCGCCGCCCACGCCGAAGAAGGTGAGCTTGCCGCCGAAGGTGGAGATGATGCGCCTGCCGATGAACCAGTGCAGCACGCGGGGGATGTGCTTGTCGGCCCAGGAGAGGACGCGGCTTTTCTGGATGGTGGGCCAGACGCTGTTCTTGACCACTTTTTCGATGATCAGGGGCACCGAGCAGATGATCGTGGGCCTGACCTTCTTCATGGCCGGAATCAGGATGGCCGGGGCGGCGGGTTTCTGGAGCGTGTAGCAGGTGGCGCCGAC
Organism: Bacteroidales bacterium UBA4231; assembly: GCA_002396335.1. Lineage (GTDB taxonomy): Bacteria > Bacteroidota > Bacteroidia > Bacteroidales > UBA932 > Cryptobacteroides. Next base: position 1,528 of record DGXN01000015.1, read on the forward strand.
GTAGAACGAGTAGAGCGTGGAGACGTTCATCTCGTAGACATGGGCGGCCGGGAGGATGCTGAGGAAGCGGTCTTTCTTGAAGGCGGGTTCCGCCTTGAAGGAAGCGGCCAGGTTGGCGCAGATGTTCCGGTGGCTGAGCATGACGCCCTTGGCCTTTCCGGTGGTTCCCGAAGTGTAGATGATGGCGGCGAGGTCGTCGGGCTGGGGGTCCTTGACCCAGCCGTTGCACTTGAAGTCCTCCTTGTCGGCTTTCAGGAACTCGAAGGTTTCGATGTCAATCAGGAGCGTGAGCTTCTTGCGGCACTCCTCACTCAGTTTTCCCATCATGCGCTGGGAAATGAACAGCACTTTGGACTCCGAGTGGGTGAGGATGTTGGTGACCTCGTTTTCAGAGACGTCGGCCAGCATGGGGACGACGATGCGGCCGTAGGCGGTGGCGGCGAAGAAGGCGACCACCCAGTTGGGCATGTTCTGCGACAGGATGGCCACGCGGTCTCCGTGCTTGATGCCGAAGCGGGACAGACGCTGGGAAAGGCGCTCTACTTTGGTGCGGAACTCGGCATATGTGTATTTCTGGCCGCCGTCTACGTATTGGTAGGCGACGCGTTTTGCATAATTGGTGGTGGCGTAGTCAAAAACCTTGTGGAGGGTGGTGCAGGTCTCCTCGCGGCGACGGTATTTGCGCCATGCCTTGTAGGGACTTTTGATTTTTTTTGCCATGTCGGTTTATGTTTACGGTACGATAAATTGGTCTTTGTGGTATCCGCCGATGTCCATGGGCCGATAGTGGTCGTAGATGCGCTGCATGTCGGCCTTGGGGTCTTCGGTGAGTTCAAAGGGCTCTCCCACGCTGATGCGCTTGTGGGCCCAGTCGTAATAGCCGAGGTAGACGGTGGCGCCGGTTTCACGGGCAATCAGGTGATAGCCGCTCTTCCAGTGCTTCGTGGCTTTCCGGGTGGCTTCCGGCGCGATGGCCAGGTGGAATTCCTCCACGTCTTCCATGGAGTGGATGAGGCTGCGGACCATGGTTGCGGCCGACGTGCGCTCTACCGGAACGGCGCCGCATGCCCTCAGGATGGGGCCGACGGGCCAGAAGAAGAACTCCTGCTTGACCATGATGTGGGCCACCTTTCCGAACTGGGTGTAGAAGAGGTAGCAGACAAGGAAGTCCCACACCGTGGTGTGAGGAACACCGAGTACAATGGCCTTGGGCTCCTTCATGGGGCCTCCCACGGTGGTCCAGCCCATCTTTTTCAGCAGCCAGCCGCAGAAACGGGCCCAGCGGGGGCCGACAGTAGTCTTGATCCTTTTCATTTTTGCCATAGTCGTTTAGATATTGACGTCTTCCAGTTCTTTCTCGCTGCGGAGGTTGTCCATGATGAAGTGCTGACGCTCATAGGTGTTGATGCCCATGTAGAACTCCATGATGGTGGTGATGGACTCTTCGTCGGAGAGCTTGACGGCGTCCAGGCGCATGTTCTCGCCGATGAAGTCCACGAATTCGTTGGAGGAGATTTCGCCCAGGCCTTTGAACCGGGTGATTTCCACGCCGGTCTTCAGTTCCTTGACGGCTTTGTCACGCTCCTCGATGCTGTAGCAGTAGCGGCGGTCTTTCTTGTTGTGGACGCGGAAAAGGGGCGTCTGGAGGATGTAGACGTGGCCGCGGCGGATGAGCTCCGGGTAGTATTTCATGAGGAAGGTCAGGACCAGCATGCGGATGTGCATGCCGTCGTCATCG
>DGXN01000015.1:3316-14598 GCA_002396335.1 Bacteroidales bacterium UBA4231
CATGCCGTCGTCATCGGCATCGGTGGCGACGATGATGTTGTTGTAGCGGAGGTTGTCCAGGTCTTCCTCTACGCCGAGGGCGGCGATCAGGAGGTTCAGCTCCTCATTTTCGGCCACTTTCTTGCGGCTTTCCTTGAAGCAGTTGATGGGTTTTCCGCGGAGGGAGAAGACGGCCTGGTTGTTGGCGTTGCGCACCTTGGTGATGGTACCGGAGGCGGAGTCTCCCTCGGTGATGAAGATGGAGGTCTTCTCGCGTTCGTCCTCGTGGCCTTTGGGGAACTTGGCGTCGGAGAAGTGGTAGCGGCAGTCGCGGAGCTTGCGGTTGTAGACGGCGGTTTTCTTGGCCCGTTCGCGGGACTTTTTCTGGACGCCGGCAATTTCTTCGCGTTCGGCCTGGGAGGCTTTGATCTTGTCCTCGATGACGGGAACGATCTCCATGTGCATGTGGAGGTAGTCGTTCAAGTTCTTGGTGACGAAGTCGTTCACGAAGGTGCGGATCGTGGGACCGCGGTCTACCGAGGTGCTGCCGTCGGCCCCTTTGACCTGCTTTTCCCACATGTAGGTGGAGCCGAGCTTGGTCTTGGTCTGGCCTTCGAAGATGGGCTCCTGGATCTGGATGGAGATGGCGCCCACAATGCCCTGGCGGATATCCTCGGGCTTGTAGTCTTTTTTGTAGAAGTCTTTGAAGGTCTTGGCGATGGCTTCGCGGTAGGCGGCCAAATGGGTGCCGCCGTCGCGTGTGTTCTGGCCGTTGACGAAGGTGGCGATGTTTTCGCCGTAGCTGTTGCCGTGGGTGAGGACGATCTCGATGTCTTCGCCTTCCAGGTGGATGAGGGGATAAAGGGGCGTCTCGCTCAGATTCTCGGTCACGAGGTCCAGGAGGCCGTTCTCACTCTTGTAGGGAACGCCGTTCAGGTTCAGGGTAAGGCCCTTTTTGAGGTAGGAGTAGTTCTTGACCATGCTCTCCACGAATTCCATGTGGAAGGAATAGTCGTTGAACATCTCTTCGTCCGGCGTGAAGCGGATGAGGGTGCCGCTCTTTTCGGCCGAGGGCTCGATGGCGCTCTCCAGGAGGTTGCCCCGGGAGAAATGCGCCCAGGAGCACTGGCCCTCGCGGTAGGAGGCGACGTAGAAGTCTACGGACATGGCGTTGACGGCCTTGGTGCCCACACCGTTCATACCCACGCTCTTCTTGAAGTTGGTGTCGTCGAATTTGCCGCCGGTGTTCAGCTTCGAGGTGGCGTCCACGACTTTCCCGAGCGGAATGCCGCGGCCGAAGTCCCGGACGGTGACGGTGCGGTCCTCGATGGTGATGTCGATCCGCTTGCCGTATCCCATGGAGAATTCGTCGATGGAGTTGTCGATGATCTCCTTCAGGAGGACGTAGATGCCGTCGCCCTGACGGTCTCCGTTTCCGAGCCGGCCGATGTACATGCCGGCGCGGCGGCGGATGTGCTCGTTCCATTCCAGGGTCTGGATGGAATCGTCGTTATAGCTATGGTTGATTGTTTCTGCCATTTATCGCCTTCTTGTCTATTTTACAAAGTTAATAAAAATACCTGGAATAACAATTTTTGCGCATTCCTCGAGTTTTGCTAACTTTGTGCCGTCATTTGATGTGAACAAAATGATTCAGAATATGAAAAAACTGTTTTACACTGCTCTGGCCGTCCTTTGTCTCGTCGCCTGCGGAAAACCCTCCACCGAAGCGGACAAACCCTCCTTCACCTGGGAGAACAATGCCTCCTTCTCCATTACGGAAATCTCCACGTCCATGAAAGACGTCATCACCGTGTCCGTCCCCTCCGGCGTGTCCTCTTTCACCATTAAGCTCACCTCTCTTCCCGTGGAGCTGATCGGCGTTGCCAACGAACTGATCGGCATCGCCGGGAACAAGGCTTCCAGCCAGCAGGCCGGCGTGATTGACCTGGTGTCGGACGACAAGGCCGCCAAAACCCTCTCCGACAGCCGCATCGTCGTCCCCGCCGGCGCGTCCCTGAAAGGCGCCAAGTCCTGCACGGTGAATGTGGCCCGGCTGCTGATGGAACTCGTGGAAAGCTCCATCAGCATCCTTCCCAACCGCTCCCGCATTGCCCTGGAAATGAGCGTGACGGATGCCGCCGGGAATACCCTTTCCAAGACGGCCCAGTTCAACTGGACGTCAGCTCCGAAGATTACCTCCACGGTCGCGAACGGCGGTACGTTCGTCATCAAGGACGGCGAAGTAGGTGACTTCACCGTAGACATCGACTGCCAGGGCAAGATTGCGGAACTCACCATCGCCTTCGGCGGCGACGCCGCCACGGTGGACCCGAAGATCCTGGACTTCGTCAAGGCCCGCACCACCTCGAAGACCAATGCCCTGCTGGACCTTATCAATGACAGCAAAGTGGCGTCCGGCTGCAAGCTGCCCGCCAGCGCGGAGCTGAAGGACAAGACATCGGCCAGCCTCAATCTGAAGGAAATGCTGCTGCAGGCAAGCTACACCATCACCCCCGGCAAGAAAACCACGATGGAAGTGGGTGTGGTGGACGCGCTCGGAAAGAGCGCCCGGTTCAGCGTGACGCTTAGTTCAGAGCAGTAAGGTTACCGAAGCTCCGTCGCCACAAACAGGTTCACAAGGGGCCTGAGCGGGGAGTTGGTGGTAAGACTTACCATAATCACATTTTCCCCTTTGGGGAGAAGGGAAGTGTCCAGCGAAAAGCGGACACTTTCTTTTTGTCCGGACGGGACGCCGGGAAGCGCAGTCACCGTCAGGGCGGGGGACTCGGGATCGGCCTTGAAGAACTGAAGGGCGGATCCTCCGCGGTTGGCGCAGGGGAAAACGGCTTCCACCACACTGCCTTTTTCGATGATGCCCAGGTTGGCGGTGCTGGTCTCGAATACGGGGAGGGCAGCCTCACGGCGTTCCGCATCCGACCAGGCGGCAAAGTTCTCCTGCGTCCAGGCGGTGATTTCGAGGGGTTTGTCGGCCTTCTTGCCGTTCAGTACGGGCGTGGCGGTGTAGACGTTCCTTCCGTAGACGCCTTTCTGTGCGGTGACGGTATAGGAGAGGGTGGCGGTGCTGCCGGCCGGGATGGGGTTTGGGGTCACGGAGAGGGAGAGGGGGGCGGAGACATCGGCAAAAGAGATGCTGAGCGGAGTTTTCCCGAGGTTGGCCACCAGGGCGGTCTCGCTGGCCGACAGACCCTGTTTCAGGGTTCCGGTCTTGTAGGAGCGGGTCTTCAGACCAAAAGCCCCGAGCTTCTGGGCTCCGTAGAGCTCGCTCAGGGACTTTTTCTTTTCATGGACGACGCCGCGAAGCCGCAGGACCACCGGCCGCTTGACGCCGGACACATATACCGTAAGGGTTTTGTCGAACGCCGTTGGGCCGTCCTCATTCTTGTAGGTGGCCGATATGGTGGCTTTCCCGCCCGCCGGAACGGGCTCCCGGGTCCATTTGACGTCGGTGCATCCGCAGGAGGACACGACCTCGAAGATGGCGATGGGCTCCTTTCCGACATTGGTGAGGGTGAAAGTGCAGGAGAGGGGACCGTCGGCGGTGGAAACGTCTCCAAAGTCGTGGACGGTCTTGTCCCAGGTGAGAACCGCAACGGCCTCCTCCGCGGGATCGGCTGCATCGAGCGATGCGGCCAGTTCCGTCACAGGTGCAACAAAAGGGGCCGATGCCGACCCGTCCTGCGCGGCTGGCGCGCTATTTGCATTCCGGCTGCCGCAGGTAGCTACCAGAAAGGCGGCCGCCAAAGGGAAAAACAACACTTTCATATGCACAAAGTTAGTCACAGTTCTTTTCAAAATCAAATTTAATGCCTATCTTCGCGGACAGAATACAATAACAACAACAATAAAAGCGAATAAACTATGCCTAGATTAATCAATCCCGACATCTGTGTCTCCTGCGGCTCCTGCGCCGACGTGTGCCCTGTGGGTGCCATCACCGAAGGAGAAGCCTCCTACGTCATCAACGCCGACGAATGCATCGACTGCGGCGCCTGCGAAGGCACCTGCCCTAACGGAGCCATCTCCGAGGCCTAATTCAAGGTTACAAAGAATTAAAAGAGACCGGCCACCACTGGCCGGTCTCTTTTTTGTCTGCCCTGTCAGCGGATTTGTTTCCCGAAGGGGAAAATGGAGCCGATAGCCATCTTGAAGTGCTGCAGCCCCCAGGGAATGCCCACGATGGTGACGCACAGCAGAAGGCCGAAGGTGAGGTGCGTCAGGGCAATCTCCCACCATCCCAGCAGGATCCAGACAAGGTTCATCACAATCGAGATGCATCCCGGTTCCTTGGGACCGTCCACCAGTTCATGGCCGAAAGGCCACAGTGCATACGTCCCCAGTTTGAACAGCTGCACCCCGAACGGGATACCGATGACGGTAATGCACATGAGCAGCCCCACAAGATAATAGATTATGGCAATCAGCAAGCCACCCAGCACAAGCCAGAGGATATTTCCCAGAAATTTCATGATTATTTGAGTTTAATTACTTCTTTTTTGCCTTTTCTTTGATGATTGAATGTAAAGATACTATTTTTTTCTAAATACCCTCTTTGCATCGTAGTCGCCCCGGCAATCTTTTTTTTGAGCTTGGGCAGTGGTTTGGCACAAGCGGGTTGTAGTTTTGCAGCAACAAAAACGTTTATGCCATGTTTGAGATTTTGTTTTCTGTCGGCCTGTATGCAGGTGCTGTCGTTCTTCTTATCAAAGGGGTTATCATGTTCTGCGAATGTTGCCCGGAATGATTGATTAAAAAATACCGCCCCGGGAGAGGAGCGGTATTTTTATGGGCGGCAGGGGCGCTTATTCGGCCTCGGCGGTATTGGCGGGTTTCATCACCAGTTCTACGAAGTTGTTCTGGGAGAGGATCTCGTTCAGGGTGTTCTGGATGAGTTCCTTGCTCAGGGCGTTGACTGCGGCCTCGCGGAGGGCATCGCCGTCCTGGCCGTAGGTGACGTAGTTCTCCAGGCGGTTGAGCCAGTAGTTGTTCTTCTGGCGGTTCTCGGGGATGTTCTTCTGGAGGTTCAGCTTGGCCATGTTCACTTCTTCGTCGGTGGGACCGTTCTTGGCGAGATCCTGGATGCCGTCTTTGGCCAGCTGGCGCAGCTTGTCGCAGACGGAGGGACGGCAGTCGAAGTAGACCTGGATGAGTCCCTGCTGGGTGGGACGGCGGCTCAGGCTGCACATGGTGCTGGCGCCGTAGGTGCCGCCTTCCTCTTCGCGGAGGCTTTCCACATAACGCATGTCAAGGATGTAGGAGATGGCGTCCAGGGCGGCGTCTTTCTCGTAGGAGTAGTCCACGTCGGCGCTGTAGACCTGGAGGACGGTGCTCTTCGGGGTCTGCATGTCGACCTCAAAGACATTCTCTACCTGTCCTTTGACGATGTGCTCGTTCGGGTCTACCCAGTTGAGGGCTTTCTTGCCCTTGGGCAGGGAGCCGATGTACTTTTCAACAAGCGGCTTGACAGTTTCCACGTTCACGTCACCGACCAGGAAGAAGGTGGCGCCGGCAGCGTCGGCAAAGAGTTTCTTCCAGTTCTTGGCGACGGTCTCCAGGTTGGCGCGCTTGAGCGTTTCCTCGGAGAGGGCCTGACGGCGGGCGTTGTTGCCGTAGAGGGTCTTGTACAGTTCCTGCTGCAGCTTGTAGTTGGGCTGGTTCTGCAGGTTCGGGAGGATGGATTCAATCTGGTCGATGCCGTTCTGCCATTCTTCGGGGTCGAAGCGGGGGTCGGTGAAATACAGGTACACCAGCTGCAGGGCGGTCTCCAGGTCTTTCACGGTGCTGCGGCCGTTGATGCCGTTTTCCACCGTGGAGAAGTAAGGAGTCACGCTCAGGTTCTTGCCGGTGAGCATCTTGGAGACGGTGGTGCCGGAGAACTGGGAGACACCGCTGTTGTTCTGGAACAGGCCGAACACATTGCTCTCGAAGGAGGCGATGTCGTCCGTGGAGATGAGGGAGGTACCGCCGTCCTTGACGAGGTTGAAGAGGATCTGGTCCTTGTTCAGGTCGGTGGGATAGACGATTACCTTGACGCCGTTCTTCAGCGTCCATTCGGTGGCACCGTACAGGGTGTTGCCGGTCTTGGAGATCTTGCTGCCTTTGAGCTTGGCGGGATCCAGGAAGGATTCGGGGATGTCCTCGCCTTCGGGGGCGGAGATTTCGGAGGCGTTCACCTCATTGATCACCTGGAGCAGCTGCTCGGCGGTGGGGGTGGCGATGCCTTCCTTTTCAGGACCGTCGTACAGCACGACGAGGTTCTGCATGCCGGGGATGATGCCGGCGGCCGCCTGGCTGATGGCTGCGCTCGTGAGCTGGCCGAAGAGGGCCTCGACGATTTCCTTTTCATCGGCCGGTTCCAGAATGGGCTCCTTGTCGAAGAAGTGGCTCAGGATGGGACGGACGAATTCCGGGTTCTGGCGGGTCTCGGCGCGGTTGGCGCGGCTTTCCATCATGGAGAGATAGTCGGCTTTGGCGCGGCCGAATTCGGCCTCGGTGATGCCGTAGCGCTGCAGGCGGACAAGTTCCGTGTAGAAGTCGCGGAAGCCGCCGAGGATATTGTCTTCCTTCAGGGTCACATTGCCCATCACGGCGTCGATGTCTTCATAGATGAGGCTTGATACGCCGAAGCTGCCGCTCAGGTAAGCCGATCCGGGTTTGGAGGTGATGTCGTTGAAGCGCTCGCGCATGACCATGCCGATGATGTTCTTCACCAGGTCATTGGCCTGGCCGACGATGGTGCCGTTTGCAATTTCAGGCATGGCGGCGCTGTGCCAGATCACTTCCACGGAAGGATTGGTGGTCTCCGGGTCCGTGATGATGCCGACGCGGGGTTCCGCATGGTCCGCAATCTGCTGGATGGGCTTTGCGAGCGGATTCTCCTTGGCGGGGATGGCGCCGAACAGATCCTTGATCTGGGCCTCGGTGCGGTCGACATCCACATCGCCGACCACGACGACGGCCTGGTTGCCGGGGTGATACCAGGTGTGGTAGAAATCATTCAGGCTCTCGTATTTGAAAGTCTCCAGGTGCTCCTGAAGGCCGATGAGCGTGCACTGTGCGAGATTGCTCTCCGGGCCGAAGTAGAAGGGGAGCGCGCGCTCCATCGAACGCCAGGAGGCATTGCGGCGCTGACGGCGCTCTTCGATGATGACACCGCGTTCGGCGTCGATCTCCTTGGGCTCGTTCAGCACGTAGTGGGAGTAGTCCCGGAGAATCATCAGGCAGCTGTCTACCACGCTTTCGCGCTCTACGGGAATGTTGTTGAGCATGTACTGGGTCTCCTCGAATCCGGTGGAAGCATTGATATTCCGGCCGAATTCAGCGCCGATGGAACGGAGGTAATTGAGGATGCCCTTTCCGGGGAAATTCTGGGTTCCGTTGAAGCACATGTGCTCCAGGAAGTGGGCCAGGCCGTCCTGTTCAGGCTGAATCTCCTGAATGGCGCCGACATTGGTGGCCAGATAGAATTCCGCACGGCCCTTGGGCAGTTCATTGTGGCGGATGTAATAGGTGAGACCGTTGTCCAGGGTGCCGGTGCGGACCTGGTCGGAGCTGGGAATCTGCGGCATCTGGGAAAGCATGGCTTCCAACTGCTCGCGGGAAGGTTGCTGCTGTGCCAGCGCGACGACAGCCGTCAGCGCAAGGGCACTCAGAGTAAGAAAGATTCTCTTCATATTGATAATTATAAAGGTTAATCTATTTGCAAAACTAATACTTCTTTTTGGGAAATGCAAGAAACTGTAACAAAAAATTTATTGTATTTCGATAATTATACCTTGAATTATAATAATTGTTGCTTTTTCCCTTAATTTCGACCATCTTTGTATGCAAAAATGAGGCTATACCATGTTGTCAGACCCGCGAATTGAATCCTTTCTCACCGTCGTCCGGAAAGGCAGTTTTACGGCGGCCGCCAGGGAGCTGGGGCTCACCCAGCCGGCCGTGAGCCATCAGATTTCCCGGCTGGAAGAGCAGCTGGGTTTTTCCCTTTTCGAGCGGACCCCGGTACTGAAACTCACCAAGACAGGGGAACTGTTCCTGGCCTACGCCCGCCGGATCCAGGATGCCTACGACCTCGCGAACGACGCCTTCACCTCCGTGTTCAGTAAATAAAAAAAACGGTCAGGAAGCAACTCCTGACCGTTTTTCTTTGGTTCCCGGACGGATTATTTACCGGCCAGGCGCTTGTAGGTGTTCAGACGCACCTTGGCGAATTCCTCGGTCTTGGAGAGGAGCTCGTCGGCGCTTTCGGGGAACATCTTGTACAGGGATGCGAAACGCACCTCGCCCTTCAGGAAGTCCTGGAACTTGGTCCAGTCGGGTTCCTTGCTGTCCAGGGTGAACGGATTCTTGTCCGTGCCCTCGAGAGCCGGGTTGTAGCGGTACAGGTGCCAGTATCCGCATTCGACAGCCAGCTTCTCTTCCTTCTGGCTCAGGCCCATGCCGGCCTTCAGGCCATGGTTGATACAAGGGCTGTAGGCGATGATCAGGGACGGGCCGTCGTAAGCCTCGGCTTCCTTGATGGCGTTGAAGAACTGCACCGGGGAGGCGCCCATAGCCACCTGGGCCACATAGACGTAGCCGTAGCTGATGGCCATCATGCCCAGATCCTTTTTGCGGATCTTCTTGCCGGAGGCGGCGAACTTGGCGATGGCGCCCACGGGAGTGGCCTTGGAGCTCTGGCCGCCGGTGTTGGAATACACCTCGGTGTCCAGAACCAGGACATTCACGTTCTCACCGCTGGCCAGCACGTGGTCCAGACCGCCGAAGCCGATGTCGTAGGAGGCACCGTCGCCGCCGAAGATCCACTGGCTGCGGGCCGGGATGAAGTGCTGGTATTCAACCAGTTTCTTGCAGGCTTCGCAGTCGCAGTCCTTGGCCAGCGGGACAATCTTGTCGGCCACTTCGCGGGTGACGGCGGCATCCTTGGGAGCTTCCAGCCACTTGGCGGCGAGGGCTTTGATGTCCTGGCTGCAGCATTCACATTCGAGGGCTTTCTTCATGGCGCCGGCCACGGTTTCACGGGTGCGGTCGGAACCGAGTTTCATGCCCAGACCGAATTCGCAGAAGTCCTCGAACAGGGAGTTGGCCCATGCGGGACCGTGACCTGCGGCATTGGTGCAGTACGGGCTGGCCGGGAAGGAAGCGCCGTAGATGGAGGAGCAGCCGGTGGCGTTCGCGATCATCATGTGGTCGCCGAACAGCTGGGTGATGGTCTTGATATTCGGGGTTTCACCGCAGCCTGCGCAGGCGCCGGAGAACTCGAACAGAGGCTGTGCGAACTGGCTGTTCTTCATGTTGGCCTTCTTGTCTACATACTCCTTGTAGCCGACATACTTGTTCAGGTAGTCGAAGGCTGCCTGGTCTTCCTTGTCGTTGATGTACGGAACCATCTTGAGAGCCTTTTCGGGTTTGGACAGGCACACATCCACGCAGTTGCCGCAACCGGTGCAGTCGTCCACGGAGATGGCGATGGTGTACTTGTAGTCCTTGAGGTTGGCCTTGCCCTGGGCGAGTTTCACGCCGGCGGGAACCTTGGCGGCCTCTTCTTCGGTCAGCAGGAACGGGCGGATGGCGGCGTGCGGGCATACGAAGGCGCAGGTGTTGCACTGGATACACTTTTCAGCGTCCCAGGTGGGAACGTTCACGGCGACGCCGCGCTTCTCGTAGGCGGCGGTGCCGGCCGGCATGGTACCGTCGGCATAAGGCATGAAGGCGCTCACGGGCAGGGTGTCGCCGGCCTGGGCGTTCACGATGTCGGCGATATCCTTGACGAAGGCGGGAGCCAGACGGTCCTTGTTCGGATTCTCGAACTTGGCGGTGAGGTTGGCCCATTCGGCGGGGACGTGGAGTTCGGTGTATTCACCGCCGCGGTCGACGGCTGCGTAGTTCATGTTCACCACATTCTCACCCTTCTTGCCGTAGGACTTCACGATGGCGTCCTTCATGTACTTGACGGCATCCTCGTAGGGGATGATGCCGGTGATCTTGAAGAAGGCGCTCTGCAGGATGGTGTTGGTGCGGTTGCCCAGGCCGATCTCGGCGGCAATCTTGGTGGCGTTGATGATATACACCTTGATGTGCTTGCGGCCGATGATGGCTTTCACGTTGTCGGGGATGTTCTGGATGGTCTCCTGCTCATCCCAGAGGCTGTTCAGGAGGAGGGTGCCGCCTTCCTTGATGCCCTTCAGGACATCGTATTTCTTCAGGTAGGAAGGAACGTGGCAGGCGACGAAGTCGGGCGTGTTCACCAGATACGGGGCCTTGATGGGCTGCTGGCCGAAGCGCAGGTGCGAGCAGGTGTAACCGCCGGATTTCTTGGAGTCGTAGTCGAAGTAGGCCTGGCTGTAGAGGTCGGTGTGGGAGCCGATGATCTTGATGGTGTTCTTGTTGGCACCGACGGTACCGTCAGAACCCAGACCGTAGAATTTGCACTCGGTGGTACCGGGCTTCACGATGGAGACTTCGCTCTTGATGGGCAGGCTCTTGAAGGTGACATCGTCCACGATGCCGATGGTGAAGTCGGCCTTGGGCTCCTTCATGTCCAGGTTGTCGTACACGGCGACGATCTGGGCGGGCGTAGTGTCCTTGGAGGACAGACCGTAGCGGCCGCCGATGATCAGGACATTGTCCTTGCCCTGGAAGAGGGCCTTCACGTCCGTGTAGAGCGGTTCACCCACGGCGCCGGGCTCCTTGGTGCGGTCCAGGACGGCGATGCGGCGGACGCTCTTCGGGAGCACGCTGAAGAAGTATTTCTCGCTGAAGGGACGGTACAGGTGGACGGTGATGAGACCGTACTTGCGGCCGCGGCTGGCGAGGTAGTCGATGGTTTCCTTGATGGTCTCGGTGACGGAACCCATGGCGACGATGATGTTCTCGGCGGTGGGGTCTCCGTAGTACTCGAAGGGACGGTAGCTGCGGCCGGTGAGTTCGGAGATTTCACCCATGTAGCGGGCTACGATGTCGGGGACGGCTTCGTAAGCCTGGTTGCGGGTCTCGACGGCCTGGAAGTACACGTCACCGTTCTGGGCGGTACCGCGGGTGACGGGGGCGTCCGGGTTCAGGGCACGCTCACGGAAGCGGGCGAGCGCCTTTTCGGAGACCATGCTGCGGAGGGCGTCCTCGTCCAGGGCTTCAATCTTCTGGATTTCGTGCGAGGTGCGGAAACCGTCGAAGAAGTGCAGGAACGGGATGCTGCTCTTGATGGTGGAAAGGTGGGCGACGGCGGCCAGGTCCTGGGCTTCCTGGACGGATCCGGAAGCGAGCATGGCAAAGCCGGTCTG
>DGXN01000015.1:14664-14794 GCA_002396335.1 Bacteroidales bacterium UBA4231
AGCCGGTCTGGCGGCAGGCCATCACGTCCTGGTGGTCTCCGAAGATGGAGAGGGCGTGGCTGGCAAGGGCGCGGGCGCTCACGTGGAACACGGTGGGCAGCATTTCACCGGCGATCTTGTACATGTTGGG
>DGXN01000015.1:14860-24702 GCA_002396335.1 Bacteroidales bacterium UBA4231
GTACATGTTGGGGATCATCAGCAGAAGTCCCTGGGACGCGGTGAAAGTGGAAGTCAAGGCACCAGCCTGGAGGGAACCGTGCACGGCACCGGCGGCGCCGGCCTCGCTCTGCATCTCGGTCACTTTTACGGTCTCGCCCCAGAGGTTCTTTTTCCCGTGGGCGGCCCACTCGTCGATGTTTTCGGCCATAGTGGAGGACGGCGTGATCGGATAGATGGCGGCGTGCTCGCAGAACAGGTATGCGATGTTCGAGGCGGCATAGTTACCATCACAGGTGATGAATTTTTTTTCTTTTGCCATAGTGAGTTAGTGGTTTATGTAATCTGTTATTGATTATTCAGAAGGGATGCGTCGCCAATCTGCACGCCAGCCTCCGGACCTGCGATGCGGTTCACGAGGCCTTGCAGGACGCTGCCGGGGCCCAGTTCCACAAAACGGGTGGCTCCGTCTTGGAGCATGCGCTGGACGCTGGCGGTCCAGCGGACGGGGGAGGTGAGCTGCTTCAGGAGATTGTCCTTGATGCGGACGGGATCCGTTTCCGGAAGGGCGGTGACGTTCTGGTAGATGGGGCACAGGGGCGCCTTGACGGGCGTAGCGGCGATGGCTTCGCCGAGCGCCTGGCGGGCAGGCTCCATGAGCGGCGAATGGAATGCCCCGCTGACGGGGAGGCGCAGGGCCCGCTTGGCTCCGGCTTCCTTGAGCGCGGCGCAGGCCTCATCCACGGCTTTTTCCTCTCCGGAGATAACCACCTGGCCGGGCGCGTTGTAATTGGCGGGAAGGACGCCGGGGATGCCGGCGCAGACCTCTTCGATGGTGCTGTCGGGCAGCTTGATGATGGCGGCCATGGCGCCAGGCTGCATTTCGCAGCATTTCTGCATCTGGGCGGCGCGGAGGGCCACCAGGCGGAGGCCGTCTTCAAAGCTGAGGGCGCCGGAGGCGACCAGGGCGGAGAACTCGCCCAGGGAGTGGCCGGCGACCATGTCCGGCTTTTGGCTGAGGCTCAGGGCCAGGACGACACTGTGCAGGAAGATGGCGGGCTGGGTAACACGGGTTTCCTTCAGATCCGCATCCGAGCCTTCGAACATGATGTCCGTAAGGCGGAAACCGAGGATTTGGTTTGCCTTTTCCATCAGGTCCTGATGGGCGTCGTACAAGTCTTTTCCCATTCCCGGGAATTGGGCCCCCTGACCGGGGAAGATGTATGCAGTTTTCATGTATCGTACAAATATAAGGAATATTTCCCGAATTTCCTTATGGAAAACCCGGTGAAATGAAAAAAGACCTTTTCAGGAAGGATCTGTTCAGATTTTGAACAGCATGCCGCCGATGTTGTCCTGCTCCGCACCGGTCACGGACTTGAGGCAGGAGGGCTCATCGGCCATGTACAGGGCGCCCAGGAAAGCGAAGATGAGGGCTTCCTTGAACTCCACGATGGCCGGTTCGGGAATGACGATGCGGCAGCCCGACAGCGTTTTCATCCGCCCGACCAGGTACTTGTTGTACGCCCCGCCGCCCGTCACGAGGATTGTCCGTCCGGGTACGGTGACCCGCCGGAGCTGTTCCGCGCAGTGCTCGCAGTAAGTGGCCAGCTTGTCCGGAAGGGAAAGGGCCGACGCATCCAGCAGCGGGAAGATGTTGCGCTCCACCCACTCGCGCCCCAGGGATTTCGGCGCTTTCCGGGCATAGTAATCCAAGCTGTTGAGCTGCTTTAGAAGAACTTGGCTAACTGTCCCGCTTTCAGCGATTTTTCCGTCCTCGTCCATCTCTTTTCCAATCGACCGGCACAGGCGGTTCAGCACATAGTTTACAGGCGAGATGTCAAAGGCGGTCCTCCGCTCTCCGTCCCGGTACGAAATGTTGGAAAACCCGCCGATATTCAGGCAATAGTCGTACTCCCCGAAAAGGAGGTTGTCGCCGATGGGAACCAGCGGCGCCCCCTGTCCGCCCAGCATGATGTCCAGGCGCCGGAAATCCGACACCGTCGGGATGTGGGTGACGGCCGCGATGGCCGCCCCGTCCCCGATCTGGAACATGATTTTTTTCTCCGGTTCGTGGAAGACGGTGCTGCCGTGGGAGGCCACGATGTCGGCCTTGATGCCGAATTCCCGGATGAACTCGTTGACCCGCTGGCCCAGGTACCGGCCATATTCGCTGTGGAAAGCCACGAACTCCCGTGCGCTCATGGTCTGCACTTCCTGTCCCAGCTTTTTCTTCAGCGCGGCGGGGTAGGGATAGCCTTTGGCACAGTCGATGGTGTAGGTCCAGGCTCCGCCGTCCTTGCGGAACGTGGCGCAGCAGATGTCCAGTCCATCCACCGATGTCCCCGACATGAGGCCGATTGACGTAATCGCTTTCATCTTCCAAGTTTTTGCGAATTTACGAAATCTTTTCAAAAAATGTTGTATCTTTGCAATCCTTAACACAGCGCCCCTGTAGTTTAAAGGATAGAATAACGGATTCCGGTTCCGTTGGTCCCGGTTCGATTCCGAGCGGGGGTACTAGGAAAGACTGACGCATGCGCGCCAGTCTTTCCTGTTTTATTCATTGAGGGTCTTCCTTCCTCCCATTCATTCTGGCTCGGGCTTGGTCAAATTTCGTAAACACCTAACTATCAACACATTACGAAAACACTTTAAGCCCGAGGTCACTTTTAAAACGCACCTCGGGCTTGAGACATATTACTAACAAATTGACGCTCAAAGACTTACAGATTGTGCCAAAGCCTGGCCCAAAAAATGTAGAGAATGCATATCTTTGTATGTATGAAGCGTCTTATCCTCAATTATTGGTGGGCCCTTCCCATATTGTTGTTCCTCTGCCTGTTGTGGTTGGGGTTCTTGTTTACCCACGAACCGACTGTATTGGAGAGCATTGTCGGCTTTTTGTTGCTTTTGGTACTGATTTGTCTTATCGCGTCTTGGGTCGTCTTGCTCGTGAACAAGAAATGGTGGAAATGCTTGTTGTCATTTGCTCTTACCGTTGGCATCATCTGCCTGCTTTGGTTCCCGCTTGTCATAGCTGCCATGACCGGCCCCGATGGATTTGGGAAAAAGCATCCCATTCCTGATGGGCTTGAATATTACCTTCCTATTGAGCGTCCAGAGAGTGATTACCTTAGGAATACATTTTCGTCTGTGGAGATGGATTCTTTGGACGTATCTTCTTTCCTTCGGATATGGGGCGATAAGGGAGTGTACTATTATGACTTCTCCTACGGCACACTCCCAGCTGGTGATGTCTTCCTTCGTTGTTATGAAGTGACCGAGAACTGTACACTATCGGAAGAAAGACTGCCGGATGAAACCACCGTCCACATCGATGCAAAACCTTCCTTCTCCAAGCTGGTCGAGAAAAAAAGGTTTGTCATTTCCGAAGGCGACTGGGGAGACTATTATGCCGCACGTATCGAGGTCTGGCACCGGGACGCCAAGACCGGGGATGAAAGGAAAGTGATGGAAAAGGTTTATCGGGTTGAGGGTTATATGAGATAGGAATTCGGAAGCACATCCCTCAACGCCCAAATCCTTTCCAGGTCTTTCAGGAATTGGTTCGATATTACTCCGGTTGCGTTTATTCTTCGATGTGAATGCTGACGGAGCGGAGCTGCTGCCAGCCGGCGGCGTCGGTGACGCGGATCATGAAGTGGTATTCGCCCGGGTCGATGTCTGCGGGGATGGGGATTTTGAGGTCGGCCTCGTAGACGGTCTTGCCGGCGGGAATCGCATAGGATTTGTTGAACACCCAGGGATTGACGGGTTCCGCATCTTCGTGTTCCTCGCCTTCATGCTCGGGGCAGTCTTCGGCCTCGGTGCTGTGGGTGTGGTGGTCGTGGTTGGTGTGGATTTCCAGGTTGAACGAGCCCAGTTCCGTGTCGTCCGTAAAGGCATAGGCGAAGGGGAGCACACCGCCGCAGTGGAATTCCTGGCAGTTCTGCGGAGACGCATAGTCGCTGACGGGGAGGATCTCGGGCGGGGTCATGTCTTTTTTGCCGTTCTCACAGCCGGCAAGGATCAAAGTGGAAAGGGTTATAAGGAGGATCAATAATTGTTTCATAATCAGGTAATTGTTTAAAATACGAGTCCCAACATGAGCGAGGCGTTGATGCCGGGCTCCGGGATACCGATGAGCCGATAGTAGCTGGTATGGTCGTAATACCGCCTGTTCAGGAGGTTTTCCACCTGCAGGCCGGTCTTCAGCCGGGTTTTTCCGAGCGGGAAGGATTTTCCTGCGGACAGATTGAGGGTATACCATCCGTCGGTCGGTTTCTCAGGAGGGACAATCTCCAGCTGGGCCCCGCAGATGCGGACGTCCAGTTTCACGAAACCGTCTTCGCCGAAGGCGTACTTTGCGCTCACGTCGGCCTTCCACGGGGGGCAGAAGGGGAGTGTGTAGCCTTTCTTGGCACCGCTCATCTGACGGGCATAGAGGTATTCTCCCTTGGCTTCCAGTTCCCAGTGCGGGGTGAGCGTCCAGATGGCCTGCGCCTCGAAACCCGCGCGGAGCACCTGCGCCTGCGTGTAGGTGTACATCTGGAGTCCTTCGTAATAGAGGGAGCCGGGATTCAGGTAGATATAATTGGGGAACCAGTTGAAGTAGGGGTCCAGTCTGAGGTTCAGGCGGCTGCCCATCCAGTTGATGCCCAGATCCACCTGGTAGGACTGCTCGGGTTCCAGGTCGGCCGATCCCTTCTCGTACCGGAAGATATGGTAGTTCACCCCGTCGGCCCCCAGTTCCTTGGGAATGGGGACGCGGAAACTCTTGCCGACGTTGGCCTTGAGCACCCATCGGCCCGGACTCCATGCGCCGCCGACACTCCAGGTGAAGCTGTTGAAATGCCGCCGGATGTCGCCGGAGCGCTGTTTGTACACGGGCGTGCAGCTTTCGTCGGGGGTGGTGAACCAGTCCCGGTAGCCGTGGATGCCGGTGGATACGTGGTCGTAGCGGATGCCGGCGTTCACGTTCAGGCTTTCGGAGAACCGGTGCCGGTCAATGGCGAACACACCGCCCGAGAGGGTCTCGAAGTCCGGGATGATGAAGCCCCAGCCGCCGCGCCGGTTGTGCTGGAACTCGGCGTCGGCCCCGGCCTGAAACTGGTTTTGGGCGGAAAAGTCCAATTTTCCCCCCAGTTTTCCGGTCAGGGTGTGCTTGCGGAAGACGCGTTCCAGGTCGTCGGATGGGGTGGGCATGTAACCGTGCGAGACGGGTTCGGAGCGTTCCTGGCGGTGGTTCCACTGCCAGGCCAGGTCGCCGTCCAGGGAGAAGCCGTTCCCGTGATAGTGGGAGTGGCTGTGGACGGAGAGGTGGTTCACACTCTGCCAGGGGAGGTCGATATCCCGGCGGGAGGCGTCGTAGTCAATCTCAGACAGGCGTACTTCCAGACCATGTGCATTGGCGAAAAAACCGCTCTTGGACCAAGTGTCCGACACTTTCAGGTCCGTTCTGAAATGCCTTCCCACATAACCCAGGGTGACGGCGGCGTCGGCCTCCCGGCCTGCGGTGTTGCGGAGCGTGCCGTCCTTCAGGGGAATCCGGTACGAGTAGTACTCGATCCCGTCGGCCGGGACGCGGTAGTCGGCGTAGTCGGAGCCGGTCAGGTGGAGCCGCCAGTAGAAATGCTCCCTGCGCCCCTGCAGCCGGGCCGATACTCCCGCCGACAGGTTGTTGGTCCGTCCGAACAGGTTCACCCGGCCTTCGAAAGGCTTGACGGGCAGGTAATTGGTATAGATCCCCAGCACGCCGCCGATGGCGTCGGAGCCGTACATCAGGGCGCCGGGCCCTTTGACGACCTCGATGCGGTCTACGGCGAACTGGTCGATCTCCAGGCCGTGGTCGTCGCCCCACTGCTGGCCTTCGTGCTTGATGCCGTCGACCGTAACGGCGATGCGGTTGAAGCCCAGGCCCCGGATGGCGGGCTTGGACTGCCCGGAGCCGATGGCGCGTGCCTGCACGCCGGGAATGGCGCTCAGACTCTGCATCAGGGTTGCGGAGAAATGGTTTTCGATATAATTCCGGCCTACCTCTATGCTTCCCAGGCTAAGGTGCATCAGCTCCTGACGCTGCGACTCGCCGTAGACGGTGGCCGGACCCAGGACCTGAACGGTATCCTTAACCTGCAGCATGAAAGCGGCTGCCAGGATACTTGCAATCATATTTGTGCGTTAAAACTGTTCTGTAATCGGGAATCAGGCGATACACAGGACAGGAGGCGCGCGGGTATGACTGTTTTTCAGATGAACCGACAGGTGCGGATGGCTGGAAAAAAGATAGCAGGCCTTCCGTACGGCCATGACCGCTACAGCGCCGGCACTGACGGCGGCGATGAAGGGAAGGCTCAGGAACTGACAGAGGACGCATTCGGAAAAACCGCCGTGGCCGACGTTCAGATGGTCCTGGTGGGGCAGGTGATGGACACACTGGACACATTCCTGGGTAAGGGAAATCTGATGCGGGTGGCGGTGAAGGAAAGACGCGAGCATGGCCGGCAGAAATACGGCCAGCAGCAAAAGGGAACAGATGCGTCTTCTTTTTTCCATAAAACTCTACAAAGATACTATTTTTCCGCAAAAATGCTTAAATTCGCATAAAAATGGATTCTTTCTGACCATGCGAAAATTTAGCTTTCTGATTTTGCTGGCGGCCCTCGGTCTGGGCGGCTGCCGGCAGCCCGAAATCCTGCCGGAACTCCCGGTGATGTCGTTCAATGTCCGTTACGGTACCGCCGAAGACGGCGACCACGTCTGGGCCAACCGCCGAGACGCCGCCTGCGCCCTCATCCTGAAGGAGCGCCCGGCCGTTATCGGCATCCAGGAGGCGCTGGATTTCCAGCTTGACTACCTCCAGGAAAACTGCCCCGGCTACCGCTATGTGGGTGTCGGCCGCGAGGATGGCGTCCATGAAGGCGAGCACATGGCCGTGCTCTATGACTCCGACCGCATTGACCTTCAGGAGTGGGGTACCTACTGGCTGTCGGAAACGCCCTTCCAGCCTTCTTATGGCTGGGATGCCGCCTGCCGCCGCACCGCCACCTGGACCCTGCTGAAAGACAGGCAGTCGGGCCGGTCCTTCTATTTCGTGAACACGCACCTGGACCATGTGGGTACGGAAGCCCGCCGCAAGGGCCTTCTGCTGCTGGTGGAGAAAATCGGCCAGATGAACCCGCAGGGCTATCCCATGATTCTCACCGGCGACATGAATGTCTATCCGGACGACCCCTGTCTCACCGAGCTCCGCACCCTCATGCAGGATGCCCGTCAGACGGCTCCCGAAACCGATAACGACGTTACCTGGCACGACTACGGCCGTGTTTCCGGCCGTCCGCCCATCGACTATGTCTTCTACAGCGGGTTTGCCGGCTGCACCAAGTTCCAGGCCCTTCGCGGACCCTATGAAGGGGCCGAATATGTCTCCGACCACTATCCCGTCACTGCCTCGCTCACTTACGGTCCCGCCCCTGCTCCCGTGAAGAAGGAGAAAGTGGCCCGGGCGCCCAAATACGTCGTGGACGTGGAAGCCCACCGCGGCGGTATGGGGCTGTATCCGGAAGAGACCCTCGCCGCCATGCTCAATGCCGTCGACCTGGGCGTGAACACCCTGGAGATGGACTTGTGCATCACCGCGGACAAGAAGGTCATCCTTTCCCACGACAAGGAGTTCCATCCCCGTTATGCCTCCCATCCGGACGGGACGCCCGTCGTGGAAGGGGAGCCCGCCACCTGGCTGTACCAGCTGCCTTACTCGGAGATTCAGAAATGGGACGTCGGCGTCAGGTACAACCCCGCCTGGCCGGAGAAGCACTGCGTTCCCGCATGCAAGCCCGTCGCCCGCGAGGTGATCGAGGCCGTGGAGGCCTACACCAAGTCCATCGGCCACTATCCCATGCACTACGACATTGAAATCAAGTCCGATCCTACCTCCGCCGATGGCGTAGAAGGGGAGAACTGGCCTGATTATAAGGAGTTTACGGACCGCTGCGTCGCCATGCTGGATTCCCTGAACCTGGGCGACCGCCTCATGATCCAGTGCTTCGACGAACGCACGCTCAACTACATCAACGAGAAGTATCCCGGCCATACCCTCGCTTACCTGACCGAGGGTTATCAGAAGGACTTTGACGCGTTCATGGCCGAGCTGGACTTCACGCCCCAGTGGCTCAGCGCCCCGCACGAGAACATCACGCCCGAACTGGTGGAGAAAGCCCACGCCGCCGGCCTGAAGGTGAATACCTGGACCGTTGACGACCCGGCCGAAATGCGCCGCGTCATCGATGCGGGCGTAGACGCCGTCATCTCCAACTATCCGGACCGCCTCCTTTCCGTCGTCAAAGAATACTGACAGAACCGATGAAACGCTTCCTGTTATCCCTTGCCATCGTCGCCGGCGTGTCGGCGCAGGCTCAGCCGGACACCCTGCGGGTCCTCTCCGTGGCCAACAGCTTCGGGGTGGACGCCGTCGAACAGAATCTTCATGAGATCGCCCTTGCGGACGGTCACGTCCTGGTTATCGGCAACCTGTACATCGGCGGCTGCTCCCTGGAACGCCATTACGGCAACGCCGTCAGCGGAGAGCCTGCCTACTCGTACCGGAAAATATCGGCCGACGGAAGCTTCACCACCCGCGAAGAGACCAGCCTGCCCTGGGCCTTCGCAGACGAGGCGTGGGATGTCGTGGTGTTCCAGCAGGTGAGCCAGTACTCCGGGAAGCCCGACACCTACGAGCCCTATCTGGGTTTTCTGCTGGATTATGCCCGGGAACGCTGTCCCAAGGGGGTGCGGCTGTACCTGCACCAGACCTGGGCCTATGCGAAGGACTCCACCCATCCCAATTTCCCGGACTACGGCTGCGACCAGATGCGCATGTACCGGGAACTCTGCCAGGCTTATTCGGCCATGGCCCGCAAATACGGCTTAGGCGTAATTCCTTCCGGTACGGCTATCCAGAATGCCCGGAAGACCTACCTCGGCGACACGCTCACCCGGGACGGCTTCCATCTCTCCTACGGCCTGGGCCGATACCTTGCCGCCGCCACCTATTACGCCGCCCTGTATGGCACGAAGGTCAGCGGAAACGGCTGGATGCCGCCCCAGCTGGATCCCCGGGAAGTGGAGACGGCCCGGCGCTGCGCAGATGCGGCTGTGAGAAAGCCCTTTGCCACCTCTTGTATGTGCAGGGATTACCGGCGATAGAACCGTCCCCGGACTGATAAGCTGTAACAAATTCATGCAGAATATGAAAAAACCTTTTTGCTGTTTCGGCGGAAAGTTGTAAATTTGTGGAGAAAACCGCGTGATACTAACTTTTTATCTATAACTAAACCTTAATTCTATGTTTTTCCAAGTCTATGGGGCTAACGCCCTTTCTCAGTGGGGAATGCTCATCGTGGTCCTTCTGGGCCTGATCCTCCTCAATGAGTTCGCCCGCCGTACCAAACTCGGCGGCATCATTACTTTCCTGGCCGTTCCGCTGGCCCTGACGGTGTATTTCCTCGCCATCTGGATCGGCGTCCGCAACGGCAGCCAGTGGGCCCTTGAAAACCAGACCCACGTTTACATGCAGGGCTGGTTCCACTATGCCAAGCTGTATGCCGCTACCGCCGGGTGTATCGGCTTCATGATGATCAAGTACAAATGGGGCATCGGTGCCAAGCACTGGTTCAAGCCCTTCCCGTTCATCATCGTGGGTATCAACATCCTCATCGCCTGCGTCTCCGACTTCGAATCCGCCGTCATGGGCTGGAACAAGTGGTGGCTCACCTCTGAAGGTGTATGGCAGTACGGCGGCTGGCACAATGTGATGAACGGCGTCGCCGGTCTCATCAACATCATGTGTATGACCGCCTGGTGGAA
>DGXN01000028.1:0-16361 GCA_002396335.1 Bacteroidales bacterium UBA4231
TTGATGGTGTGCATGCGGTTTTCGGCCTCGTCGAAGACAATGCTGTTCTTTCCTTCAAACACGTCTTCGGTGACCTCGATGCCGTCCAGGCCGAACTGTGCGTTCACGTCGCGCCCCACCTGGGTTTCCAGGTTGTGGTAAGCGGGCAGGCAGTGCATGAACTTGCAGGCCGGATTGCCTGTACGCGCCATCAGGGAGGCATTCACCTGGTAGGGCTTCAGCAGATTGATGCGCTCTTTCCATACTTCGGCGGGCTCACCCATGGAGACCCAGACGTCGGTGTAGATGAAATCGCAGCCTTTCACGCCTTCGTCCACATTGTCGGTGATGGTGATGCGGGCGCCGGTTTCCTTGGCGATGGCCTGGCACTGGGCCACCAGCTCCGCGGCAGGCTGGAGGGCCTTCGGAGCCACGATCCGCACGTCCATGCCCATCTTGGCGCCGCCCACCAGCAGGGAGTTGCCCATATTGAAGCGGGCGTCGCCCAGGTAGGCGTAGGAGACCTGGTTCAGGGGCTTGTCCACATGCTCGGACATGGTGAGGAAGTCGGCCAGGATCTGGGTGGGATGGAATTCGTTGGTGAGTCCGTTCCAGACAGGGACGCCGGCATACTCCGCCAGCTCTTCCACCGTCTTCTGGGCAAAGCCGCGGTACTCGATGCCGTCGAACATCCGGCCCAGCACACGCGCAGTGTCTTTCATGGATTCCTTGATGCCGATCTGGGAGCCGGAAGGGCCCAGGTAAGTGACATGGGCGCCCTGGTCATAAGCGGCCACCTCGAAGGCGCAGCGGGTGCGCGTGGAGGTCTTTTCGAAAATAAGGGCGATGTTCTTCCCCTTCAGGCGGGGCTGCTCACAGCCGGCGTATTTTGCACGCTTCAGGTCGCGGGCCAGGTCCAACAGGTACTGAATTTCTTTCGGGGTGAAGTCCAGCAGTTTCAGGAAACTGCGATTTCTCAGATTATAAGCCATAATGTGTTATTGAATGATACGGGTTCCGCAGGAGGGGTTGCTCAGTTCTCCTGCTTCTGTAATAATGCACTGTTTGCCGCCGTGGGTGATGAAATAGATGCCGGCGCGCACCTTGGGGGCCATGGAGCCTTCCGTGAACTGGCCCTGGGCAAGGTATTCCTGCGCCTGAGCCACGGTGAGGGTATCCAGGGCCTTCTCCCCTTCCTTCCGGAAGTTGATATAGACTTTGGGAACGTCGGTGAGGATGTACAGCTCCTCAGCACCGGTCCGGATGGCGCAGAGGGCCGACGCCAGGTCTTTGTCAATGACGGCCTCCACACCCTTCCTGACACCATCTTCCTTCACGACGGGAATGCCGCCGCCGCCCACGGTGACCACAATGTAGCCTTCCCGGGCCAGACGGCCGGCGAGGTCCACATTGGCGATGTCCACGGGGACCGGGGACGGCACCACCTTGCGGTAGCCGCGGCCTTTGGGGTCCGCCTTGTAAATGGCGCCCGTGTCGGCATGCAGGGCCTCCGCCTGCTCCTGGGTATAGTACGGGCCGACAGGCTTGGTGGGATTCTGGAAGAGGGGGTCGTCGGCCTTCACTTCCACACGGGTGACAAGGGAGACCACCTTCCTGTCCAGGTGATGCCGGCTCAGGACACGCTCCATGCCGGTTTCAATCAGATAAGCGATGGAACCCTGGGTCTCCGCACCGCAGAAGTCCATGGGCATGGCGGGAAGGCCGCATTCTTTTTCCGCGGCGGCATGCCGGAGAAGGCCGTTTCCCACCTGCGGGCCGTTTCCATGGCCGATGATCAGTCCGCACCCTTCTTCCAGGAGGGAAACAAGGTTTTCGCAGGTCCCTTCCACATTGGACAGCTGTTCCTGGAAGGTACCTTTCTGGCCGGAGCGCAGCAGCGCATTGCCGCCGAACGCTACCACAACAAGTTTTTTCATAGTTTAGTCTCTTCTTAACGGGAGGGTTGAACAGCGCAGAAGGCCGCCCATCTTGGAGATTTCCCGGTACGGGACGGTTTCTACGGTCATGCCCCATTGTTCTCTGAGGTGTTTGTTCAAACGTGTGAAATGCTCTTCGGTTACGACCACATTCTCCGAGATGGAGAAAATGTTGGAGTTCATATAATACATCTCCTCCGCGGTAATCTCAAAGACGTTTTCCTTGCCGAAAATGTCCACCAGATGCTCCGCGTCACGGGGATTCATGAAACCCCGCTTGTAGATGACGGCCTTGTCCTTTCCGACGGGCATGAAGGTGCAGTCCAGGTGCAGGATGCCCTGATAGGGATCCGTGTCGCTCTTCAGGAGGTTGAGGGGGACGATGGTCCGGTTGGGGAAAATCATCTTCAGATAATCCACGGCGAGCCGGTTCGTGCGGGCCGTCTTGACGGAAGAGTAATCCGGAAATTCATACTGGCCCAGGAAAATAAAGTCTTTGTAGAGGATGACGTCGCCGCCTTCGACATGGACCGACTCCGGCAGGTTGTAAATCTGTTTATAATGGATTTGCCGATAGATGTCTTCGTAGGCGTCAATCTCGTCCTGACGGTCGGGGATGATGTTGGAGACGATAATCTTGTCGTCGATGACAAAGCCCACATCCCGGGAGAAGACCTGGTTGCAGTCGGGAACCAGGCGGGGACGGTAAACATCTACGTCATACTTCTTGAGGACAGCGAGGAAGGCGTCCATTTCCCGGATGATGTCCCCCTCTGCGGGATAGACCCCGTGAAGGACGGACTCATAGGATTTGCTGTCGAAAGTTTCTTCCAACGAAGGGGTGGGTCCCGGAGAATAAGGGAGACCCAGTACCACGGCGCGCAGGCGGCCGGTTTCGGATTGAACGTGCAGTTGCATATGTTTCAAACTTTACCGATGTAAAGATACACAATTTATACGAAACTGCATAATTATTCTTTAAATTTCCTGCAACTCGAGCCAGCGCATCTCGGCATCATCCAATTCCTGCTGCAAAACGCCGTATCGGGACGACGCCTCCTGGAGCTGCTGCGCAGTCAGCGTTCCGCTGGACAGACTGTCTTCCAAGGCCTTTTTTTCCGATTCCAGACGGGGCAGGCGCTCCTCCAGCTCCTTCAGTTCCTGCTGTTCTTTCCAGCTGAGCTTTCGTTTGGCGGGCGTCTTCGGGGCCTTCCGGGACTCGGCCGCGACCTGGGGCTTGGGCTTCTGCGCCGCCTCGTAGTCTTTGATGAAACTGCGGTACTCCGTGTAATTGCCCACGAAATCTTTCACTTCCCCGTCCCCGCAGAAGACAAACAGGTGGTCCACCAGACGGTCCAGGAAATGCCGGTCGTGAGACACGATCAGGAGCGACCCCTTGAACTCCAGCAGATACTCCTCCAGGATTTCCAGCGTGACGATATCCAGGTCGTTGGTGGGTTCGTCCAGGATCAGGAAATTGGGTTGCTGCATCAGGATCGTGAGCAGGTACAGGCGCCGTTTTTCTCCGCCCGAAAGCCGCTCCACAGGGTTCTGCAGCATGTCGTGCGGGAAAAGGAAGCGGTTCAGCAGATGCAGGTCGGCCACTGTTTCCAGGACAGTCTGACCGGGTTTGAAGGTCATGCCGGACTGATGGTAATAGCCGATTTTCAGCGACTCGCCCAGATCGATGACCCCTTCCAGGGTTCCGCCCATTTCAGGACGCCATCCGCCGGTGATCAGATTCAGGAAGGTCGTTTTCCCGGCCGCGTTCCGGCCGACGATGCCCACCCGCTCATAGCGCTGGAAATTGTACGTGAAATGCCGCAGGTAGCACTTGTCTTCCCACCAGAAACTGACGTCCCGGCAGTTGATGACTTTGTTTCCGAGGTAGGTGTTCCGGACCTGGGTTTCCGAAAGGTCCACCTTCTGCTGGATGTAGCTGTCCTCGGCCCGTTCTTTAATGCCCCAGAAAGCCTGCTTGCGATATTTGGCCTTTCCCGTCCGCGCACAGGGGCTGGCGTGCATCCATTCCAGTTCCCTCCGGTAGAGGTTCCGGACGCGCTCGGTTTCGGCATTGTAATTGTCTATCCTTTCCTGGCGTTTTTCCAGGAAATTCATGTAGTCACCTTTATAGATATAGATTTTCCCCCGGTCCATCTCCATGACCGTATTGCACACCCGGTCCAGGAAATAGCGGTCGTGCGTCACCATGAACAAGGTGCATCGGCTGTGCTTGAGATGCCCCTCCAGAAATTCGATGGCGTCGGTGTCCAGGTGGTTGGTGGGCTCGTCCATGATGTAGAAGTCGGCCTCGGAGGCAAGCATCTGGGTAAGGGCCACCCGCTTGACCTCTCCGCCGGAGAGGTCCTTCATACGCTTGTCGGGGTCGGTAAGGCCAAACTGCGTCAGGAGCTGATTCACCCGCAGCTGATACTGCCAGAGATGGTCCGTATCCAAGTGTTCCGTCCACTGGGCCGACGCATCCATAATCTGCTGGAATATCCCCTTTTCCGGATCGAAGTCGTACTCCTGCTCCAGGAAGGCGATGCGGATATCCTTCAGGAAAAGCACCTTTCCTCCGCTGTCGGACGAGTCTTTCCCCGCCAGGATCCGCAGGAGGGAGGTTTTCCCGGTTCCGTTGGGAGCGATGAGCGCCACTTTGTCCCCTTCGTTGATATTGAAATCAATTCCGTCGAAAAGGACTTTCGGCCCATAACTCTTGGATATATTCTCAATTTGCAGATAGCTGGGCATAACGGACACAAAGGTAATCAATTTTTCCCATTCCCCTCCCCCTTCAGCCCACCTCAGGTGCAAAAACGGCCCAATTCGCACCTGGGAAGCCACTTTGAGCCCGCCTCAGGTGCAAAAACGGCCGTTTTTGCACTTGAGGTTGGGTGTGCCGGAAAAAATAACTATTTTTGCACCCAAATGGAACAGGATAAAAGCAAGATAAAAGTTTGCGTAGGGCTTTCCGGCGGGGTGGACTCGTCGGTAGCAGCGTACCTTCTCAGGCAGGAAGGCTACGACGTCTTTGCCATGTTCATGCAAAACTGGCACGACGCCGACAGCACCCTGCACGGCGACTGCGAGTGGGAAGAAGACCGCTTCGTGGCCGAGATGGTGGCCCGAAAGATCGGCATTCCGTTCTACTTTGTGGACTTGAGCAAAGAGTACCGCCAGCGTGTGGTGGACTATATGTTCAGCGAATACGCCAAGGGCCGTACGCCCAATCCGGACGTGCTGTGCAACCGGGAAATCAAATTCGACGCCTTCTGGGACGTAGCCCGAAAGTATGGGGCCGACTATGTCGCCACCGGCCATTACTGCCAGGCGGAGGAGATCCCCGGTCAGGCCGGGTACCGCATCCTGGAAGGGGCGGACCCCAACAAAGACCAGACCTACTTCCTTTGCCAGCTTACGCAGGAGCAGCTGAGCCATGCGATGTTTCCCATCGGCCACCTGACCAAACCGGAGGTGCGCCGGATTGCCAAGGAAGCAGACCTCCCGTCGGCCGAAAAGAAAGATTCCCAGGGCATCTGCTTTGTGGGAAAGGTGGATCTGCCCACTTTCCTGAAACAGAAGCTCGCCTCGGTGGAAGGTGATGTGGTAGAGGTCTATGACGCATATTACGAACAGGACCCGCTCTATCTTCAGCAGCAGGATCTTCTGAGCACTTTGCTGCTGCCCGGTGCCCGGCTGGAGCGTACCGTCCGCTATGCTCCGGAAGAGAAAATCCTCACCAGTGACGGACAGCCACTCGGAACCTCCCCTTTCAGCCAGGAGAAAGTTTCGGCGCTCTCGGACGGACAGTTGCAGATGCTCTCCACGCCCATTGCCTACCAGATTGATTTTGAGACGGAAACCTATCGCAGCGGGAAGCATCACGTGAAGAAAACCCGGTACAGGGAGAATCCGTTCGGGCGTATCGTCGGACGGCATGAAGGGGCGCAGTTCTATACCATCGGCCAGCGGAAAGGGCTGGGGATCGGCGGTCATGAGGAGCCCGTATTCGTCATCGCGACGGACATCGGCGCCAACCGCGTCTACGTCGGGGAAGGCCACCACCACAAGGGTCTCAGCCGATTCTGCCTGCGCATAGACCCCGCCGACGTGCACTGGATCCGTCCGGACCTTTGCATGCAGCCCGGCGAAGTGCGCCGGTACCGCGTACGCATCCGCTACCGCCAACCCCTGCAAAGTGCCACGCTCATCCTGCGGGAATCCGGCCTCTTTATCCTGTTCGACCAGCCTCAGCGGGGAATGTCGCCCGGGCAGTTCGCCGTCTGGTACGACGGACAGGAAATGTTGGGAAGCGGCGTAATTTAAACCTGCAAATCTTTTGACGGATTCTCTTTGTTTTGACTGCTTTTCCAGTCAAAACAGCCTATCTGTTTGCAAAACACGACATTCTTCTGACATTTGGCATATAGCCGATTGCCCTCTCGAGAGGAAAGCGTAATGCGGACACGGCACCCTTCACGCATCTTTATACTTCACCGCTCCAGACGGCCCTGCTGGTCGAAAACGATGAGGACAGGGCCTTCCTTCTGAACATGATTGCTTTAACCGGCTCTCAGATCCGCGCGGACCTTCTCGCTTTTGCCATCATGAGCAATCATCTTCATCTCATTATCCAAGGAACCGTGACAACGGCTCAGATGCTTTTCGACAGCTTGCTCAGAAAAACAGCCCGCTATTATTCTGCAAGGGACAATGCAAAAGAAATAGCATCTGTGACATGTGGCTACACGGAAATCACTTCGCTCAGACAGTTTGAGAATGAGGTGGTTTACGTAATCAGGAATCCGTTCGTCGTCAATGACTCCGTGCACCTGTTCGCCTACCCTTGGTGCAGTGGATATCTGTATTTTAACCCTCTGCCGGATATGATAAACAGTACGCCGGCCCACTCTGTTTCGTACAGGGACAGACGCTTGTATTTCAAAGCCAGCAAGGTAGAGGTGCCGGCTTACTTCCGGTTTCTGGATGGACGTGTGCTCCCGGAATCGTTTGTGAATATCCGCCTGGTCGAAAAGCTTTTCGGAAATGCCCGGAATTTTTTATTCTGCGCACTGAAAAATGTCGAAGCACAAGCCGAACTAGCCCTGTCCTATAAAGAAAACCCCCATCTGTCCGACGACGAACTCTTCCTCCAGTCCCGGCAGATCTGCCGGGACAAATATCGTTCGGACTCGCCGCAGAACCTCAATGATTCCCAGAAAAAAGAACTCGCCATTCTCCTCAAGAACAGATATGCCGCTTCCAACAAACAGATCTCCCGCCTTTGCGGCCTTCCCCTATCCATCACAAACGAATTGTTCCCTCTTTCTTCCCCATCCTAGCCACCCCAGGTGCGAAAAGGGCCGGTTTTGCACCTGAGGTGGGGCCAACGAGGGGGTTCAGGTGCGAAAAAGGGCGGTTTTTGCACCTGAGGTGGGGCTGAAGAGGGGTCCCAGGTGCGAATAGGGCCGGTTTTGCACCTGGTTTGCTTTTTCGGACAAATGTGAGTATCTTGCTACCGTAAATCCCCGCATATGAAACGACTTGTCATTTTCCTTTTCCTCCTCCTGCTCCCCTTTGCTGCCGGGGCGTCCAGTCTTGTGGGGGTACATGTGATTGACAAAGATTATCTGATGGTCCATTTCAGGGACGGTGAAGTCCGCTACCGCAACGACGGCGTTCCCGGAACCCATCCCGGCCAGACGCCCTACAACGGGGTGGAAACCTGGTCCAAAGGAAATGGCGGCGAAGTGCCCATTCTCCTGCGCCGATGCTATCCTGCGTGGGAATCCTGGCCCCGGCAGGAGAGTTTCTTCAACCAGCGTTACCTGTGGGCCAACAGCGAGTTCACCCCGCGCGAGACCATGCGCGGCAAACTGGCGCTCACCGCATATCTTTACAGCCTTAGCCTGTGAATTACGTAGTCAATACCTGCACCGATGCGCAGTGGAACATGGCGCATGACGAATTCCTGCTGGAAGGACTCTCCGGCAAGGTGTTCTGCCTGTGGCAGAATGCGCCGTCAGTGATTATCGGCCTCAACCAGAGTGCCTATGCAGAGGTCAATCTCCCCTACCTCAGGGAGAACGGCATTCTCCTGGCCCGGCGGGTGACAGGCGGCGGCGCCGTTTATCACGACCTGGGAAACCTCAACTACAGCATAGCCGGCCCCATAGACGAGATGCGCGATGCCCTGGACATCGTTCCCGAAGCCCTTCTCCAACTTGGGGCCGACGTTCAGCGCACCGGCCGCAACGACCTCACCACCGGCGGCCGGAAATGCTCCGGCTATGCAAAGCGCCTTTCCGGGAACCGCATCATGATTCACGGGACCCTCATGTGGGACGTGAACCTGGACACACTCACAAACGTGCTTGCCGTACCAGGGAGCAAACTCTCGTCGGCCGGTATCGCTTCAGTCCACAGCCGCGTCGCCAACCTTCGCGGACTTCTCCCACAGTTTCCCGACATCCAGGCATTCCGGGCAGCGCTTCACCGAATCCTTGCCGACGGTGATCCGGAAATCAAACTCACTGCGGAACAATTATCCCGCATTGACGCCGAGGCCGACAAGAAATTCCGCCGCTGGGAATGGATTTACGGCCATTCCCCGGAAAGCAGTTTCCAGAACAGCCGTAAATTCCCGTGCGGAACAATTGAAGCCAGGTACAGCCTGAAACATGGCGTGCTGCAGTCGCTAAGCTTCGGCGGCGACTTCATCGGCAACCTTCCGGCCGATGACCTTGCCAAAAAACTAATCGGCCTCCGCCCGGAAGACATTTCCCGGATAGATGTCAGCGACTACTTCGACGGCCTCTCCGGAGAGCAGCTTCTGAAACTGTTCATTTAAGCGAGGCCCACTTGTTACAGCGCCAAAGTCTCCTTGAGGATTTCGGACACGGTCGGATGGGGGTAAACCACTTCCAGGAGTTCTTTCACTGAAAGGCCGCGGGATATAGCCATGGCGGCCGACAGGATGATCTCCGAGCAGGGATTGCCAAGCATGTGGACGCCGAGGACTTTGCCTTCGGGGCCGACGAGGACTTTGCACAACCCTTCTCCGCGTTCATTTTCGGCCACGAAACGACCGGAGTAGGCCATGGGCAGTTTGAGGACTTTGACATCCTCCCCTGCTTCCTGCTCCGTCATGCCCACGCCGGCGACTTCCGGATTGGTGTAAACGATGCCCGGGATGGCATTGTAGGACATGGCGGCGGGTATGCCGAGCATATTGCTGACGGCGACTTCGGCCTCATGCGAGGCTGTGTGCGCCAACATGGAGAATGCCGTCACGTCACCGGCGGCATAGACCCCGGGAACGGAGGTTTCCATCTTCTCGTTCACTTTGATGCCGCGTTCCATAGCTACGCCGATGTTTTCCAGCCCGAAGCCGCGGATGTTGGCCCTGCGGCCAACGGAGAGGAGGATTTTGTCACCCTGGGCGCGGCAGGTTTCGCCTTCGGGGGTTTCATATACGACTTCGTTCCCTTCGATCGCGGTCACCTTGCAACTGAGGTGGAACTGCACGCCTTTCTTCGCATACTGCGCCTGCAGCATGGCCGATATTTCGTCGTCCATGGGGCCGAGGATCTTTGGAAGCATCTCTATAACAGTAACTTCCGTTCCTATGGAGTTGAAAAAACTCGCGAATTCCATGCCGATGACTCCGCCGCCTATAATCACCAGGCGGGCGGGAGCCTCCGCAAGGGCAAGGATTTCCCGGTTGGTGACGACAGCGTCGCTTTCCTTGAGACCCGGAATGGGCGGAACAGCCGCTTCGGAACCGGTGCAGATCAGCAGTTTTTCGGCTTCGTAGGCGTTCTCGCCGGCACGGATGCGGAAACCGCCCGGGACGGGACCTTCGATATAGGCTTCTTCCTTCACGACTTCCACGCCGGCATTGCGCATGCGCACTTTCACGCCTCCCACCAGTTTCTTCACCACTTTTTCCTTCCGCTTCATGACGGCAGGGAAATCCAGGGATGCGTTTTCCACCGCGACGCCATAGCGGTCTGCGTGACGGGCCTGGTCAAGCATTTTGGCGCTGTACAGGAGGGTTTTCGTGGGAATGCAGCCTTCATTCAGGCATACGCCGCCCAACTCTTTCTTTTCGAGCAGGAGGACCTGCATTCCGCCTTTTGCGGCCTTTTCTGCGGCCACATAACCGCCGGGACCGCCGCCTATGATTGCAAGATTGTACATAAATAACGTTTTAGTGCTCCGCGAAGTTAGCGAAAATTGAAGAAAAAAGCGTACATTTGTATAAATATATTTGAACTATGGCAAGACCTGGTAAATTCATCGGCGGCTTCATCGCCCTCATTCTGGTAGCGATCCTGGCCGGCTTCCTGTACTTTAAGTTTTTCTGGGTGTTTTCCGACGGAACAAAGACCGGCGAACTCAACTCCCTCACCTACACCGGCTATGTCTTCAAAACTTACGAAGGAGAGATCATCCTCACCGGATACGGCACCAAGAACAACATGGGCACCGTCCAGTCCAAGACCTTCAAATTCTCCGTCTCCGACAAAGAAGTGGCCGAAAAGCTCACCCAGATGACCGGCCTCAGGGTCACGGTCCACTACAAGGAATACAAAGGCGCCCTCCCCTGGCGCGGCTATGAAAAAGCCATCGTAGACAGTGTAGAGGAAGAACCCGTCACCCCCTCCACCACACCCGCTGAAGACCCGTTTTTCCTTTAGTTTATGAAACGTTTCCTTTTAGCTGCAAGCGCCCTCCTCGCCTGCAGCTTTGTATTTGCCCAAAACCGGGTCATAGACACCCGGGAGGCCCACCCCGGCAAGGACCTCACCATGGAAGAAGCCATTTACAAAGGCGTAGGCTATTCCCGTACGCCCCGCCTGGGGGACGCGCCGGAAAACCATCCGGAGCATTACACCCTCTTCACGGAACGCGGCAGCCTCCTGGTGAAGGACAACGTCCTTGACGAGAGTTTTGTCATCGCCCCTTCCGACGGTCCCAACCTCGTTTTCGGCGAAACCGTCAGTCGGAACGAGTTCGGCATCAATGCCGGCTGGTTCTGCTCTCCGGACACTTCCAAGGTCGCTTTTTACCGGAAAGACCAGTCAAAAGTCACATCGTTCCCTCTTCTGGATATCCAGTCCCGCACCGGGGACTTGCGCCTGATCAAATACCCCATGAACGGGATGGATTCGGAAGAGATCGCTGTCGGCATATATGACTTTGCCACCCACAGTACCGTGTACCTGCAAGTCACCGACTTCACGCCGGAGCGCTACATCACCAACATCGCCTGGAGCCCCGACTCCAAATACATCTTCGCACAGGTGGTGGACCGCAGCCAGCACCACATGCGGCTGAACCAGTACCGGGCTGCCGACGGCAACTTCATACGCACCCTCCTCACAGAAGACAACGAAGCCTGGATCGAGCCGCTGGATCCCATCTGGCCGGTCAAGGGCCGTACGGACCTGTACATCTACCGCACCGACAACCGTGACGGATACCGTAACCTCTATCTCCTGGATACCCTGGGAACCCTCCGCCGCCTCACCGCCGTCCAGGCCGACGTCGCCTACCAGGGCAACGACGGAGCCAATGTGTACTACACCTCCGCCGAGGTCTCCCCGGTAGAGAATCACCTGTACAGGATCGGCCTGAAAGTGCCCAAGGGAAAACTGCAGTTGAAGAAAGTGAGAATCGGCCTCCCGGTGGCGCTGACGCCTGAAAGAGGCTGGCACAACGTCCGCCTCAGCAAGGACTTCTCCACCTTCACCGACCGCTATTCCAACACGTCCACGCCGGTCCGCGTGCTCAAGCGCACCACGGACGGCAAATCCACCGAAGTGCTCTACGAAGGAGGAGACCCGCTCAAAGACTATGCGTCCTGCCGGGTAGAACTCGGCACCGTCCCTTCGGCCGACGGAACTTACGAGAACTACTACCGGCTCATTTATCCCAAGGACTTCGACCCTGCGAAGAAATACCCGCTGATCCTGTATGTCTACGGCGGTCCGCACAGCCAGCTGGTGCAGGATACCTGGCTCGGGAATATCCGCATGTGGGAAATGCTCATGGCCCAGAAAGGCTATCTGGTCTATGTCCAGGACAACCGGGGCACCGAGAACCGCGGCGCCGCTTTTGAAAAGGCCATCAACCGCCGCTGCGGGCAGGAAGAGATGAAAGACCAGATGGTGGGGATCAACCGGCTTCTCAGCCTTCCTTACGTGGACGGCGGCAGAGTCGGCGTACACGGCTGGTCCTACGGAGGCTTCATGACCATCTCCCTCATGACCACCTACCCCGAAGTATTCAAGGTCGGCGTAGCCGGTGGCCCCGTCATTGACTGGAAATGGTACGAAATCATGTACGGCGAGCGCTACATGGACAATCCCGACACCAATCCCGAAGGATTCGAGGCCACCTCTCTCATCGGAAAAGCCAGAAACCTGAAAGGAAAACTGCTCATCTGCCAGGGCGCCGTTGACAACACGGTGGTATGGGAGCACAGCCTGAGCTTTATCCAGCAATGTATCGACCTGGAAATCCCTGTAGACTACTTCCCCTACCCCATTGCCGAGCACAACGTCTTCGGCCGGAACCGCATCCACCTAATGGACAAGGTGACCCAGTATTTCGAAGATTATCTGTAACAAACAAAAGACCGGTTCAACAACGAACCGGTCTTTTCTTTTGTGAGGACACGCAGATTTGAACTGCGGACCTCTTGCCTGTCAAGCAAGCGCTCTAAACCAACTGAGCTATGCCCTCAAAAGTGGAATGCAAAGATAGGCAAAAAAATGGGATGCGCCAAATTTTTCTGCATCAATTCACCACAATTTCGTCAACAAACAGCCAGGCCTGGGACCGATGGGCCAACATGCGCACGTAACGGGCCTTTTCCCGCACGGTTGCGCCGTACACGACATAAGCCTGGGCGGGCTGGCCGGACTCGTTGGGAAGAAGAAGGGCACGGGTATAATGCTCGCCGTCCGTGGAAATCCAGAATTCCACATCTGAAGGGAGGAAAATCTCAGGGCCGGGCTGGCAAAGGAAGGTGGCTCCCAGATAATGGATGTCCTGTGTCTGCTGCAAATCCACGGTCACGTCTACGTCCGACAGGAAACCCTGCCATCGGCCGTCTCCGAAGGACCAGCCGCCGCACAGGCCGTCTGTCAAGGCCTTTTCACGGCCGGACGGATAGGAATTGTGCCAGGGCGTCGCATAACGCACCGGCTTGCCGACAGCCAGATGGAAAACGCCCTCACGGAATGCCTTCCGCTCCCCTCTCTCCTTCCGGATGTCGAAGACATGGTAGCCTTTCTGAGCGAGCGCGTCGTTCCAACGGATGACCCTTTCGCGGAAATCGGCCGATTTCCCGGGCGACCAGGCCCGCTCGGCAATGGCGGCCACACGGGGATACATCATATATTCCGTATGCTCAGGCGTAACCACATATTCCTGCCACAGATTGGCCTGGAGGCCCATCATGAGCGGATGCAGGGACTCCGGGATGCCTTCCAGCGGGTCGTAGCCGTAAACGGCATCCAGCGGAAGGTATCCGCCCTGACCAGAGGGTTCGAACACCGGAGCGTCCTGGGCATTGTTGATATAGCAGTACTGACCGGGAGTCATAATGGCATAATGCCCCTCCCGCATGGCCTGGATGCCGCCTTCGGTCCCCCGCCAGCTCATGACGGTGGCATTGGGCGACAGGCCGCCTTCCAGGATTTCGTCCCAGCCGATCAGGCGCCGGCCCTTTGCGTTGAGAAAACGCTCAATGCGGCGGACGAGGTAGCTTTGCAGTTCTTCGACCGTGGTGAGTCCCTCCGCCTGCATCCGGGCCTGACAGTCCGGGCA
The DNA here is from genome assembly GCA_002396335.1 of Bacteroidales bacterium UBA4231. Classification (GTDB taxonomy): domain Bacteria; phylum Bacteroidota; class Bacteroidia; order Bacteroidales; family UBA932; genus Cryptobacteroides. Next base: position 13,761 of record DGXN01000028.1, read on the forward strand.
CTGCGCCCAGTCGCGCTTGGACGCCTCATCTCCGCCAATATGGATATAGGCCGACGGGAACATCCCGATCACTTCTTCCAGGACATTCTCCAGGAAAACGAAGGTGGCTTCCTTTCCGGGGCAGAACTCTTCCGAACCGGCTTTGCAGCCCAGTTCCGGGTAAGCGAAGATTACCTCGCGGCTGTGGCCGGGCATTTCAATCTCGGGAACCACTTCCATCTCGAGTTCGTCGGCAAGGGCGAGGATTTCACGGATGTCGGCCTTGGTGAGGTAGCCGCCGGACGCATCGGGACTGCCTTCGTCGGCATAACGGCGGCCGGTGGTATTCCAGGTTTCCCAGGCTGCGCCTTCCCGCCAGGCAGCACGCGACGTGAGCCGGGGGTAACGGTCTATCTGGAGGCGCCAGCCGGCGTCGTCGGTCAAGTGCAGGTGAAGGCGGTTCAGTTTCACCGAGGCCAAGGCCTTCATCTGTTTCAGGATAAAGTCCTTGTCACGGAAATGGCGGGAGACATCCAGCATGAAACCGCGATACGGAAAGCGCGGATAATCAAACACTTCGCAGCATTCATCCACTTGGGCGAGCGTCTGCAGGGCACGGAAATACCCGGTCTCGGTATTGGCTTCCACCTTGTAACCCTTGGGCGTTACGGTGAGCAGATAGGCCTCCTCCTGCGCCCAGGCAGGAAGCTGGGCCGTGCGGTTGGCAAAAGCCTTCTTGCCGATCTTCCGGGACAGTTCCCTGCGAAGGTTCGGGGTCCCTTCCTGCACAGTTACTTTTACGGGGGCAGGAATAACATCAAAAGCCTGCATGGGCAATACCAGGCAGGCTGTCAGCAACAACGAAAAGATCCGTTTCATAGGCGGGCTTACTTTTCTATTTTGGATTTGGCGTAATCGAGAGTCAGTTTGAAGGTCTTCTTTCGGGAGGAAGGAGCATCGAACATGGCGTCAGCCATCACTTTCTCGCAGATGGAGCGGAGACCGCGGGCACCCAGCTTGTTGTGGATGGCGGTATCCACGATATAGTCCAGCACTTCCGGCGCAACTTCCAACTTGATGCCATCCAGCTCGAAAAGCTTCTCGTACTGGCGCAGGAGGGCGTTTTTGGGCTCCGTAAGGATACGCTTCAGAGAATCACGGTCCAGCTGGTCCAGATAGGTGATGACGGGCAGACGGCCCACGATTTCCGGAATCAGGCCATAGGCGCGAAGGTCCATGGCGTCGACATACTCCAACAGGTTGTCTTTGCTGATGCGCTGTTTCTCCTCGGCCCCGAAGCCGATGATCTGGGTATTCTTGCGAAGGGCGATGTGGCGCTCGATGCCTTCGAAGGCGCCGCCGCAGATGAACAGGATGTTCTGCGTATTCACGTGGATGAATTCCTGTTCGGGATGCTTTCGGCCCCCTTTGGGCGGAACGTTCACGATGCTGCCCTCCAGGAGTTTGAGCATGGCCTGCTGCACTCCTTCACCGGACACGTCGCGGGTGATGGAAGGATTGTCGGACTTGCGGGCGATCTTGTCAATCTCATCGATGAAGACAATGCCGCGCTCGGCTTTCTGAAGGTCAAAATCGGCCTCCTGGAGGAGACGGGTGAGGATACTCTCCACGTCTTCGCCCACGTAGCCGGCCTCGGTGAGGACGGTGGCGTCCACAATCGTGAAAGGCACGTCCAGCATCTTGGCGATGGTGCGGGCCAGCAGCGTCTTTCCGGTGCCGGTGGGCCCCACCAGGAGGATGTTCGATTTCTCCAGTTCGACGCCGTCGTCCGGACGCTCGACAAGATTGTGGTTGACGCGCTTGTAGTGGTTGTACACCGCCACGGCCAGCACTTTCTTGGCCCGGTCCTGGCCGATGACATACTGGTCCAGGTAATCTTTGATTTCCTGCGGCTTGGGGGCTTTCCCCAGCTTGGGAGCAGGACCTTTCTTCTCCCCGGTGCCTTCGATTTCGGCCACATAGGCGGCTGCCATCTTGGCGCAGTCGCTGCAGATGAAACCGTCCATTCCCTGAAGGAGGAAAGGGACTTCCGCGTCCGAACGGCCGCAGAACATGCAATGGTCTTTTCCTTTCTTAGCCATTATCTGCCCTCACGCTTGCGGAGAATCTCGTCCACCATACCGTAATCCAGGGCTTCCTGGGCGCTCATCCAATAATCGCGTTCCCCGTCCTTGGCGACTTTTTCATAAGGCTGGCCGGAGTGCTGGGCAATGATATTGAACAGCTCCGTGCGGGTTTTCTCGATTTCCTTGGCGGCAATCAGGATTTCCGTAGCCTGTCCCTGGGCACCGCCCAGCGGCTGATGAATCAGCACGCGGGAATGCGGGAGGACGGAACGTTTTCCCTTCTGGCCTGCGCAGAGCAGAACGGCGCCCATCGAGGCGGCCATTCCGGTGCAGACGGTAGCCACGTCCGGCTGGACCAGTTGCATGGTATCGTAGATTCCAAGTCCGCTCGTGACCTGACCGCCGGGGGTGTTCAGGTACATGGTGATGTCGGCATTGGAGTCGTTGGAGGCGAGGAACAGGAGCTGGGCCTGGATGATGTTCGCGACATCGTCGTCGATGGGGACGCCGAGGAAGATGATGCGGTCCATCATCA
>DGXN01000028.1:16430-20917 GCA_002396335.1 Bacteroidales bacterium UBA4231
CGGCTGAACACATCCATCTGGGCCACGTTGAGTTTGCGCTCTTCGGTGATGGTGGGGTTGATATACCCGTCATAGACGGAGGTATAACGAGAGAGGGTCATCGAACTGATGCCCCTCCCCTTCACTGCAAATTTATCAAATTCAGTCATATATTACTTGAGTTCGCGGAATTTCTCCATGGAGATTTTCTTGGACTGAAGCGTCACTTCCTCACGGATGCGGGCGATGGTCTTGTTGTCCTCGCACTGCTCTTCCAGACGGCGGTACTGGTTCTCGTCCTGGAGCATGTTCTCGGCGGAAGATTTGATGAGGTTGTCCGGAACACCGGCCATGCCGTACATGGCATACTGATAAGCCACGAAGGATTTGGCGGCGGAGAGGATATCCTCACGGCTCACCTTGAGGCCGAATTTCTGCATCAGATAGCCGCGTACCAGCTGCCACTTGAAGTCTTCCACGAAGCCGGGGAATTCTTTTTCCACCTGCTCGGCAGAGAATTTGCCTTCATTGGCATACACCAGCCAGCGCTTGAGGAAAGCTTCCGGAAGTTCCAGGGCGGCTTTGTCCACGAAGTATTTGCGGACATCGGCCCCGAAACGGTAGTTGGCTTCCTGCTCGTGATTGGACTTGATGCGCTCCACGATCTTCTCTTCGAACTGCTCGGGCGTGGTGACGGTGCCTTCGCCGAAGATTTTGTCGTAGGTTTCCTGGTTTTCCTCGGCGGCGACGAAGGTCTTCACGTTCACGACGGTGAAGGTGAACATCGGATTCAGGCCGGCGAGCTGGGACTTCTCCACTTTGAGCATGGCGGCACGGTCCGTTTCATTTTCGAAAGCGGCGTTCACGTCGATTTCGAATTTGTCACCTGCCTTGCGGCCGACGAAAGCGCCGCGGGCAGCTTCCGCCACATTGGAGATGGAGATGTATACGCCTTCGGCTTTATGGCCTTCGTTGGCGATATCGGCGATGATGTAGTCGTTTTCACCGGCCTTCTTGCCTTCCTGGAGGGAGCCGTACTGCTGGAGCAGCTGCTCACGGGTGGCTTTCTTTTCGGGGACGGTGATGTTGATGTCGTAATAAGGGATCTTGTCCTCTTTGTTCACCTCGAAATTCAGCTCGGGAGTCTGGGCGATGTCAAACTTGAAGGTGAAGTCTTCACCGGATTTCCAGGACAGCTGGGGCTGGTCCTCGGAGGGAAGAGGTTCGCCGACGATGCGGACTTTGTTGTCGCGGATGAAAACATTGAGGGCGTCGCCGACCATGCCGTTCACGCTTTCGTAGAGGCACTGGTCGCCGTACATGCGCTGAATCAGGCTCATGGGAGCCATACCGCGACGGAAACCCTTCAGGTCTGCTTTGCGACGGTAATCGTTCAGACGCTTGCGGAGGGGTTCTGCATAATCTGCTGCAGCAATCTCGATGGTGACCTGATAATTCAGGGCATCGGGTTGGATGTTGGTAACTTTCATGATATCGTTTAGTTTATTATCTCAATTGAGGGGCGCAAAGATACGAAAATTTCCCCGAAGAATCAACCTTTACGCTTGGGATACACCACGCGGCCGTGATAAATCTGCTGCAGATGGGTCTTGAGCATGGATTTCATCAGGTTCATCTCCCGCAGCGTGATGTCAGCGTCTTCCAGCTGACCGGCTTTCTCCTTCCCGGCGACAATCTCTTCCACAAAGCGGTCAAACGCCTCGGGCGTGAACTCCTTGAGGGTGCGGGAAGCGGCCTCGATAGAATCACAAATCATCAGGATCACTTCTTCCTTGGACGTGGGCTTGGGACCGTGATAGGCAAAGGCAGACACATCCGAAGGGTCTCCCCCGCTGTTCAGATACTTGTTCAGGAAGTAAGCGGTGAAAGACGTGCCGTGATGCGTGCGAATGAAAACCTTGATCTCTTCCGGAAGGCCGTGCTCCGTGGCGATGGCAAGGCCGTCCTCCACGTGGCGGATGATGTCGGCCGCACTCTCCGCCGGAGTCTTTCCGTCGTGGTACTTTGCGGCGCCGGGACTGGACGTCTCGTTCTCGATGAAACACAGCGGGTTCTGCATTTTCCCGAGGTCATGGTACAGGGCGGCAGCCCGCAGCAGGGGCACATTGGCGTCCGTCGCGCGGCCCACGGCGTCCACCATGTTCATGACCTGAAGGCAGTGCTGGAAGGTTCCGGGCGCCTTGGCCGACAGTTCCTGCAGCAGCGGGTTGTTGGTGTCGGCCAGTTCCAGGAGCCGGGTGACCGAGACCAGGTTGAACACCCGCTCGAACACATAGATGAGAGGATAGAAGGCGACGGTGAACAGGGCTCCCACGAAGATCTGAAGCACATTCACCCACCAGACGGAATTGCTGCCCACGTCAATGAGGCGGAAGCCCAGGAAGACAGCCACTTCCACGCCGAAGATGATGGCGGCGTTCAGGAACTGCAGCCAGCCTTTGCCCATACGGCCGAAGGTTTCGATGGTAACGGCCCCGGCGGTCAGGTACATCACGAAGAGTTCCATGCCGTTCCCGCAGAAAATCAGCAGCGGAAGCAGGGAAACCATGTAGACGGGCAGCACCACCTTCTTGCGGAAGAAAGCCAGCAGATACAGGGCGAACACCGGATAGGGAATCATGTACAGGAACCCGGGCGCCAGACGCTCCATCAGGAAAGTGACAACGCTGCTGAGCAGGAACACCGAGACGATGTACAGGTAGCGCCTGCGGTCATCCAGAATCTTGGGATTGGAGAAATACAGGCAGAAATACAGGATCACGACGAGGGCCAGGCCGATCAGCAGATTGCCCAGGTACAGGAGGATGCGGGGGCCGTCATAGCCGAAGACTTTGTTGTATTCGGCCTTGTAGCTGTCCAGGATCTGGGCGACTTCCGCCGTGACAATCTCCCCTTTGGAGACGATTTTCTCGTCGGCCTTCACGTAGCCGAGGGTGGGAGAGACGTAGTCGTCCGAGTCGGCATGGGTGAGTTCCGTCATGCTGCGGTCGTACTGCAGGTTGGGGATCAGCACATCGTACAGGCCGGAACGGCGGAACAGCGAATCCAGATTCACCGAAGGATAGGTCTTTGCCAGGCCGGCGACCAGCTGGTCCCTGGCGTCAGAGATTCTGTACACCTCGGAAACCGGGTACTGGACGGCACGCTTGTCCTTCTGGATATAGATCAGGTCCTGCGAGACCTGGGCCGATCCCTGCCCCAGTTTCACCTTTCCGTCCGAGATGACACCCTTGGCGTAAATGTCGCCAAGGCGGGTCACGACGGCGGGACGGAGGCTGTTGTAAGCTCCGAGGTCCACGCTCTGGGCGTTTTTCACCACGGACGATGAAATCTCCTCCGAGTAGCGGTAATAAGGGACCACGATGGAGCCTGCCTGTTCCCGTTCGGCCTGGATTTGCTCGTCGGTTTTCAGAATGGGAAAATCGAACTGGGAGATCAGGGTTTCGTACGGCCAGGCCGCTCCTTTCTTGTAGTCATAATTGAATTTCGCGGTCCTGGGCATCAGGAGCACCAGGACTGCGAAAACAAGAATCAGCGGAATGAACTTCCGGGGTATTTTAGGCGTCGATATTTGCATAGTGCGCATTTTCTTCAATGAAGGCGCGGCGCGGCGGGACATCGTCTCCCATCAGCATCGAGAAGGTACGCTCTGCGTCGGCGGCATTTTCGATGGTGATCTGGCGCAGCACGCGGCGGGCGGGATCCATGGTGGTTTCCCAGAGTTGGGTGTCGCTCATTTCACCCAGACCTTTGTACCGCTGGACGGTTACGCCCTTGTCGGTTCCCCGGCCCAGTTCCGCAGTGGCGGCGTCGCGCTGGGCGTCGGTCCAGCAGTAGCGCTCTTCCTTGCCCTTTTTCACCAGGTACAGCGGCGGAGTGGCAAGGTAGACATAGCCGTTCTTGATGAGGTCGAACATGTAGCGGAAGAAGAAGGTGAGGATCAGGCAGGCAATATGGGAGCCGTCCACATCGGCATCGGTCATGATGATGACTTTGTGGTAACGGAGCTTGCTCAGGTCCATGTGCTTTTCGCCGGATTCGTCTTCCTGGGCAACGGTGACGCCGAGGGCGGTGTAGATGTTTCTCACTTCCTGGCTTTCGAAGGCGCGGTCCTGGGCGGCTTTTTCCACATTCAGGATTTTACCGCGGAGCGGGAGGATGGCCTGGATGCGGCGGTCGCGGCCCTGCTTGGCGGTACCGCCTGCGGAGTCTCCCTCTACAAGGAAGAGTTCGCATTTCTCGGGATCATGGTCCGAGCAGTCGGCGAGCTTTCCGGGCATTCCGGCACCTCCCATTGGAGTCTTGCGCTGGACCATCTCACGGGCCTTGCGGGCTGCGGCGCGGGCCGTTGCGGCAAGGACAATCTTCTCCACAATGATCTTGGCCTCCTTGGGGTGCTCCTCAAGGTACTGGTCCATGGCGGCGGCAGTGGCCTGTGATACGGCCGAAGTAGCCTCCGGGTTTCCGAGCTTGGTCTTGGTCTGGCC
>DGXN01000028.1:20976-21756 GCA_002396335.1 Bacteroidales bacterium UBA4231
CTTGGTCTGGCCCTCGAACTGGGGTTCGGCCACCTTCACGGAAATGATGGCGGTAAGGCCTTCGCGGAAGTCTTCAGGGCTGAGGTCTCCCTTGAACTTGGCGAGGAGGTTGTTTTTCTCGGCGTAGTTCTTCAGGGAACGGCTGAGGCCCATCTTGAAGCCCTGAAGGTGAGTTCCGCCTTCTATTGTGTGGATGTTGTTGACGTAGGAGTAGATGCGCTCTGAGAAACCGGTGTTGTACTGGAGAGCGATATCAATGGGTATAACTTTGTCTGAATTTACCGTGATGGGCTCCGGGATAAGCTTGGGGGCGCCGGCATCAAGGTAATCGATGAACTCACGGAGGCCTTTTTCGCTGTAGAAGACATCCGAGCGGTACACCTGCTTTCCGGTGGCCTTGCGCTCTCCGTCTTCGGCGGTGACAAATTCATCCACCTTCTCACGGAGGTCCGTGAGGGTGATGCGGATGCCTTTGTTGAGGTATGCAAGCTCACGGAGGCGGTTGGCGAGGGTGTCGTACTTATAGACGATTGTCTGGGTGAAGATGGTGGGATCCGGGTGGAAGGTGATGGTGGTGCCGGTATCTTCCGCCGTACCCGTAACCTCCACCTGGGTGATGGGCTTACCTTTGGAGTATTTCTGGACAAAGACCTTGCCTTCACGGTGGATTTCGGCAACCAGGAGGTCACTGAGGGCGTTTACGCAGCTTACGCCAACGCCGTGCAGACCGCCGGAAACCTTATAGGAGTTTTTGTCGAATTTACCGCCGGCGTGAAGCAC
>DGXN01000027.1 GCA_002396335.1 Bacteroidales bacterium UBA4231
GATTATCCTCAACTTCGCCAACGGCGATATGGTGGGCCATACGGGCGTGTACAACTCCATCACCCAGGCCGTCACCTGCATCGACAGGCTCGTGAAGAACGTGGTTGACGAAGCCATCGCGGGAGACTACGTGGTGCTTCTCACCGCCGACCACGGCAACGCCGACTTCGCCGTAAACGCCGACGGAACTCCCAACACCGCCCACTCGCTGAACACCGTCCAGTTTGTGGTGATCAACGCCGGGCCGGAGGTCAAGAGCGTAAAGGACGGCGCCCTTTGCAACGTGGCGCCCACCATCCTCAAGCTGATGGGCATCCCGCAGCCGGAAGAGATGACCGCAGAACCGCTGATCTAACTGAACATGGAACTTAGCGCAAAATTCCTGGCCCAGCTCCTGAAAGGGACCGTAGAGGGAGACGAGAATGCCGTCGCCACCGAGTTCGCCAAAATCGAACACGGGAAGAAAGGCACGCTGAGCTTTTACGCCAACCCCAAATACGAATCCTACGTCTACACCTCCGAGGCATCCATCCTCATCGTCGGAAAAGATTTCGAGCCCAAGGAGCCCGTGAAAGCCACCCTGGTGCGGGTAGAAAACGCCTACTCCGCCATCGCCGACCTCCTGAAATACGTCTCCGAAAAGAAAAAGAAAGCCAAGCGCCACAGAAGTCTCAGGGCCCGCTGGTTCCTGTCCACCCGCTTCGGCAAGAAAGTCTACCTGGGCGCCTTTTCCTATGTGGGACGGCATACCACCGTGGGAGACGGCACCATCATCCACGAGCAGGTCTACATCGGCGACAACTGCACTGTCGGCAAGAACTGCATCTTCTACCCGGGCGTGCGGATTTATCCCGGCATGGTTATCGGCGACAATGTGATCCTGCACAGCGGGGTTACCATCGGGGCCGACGGATTCGGCAACGCCCCGCGTCCCGACGGCAGCTGGGAGAAAATCGAACACCTCGGGAACGTGGTGATCGGCAACGACGTGGAAATCGGCGCCAACACTACCGTGGACCGGGCCCAGATGGAATCCACCATCATCGGGAACGGCGTCCGCATCGACAACCTGTGCATGATCGCGCACAATGTCATTATCGGCGACCATACCGCCATGGCGGCCCAGACGGGCATCGCCGGGTCCACCGAGATCGGCAAATACTGCATCTTCGGCGGACAGGTGGGCATTGCCGGCCATCTGAAGATTGCCGACCATACCACCATCATGGCCCAGGGCGGCGTCATCGGCAATATCCGCAAGGAAGGCCAGGTGCTCCTGGGGTCCCCGGTCATCCCGGCCCGCCAGTACATGAAGGCCTACGCCCTGTTCAAACAGGCGGCGGAATAAACACTGGCCGGTTTTTTGCATAATAGGCTACTGATGAATCAGCATACACTCAAGAAAAACTACTACTTCCAGGGAAGGGGCCTGCACACAGGCACCTACGCCCACATGAAGGTTCTCCCCGCCCCGGCCGACAGCGGCATCATCTTCCGCCGTACGGACCTGCGCGGGAAGCCCGTCATCGAAGCCCTGGCTGAAAACGTGAGCAATACGGCCCGCAGCACCACCATCTCCCACAAGGACACGGTGGCCGTGACCATCGAGCATATCATGAGCGCCCTCACAGGCATGGGTGTGGACAACGCCGTCATCGAACTGGACAACATCGAAGTCCCCATCCTGGACGGCAGCGCCCGGCTGTATGTCGAAGCCTTCCTGAAAGACGGTCTTCAGGACCAGGGTGTCCCCCGCCGTTACATCGACATTCCCCAGTCCCTCGAAATCCGGGACGACCGCAGCGGCTCCTGGGTCCGGATCGAGCCCGCCGCCGCTCCGTCGGCCGACATCACTGTGGACTTCAACTCCAAGATCCTGGGCATCCAGAGCGCCCACTGGGACCTTGGCACCGACTATGCCCACGAAATCGGGGTCTGCCGGACCTTTGTCTTCTTCCACGAAATCGAGTACCTGTTCCGCAACAACCTCATCAAAGGCGGCGACGTGGACAACGCCATCGTCATCGTGGAGAATCCCGTGAACGAGGAGCAGCTCTCCAGCATCTCCAGCCTGTTCAACCTCCCCGGCCTCAAAATCACCGACGAAGGCTACCTGAACAACCTCCAGCTCCATTTCCCGGACGAATGCGGCCGCCACAAACTGCTGGACCTCCTGGGCGACCTTCGCCTCTCCGGCGGCTACCTGAACGCCCGCATCACCGCTTACAAGCCGGGCCATTCCATCAACACAAAAGCAGCCAAAGCCCTCCGCGCTTTGCTTAAATAACGCAGCATGAATACAATCCATCCTCTATCCTTCGTCAGTCCAAAGGCCAAACTGGGCGACAACATTGAAGTGGGTCCCTTCGCCTATATCGACGAGAATGTCGAGATCGGCGACGGGTGCCGCATCCTGAATGGTGCCACCATCTATAGCCATGTCCGCATGGGCTCCGACTGCACCGTCTATCCCGGCGCCGTGGTGGGGGCCATCCCGCAGGACCTGAAATTCGAAGGGGAAGACTCATGGGTAGAGATCGGCGACCGCGTGAACATCCGCGAATGCGCCACCGTGAACCGCGGCACCAAGGCCAGCGGGAAAGGTGTCACGCGGATCGGCAGCGACACCCTGATCATGTCCTACGCCCATGTGGCCCACGACTGCCAGATCGGCAACCATTGCATCATCGTCAGCTATGTGGGCATGGCCGGTGAAACCGACGTGGACGACTGGGCCGTCCTGGGCGGCAAATCCGGCTCCCACCAGTTCTCCAAAGTGGGCACGCACGCCTTTGTGGCCGCTTATGCCAAGATTACCAAGGACGTTCCGCCGTACACCCTGGCCGGACGCGAACCCATCGTCTTCGAAGGCGTAAACCGGGTCGGGCTGCTGCGCCGCGGCTTTACGGAAGAGCAGGTGAACGAGATCAAAGACATCTACGACACCCTTTATTTCAAGGGCATGAACGTGAGCCAGGCCGTGGCGTTCATCGAGGCCAACTACCCCCCGACCGAGCACCGCGACACCATCCTCGCCTTCATCCGCAGTTCCAAGCGCGGCATCGTACCCAAACCGCGTCCTGCCCGCTAGTGCTCCTTACGACAGCATATTTCCCTCCGGCGGCCTGGTTCGCCCTCGCCGCCCGTGATTTCACCCTGTCCCCGGACAGGGTTTTGCCTTCTGCGGTTTACCTGGAAGCCTCCGAGAACTACCAGAAACAGAGTTACCGCAACCGCTGCTACATCCTTGCCGCGGACGGCCCCCAGATGCTCCAGGTCCCCGTAGTGCACGGGGCCGATCCGGCCATCACGGCTGTCCGCGTGGACTATTCCACCCCCTGGGTGGTACGGACGGAGCGGGCGCTGGATACGGCGTATGAGACATCGGCCTGGTATGAATACTACCGGGACGGGCTGTTTGCCCTGCTGGAGCGGGAGCCCCGGACCCTTTGGGAACTGAACCTGTCCCTGATCGAGTGGGTACTGGAGCGCACCGGTGTGGCCTGCACGCTCTCCCCCACCGCCGATTTCGCCGCCCCCGGCACCGTGCCGGACGACTACCGCAGCCGGATCCATCCCAAACGGCCGGACACCGTGTTGGCGGAGCTGGGGCTCGACAAGCCCTACTACCAGGTGTTCCGGGACAGGCTGGGCGCCTTTACGCCGGGGCTCAGCATTCTGGACCTCCTGTTCAACGAAGGACCCGACAGCATACTTTGGTTAAAGAAACTAAAACCTAAAACGATATGAGAACAATTATTTACGGCGCCGGTTCCATGGGAACCATCCTGGGCGCCTATATCACCCGGAAAGGCGGGTCCGTGGACCTCGTCAACCGCAACCAGGCCCACGTGGCCGCCCTGCAGGAGCAGGGAGCCCGCATCACCGGAACCGTGGATTTTGTACAACCCGTCACCGCCTATACCCCAGACCAGATGACCGGAAAATACGACATCATCATCCTTCTCACCAAGCAGCAGGAAAACGCCCGCGTAGTCACTTTCCTGAAGGATTATCTGGCCGACGACGGTGTCATCGTCACCTTGCAGAACGGCCTCCCGGAAGCGGGAATCGCCGAGATTGTCGGAGAGGACCGGGTACTGGGATGTACCGTGGCCTGGGGCGCGACCATGTCGGCCCCCGGCGTGTGCGAACTCACCAGCTCCCCCGACAGCCTCACCTTCTCGCTGGGCTGCGTGGGGGCGCATCGGCATAAATATTTTGACGACGTAAAGGCCCTGTTGGAGATGATGGGGCCAGTAACGGTGGAAGAGAACTTCGTGGGGACCCGCTGGAGCAAACTGCTCATCAATTCGGCCTTCTCCGGGATGAGCACGGTGCTGGGATGCACTTTCGGCGAAGCGGCGGCCAACAAAGCCTCCAGGGTCATCGTCCTGGCACTGATCAAAGAGTGCATCGACGTCTGCGCCAAGGCCGGCATCAAAATCGAGCCCGTCCAGGGAAAGGATGCCGTAAAACTGCTGGACTACCACAGCCCCCTGAAAAAACAGCTCTCGCTCCTGATCCTCCCCATCGCCATCCGCAAGCACGCCCTGCTGAAAGCCAGCATGCTTCAGGACATCGAAAAAGGCAAGAAAACCGAAGTGGACGCCATCAACGGAGCCATCGCCGCCTTTGGCCGAAAGATCGGCTTCCCCACCCCCCTGAACGAGAAAGTCACCGCCATCATCCACCGCATCGAAGACGGCGAACTCCGCCCCTCCTTCGAGAACCTGCAGCTGTTCCGGTAAACTGTAGCCATGGAGCAGCTATAGCCTGACACGCAAGTGGCTAATACTGTGATGTTTACAGAAATCGCCTCCGGCATTTTGCCGCAGGCGATTTTAGCATCTAGCTGACTATCAGCCACTTAAGTGCCATGCAAACCATAGCCTCATTCCAGGCACTGACCGGCTGCGACGGGTTGGGACCAGAACAAGACTTGCCCATTTGGCGCAGGTGTATCCACTTTTGGCGCAGGCCTTCTGCCTAATCGGCGCAGGTGTATCCACTTTTGGCGCAGGTGCGTTTTTACAGCCCATACCTGCGCCGCAAAATGCCATTCTACGCGCTCCATTGGCGCAGGTCCCCCACTTAAAAACTCACCTGCGCCATTTGCCGTAACACCTGCGCCAAAAATGAAGAGGTCTGCTCCATTTTCCATGACACCTGCGCCACTCCCGAACGTGGCATGTAAGTAATTGATCCTGAGTCACTTCCTAAAATCGCCTCCGGCAAAATGCCGTAGGCGATTTCAGGATTTAAATGATTATCAATGACTTAGCTGCCACGCTTCAGAACCTGGCGCCAAAGGTAAAGCCAAGCCAGGAACCGTTCAGGATGTTCGGACCGGCATAGCCTTTCCCACTAAAGCCAATATATCCGTGCTTATTCACGTTATACCGGAATTCCAAGCCGACCGTTCCTACAAAACGGGCGTTCAACACGTCACCGGCATCCCTTCCCGTCACGGCACCGAGATTAAAAGTTGAGACAAGGTCAATGGGCCCTTGCAACCCGGCAAAAAAAGCCACGCCGACCGTTGTTAAACGGTTAGCCATAAACCCGGGATCCTTCAAAAAGATATTGGAAATGTCGGCTCCGTAAGAATGTTCCAGCCGAATCATCAGGGGATTCGAAATCCGATAGCCAAGGTGCATCGATAAAGCCGATCCCATACCACCGCCCCTACCATTATGGATGACATTTTCTGAAATGGCAAGTTCCAGGCTGTGTGGAAACTTCGTCACATCAAAAGTCTTTTCCTGCGCAAAAGCGGCCACAGACACTAAAAGTGCTGTTAGAAGAACATAGATTTTTCTCATACTATAAAGATTATTGGTTATTGTATCGCACGGCCCTTCTTCATCACACTCATCCGTCTCTGCAAGAACATGAAAGGTCCATAACTAATTGTTACCTAATTCAATTATTATGCCAGCCCTCAGGACAATCATTATTGAAGTATTTGTTTTGTACCTACTTCACAAATTTAGCCTTGAAAAGTTTAACTTCAAAAACAAAAGTTTCATAGAAACAAAAATAATCCGCTGATAATCAATGATTAACAGCGGTAAAAGTTTCATCTGGTTTCATAAACACCTCATGTGTTGTTTGACTCGAATAAACCTTTGATATAATTGGATAGATTCGTATCGTTAGGACCCAACCCTAATTTTTTCCGAATGGCGCTCGAGATATTATATGAACCACTTCTGTTAATTACATCGCCAACCTCTCTGGTTCGGAATCCAAGTTGAAGCAAACAACAATATCCGACTTCTGTCGTAGTCAATTTATGATTTACTAAGACCGTTATTACAGAGGGATAATAAATAGCATATAACAGGCCAATTGTATCCAGAAGTTCTTTTCGATTTTCACTTAGAGCCTCCAATTGGTCTGCAACTTTAGAAAGAGATTGAGGCTTTTCTTTAGATAGGAATTGGGCCAATGAAGAAACTCGATCTCCAAGAGCCTTTCTTGCAGAGTCTTGCAATTCCTCATGGTTATGTAAAACGGAACAAATACTTTCGTATTCTTGTTTTATTTCCATATAGAGCGTTTCAAGTTCTTTCTTTTCTTCTCTTCTTTTTCGTTCATTATTAATAAACAATAATGCAAGAATAAGGATTATAAGGCCAAAAAAGATGGAGCCAAAAAGAAAAGAGTGCTTGGTTTTTGAAAAACGAACTCTCTCTGCCAAAAACTTTGTGTCTTTGTTAAATCGCTCAAATTCGCTGTATCCACGAAGATTAATTAATTTTTCAAGTGTATGAAAACCCTCTTTATAATCGTGGAGACTATCTAGCAGTTGATATTTGACTTGTAAATAAACAGGATTTTCCTCAAACTTGCTATTGTTATTTTCGAACAAAAACAAAGACCGTTTTGCCTTATCGAATTCGCCACATTCGGTATATCCCTGTGCCGCTTGTAATGCTCCTTTGGCGGGAAGAAGGCAGGATGCCAAATCTGCATATTTCTTCAAAGAATCTTTAGGCGCATTAGTTTTACGCAAATACAGTATTTTATTATTTAGAAACTTCTGAACATCGCTTTGATTCTTCCAGTCTATTCTCGAAGAGACATATTGGAGACACGAATCGGCCTGTTTATAATCGTCTTTTAAGAGATAAATACCGGAAATACCCAAAATGGCAGAAATCTCATTAGTCAGCCAATCACTTTTTTGGGCATAATAAGTGGCCTTCTGAAATGATGACAGAGATAAATCCAAAGAATACAACGCAAGATAAATATACCCCATTTTCAGATAGAGGGATGTCCAATATCGGTCTGATATATCCTTTGAATGGATGCTTTCAGCATTTAAGTAGCTTTGCATGGCCGCTTCGTAATTGCGGCTGTCCTGATAGATTCTTCCTTGGTAGTAGTACGCCAGGAACTTTTCTTTTTTAGGCCCCCATTTGCTGTAATACTTTACGGCCACATTGATAAGGGAATCATCCTGTTCTTTAATTTTACAACGGCTATTTGCTGTCGTAAGCATCAGAGCATAGCGGGCACGAAGAGATGGCGTGTTGAGCAGTTCCTGATCCATGGCCAGCAGTTGAACTCTGGCGCTATCCGGACGTTCTTTGGCATAAGATTCAATGCTATCAAACTTAACCCAAACAGGATTATGGCTGCATGCCAGAATAAATAAGAAGATGATGAGCAAAAAAGAAACTCTTTTCATAATAACGTCCTTTTTACAAACATAGCATCTTTCTTCGGAAAAAACAAAAACAACGAACTCAATCAAATACAACTCTCAATCCGATTCAAAAACACTACTTTCAAGAGTAGAAAACCACTTACACAAATCGAACGCATCCGAGAGCGCTTCTAAGTAGGGTGGCGACCAGAACAAGACTTGCCCATTTGGCGCAGGTGTATCCACTTTTGGCGCAGGCCTTCTGCCTAATCGGCGCAGGTGTCTGAAGATTTGGCGCAGGTGCGTTTTTACAGCCCATACCTGCGCCGCAAAATGCCATTCTACGCGCTCCAGTGGCGCAGGTCCCCCGCTCAAAATCGCGCCTGCGCCATTTGCCGTAACACCTGCGCCAAAAAAGAAGAGGCCTGCGCCAACCAGGGCGTTGACCCTCAGTTACACCATTCTAACCGTGGCATGTAAGTAATTGACCCTGAGCCACTTCCTGAAATCGCCTACGTCATTTTGC
>DGXN01000030.1 GCA_002396335.1 Bacteroidales bacterium UBA4231
AAGGAAGTGAAGAACGGCGAGGGCCCGCATCCCATCAAGACGCCGCAGGGCTGGCTGCACTTGGCTCACGGCGTCCGCGGCTGTGCTTCCGGCCTCCGTTACGTCCTGTACATGTACATGACCGCCCTGGACGACCCCGCCCGCGTCATCGCCCAGCCCGGAGGCTTTTTCATGGCTCCGGAAGGGGAGGAATACATTGGCGACGTGATGAACGTCCTGTTCTCCAACGGCTGGATCTGCGACCCCGACGGCAAAGTGTTCATCTATTACGCCTCTTCGGATACCCGCATGCATGTGGCCACTTCCACGGTAGACCGCCTGGTAGACTACTGTCTCCACACGCCGGAGGACGGCCTTCGCACCGGCCTTTCCGTCGAGACCCTGAACGAACTGATTACCCGTAATACCCTGAAATAGACCATGAAACGCGTTCTCGCTGCCGCGGCCGTCCTGCTTTCCGCCCTTTGGAGCCAGGCCCAGCCGCTTACCCTGTCGCACCTTTTTTCCGACCATGCCGTCTTCCAGCAGGAGACCACCGTCCCCGTCTGGGGGTGGGGCGCTCCCGGAAAGCGGGTCGAGGTGAAGTGGGAGGGAACTACCTTCCGCACCACTGTCCTTCCGGACAGCACCTGGCGTGTCTCTCTGCCCACCGGCAAGGCCGACGGAATGGCCCGCACCCTCGAGGTGCGCTCCGGCAAGGAGACCCTTACCCGCGGGGACATCGTCCTTGGCGAAGTGTGGATCTGCAGCGGCCAGTCCAACATGGAAATGCCCCTCAGGGGCTTCGGCTTCCAGGAAGTGGAAGGAGCGGCGGAAGCCATCATGGCGGCTCCGGAAACGGCCCGGGACGTGCGCGTATTCGACATCAAGACCCCGAAAGCGTATCGGCCCCTTACGGATGTGGAGGCCGTCTGGCGTTACTCAGACAGCGCAATGGCGGCGGAGACATCGGCCGTGGCGTACTTCTTTGCCCGGCGTCTGACCCGGACGCTCGGAGTGCCGGTGGGCATTGTGGTGAACGCCTGGGGCGGCAGCCGTATCGAGCCCTGGATGACCCGGGAGACCATTGGCGGCGCCGGACTCACCCGGGAAGAACTGGATGCGCTGTACGCCGTTGAAGATGTACCCGACCGTTGGCCGGAGACTCCGGAACTGATCTGGAACGGCCGCGTGAAGCCCGTCGCGGGCTACGCCGCCAAGGGCATCCTCTGGTACCAGGGCTGCTCGAATATGGGCCAGCCCCACTGCTATGACAAGCTGCAGGCTGCCATGGTGCGCATGTGGCGGAAGGAGTGGGGGAGAGACCTGCCCTTCATCTTCACGCTCCTGGCCGCATACGGACACGGGGACGACAACGGCCGCTGGCGCCCGCACTTCGTCCTGAACCAGCTGCATACGGAAGAAATCCTGGACCGCTCCTGGGCTGTCTGCACCGAAACCCTCGGGAATCCGAATACCGTGCACCCCGCCCAGAAAAAGGAAGTGGCCGACATGATGGTCCAGCGCGCCCTGCAAAGCGTGTACGGCATCCCGACCGGCATGAGCATCGAACTGCCCCGCCTCAAGAGCGTGGATTATCTGGAAGACGGTACGGTGAAAGTGACCCTCACCCAGGTGTGGGGGAATCTGGGCTCCATATCGGAAAGGAAAATCGTCGGGTTCGAGCTGGCCGGTGAAGACCGCATTTTCCATCTTTCCGACGCCGAGGTGGACTGGGACGGACAGACCCTCATTGTCAAATGTGCCGATGTCCCGCACCCCGTGGCCGTCCGCTATGGTTTCCGCAACTGGATGGGGGCCAATCTCTGTACTTCCTACGGTATCCCCGTACCTCCCTTCCGTTCCGACGACTGGGAATATTGAGCCCGGCGATTTGCAGAATGTTGTGCAAATCTGTAAATTTGTACATAAAAGAACTTGGATATGAATTTTACGAAAATTGTGATGAGTACTCTCTGTGTGTCTGCTGCGGTCGGTGCCTGTGCGCCCAAGGCCCAGCAGGTGATTCCCTGCGACAAGGCGGTTGAGGCCAAAGTGGAAAAGGTCCTCAGCGGCATGACCCTTCAGGAGAAGGCCGGCCAGTTGGTCCAGCTGAACATCTCCACCCTGGAAGACGCTACCCGTGAAGCCATCGACCCGGCCAAGCTGGACAAGATCATCGGCCAGTATAAAGTGGGCTCCATCCTGAATGTGATGCACGACGCCGCCCACTCCCGCGAGCAGACTGCCGCCATGGTGCGCCAGATCCAGGAAAAGAGCATGGAAGCGATCGGCATTCCCTGCATCTATGGTCTGGATATGATCCACGGCGCCTCCTATCTGACGGATGGCTCCCTGTATCCGCAGGAGATCAACTTGGGTGCCACTTTCAACCCTGAATACGCCGCCCTCATGGGCCGTGCCATGGCGTACGAGACCCGTGCCGCGCAGGTCCCCTGGGTGTTCTCCCCGGTGATGGATCTGGGCCGCGATCCCCGCTGGCCCCGCATCTGGGAGAGTTTCGGCGAAGACCCGTACCTCCAGGCCCGCATGGCCGCCGAGGAGACCCGCGCCCTGCAGGGAGAAGACCCCAACCACATTGATCTGCAGCATGTCGCCGTCTCCATCAAGCATTTCATGGGCTACGGTGTCCCGCTGTCCGGAAAAGACCGTACCCCCGCCTATATCGCCGAGAACGACCTCCGCGAAAAATACTTCGCCCCGTTCCTCGCGTGCTTCCGTGCCGGCGCCCTCACCGCGATGGTGAATTCGGCCTCCATCAACGGGGTCCCCACCCATGCCAACGCCACCCTCCTCACCGGATGGGTGAAAGAGCAGCTGGGCTGGGACGGCATGCTGGTCACCGACTGGGCCGACATTGACAACCTCTGGAACCGCGACCACGTGGCCGCCGACAAGAAGGAAGCCGTGGCCATGGGCATCAACGCCGGGATTGACATGATCATGGATCCCTACGATCCCGAGTGCTGCAATGTGATTGTGGACCTGGTGAATGAAGGCACCATCTCCGAGGCCCGCCTGAACGACGCCGTGCGCAGGGTCCTGCGCCTGAAAGTGCGTCTGGGCCTGTTCGACAAGCCCGTTTGGGACGAAGTCTATCCCGACTTCGCCTCCGAGAAATACGCCCGTGAGTCCTATGCCACCGCCCTCGAGAGCGAAGTGCTCCTGAAAAACGAAGGCGTGCTTCCGCTGAAGGAGAATTCCCGCATCCTTGTGTGCGGCCCCAATGCCAACAGCCTCAGGACCCTCAACGGCGGCTGGAGCTATACCTGGCAGGGATCGGCCGACGACTATGTCCCTCAGTACAACACCATTCTGGAAGCCCTCCAGAAGCGTTATCCGGGCCAGGTTACCTGGGTGCCCGGCGTCGTCTATGACGGTTCCGACTGGCAGAAGGATGTCGTCGCCAGCTTCCAGCAGGTCAAGAACGAGGCCAAGAAGGCCGACGTCATCGTCTGCTGCGTAGGTGAGAACTCCTACTGCGAAACCCCCGGCAACATGGACGACCTGAACCTCTCCGCCAACCAGAAACAGCTGGTCCGGGAGGCCGCTTCCACCGGCAAGCCCGTCGTGCTGGTGCTCAATGAAGGCCGCCCGCGCCTCATCGGCGACATCGAGCCGCTCTGCGCCGCCGTCGTGGATGTGATGCTGCCCTCGAACTTCGGCGGAGACGCCCTGGCCGCCCTCCTTTCCGGCGACGAGAACTTCTCCGGCAAGCTGCCCTTCACCTACTCCAAGCACATCAATGCCCTCCATACCTACGACTACAAAGTCACCGAGCACCGCGAAACCATGGAAGGCTCGTACAACTACGACGCCGTCATGGACGTGCAGTGGCCCTTCGGCCATGGCCTCAGCTATACCAAGTTCGACTATAAGAACCTGCAGGTATCCGCGGCCGAGGTCAAGGCCGGCGACGTCCTCACCGTCAGCGTCGACGTCACCAATACCGGCGACCGTGCCGGCAAGGAGGCCGTCCTGCTGTACAGTTCCGACCTGGTGGCTTCCCTCATCCCTGACGTAAAACGCCTCCGCGGCTTCGAAAAAGTGGCTCTGGAGCCCGGTGAGACCAAGACCGTCACCTTCCGCCTCCCGGCCTCCGACCTGGCTTTCGTAGGCGGTGACGGCCGCTGGCGCCTGGAAAAAGGCGACTTCCGCCTCTCCTGCGGCGGCCTGGGCACCCTTGTCCGCTGCACCGAAACCAAAGTCTGGGAAACTCCGAATATTTAGATGGAAACAAGGACTGATGTCTTTTTGCAGGAGGTCAGGGAGACCCTGACCGGGAATATCCTGCCCTATTGGCTGCGGCTGCAGGACCCCGACGGGGGTTTTTACGGCGAAGTCTCCGCGGACGGAACCGTCCTCAAAGATGCGCCCCGCGGCGTCATCCTGAACGCCCGCATCATCTGGGCCTTCTCGGCGGCTTTTCAGCGTTTGAAAGAGTCGGCCTGCTTGGAGGCGGCCCTGCATGCTTCCCGCTATTTCCTGGCCCATTTCTGCGACCACAAATACGGCGGCGTGTACTGGAGCGTAGACTGCAGGGGTGAGCGGCTGGACACCAAGAAACAGCTCTACGCCCAGGGCTTTGCCATCTACGGCCTCTCCGAACTGTACAAGGTGAACGGGGACGGTGAGCTGCTCAAGCAGGCCGTCAACCTGTACCGGGTGGTTGAAAGCCGTTTTGCTGACCCGGAGAACGGCGGTTATATCGAGGCGCTTGCGCGGGATTTCTCTCCGCTCGAGGACATGTCCCTGAGCGCCCACGACATCAATGCCGACAAGACCATGAACTCCCACCTCCATCTTTTGGAGGCCTATGCCAATCTGTACCAGGTGTGGCCCGACGAGGGCCTGAAAGAGGCCGTGGAGCGCCTTCTGGTGCTGACGGGGGAGAAGGTCATGGCCCCTTCCGGCCATCTGCAGCTGTATTTCCGCCGCGACTGGAGCGTCCTTCCCGGCGGCGTCTCCTACGGCCACGACATCGAGACCTCCTGGCTGGCCCTGGAATGTGCCTTCGCCCTGAAAGACGTGGACATCATCTCCCGCGTGCGTCCGTGGGCCCTCTCCATGGGCCTTGCCGGCAACGAAGGCCTCCTTCCGGACGGCTCGCTGCGCTATGAGCTGCTTCCTGACGGCTCCTTCGACGATTCCCGCCTGTGGTGGGTCCAGGCCGAGGGCGTCGTCGGCAATCTCTGGCTCTGGAAGTACCACGGCGTCCCTTCCGGGGCCGACAATGCCTTCGCCCTGTGGGCTTATATCCGCGACCGCCTGGTGGATCACGAGGGCGGAGAATGGTGGTGGGCCGTCCTCCCGGACGGAACCGTCGACCGGGCCAATCCCAAGGCCGGTTTCTGGAAATGTCCCTACCACAACACCCGCATGTGTCTGGAAGTTCTGAAACTTTTTGCGTAAATTTGCATGATAACTGAATAACCAATGGCAGCTAAATTATCTGAGAAAATAGGCTATGGCCTGGGCGATGCCGCCGCCGGCGGCATTACCTGGAAAGTGATGTCCATCGCGTTTCCCTTCTTCTTTACCAACATCTTCGGCCTCACCGTGGCCGACGCCGGCGCCCTGATGCTCCTGGCCCGCCTTTTCGACGTGGTCACCGACCCTTTGATGGGCGCCATTGCAGACCGGACCAAGTCCCGCTGGGGAACCTATCGGCCCTGGCTTATTTTCGGCGCCATTCCGCTGGGCGTGGTCTTCGCCCTGCTGCTGTATACGCCGGACCTGGGCCCTGCCGGCCGCAAGGCGTACGCCTATGGCCTGTACCTGCTGATGATGGTGGTCTACACGGCCGTGAACGTGCCCTACGGCTCCCTGCTGGGCGTGATGACCTCGGACAGCAATGAGCGCAACCAGTTCTCGTCGTTCCGCATGGTGGGCGCCTATGCCATGGGTTTCGTGACCCTGTTCTCCTTCCCTTACCTGCAGAAGATGGTGGGCGGAACCCCGGCCCATCAGTATGCCGTCCTCGGCGCCGTGCTGGGCGGCCTGGCCGCTTTGGGCACCCTTGCCTGCGGCCTCCTCACCAAGGAACGCCTGGAGCCCGTCCGCGCGGAGAAATTCTCCTTCAAGCCCTTCGCCGACCTCATCCACAACAAGCCTTGGATTTATCTCACCCTCATCGGCATCTGCACCAACTTCTTCAACGGTTTCCGCTATGCCGTGGCTGCCTATCTGTTCGAATACTGCATGCACAGCGACGTGACCGTTTCCGGTCTCATCATCAACTACACCGTGTTCATGATGTTCGGCGAGGCGGTCTGCATGGTCGTGGGCGGACTCACGCCGCGCTTCACCCAGTGGGTGGGCTCTAAGCACAAGGCTTTCGTCTGGGCGGCTGTCATCTGCGCCGTGTCCTCCATCGCCTTCTTCTTCATCCCCATGGATCCCGCCTGGATCTGGGTCATGATTGCCAACGTCATCATCACTTCCGTCGGTATCGGCATCTATTCTCCGCTCCTGTGGTCCATGTACGCCGACGTGGCCGACTACGCCACCGAGAAGGACGGCACCTCTTCCACCGGCCTCATCTTCTCCTCGGGAACCATGGCGCAGAAGTTCGGATCGGCCATTTCCGGCGCCCTGGTGGCCCTGCTGCTCGGCGCCGCCGGCCTCATCTCCAACCAGGATCCCATTACGGGAGAGACCGTGGTCACCATCACCAACCTCTCCGGCGTGCAGCACATGGTCTGGGCCCTGTTCTCCCTCTTCCCCGCTGCCATCGCCCTCCTGATCCTCGTCCTGCTGAAGTTCTATCCGATCAAAAAGTAGGGGAGGCCTGTTGGTCCGTTGGCTGGCCCGTTGGTCCGTTGGCTGGCCTGTTGGCCGGTCTGTTCGCTGGCCGCCATGCTGGCACCTAAGTACTTGACACTGAGTCGTTTCCTGAAATCGCCTAAGGCAAAATGCCGGAGGCGATTTCTGTATATTGCTGATAGTTAATTACTTAGGTGTCACGGTGCTGATGGTGAATTGGCTATCTTTGTGGCCGGAATGATGGATCTGGGTGCACTGTCGCTGTTTTACCTGCTGTTCTCCGGGGCCGATGCTGCCCTGGGGGAGGAAACTGCGGTCTACAGCGAGGCGTGGGAGCTGCAGGAGACGGAGGAGCTGGTGGCTTTTGTGCAGGCGGCGCTGCGGGAAGTGGAAAGAAGGGGCCGCCCCCGGGGTATCGTCACGGTTCCCGTGCCCGAGAAAGTGCGCATCACCCGGACGCTTCGCATCTTTGTAGGAGACAAAGAGCTGAAAATCAGGCCGATGGCAAAAACCATCCTCCTCCTCTTCCTCGCCCATCCGGAGGGAATTGTCCTGAAGGAGATCGGGCTCTACCGTCAGGAACTGCTGGGGCTGTACCGCCGGGTGATGCGAAGCTCCGACCCGGCGGCCGCCCGGCTTCGTGTACAGCGCCTCCTGGATATCTTCAACAATGAGGTGAATGTGAACATCGCGCGGGTGAATGCCGCGCTGGATGCGCTGGTCCGGCAGGAACTCCGGCCGCTTTACCGGATCCAGGGACAGGCCGGAAAGCCCAAAAGTCTCCCGCTGGACCGCAGCTGGGTGGTCTGGGACCGGTAAAAAGGACCCGCTAAAACCGCGAAAAAACCTGCAAAACAGACAAAATACCTACTAAAACAGCACAAGTTATCAACACCCCCTTTTACGGGCCGATTCTTTCCCTTAACTTGCCCGAAAAGTATCGGCCATGAAAAGGAGAAAAGTCTATCCAGGCGAAGTACACCACATCTGCCAGATGACCCAGGGGAAGCGGGTTATCTTCTATACCGCCAGTGACTACCTGGTGTTTTTCACTGTCTTCTCGACGGTCGCCCGGCGGCGCGGCATCCCGGTCCTGGCCTTGTGTCCGATGCCGGACCACGTCCATCATGTGAGCATCAGTGCGTCGGCGCGGGAACTGTCGGCCTTTGTCAATGAATATTCCAGGATATTTGCCCATCTGTGGAACAGGTCGCGGGACAGGGAAGGGTATTTGTTCTATCACAGTTTCAGCAGTGCCGCCAAGCTGGGCAGCAAGCAGGTCCGTACCACCCTCGCTTACAACTACAACAATCCCGTCGAGCGAAAGCTGGTTCAACAGGCCGAACAATACCGTTGGAATTTCCTCGCCTATGCCCGGAATGACCATCCTTTTTCGGCCCCGGTCACGATGTCCAAGGCCTCGCGCGCGCTCAAAAAAGCGCTGTCAGAAATCAATGCTCTTTTCCGGCAGGGAAAATATCTTAACTATGCCCAGCTTGCCCGGTGGAAACGCGGCCTCAAAACCGCTGAGCAGCAACAGCTTATCGACCAGATTGTAGGCCTGTGGAACGTCGTCGACTATGATCTTGCCATCGGCTATTACGGATCACTGGAGGCAATGATCCGCGCCTTTCACGACAACACGGGCAGCGAATACGACATCCGCGAGGACCGCGACAACTACTCGGATGCGGTCTACAGCCAGTGCAGCTCGATTCTTCTGCACGAAGGGTTGGATCTCTTCCGGATTCCTGCGTTGTCCCCATCGGCCAAACGGGAATGGTTCCGCATCCTGTCGCTCCGCACCTCCGCCCGTCCCCGCCAATTGCTGAAATACCTCCATCTCCCGCTTGACCGTGGCACTTAAATACCTGACATTCAACAAGATCCTAAAATCGCCTCAGTCAAAATGCCGGAGGCGATTTTGGGAAACGTCTCAGTATCAGTGACTTGAGTGCCACGGCACAGAAGGGCCGATAGCCGGCCGCAAGGCACCGTGGCAAAAAAAACCGCCATCGCATCCAAGCGACGGCGGTTAAGGGCTGATGCCACAGGAAAACTACCAGCGATCTTCGTCAGATACGGAGAGTTTCTTGCGGGCGTGACGGCGGCGGGCGCTAAGGACGCGGCGGCCGTTGGCGGAAGCCATGCGGGCGCGGAAGCCGTGTTTGTTCACACGCTTGCGGCGGGAAGGTTGAAATGTTCTTTTCATATCTTATTTTTTTATATTTTTCGCGTAAGGACTGCAAAGGTAGTAATTCTCGGGGAAAAACCAAAATCTTTTTTCTAAAAAGGCTATCTCTCCAGATGGATGACCAGTTTTCCGTCATAATAGGGGTCCTGCAGCCAGGAAGCGACGCTCCAGGTATGGACCGACCCGGATGCGAGTCGATGCCGCCCCATCACCGTGGCAATCTCTTCCACCACGTCGCCGCCTTTCAGGTAGAGGATGCCTTCGGAGAATTTTCCCTTCACCCAGGGATAGAAGTCCACCAGGGAAGCGACGGCGCGGGAGACCACGAAGTGGAAGCGCTGGGGGAGTTCCTCGGCCCGGGCATGCACGACCTCTACGTTCTGCAGTCCCAGGGCCTCTGCAACGGCCTGTGCCACAATGGTTTTCTTTCCCACCGAGTCGCAGAGCACAAACCGGGCCGACGGAAACAGCACGGCCAGCGGAATCCCCGGGAATCCGCCTCCGGTTCCCAGATCCAGCACCGAAGCCGAAGAGAATTTTTCCCACAGGGAAGGATCCTGCTGCAGGTAGCGGGCGATGGCGAGGGAGTGAAGGACATGGTGGTCGTAGAGGGCGTCGATGTCTTTCCGGGAGATGACATTGATCCGGGCATTCCATTCCCGGTACAGCCCGTCCATAGCTTCAAAGGCGCGCATCTGCGCCTCGGAAACCTCGAAAGTGGAAAGCAGAATCTCGCGCCAGTTCATTCCACTTCCCCCCGGAGCATCATTTGTGAGAGGTGCTGTTTGCCCCTCCGGATGCGCGTGCGGACCGTATTCAGCTCCAGGTCCAGCTCTTTCGCAATCTCTTCGTATTCCAATTCTTCTATCATGTATTTGATCATCACGTCTTTATACAGGGAAGGCAGTTCGTCGATGTAGCCCATCAGGCGCTGGTGCACCTCGTCGTTGATAATCTCTTCTTCCGGCGTGTAGTCCGTCAGGGGGGCGCCCCCGTCGGCCCCTTCGGAGGCGGCTTTCGAGAGGATGCCTTCTTTCTTCTGGTCTTCCCGCTGGATGCTGCTCAGATGGTCCAGCGCCGTGTGCGAGGCGATCGTGAGGAGCCAGGGGCGGAACTCCCGTTCGGTGTCAAATGCCTGGAGGGCCTGGAACGCCTTCTGGAAGCTTTCGGACACGACGTCGTCCACGTCGGCCTTCCATTTGAAATAGCCGCTTACCCGGCCTCGGACGGCCGGCTCGTACCGCTGGTAGAGCATGCGGTAGGCCAGCTGATCGCCCTGGGTGGCGCGTTCGATGAGTTGTTTCTCTGCTGCTTCCATAGGCTAATGGGCTTCCAGCCAGTTACTTCCGGCCGAACATTCGACCGTGAGGGGGACCGACAGCGTGATGACGTTCTCCATCACTTCTTTTACCAGGGCCTTCAGGCGGGGAACCTCGGCGGGAACGGCGTCGAACAGCAGTTCGTCGTGGATCTGCAGCACCATCTTGCTCTTCAGCCCTTCCTGCAGCAAGCGCTCCTGGACGCGGATCATCGCCAGTTTGATGATGTCGGCCGACGTTCCCTGGATGGGGGCGTTGACGGCATTGCGTTCCGCCAGGGCGCGGACATTGGCATTGTGGGCGAGGATGTCGGGCAGATACCTCCGCCGGCCGAAGAGCGTCTGGACATAGCCGTGCTCCTTGGCAAAGGCGACGGACCCGTCGATGAACGAGCGGATGGACGGGAAAGAGGCGAAATAGCCTTCGATCAGTTCCTTCGCAGCCGTCCGCGACACATGCAGCCGCTGCGCCAGCCCGAACGATGAAATCCCGTACATGATGCCGAAATTGGCGGTCTTCGCCATGCCGCGCTGCTCCCGCGTGACTTCCTCGACAGGAATGCCGAAAATCTTGGCGGCGGTGGCGGCGTGTACATCCACCCCGTCACGGAAAGCCTGTACCAGGTGCGCGTCGCCGCTCAGGTGTGCCATGATGCGCAGCTCGATCTGGGAATAGTCGGCCGACACGATGACACCGTCCGGCGTCCCCGGCACGAAGGCCTTGCGGATTTCTTTTCCGCGCTCGGTGCGGACGGGGATGTTCTGGAGGTTGGGGTTGGAGCTGGAGAGCCGTCCAGTTGCGGTAAGCGCCTGATTGAACGTGGTATGCACCCGCCCGTCCACTTCCGACACGAAGCTGGGGAACGGCTCGATATAGGTGGAAAGCAGCTTTTTCACTGCCCGGAATTCCAGGATTTCGCCCACGATGGGGTGGCGGTCTTCGATGGCCAGGAGGGTGGCTTCGTCCGTGGAGTACTGGCCTTTGGCACCGCCCTTTTTGGCTTTCGGGTCCAGCCGGAGCTTGTCGAAAAGCACTTCGCCCACCTGTTTGGGGGAGGAGATGTTCAGCTGCGGTTCATCGGCCATTTCGCGGATGCGGGCTTCCCGTTCCTGCAGTTCCTTGCGCAGGCCGTCGGCGAAGGAGCGCAGCTGCGCCAGATCCACTTTCACGCCGTCCCGTTCCATCCGGGCCAGCACTTTGGCCAGCGGCTCTTCCATGGAGTCGTAGAAGGAAGGCAGGTTCTCGCGGAGTTTGAGCCCGAGGGGCACCAGGACGGCCGATTCCTTCAGCCGGGAAGGTTCGGGGTTGTCGTCAAACAGGGAGCCGGTGGCCGCGGCGGCCTCTTCTTCCAGCGTCACGCCCAGGTAGGTCTGCGAGAGGGCCTGCAGGTCGTGGCTGCGTTCGGGATTGATGACATAGTGCATGAGCTCGATGTCGTTCCACCTCCCTTCCAGGCCGATTCCCTCTCTCTCCAGCAGGTGCGAGATCCGCTTGAGGTCCACGCCGTATTTGTCGACGGAGGGATTCTCCAGGAGGGTTTTGGCCTGCAGCGGATCCACTGTCGTGACGCGGTTGCCGCTGGAAAGAAGCAACTTTGTCCCGGTATGCACAATGCCCACCTTGTCCGGCCGGGCAGCCGTAAACTTTTCATAGCCGACTTCTTCCGGGTCGAGCACAAAAACGGGCCCCTGCGTGCTCGACCTCCCGTTTTTGTCGGCCTCGAGCACGGAATCGGGCCGATTTGTGCTCGCGAGATACTTTTTCAGGGAGGTGAACTCGTACTGCTGGAAAAGGTTCCAGATGACGGGCTGGAACACCCCGGTGTAGCGCATATCCTGCAGCGTGACGGAAAGGTCCATGTCCGTCTTGATGGTCACGAGGGTCTTGGAGAGGGCCATGTGGGGCTGCGCCTCTGCAAACATGGCCTGCTGCTTTGGACTCAATTCCTGCAGGTGCGCGTAGATGTTTTCCAGCGAGCCGTATTTGGCGATGAGCTTGGCGGCGCCCACTTCGCCGACCCCCTTGACACCGGGCACATTGTCGGCCGTGTCGCCGCAGATGGCGAGCATGTCGATCACCTGCGCGGGTTCGGAAATGCCCCATTTCCCGCAGAGCTCCGGGATGCCCCAGATTTCCGCGTCAGTCCCGCTCTTGCCGGGTTTGTACTGGAACACATGCGGGCCGATCAGCTGCCCGTAATCCTTATCCGGCGTGACCATGAACACGTCCAGGGTGTCCGACGCGAAGCGGGTGGCCAGCGTGCCCAGGACGTCGTCGGCCTCGAATCCGGGGACCATCACGACAGGGACGTTCATGGCCTGCACCAGCTCCGTCAGCGGCTCCAGCGCGTCGATCACAAGCTGCGGGGTCGGGGGCCGGGTGCCCTTGTATTCCGGGAAAAGCTGGTTGCGGAACGTACCGCCCGGCGGGTCGAATGCTACGGCCAGGTGGGTGGGTTTCTCCCGCTCCACCAGTTCCAGCAGGTATTTCGTAAACCCGTAGAGGATGGACATGTCGGCCCCTTTGGAGTTCACCATGGGACGCCGCAGGAAGGCGTAGTACATTTTGAACACCAGGGCATGCCCGTCTATGAGGAAAAGTCTTTGTGCCATAAGACTTCAAAGATACGAAAGTTTTCTCAAATTCGGACCGGGTCCCGTTTCAGAACCAGCGGGACAGAAGATCCTGACAGAGGGCAGGAAGGTCGGCGGGAACGGGTTCCGTGACTTGGGGCGCTTCCCGGACAATGTTTTTTTCCAAGGTGTCGCATTGACGGAAAAAGTCCTCATCGCTGAAGGGTACGCCTTGGGCGACGGATTGCAGCATGCTTTCCAGGAACAGATTCCAGCGGGGGGCGTAGTAGCGGGTAACCAGTCCGGACCAGACGCGGCTGGCGTAGTCGTTCAGGTTGGGCGCCGTGCCCCAGGTGGTGAGGATGTGCCAGGCATTGTGTCTGTAATACTCCTTCTCGGCAGGATCCAAGGCCCAGCTCTCAGCCGCTTTCAGCCAGCTCCTGAGGGAGTTGTGCGGGTCGGCGGCGGACAGGGTGGCGATGTCCTGGAGCAGTTGCTGCATCTGACTGGAAAGCCAGGCGGCCTCGTCGTAATTGCGCGAAGTACAAGCGTTTGTAAACGCATCGCGCAGAAGGGCGAAGTGGTTTCCCAGCGCCTGGGTGCCCAGGAGGACGGCGTCGGCACGCCAGGCGGGGGTGTCGGCCGGATGGTCCAGGAGTTTTCTCCAGGCCCGCACCAGGATGGCGTTGTCGTAGGGGGTGTTGTGGATGACGGTCCAGTGCTGCCAGCCTTCGCGGCAAGGGCGTCCGCACAGGAGTGGCCCTTCTGAGAAGGAACCCCGGATGTAGACACTGTCGGCCAGCTCCTTCCAGAGGCCTTCGGGGGCATGGTGGCGTCGGCCCAGGCTTTCCAGCCAGGCGTCGTTCGGCAGGACACTGTCCCACGCACGGTCCAGGACGTATTCGTACAGCCAGCGGTTTACACCGAACCCTTCCAGCGTGCAGCCCAGGCCGTCGGCCCCGGCTTCGAGGGCTTCCGTGATGCGCTCGCTCTCTTTACGGAACGGACCGGCGAGGCGCGTGTTTCCGCCGAAGTTTCCCAGGTAGCAGAAGATGTACGGCTGCCCGTAAAACCCTTCCGTGAACTTCCATACGGGGGTGTTTTCCGTGTAATAGTCCAGGAGGGTGACTTTTCCCTTGGGGATGGCTTCCAGGTAGGCCTTCACGACCTCCGGCGTCCAGTGCTTGCGGTCGTAGTAGAAGAGCCAGCCCATCTGCAGCCACCGGGCCTCCGGGTCCACGCCGGACACGCTTTCAAAGGCTTTCTGTCCAATGCGGGCGAGGGTTTCCGGGTCCCAGGACGGGGGATCCACCTCATTGAAAAGGTCGAATCCGTAGACGTGGCCGGTCCCGTAGCGGCGGGTCTGCGCCTCAAGGAACTGCCGCTGAATCAGGGCATACAGGCTGTCTTCCGGGGACAGGAAGTGGGGAAGATTCTCCGGCGGGAAGCCGCCCCAAGCCTTGATGTCGGTGATGTGTGCGTCCGGGTACAACTGCTTTAACTCAGCGGGAACATGCCCGGCGAAGGCGGGAAGGACCGGGGTCATGCCCAGTTCCCGCTCCCGCTGCAGGATTTGCTTCTGCAGAGCCTCCTGGCCGTCTATCCAGCCTTGGGGCAGGGGACCGTCCACTCCGTCGATGTTGCACATCCGGTGCCACGGCAGGTGGGCGGGGCCGGTGAACCAGGCCCGGATCCGGTCGTCGGAAAGGCCGTGCTGCCGCCAGACTTCCTGCCAGGAACTTTCCTGTCCGGTGATGGCGAGGGGCAGGTTCACCCCCTGGAGGGCCATCCAGTCGATCAGGCGTTCCCACTGCTGCCATTTCCACCAGGGGAGCGTATAGCCGAAGGTGCAGTAATTCAGGAAAAAGCGCTTTCCTACGAGGGCTTTTCCCCGGATGGGCTCCGGGAGCACCGGCTGCGGCGAGGGGAGAAGGATGGGGTCGTCTGCGTACCAGGAGATGTCGGCGCCGCAGGATTCACGGAGGTATCGGCCCAGACCGGCGGTAAGGGCGCTGGGCGTACTGCCTTCGATGAGGAGGGTTCTGCCTTTGCTGCGGAGGGTATAGCATTCCGCCGTGTCGCGGGTTTGCCGGAACTGGATGCGGTAGGAGGGAGCTACGCGGCGGGCCAGCTCACGGGCGGCTTTTTCGGCCGGCGTGGAGCAGGAAACCAGAAACACCGCCGCCAGCAGAGGCAGGAGGGAAGGACGGGACATGGGCGCTCAGAGTTTGATGAAAAGGCCGCGTCGCTGCAGCGGGCGTACGCTGAGCCACACCAGCAGCACGCAGAAGACGGCATACGCAAACGACAGCCAGACGGAGGTGGATGCATAGGTCTGGGCAAACCAGCGGTGCGCGCCCGAACCATCCAGGATCCAGGCCACCACATGCCCCATCACATAGCAGAAGATGGCATTGGTGCCGAACGCCATGAAAAAGCCGGTATGTTTCCAAATGTGCTTTTCGTCCGTGAGGTAGTACAGGATGCACAGAAGGAGTGTTCCTATCCCGCAAAGCACCAGCACGAAGGATGGCGACCAGACTTTCTTGTTCAGCGGCAGCCAAAGGCTTACGAGAAGGCCGATTCCCAGCAGCGCCGCCCCGGTGAGAAGGGTTTTGCGCGCGTTTTTATCGGCGAGCAATTTCCCCACAAGGAAGCCGATGAGCGTATGAGCAATGCAGGGCAGGGTGCTCAGAATCCCTTCCGGGTCCACGCCGTTGTCCAAGTAAAGGTGCGCTTCGGGAAGGAGGAAGCGGTCGGCCCGGGAGAGGATGTTGTCGGCACTGTAGGCGTAGCCGTTTCCCAGCAGGAGGATTCCCGCGTACAGCGCCAGAATGAAGGCCGACACCCACGGCAGCGCCTTGTGCGGCAGCGTGCACACCAGCACGGCCCCGATGCCGAAGCACAGGCCGAATCGCTGCAGCACGCCGGTCCACCGGAGTTCCGTCAAGGATGCAGAGTGACTCCACACCATACCACCTATCCAGTTGAGCAAAAGGCCGATACCCACTAGCAGAAGCGCCCTTTTCAGCACTTTCCAGGAGAGCCGATAGCCGCTTTTCCGAAAAGAAAAGTACATGGACACGCCCATGACGAAAAGGAAAAGGGGAAACACCAGGTCGGCGAGGGTGAGGCCGTTCCAGGCGGCATGCCGGAGCGGCGGCCATACGCAGGCCCAGCTGCCGGGGTTGTTCACCAGCACCATCAGGGCCACCGTGGCGCCCCGGAGGATATCGATTGATTGGATACGCTTCATTCTTTTTCTATTTACACAACAGTGCACCACACCAAAGTTACTATATTTTTTCAATATTTCGCCAAAAATACTTACTTTTGCGAAATACCACAGTAGAACACAGTATGGATAAAAAGAAGTATCTCGCTCCGGAAAGCCGTAAGGTGCTGATAATCACTGAATCGGCACTTCTTTCCGGCAGCCCTACCGGAGAAACCTATGAGGACTCCGGAAACTACGGAGGCTTTATGGCTCCCAGTTCTGATATGTTTGACGGAATAATATAATAAGGAATGAAGAAGTTCTGTTTGCTGTTTTTGCTTTTGGGCTCCCTTTCCTGTACGGAAAAGCTGCCCCAGGATTCGACAGGGGAACTGCTTCCCCTTGTTTTCCGTGCTTCTCACGAAAACGAAGTTACAAAGACTTCCCTCGGATCAGACAGGAGCATCCGCTGGAGTACGTCGGACCAGGTGACCCTATTCTCCGGAACTGGTGTGTCCGGCAGTTCCTTCCAAGTGTCATCTACAGAAGATGATGGACGTATCGCCACGTTCACGGGGCTCACGACAGCCAGTTCCAACGGTTATTACTATGCCGTATTTCCGGCGCAGTCCGGCGCCCGCCTGGTTACCACGGGGGGTACCCTGCAGGCAGCTCTGCCCACGGTGCAGACTGGCGTGGAAAACAGTTTCGCCGCCGGTGCCAACCTCTCAGTGGCGCGGGTGAACAGCGAAGCCTCGGAGGACAACCAAATCCTCCATTTCAAGAATGCAGGTGCGCTACTGTCGTTCCTGGTTCCCGGCAACTACATTACCCGCGTGCGAATTGAGAGCCGGGACGGCTCCGTGGCGATGACCGGGCCTGCCAACATCGATTACAATGACGGTGCACCCGTTGTTTCTGCGACGACGTCCTCCAAGAACTATGTGGAGGTGAATGTTCCTTCCGGCAGTATCGGCAAGCGTTTTTATGCCGTGGTGTATCCCGGAAATTACAGCCAGGGGTTCCATGTCACTTTCTATACTTCTTCCAATTCGTTCAATCGTTATTCCAGCACGCTGGCGCTCAACCTTTCCAGAAACAGCCTTGTTTCGCTTATCGAAAAGAACTGGGGCGTGAACGACGACCGTGCAGGCAAGACCGAGAGCGGGACGGAACTCATCGCGCCTACCATCTCTACCGGCGGCGCCGTGTCGGCTACATCGGCTTCCATCACGTTCTCCTGCGCTTCCGGGAAACGGGATACCTATAAGTTCTATCTGCGGGATGCGGCTTCCATGGGAAGCGGATCGCAAGTAGGTTCGCTGAGTACGGGTTCCGGCCAGTATGGCGCATATTCGTACACCTTCACCGGCCTCACCACGGGCGCTTCGTACGATCTGGGCGTAAGTGCCGCGTGCACAGGGGAGAGCGGTTTTGGCGATTCTCCCATTACCTGGCTGGAGGACGTTACCATCAATGCGGCTGTCAGCGGCATGACAGTGACCGTGGACAGCGCAGCGGAAACGTATTACAATTTCGTGGTGAATTATACGCTGGAAGGGCTGTCGTCCACCGGTGTAGAACATGGTCTCATCTTCAGCTACACTTCTTCCACACCCACCTGCGGTTTGGTTGGAGCAGCTGGTAAACTGCCGGGTCCCGCGCTTACTTCTACCGGAACGGTTTCCCTTTCCCAGTGCGTCCCGAATGCGGTCCTGCGCCCGGGAGAAACGTGCTATGTGCGGGCCTACTGCTTTGACACTGTGGCTGGGAATTATGTCTACTCTCCGGTGCAGCACCTAACGCTGAAGACGCAGCCCGAGGGCCTGTCCATCACCAAAACAGCCCAGGCATCACCGTCCACAGCCATCGGTGTGTATCGTTTCACGGCCGGCGGAAGTTATAGCGGCTATTATGCTGTGGCCGATTGTTCCTCGTCTTCTCCCATCCGCCTGGGCGTGAACAATGCGCAGATGGGAACCACTTCCGCCCTGTCCATGGCTTCGCAGCGCACTTCCAGCGGGGCACTTGTCCTTGTCAATGGCCAGATTTTTGGTTCACAGGGCAATATCGGCCTCGCATATACGGGCGGCGCTTTGCGGTATAACAATTCCTCTGATGACGGGATTGCAGCCTGCCGCATGTATGGGAATACTTACTCTGATTCTCAGCCAGTTACACGCGCTATCCTTGGCGTAGATGGAAGCGGTGTGCCGGGAGCTTATTGGTGTTCGCTTGTGGGGGGATCGGCCTACTTTTTTGACCGTCCCATTCCCTCAGGTACGGCGGTTTATCCGCAGGTAAGTGCTTCATCCGGCCCTGGGCCCAAGCAGTCCTGGAACCCTGCAGAGGCGCTCTCCACCGGGCCGATGCTTCTTTATGACAGCAAGGTTTGCGTGTCGGAGGATAAGTTGAGGACGGGTGTATACTATACCAATTATGAACTGTGGGAAACCACTGCCGGCAATATCTACGGATCTTCCCGCCAACGTACGGCGATCGGCTATGACGGTTCGGGCAAGGTGTATCTGGTTGTAGTAACTTCCAATGTTACCTTGACCCAACTGGCCCGCATCATGAAGGGCCTGGGGTGCACTTATGCCATGAATCTGGACGGCGGCGGTTCCTCGCAGATGCAGGTTTCCGGCTCGGGTGAACTCACCGGCAACGCGAGGGATGTGAAATCCACCGTCGGTTTTTTTGCAAAATAATTGAGGATAAGGGTAGTAATTTAGAAAATAATTACTACCTTTGTCCATTGTAGATACCACAGCACACCACAGTTAAGTTGAAATAATTAACTAACACATAAAAATAAAGCTATGAGCAAACAAAACTACGAAATCCCGCTTTGCGAATCCGTTAAATTGGAGTTCGAGGGCGCTGTACTTGCTGCATCGGATCCTGATGCATTGGGTGCTCCCGGTATGCCCGGAAATGATTTAGGTGTTATGGATCCTATTTCCTTCTAATCCTTGTTGTTATGAGAAAAATTACTTCTATTTTGATTTTTGCCGCCGCTGCGGCACTTGTTTCCTGCAACAAGGAAATGAACAATCCCGAAACTCCTCAGGGAGAAGGTATCAAAGTGACGGTTATCGCCGGTAACCCGGAAACCAAAACTACGCTTGAATCCAACGGCAAAACCGTCAGTTGGAAGAGTACGGACAAGGTGGGTTTCTTCAATCATACCGCAGACGTGAACGTAGAGTCTTCTGCCGCTTCTATCGATGGTGAAGGAAAAGCTACTTTCACGGCAACGGTCCCTGCCGCTGGAACCTACTATGCCTACTATCCTTATCAAAACGAGACGGGCTCCAATGCCCCTACTACAGACGGCGTTGTGGCTCGTATCCCTAACGCACAGACCCCTACTCCTACTTCTTTTGACCCCAAGGCAGACCTGTTACTATCTTCTGCATTCTCTGCAACGGGTGCTACCGATACGCCGGCGGATATCCGTTTCAAACGTCTCGGCGCCTTCCTGAAGATACAGTTTATTGATGGCACGACCGGCACGAAACTCTCCGGAGAATATGCCACCAGCGTTAAAGTGCAGGGAGAGGCAAACCTTTCCGCCAAATATAGAATTCATGGCGTAAACGGTGCTGTTTACCAGGATAGTGGTTATAAAGCCATTACTGCTACATACGATGCTGACACCTACGCGCTGACAACCGCCGGACAGTACACCATCATTGGTGTCAGACCCCAGACTCTTGCTTCCGGCAGCACGTTGGCCATTACCATCACGACCGGCAAATATTTGATCAACAAGACCCTCACGATGCCTTCGGATGTCGTGTTGGGTGCGGGTAATTTGCTTCCTATTAATGTCACTCTTACCGATGCAGATGTCAAGAGTACCTCGGTTTCTGTTTCTAGAGTATGGGGACTGTATTCAACATCAGCTGCCGCTTGGAATGAATATTATGGTGGAACTGCAGATACAGATAGGAATGTTGCTATGGATGAGGACTACATCTATATTTGCGAAACAGTCAAAAACACTCCTAAAATTTGGGCAATTAGCAGAACAAACACTGCATCTGTTAAACCCGTCTCTGTTGAAGGAATACTGACAGATTCTTTCTGGCCTACTGCTTGTCCTCGTGTAATCAAGAATACCGATGCGTCCATTAATGGTGGTAAAGATGTATTAGTTGTCTCCAGTATGAGCAATTCCCAAACGGCACTTTACCTTTATGCATATCTTGATGGTATAGATAAGAAGCCCACGCCTGTTCAATTAGGAGGTTATATTTCAGGACGTCGTTTGGGTGATACTTTTACACATTGGGGGACTTTACAAAAAGGCATGTACTTCTTTAAAGACTTCAATACTGAAAGAATGATGACCTACAAGATTGCGGATACTGCAGGTTGGGATTGGGCCACTGTAAAAAGTGCATATGCTACTGACGGCACTATTCAAACAGTTCCCGCACAAGCCAATATTCTTGGACCAGCAGTAGGCGCAGGTGGATTTTTCCCTTATCCTAATGACAAGAATAACGGTTTCTTTGGGTTGAGGGCTGAGGTCCAGGCATATACCTTCTCAATAACGCCAGATGTATGGAGTGCAAAAGATGGTGTTGATACAGCTGTATCTACCTCTACGGGATCCGGTTATTTCCTGAATGCCACCAGTGCTTTATACTTTGAAGTAGGTGCGTACAAATACGTGGTGTATACACGCCAGGTATCCGGCGGAGCCGGTGGCGTAATGTTCCTCCGTGGCTCCTATTCAGATTCTTACGCCGATATCATCAATGCAAGAATTGCTGGTGGGGGTGCCGCTGCTTCGTTCTCTGTTGCTGCAGATTCCGATGATGTCACATCAACAAATGGAAAATCTTCAGGGAACTTGGGTTTCGATCTGGCCGCATTCCAGATTGGCGATGATGTCTATGTTGCTGCGCTTAAGCAGAATGTTGGACTTAGCCTCTTCAAAGTTTCTGCAGAGTAGAAGGATAAACCAGTTTTATAGAATTAGGGTGGCCCGCGTGGCCACCCTTTTTGCATTTACTTTGTCAAAATAATAAAAAAATCCTTATCTTTGCCTTTGATGGGAGCCGTGAGGGATACAGGGTTTGATTTCTAGCCCCCTTGTTACGGGGACCCTGTTCAGTATCCGTAGCCTCCGCTTCTGGAAGCGGAGAGCGTTATCGGCAGGCAACAGTACATCCAGAGTTGCCCTCGCAGGATAACGCGCCTGGTCCTGAGCCCCCAGAAGGGTAACGTAACTCGACCTCAGAAACGCTGGGGCCGTACAGTTTGTTTTAACCCTTCATTATTATGACCTCACCCCGCATTTATGGGTATGAGCATCGCCAGGAATGGCCCTCCTACCTCCATGACCCTGGGACCTGGTATGGTTCGGAAGAAGCCAAAGGCCGGTACGCCAACATCCTTTTGGATTACTGGTTTAAACGAGCATTCGGCAATGAAAACAGGAAACGCCTGCTGCAGCTTCTTTTACAGGAACTGATCCCTGAGAGGACTATCAACGAACTCCGCTACGCACCGCAGGAGTACGTCAACCTTTCCCCCGGAAAGAAAGATATCCGTGTGGACATAGAATGCACGGATGACGAGAACAACCGGTTTATCGTAGAACTCCAAGTTGCAC
Organism: Bacteroidales bacterium UBA4231; assembly: GCA_002396335.1. Lineage (GTDB taxonomy): Bacteria > Bacteroidota > Bacteroidia > Bacteroidales > UBA932 > Cryptobacteroides. The sequence goes on from DGXN01000030.1 coordinate 21,701, forward strand.
CCCAGAACTGGATCTTTGAGCGGGCCCTGTATTACTCTTCATTTGCTTTGATACAGCAGATGGAAAAAGGGGTGGATGAGTATAAGTTTCCGCCGGTTTACTTCATCGGCATCCTTGATTTCTGTGTACACCAGAAGGAACAGGATCGGGTGCTTTTCCGTTATCAGCTCCGTGACATGGAAACGGGCGACCTTATGACCGACAGGATTCAGTTCATCTTTCTGGAACTGCCTAACTGTACCAAGGCATTGACTCCGGAAGCTTCTGTCCTGGATAATTTCTGTTATTCACTGCACAACATGCAGTTCTTGCCCAACCGCCCGCTGGAGCTAAGGCAGGAAATCTTTGAACTCTTGTTTGAGTCGGCGGATATTGCTAAATTTACACCCGATGAAAGAATTAAATATGACCACGATATGACAACCGACAGAGATAGACGTAACCAACTGAAAAAAGCTACGGAAGATGGCCTTAAAGAGGGATGGGAGCGGGGTCTGGAAAAAGGGATGGAAAAAGGGATGGAAAAGGGGATGGAAAAGGGGATGGAGAAGGGACTGGAGAAAGGGATGGAGAAAGGGATGGAGAAAGGTAGGAACGAAGGTCGGAAAGAATTGATCAAGGCCCTTATTCATTCTGGAATGTCAGAAAAAGAGGTTCAGCAGCGCCTGAATCTCAGCGCTGAGCAGTGGAAAACACTTATGGAAGATGTATAGTCTGACTTGCGTCGTGGGAGAAGGCTAAAACGTGTGCCTGCGGTTCATGTGGAAAGGACAGTGAATCTTTACGAGCTTACGGCTCAGGATCATGTCGGCGGCAAGGTGTCCCATTTCGCGGAAATCGGTACTGACGGTTGTAAGGCCGCCCAGCACCAGTTCGTTCATGTCGGATTCATTGTAAGAGATGATAAAAACATCCTGGCCAATCAGGAGGCCGGCCTGTTGAATCTTGTGCGCAAGGGCCACCAGACCGGCATCCAGCTGGGAGTTCAAAACAAGGAAGGTGTCTCCGGGACGGATATCCTGAGGAACTTTGTGGAGGAATTCCACCGGGATGTCATAATCCGTGGTAAAGCGCCGGACGCCCTTGATGATGTGACTTCCGTATAGGGACATGGGCAGGGTGATGACCCGCATCATCTTGGTGTGCCGCTCCGGGCCCAGTCCCTCGGAAAGGCCTTGGTAAATGTCGTTCTCAAAGTCCTGGTATACGGCACCGTACTGGCCGGGGAAATCCGGCTGCAGACGGTCCAGCATGATGAGCTTACGGAAAGGGATGCGGCTGAGCTGCTTCTCCACTTTGGCCTGTGTGTCAGCGTCCAAGGGGAAGTGGGGGGCCAGGATATAGTAGTCGTAATGGTCCAGATTGTCGTCCAGATAGTGTTCCAGCAGGTCTACGCTCTGGTTGTGGTTCAGGATGGTAATCTCCGCCTGGCTGCCCAGTTTCTCGGCAAAGGCATTGTAGAGGATTTGCTTATAGACCGAAAATTTGTCAAAGAGGACCAGCACCTGCGGCCGTACATCGGCGTTGACATCGGCCGCATAGAACCCTTTTCCCTGCTTGGGGACAATAATCCCTTTCTCCACCAGGATGCTGTAGGACTTCTTGACCGTTTCCTTGGAGATGCCGAGTTTCGCCGCCAGTTCGTTCATGGAGGGCATCAGTTCTCCGGCGGTCAGTTTGCCGGAGTGGAGGGCGCGCTCCACCTGGTTCACCAGCTGTTTATAGATGGGATTTTTGCTATTCGGGTCGATTTGCAATCTCATAGATGCCGATACTTATGAAAAATTAGACAAATTTACGAATAATTATCTAATCATCAATAGGTATCGGCGTCCCTTCCGGGGGAAAACGCTGCAGGCCGCTTCGGGCCAGGTCGCTCTCTGAGTCCATGTCAAAAGTTTGATAGCCAAGCGATTGGAACACATCCAGCAGCGCCCGGGCGCGTTTGCGGAAGCCTTTGTACTCCTTCAAGGCCGCCGGGGTCCAGGCGGTTTCGGCCAGGGCGAAGAGACGGGGATAAAGCATGTATTCCGCGTGCTCGGGGGTGGGAATCAGCTCGGTCCAGAGGTTGGCCTGGACGCCCAGCAGATGCGCCGGGTCCATTCCTTCTCCGAGCGGTTCGTAACCATACGTGAAGCGCAGGGAAACCAGTTCGCCTACCGCTTTTGGCTCTTTGCGGATAAGATCCTGATAGTAATTGTAGTAGCAGTGGCTATTGGGGGACATGATGTAGTCGTAGCCCAGGGCCGATGCCTTCCGCCCGCCTTCCACGCCGCGCCAGCTCTGTACAACCGCTCCTTCCGGAACCCCGGTTTCCAGGATTTCGTCCCAGCCGATGATGCGGCGGCCATGGCTGCGCACGAAGGCTTCGATTCGCCGGACCAGATAACCTTGCAGCTCCTTGATATCCGTAAAACCCTCCTGCTCCATCCGTTTCCGGCAGTTCACGCACTGGCTCCAGGTTTTCATGGTGGCTTCGTCTCCGCCGATATGGATCAGTGGGGAGGGGAAGATGTCCATGACTTCTTTCAGTACGGCTTCCAGGAGCCGGAATGTTCCCTCTGAACCCGGGCACAGATCCCAAGCGCCCATGTGCAAGCGTCCGTTCGGGTGCTCGCACAGGACCTGGGGATAGGCATAGCCCACTTCCATGGAATGGCCGGGCATCTCAATCTCCGGGATTACCGTGATGAAGCGTTCGGCCGCATAGGCAACCAGCTCTTTCAGCTGCGCTTTGGTATAGTATCCGCCGTAGCCGTCCGGATCATCGGCCGTGGTGAACTGGTATTTCCCGGCTTCCCATTCGTGGTAGGTCCGTCCTTTGCGGAAGGCCGTTTCCCGTGTCAGATCCGGATAGCTCTCGCTCTCGATACGCCAGCCCGCGCTGTCATCCAGATGCAGGTGCAGGACGTTCAGCTTCAGCAGCGCCATGGCGTCAATCTGCTTTTTCAGGAACGCGAGCCCCTTGAAGCTGCGGGATTCGTCAATCATCAGGCCCCTGTGCCGAAGGCGGGGATAGTCGAAGATGGTTCCTACAGGCTTCTCGCCAAGCAGTTCCAGCTGCTCCAGTGTCTTCTGCGCCCGAAAACGCCCTTGTGGGGTGAGTGCCTCAATCTTGACGTGCTTCCCGTCGAAAGTGATGCGGTAGGCTTCTTCCTGCTGCCAGGGCTCCAATTGGGCCACAGCCTTTTTAAAAGATGTATGTTCCCTTTCCGGCGTATGCTTTACCGGAGCAGGGACCAAGCCGATCGAGAGAGCCAGGAAAAGGAGAAACTTCATTTCTTAAAAATCAATACAATTAAATCGTATTGCGACAAATCAACCGCGGGCTTTTTCAGTATGTTCCCTTCCAGGTCCCGGCCTTCCACGAAGCGATAGCCGGGGGCTGTGACGGTGCCTTTCTGGCGTTTTTCACCGGTATTGGTGACGACGATGGCCATGCGGTTTCCGGCGGTGAAGCTGCGGGCGGTGAGGAACGGATTGCTGCAGGTAAAGCCGTCGGTGGCGGTGTACCGGCCTTCCAGAAGCAGTTCCGGGAAGGCGTGGCGGAGGGCATTGATTTTTGCAAGATGCTGTTGATACACAGGCGTTTCATCAATAAGTCCGCGGCAGCGGAATACTTCGATGTCGTTGCGAAGTCCTTTCAGGAGGGTGTTGTTCACGCGACGGGGGACGTCGTTGTCATCGCGGACGCAGCGGTCGCTCCACACGACTTCCGGGAAGGTGTAGCGGAACCATTCCGGGAAGCTTTCCGGAATGGCGGTGAACTCCACGATGTGCACAAAGTCGCAGAACTGGCTGGTACAGTCGCTGAGCCATTCGGTGCCGAGGGCAAATTCCGGGTTCCGGGCTTTGATGTGGTCGCGGATTTCCTGCAGGGCGTCGGCTTTGTATCGGCCCGTGAAGATGTCCTGAACGGGGTATTCGCGTGAAAGATCCCAGGAGGGGAATTCCTCCGCGACGCCCAACTGGTCGTAGAAGACGGCGTCGGCGCCGTAGGACATGGCCCGGTCGGCCCACGCGATGAGCTGGTCACGCCATTCGCGCCGGGACATGTCGGCGATGACGAAGGTGCGGGAGTCGTAGTAGCCCAGGGTGGTGCCTTCTCCGGTGAATTTGTAGTGCTCGGTGAACTCCCTTCCGGTGTTGTCTTTGTTGGCCACGCGGGAGCCGCCGCCGGAGCGGTAGAAGTCGCTTTCCACGTCAATCAGGCGGCCGTTGTAGTACAGCAGCAGCCGGTTCCCCGCTTGTCTGTAGTCGGCAATGGCTTTTTTCCAAGCCTGCTCGCCGCCTTGGCTCTCGTCGATGGTGTAATTGGGATAGCCGTTGTCCATGCCTTCCTTCCACCAGCCGAAGGCCAGCACGGCGTTGCAGCCGACGGATGCCCCGGCGTCGGCAATCCGGCCGGGAAGGTCCGTGTATCTTCGCAGGTACTCTCCGTACTGGTGCTTGAAAATGACGCGCTGCCAGCCGGTCATGTCCTGCACCCACCAGGGGACAGGGGCATGGTGCCACCAGGTGTCGGCCCAGCGGCGGTAGATGCGGGCGGTGGCGGTCCAGTCTCCTTCGTAAGGGACCACGACGGAGGCGTCATTGGTCCAGGTGTCGCCGCAAAGGGCGTTGGGATAGCGATAGAACCCCGCCTCCAGGTGCTTGAAATCCTCAGTCACATGGCCAATCATCCCCTCGTCCGGATAGCAGCGGAGGCCGTGCCACGTCTGTTGGAGTGAGGTGTCGTGCGAGCCGAAGTACAGGCCGTCGGAGGCGCCTACGAAAGCAAAGCAGTTGGAGGCTGCGTTGCGGGGGTACTGGAGGTCATACTGACGGAACTTCTGGGCCGGGGTCATGTACAGAGCCCGGGTGTCCACGTCAGCAATCTTGTTCACCGGGTTGTCAAAGATTTGACCGCCGGTGTGGGTGGTGAGGAGCTTGTAGCCTTCCGGCAGCTGCAGATGGCCGATGAGCGGGTACTGCAGCTCCCGGATGACGGTATGGGGTTCATGGTTTTCCACGGTGGCGCCAAAACGGACCATCGTCCCTTCCGTCCAGATTTTCAGGTGAAGGAGGAAGTTCCTGCCCCCCCCAATTCCACTATAATCCAAAAAGACGGTGTCGGCCTCCTGCCGCACGACGGGCGTTTCGTCGGCACCGGAAATCTCGATTTCTTTCTGCTCCGGGGTGTTGTAGTACAGGCGCCAGAGAGGGGTTCCACCGGCGTAGTTCCGGCCACCGAAAGCGAGCTTCTGCAGTCGTCCGTTCTTATCGATAACCACTTCTGTTTCAGACAGTTCTCCTCGATTGCCAAGGACAAAGCGGCAGATATCGTCGTAAAGGGCGCGGTCACATGCCTCGGGCGATGTAGCCAGCTGGGTCAGGGCGTTGGAACCGGAGTAGAGGGCGATGGATTTCTGCCCGTAGAAGCCGGCATCCTTGAACTGCTGCATGTAGTGGCGGACGCGGTTCTGGAGGGCGGGGACATCGGCCCGGGTGAAGGTGAGGTGCCCGGCGCCGTCCGGCCCCATCACACCTTCCTGCATCTGGTCCAGCACACAGGAGTATTCCAATTCCAACTCCATGCCGCTCATGTCGGCCTGACGGATGGCGTCGAGGGTCTTCGGGAAGGGATGGCGTTCACCGGCCTTGTAGTCCCAGTACCAGTTGGGCTGCATCCAGGCCTGGTCAATGCCCAGATCTTTCCAGTATTTGTATCCGGGCCCCATGTGGTAGGGAATCCAGTACAGGCCCTGTCCGTGGGCGTGGCAGTCTTCGGAGAGGGCGGGGACAATCTCGTCCCAGTTCTTGTACCGGCAGTTGACGTCGATGTCGTAGGGCAGGTACAACTCCTCGTCGGTGATGTAGAAGCCTGCGAGGGAAAGGTAGGCGGGCGCAAGGGCCGCGAACATCTCCCTGGCGGCGTCCATGTACCAGCGGAGCGCGTGCAGGCGGTCTTCCACGCGGGCAAAGTCCAGCCCGTCGCCCCAATAGGTGGTGGAAGAGGTCTTGTCGGAGAAGCGCTGGAACATGATGGCATCCGGAATGCCGATGATGACCCCCCGCTTCTTGGCTGGTGCGCCAATCCGGGCGGCGACATCCGCGCAGGCCTTGTCCAGCTCCTTCACGCAGCCTTCCGGTCCCAGCCAAAGGTCCAGCTGGTACTGCCAGACGGACTTGTCGGCCGACTCGCCGCCTCCCAGGACAAAAGTCTTGTCATGCACCCAGTCGCTGCCTTCCAGGAAAAGGAAGGATTGGAAGAGCCAGTGCTCGGACCCATCGGGCGCCTTCCAGCTCACGTGGGGCGAAAAGCGCTCTGCGTCCCACATGTGAGGAGGCCGATGCCAGTACCCCACCAGGGTCACGTCGGAGAAATGTTCGGGCTCCGGCTGCACGGGAGCCGCCTGGCAGGAAAGGGCCAGGACGAGGGCTGCTATAAGAGGAAAAGTCTTCATTTTTTCAGGGGAGAATCCAGGATGAAGTTGCACAGGTCGCGCAGCATGGCGCGGTCCCCTTCGTCAGTGGAAGAGGCCAGCTGGTGCCATGCGTCAGTTCCGGAGTAAACGGCCAGCGGCTGCTGTCCGTACATGCCGCTGTCCCGGTACATCTGCATGTATTCCCGCACGCGGCTGCGCAGGAGGGGGACGTCAGCGGCATAGAAAGTGGGAGAACCGCTTCCGTCGGGACCGGAGCGGCCGTCGGCCATGACGGACGCCACCAGGGAGTACTCGAACTCCAGCTCCATGCCCAGCCGGTACTGTTTGATGGCGGTCTGGGTGCGCGAAAGCGGATGTGAGACACTGTCATGGTCCCAGTAGTAGTTGGGCTGCATGAAGATGGCGTCAAAGCCCAGGGATTTCCAGGCTTTATAGCCGGGGGCCAGGTGATAGGGAATCCACCACATTCCTTCCTTGCAGGAATGGGCGTAATTGACGGCCTGGGGAACCAGGATTTCCCAGTTCTTGTGCTCCCAGTTCCAGGTGTCGGCCGACGAGAAACTCTGTCCGGCTGCCCGGAAGAAGGCGGGGTCCAGCGGAAGCTCTTCGGACAGGATGTAGAATCCGGCCAACTCCAGGTGGCGGAAGCGCCGTTCCCGGAACAGTTTCCGGCACTGGTCCATATACCAGCGGTAGGCGGTCACCTGGTCGGCTGTCTTGGAGAAATCCAGCTGTTTTCCGTTTACTTCGCCCCAGTAGGTGGTAGAAGAGTTCTTGTCGTGGAAATACTGGTAGCGGATGGGATCCGGAAGGCTCATCACCACATAGCGCGGTGCGGGCGGATTCCCCAGACGGGTGGCTGCGTCGGCCACAGCAGCGTCCAACTGGATCAGCGCTCCGTCGGTGCCCAGCCAGGCGTCCAGCAGGTCCTGCCAGGAGTCCTTGACGGCGGAATAGCGGGAGTCGGTCAAGCTGAAGGAGAGGTTCCGCGAAGGGTCCCAGCCGTCGATGCACAGGAAGGCGTCGAAGAGCCAGTGGCCGTCATAACTGACATGGGAGGCAAAACGTTCCCGGGTCCATTTGGGCGGGTTGTAATTGTGCCAGCCCAGGGTGACGAGGGTGAGGTCGGCAAAGGAGGGGATGCCGTTGCGCGCCTGCTCCCACGGGTACAGGTCGTCGGGACCTTTGGACGTGGAGAAGGGCAGCCGGACAACATTCCCTTCTTCCCCTTGCGGGCCGATCCCCTGCACCAACAGGGTATAGTCTGTCAGCGGAGACAGGCCGGAGACCTTGAGGGTACCGCTGACCGGACCGATGGACCCGGTTTCCCAGGAGAGCGAGAGGGGTTCCTGCAGTCCGTACAGGACTTTCTCGCACTGCACGGCCTGCACCTGGAAAGTGATGTCGAAGGCCGTCACTTCCTGCACCTCGGCCCGGACGGCGGGTTCTGTTTCAGGCTGCCGGTCCTTCTCCCCGCAGGATACGAGGAGAAGGACCAGTAACCCGAATAAAGAAAGGCGCTCAGGCTTCATCAATCACTATAGGACATCTTGAACAGCGAGAGACCGACGCTTTGCTTGACAACGGCAACATAGGCCTCGTCGCCTTTCACGTACACATCCAAATCCATGCCACTGTGTGTGGAAGCGACGGGAGATGGTGTTTCGTCAATGCCCTCCTGCTCGCTTTCATTCTGGATGGCGGCGTGGTAGACCACTTTGCGCGTCTGCAGAATCTGTTCCCAGGTGTCAGTGGGTTCACCTTCCAGGATAAACAGACGGCCGTCGGTGCTGCTGACCTGGCGGGTGTAGGCTATATAGCGCTTGTCGCCCAGCTCGAAGAATCGGAAGGCTGTGTCGGCATAGTATCCGCTCAGTGCCGTGAGGGTAGGGGCATTGTCGGCGCCGTCCAGGTTGAAGAGGTCTTTCGTGGTGGACGTAAGCCAGGCCGTGGTGCCGCCGCGGTTGGAACTGACACCCTTTCTGATATCATCGGGGAAGGGGAAGTAGGCTCCGGCGCCGGTGACCGCAGGGGCTGCGATACGGCCCTTCAGGAACAGGGTCCCGGTTGTCTTGCCGGCTGTCTTGAAGGTGACTGTTCCCTGGGTGGAGTTGAAGTCCTTGAACAGGAGCATGCCGTCCTGCCAGGTGCCCCACCAGGTAAAGGTGTCGCCCAGTCGGCGGCTAGCCCAGGTGGTCATGTTGATCACGGAAGGATCTTCACCGATACCCTTGTCATAGACATACAGTTTGGGGTCGCCGCCGGTGTGCATGTTGGAGACGACCAGGAGATCCTTGCCGCCGTTGATGGACGAATCGGTGTTCTTGATGATGCGGGGGCAGCTTACATAGAAGGTGCCTTCGTTCAGGACGGTTCCCACAGGGAGTTTCTTGTAGGTTCCCGGATCGGAGAGGGAGATGGCCCAAAGGTTCTTGGTGGAATTGGTCTCGGCGATATAGATGTACTCGTCGTCCAGGGTTACGTTGCGGTCGGCCCCTGCGGTGAAGCCGCTGATATAGGAACTCCAAGCGCCGGATGTGCTGGCATATTTGCCCCATTCGCGCGTGATAGTGGTTCCTTTCTTCAGCTCTTCGTACAGGACGGTTACATAAGTAACGGTATTGTCATATGCCAGGCCTTGGAGGTCGAAATCCTTGCCGGACATCGTCGCGCTGGCTTTTTCCGTAGCCAGTCTGATGGGAATGACATAGTTGGGGAAGGGTTTCAGCGCACCGTCTTCCATGAGCAGGGATTTGTCAAAGACCAGGGAAAAAATGGCCGATTTCCCCGATTCCGGGATGACCGCGTTGGGCGTGGTGATGGTGACCAGCCCTTCAGGAGCAGCTTCAAAAGTGAGTTCCTCCTGCGTCTGGTTGAAGGCGGGAATCAGGCTGTTGTCCACGATGACGGAGTAGCTGATCCCCACGTTCTTGATCGGGTAATCAAGCTCGACGTCCAAAAAGAGGTTCTCTTGCAGTTCCGGTTGGACTCCGTCGGCATCCGGCTCCACTTTCTTTCGGTTAATAGTGCGGCTGATGGTCTTCTGGAGGACGTTCACCTGGGAACGGATGAGGCGGATAAGGCGGAAACTGCGCCCGTCAGTGATCTTGAGGTCGTCAGATTCGATAAGGATGGGAATGACGTAATCACGGCTGTCGCCGATGAACTTCGCGACCTCCTGTGAATCCCAGCTGATGGTGAGATCCTGCAAGGCTTCTTTTTCGGTAAAACTGAAGCGGGTCTTGTCGAATGTGACGAGTTCCTTGGGAACCATCTTGAAGGACGTCTCGTTAGTCTTGTTGAACGCATCCAGGACGGTTTGGCATTCCTGGGCGTTGTCGTTTACCTGAAGCGTGGCGGTTGTTTGTCCGATACCGCTCTTGGAAAGGCCCACATGAAACACCCCGTGGTGTACGGAAGCGTCCACAATATCCTCCCGGGCAGTAAGACCGAACGTATCGGAGACCATGAAATTGTTCCGCTCGTCAGGGAAACAGCCGGTCAGGAGGAGCAGGCTGGTGAGGAGATATACTGTCTTTTTCATAATCATTCGTTCTTTAGCGTTTACCAACCCGGATTCTGGGTGAAGTGGGTCATTTCGGCCAGCTGGGCGCTGCCGAAGGGGAAGAGGTAATCCCGGTTCTGGAATACGGAACGGCCGCCGATGTAGTCGTCGCTCACGCGGGTGTAGGAATCCTCGTAATTGTCGGCCGTCAGATGGAGGGTCCAGTTCTCTACATTGTATTCCTTCAGGGCAATCATGGTGCGCATGGCGTCGTAGTGGCGCTGGCTGCCTTCGAAGGCGAATTCGCACATCTTTTCCTGCCGGATCATCCAGCGCAGCCATTCCTGGCCGGTGCGGGTGATTCCGCCGATAGTACCGCCGGCACCGGAGAAATCAATCTCCGGGTAGGCTTCCTTCAGACCTTTCAGGCCGCTGCGGGCGCGGACAAGGTCCACATAGGCGATGGCTTCCTCCGCGTCACGGGCGGTCTTCTCGTTGCAGGCTTCGGCATAGCTGAGGTAAACCTCGGCCAGGCGGAAGGCGGGGAAGACGTAGCGGATGGAACTGTAGTCAGTGTTCTCCTTCAGCTGGTTGCCGGCTTTGTACAGGCGGCGCCAGGTATAGCCCACGCGGTTGCACCCTTCGGTGGCCGAATAAGGTGAGGTGCAGTCTGTGCTGCTGTAGCAGGTGAAGCGGAGAGCGCTTCCGTCCATAGGCCGTTCGCAAGGCCACCAGAAACCGTTGGGAACGAAGTTGGAGTAGTAACGGGCGTCGCGGCCCACGGTGCTGTTGTGCGCTTTGAAAGGAAGGGCCCAGGAGGGGCTCACATCCACCACCTGCTGGTAGTTGTTCTCCCATCCGTCGGCCTTGTAGCCGGAGGTTTCGTCCACGATAGGGCGGGAGTAATCCAGCATGCCGTTGGTCTCGTGGTAGCCTACCACGGGGTAGCGGCCGGATTCGGCCATGGGGTAGGCATCCACCAGTTTCAGGGAAGGCGTGATGAGGGAGAATCCGCTGCGGCAGATCTTTCCGCCGGAGGGGAATGAGAAGGCCAGTTCTGCGCCGATGGTGCCCAGGTAGGCCTCGCCCCACTGACGGTACCACCAGCCCCAGATGATTTCGGTGTTGGTGCCCCAGTTCTCGAACCAGACATTCTGGTAGGAGTCGGCCGCATCCTGGATGTTCGTCAGGGGAGTACCCTTCTTGGTGAGTTCGTATTGGTGAAGGTCAATCACGTCTTTGGCTGCTTTGGCTGCGTCGTCCCACTTGGTGGCGTCGTACTCCGGGAAGAGTTTCTCTCCGCGGCTGTTCACAAGACCGTCATAAAGTTTAGTGCCGTTCTGGCCGTTGAAAAGGGGAGAGGCGGCATACAGGAGGAGACGGGCTTTCAGGGCCATGGCAGCTCCCTTGGTGGCGCGGCCCATGTTGGAAGAGGCGGCGATGACGTCGGAGATCTTGGCGGGCAGCAGGTCGATGGCACGGTCCAGTTCGGCCGTAATGAACTGGACGTTCTGGTCCACCGTATGGCGGTCGATGGCTTCTCCGTTGATGTTCTGGTCGGAGGCGACGGGCTTGCCCTCTTCATCCATCCACAGATATACGGGGCCGTAATGGCGGAAGAGGCAGAAATAGTAGTAGGCTCTCAGGAAGCGGGCCTCTCCTTCCATGCAGGACACCAGTTTTTCGGAGTCTTCTTTGTCGTAGTGGAGGTTGTTGATGAAGGTGGTGCACTCGTTGATGGCCTCGTAGAACTTTTTCCAGTAGTTGCCGCTGTTTACATCGGTGGAACTGGCGCTGGAATACTCTCCGCGGCGCACTTTGTACCAGTTGGTCTCCCACTGGGATTTTCCGTGCAGCGCTTCATCGGAGCGGAGGCTGGTGCCTCCTTCCTGGCCGCGCAGGTTTTCATCCTGCGGGATATAGGCGTACAGGTGGGCCAGGTACTGGCGGACAGCCGTGGAACGGCCCATGATGTCCTCGAGGGTGGCCTGGTCCTTGGTGTTGATGTCGAAGTAAGAGTCGCAGGAAACGGCGGTGCAGGCGGCTGCGAGCACGGCGGCGATGAAAGTTTTAACAGAATGTTTCATGGTGCGTTCTCTTTAAAAGTTCAGGTTTAAACCCAGGCTCACATTGCGGGTGAGCGGATAGACGTTGCCGTAGGTGGACTCCAGTTCCGGATCCCAGAGCTTGAACTTGGAGAAAGTAAGGAGGTTCACCCCCTGCAGATAGATGCGGGCAGTGGAGATATGGATTTTCTTGGTCCATTTTTTCGGGAAGGTGTAGCCCAGCTCGGCATTCTTCAGGCGCAGGAAACTCATGTCCTTCTGCCAGAAGGTGGAGGAGCGGAGGTTGTTGGCCGGGGTCTCCGTGGAGAATCGGGGGTATTCGGCGTCGGCCGAAGGGTTTACGGACCAGCTCTTTTCGGCCACGTCGGCAAAGATCTGGCCCTGGACCTTGACATTGGAAGCGGCACCGCCGTAGAGGTTGTAACCGCCGATAATCCGGGTCACGTGGGACATGCCGCTGAAGAAGACGCTGGCGTCGATGCCCATGTAGCTGAGGGAAAGGCCGAAACCGTAGTTGATCTCCGGGATGGAGGTGTAGCCGATGGGGACAATGTCGTAGGCGTCCACCTGGCCGTCGCCGTTGATGTCCCGGTACTTGATGTCGCCGGGCGCGACGGAACCGAATGTCTGGACGGGCCAGGTGTCAATCTCTTCCTGGCTCATGAACAGGCCTTCGGCGATGAGGCCGCGCTGCTGTCCGTTGGCAAAGCCGGCCGTGTTCTGGTAAGGCCAGACCTGGGAGGGCTTGTCGTCGTAAACGCGTTTGTTGCGGTTGAAGGTGTAGTTGCCGCGGGCGCTCAGGTTCAGGCCGCTGGGGAAGGTGTAGTCGAACTGGCCGGAGAGGTCGAAGCCGGAATTCTGCATTTCGCCGATGTTGGTGTATTGGGTTTTGCGGAGACCCACTGCGGAAGGCAGACTCTGGCGCTCGATGAAGATGCCGCTGCGGTAGTCGTTGAAGTAGTCCAGCTGGAATTTGATGTGATCCTGCCAGAAGTTCAGTTCCAGGCCCACATTGCGTTTGAGGGCCTCCTCCCAGACAATGCCGGGGTTGCCGATATCGCCGGTGGTGACGCCGGCGGTGCCCACGGGACCGGTAAGACCCCAGTAGAAGCCGGAGATACCGCTGGTGTCCATGGTGGTGTTGTAGCCGAAACGGCGGTTGCCGCCGATCTGGTCGTTACCGACTTTGCCGATAGAGGCCTTGATCTTGAACATGCTCACCCAAGTCTTGATGGGGTCCCAAAACTTTTCGTTGGAGACAATCCATCCGATGGCGCCGGAGGGGAAGAATCCGAAGCGGTGTCCGGGCGAGAAGTTCTCGGAGCCGTTGTAACCGAAGTTAAACTCGGCGAAATAGCGGTCCCGGTAGCTGTAGGTGGCACGTCCGGCGATACCGAGGCTCTTATACGGGAATGTATTCCAGTAGGAGCCGGGATTGATGTTGGTGCGTTCTCTCAAGTACCAAAGGAACATGCCTCCCACGCGGTGGGCGCTGTTGAAGCTGTGCTCATAATTGGCCGATGCTTCCACATTCAGGACGGTCTGGCCGCTGACGCCGGAGCTGGAAGTGTTGATATATCCGGTTCCGCTGTTTCCCTGCAGGGCGTATTCATAGTCCGCGATGTCGGAATTGTAGCGCAGGAAGTAGATGCGGGGCAGGATAACATTGGTGTAGGACGTAGTGCTCTTGGCATCCCAGGAAACCTGGATTTTGGCCGTAAGCCCTTCCAGAAGGAATTCAGAGAAGTCCTGGGTGAGGGAAACGGTGGTCTGGGCATTTTGGGAGGATGTTTCCGCGTAACCCATGTTGTTGATGAGGTTGTACGGGTTGCGTCCATTCTCGGGGTTGGAGAGGGTCCCGTCGCTGAACACCACGGGGAAGCCGATGGGGGAAATCTGCAGCGCGTAATTGTAAATCTCGCTGATGTCGCTGCCCGGCTTGTTCTTTTTGGTGAACTGGGTGCTCAGGTCCATGCCCAGGACAGTGGACTTTGTGATGTTGATATCCACGTTGGTGCGGAAGTTGAACCGCTGGTAATTCATCTGGGCGTTATAGCGGTCGTTCTGGGCTACGTTGAAGATACCGTCTTCAAAATAGTAGGAACCTCCGGCGTAGTACCGGACATTCTTGGTACCGCCCACGACGGCGATGTTGGCCTTGCGGTTCACCGCCTGGCTCTTGAACAGCTGCTTCATCCAGTCCACGTTGGGGTAGAGGTCGCTGTACAGGATGGGGAGGGCGTCATCGGCCGTGTTTACCCGCTGGGAGCGAACCTCGTCGGAAGCCAGGTACATGGAACGGCTGTAGTCGTCGATCATGCCGGGCTGCATGGTGTTCAGGTAGTTGATGAACTGTTCGGCCGACGCCATCTGGGGCAGCTGGGTGGGGGCGGTGAGGCCGGATTCCAGTTTCACGCTTACCTTGGGCTTGGACTCGCTGCCGCGCTTGGTGGTAATGAGGACGATGCCGTTTGCACCGCGGACGCCGTACAGGGCGGTGGCGGTTGCATCCTTCAGGATGGAGAAGGAGGCGATGTCTTCGGTGTCCACCAGGTCCATCGAGCGCTCGACACCGTCTACCAGGATGAGCGGATAGGCGTTGGCACCGAAGGTGTTCACGCCACGGATCCAGAATTCGGCGCTGGAGCCCGGTTCACCGGTGTGCTGGACAGCCACTACGCCGGCCAGTTTACCGGCCAGGCCCGTCGAGAGCTGGCCGATGGGCGCTTTAAGCACTTCCGCATCGACTGAAGTGATAGAGCCGATGACGGACGCTTTTTTCTGGGCACCGTAGGCCACCATCACCACCTCGTCCAATTGGTTGGCCTGGGGAACCAGTTTCACGAGCATGTCGGTTTGGCTGTTCACGGGAACTTCTTCGTCTTCGTAACCCAGGAAGCTTACAATCAGGTAGTCCGTGGGCTTGACGGAAATGTCGAAGCGACCGGCGCCGTCAGTCATGACGCCGCGGGTTTCGCCTTTGACGGTGACAAAAGCGCCGGCGACCGGTGCGTCCGTCTCGTCAATGACCTTACCCTTAACGTTCCGATTCTGTGCACTGACATCCAGACCCAAGGTCAGGATGAGGAGCATGGCCAGAAGGCTGAGTTTTTTAATCATTGATGTTTTTATTATGTGTTAATAAACAGTCGTTGGTTCAAGTAGCGCGGACAGTCCTTCAAAGACAGCTCCTTCCGGAACCGGCAGGATGGCAATGCCTTCCAGGGCATTCTGCAAGGGCCTGAGCATCAGGCTCAGGGACTTGGAAATCTGACCGCCCACAAGCAGGGTGTCTGTCCGGATGTCCGGCAGCGTGTCTTTCAGGAATTCGCCGAGCACTGAGCCTACATGGTCATAAACTTCCAGTGCGGGGATGTCCCCTCCAAAGGCGAGCTTGGCAACGGTGTATGCACTCTGGGATCCGTCCCCAGTCTTTTCCCGATAGGCGTTCCGGATCCCCCGGGCGCTGATGACATCTTCCAGAATTCCTTCTCCATAGGGGAGATTCCAGAGGTTGCGGGCAGGAGAGCCTTTTTCATTGACGTGAACCTTTCCGTCCGTGTAGTAGCTGAATCCCAGGCCGGTGCCCAGCGTGACCACGGCGGCATTTTTGAGCCCCAGCATCCGGACAGAACCCAGAAGGAGGGTGTTCACGTCATGGCCGAACCGGAGTGGAATTCCTTCCGGTACACAGGCAAGGGTACGGAAAGCCAGGTCTTTCACGGCGGCGAACTTGTGCTCCATCCGGAAAACACCTTCCCGGTAGTCGAAGGGACCGGGAATGGCTACGCCAATTCCTTTCACGCCGTCCAGAGGGCCGACCGCTTTAGCAAGTGCAGCGGCAATCTCCTCCCTGCTCCCATCGGAGGGGATGGGAACCTGACGGCCGTCGGCACACTTGACGAAGGTGCCGCCAACGTCCAGGAGGCGATATGCCTTAGAGTTCAACATCTTCGTATCCGTCCCGGAGCAGGGTCTTATGGACGCGGATGGGTTCGGCGCCCAGGTTCTCGATGACGTATTCGCCCATGTCGGCCGGAACGACGACCAGGTCCATGAACGAAGCCTCATAGGCACGTTCGGGGTGCGCCTTGCTGCGGACTCGGATTTTTTCACCATCCACCAGCGTGAGGACGTGGAACTTGCCGTCAGTGCGCTGGGTGCAGGTCTTTTCGAATTCCAGGCGGCGCAGGCTGAAGTACAACTGCTCGTTTTCACCTACGATGTATTCTTCCCAGCCTTCGCCGGAAGCGGCGAGGCGTGGCTCCTGCACAATGTAGTCTTTGCTGGCGGGGTCGTGGATGACGGAGGTTCGGCGTTGCTGGTTCACGTTCAGCTCTCCCAGCTTGGTATGGATGGGGCGCTGCTTCCCGTCAAAGTCCAGGCGCAGGTAGTCGTACATCTTATACGTATATGAGCCGATGGTAAGCGAGCCGATCTCCAGGATCACCTGGTTGCGGCCGCTGGAGTGGATGGTGCCGGCGGGCAACATCACCTGGAGGCCGGGCACGGACTTCTCGTAGCTCACGTATTTCATATAGTCCACGGGCTGATGCTTTGTGTCGGCCGCTTCGATGGCGCGGAAGAATTCGGGGATGTCGGCGTCGTCGCGGAAGCCGATGAAGGTTTTGGCGTCATGACCGGTGACCACGACGTAGTAGCTTTCGTCCTGCCGGCCGAATTCATTATAATGGGCTTTGTTATAAGCGCTTCCGCTGTGGCACTGGATGCTCATGTTGCCGGTGGAGTGGTAACTGTCGTCCCAGTTGAAGCGGATGGGGAAGTATCCGCCGAATTTGTCCACTACCTTGGGCCCCAGCACTTTTTCGCCTTCTTTCATGAAAAAGGTGGAGAACGGGATTTCCAGCAGGGTGCCCTTCACGTCAACCAGAACACTCACCTCCATGGGAATGAGGTCGAACACCCAGGCTGCGTTGCGCATCTGGGCCGGGAGTTTGCGGAGTTTTTTCATGTAAGTGCCGCCCCAGACTCCTTCCAGATAGACGGGTTTGCAGCGGAACGGATAGCTGGAAAGGGCCGACGTAACTTCGCTGAAGGCATCGTAAGGGAGAAGGATGTTCTCGTTGGGGTTGTCGTTCTCTACGTAGAAGTCGACATTCCTTTCCCGGGCGAGGAGCTCGCGGCGTAGGCCCACTGCCACTTCAAAGTCACAGTAGTAGCAGCGGCGGATAATGAGGGGCGTGGTGAGCGCCTCGTCCATGCCTATGTTGATATACTGTCCGCGGCGGATCCTGAGGATGCTTTCTTTTGGGGTTACATCGAGGAATACCTTCACGTCGTAGAAGCCCCTGAGGCCTTTGATCAGGCATCCTTGCCCGTAGACGATGGTAACAGCGTCGGGACGGTCTTTCTGCCTTTTCAAACCTTCCAGTTTGTCCGGATCCAGCAAGCCTTCATAACCGCCCTTGTAAACTTGCCCGAAAAGAAGAGTGGGGTCTTCGCTGCGGTCCCAGCTCAGTTTGCTGTCCACAAGGTCCCAAAGTTCCTTTTCGTTTTTGTATACGCTGCGGAAGTCTATCTTGCGGGTTTTCAGGCCGCGGACGTGGAGCTGCTGTTCCAGGAGGTTCACGGTGCGGGCAAAGTCGGCCCCGACGTAGCCGTCGATGCCGATGACCATGCCGTTTTCCAGCCCGGAGGCAAGCTTTTTGGCTACATTTACACTCCCTTTTACTACTTGTTTTCCCACCTCGTCGCGGATGGCCGGCCGGTTCACGGGAACCAGGTCGTCGAACGGGTAGGGATTATACATGAAACTCATATTGCTTTTGTTGTGCCCGGCTTGACCGGGATCTTTTAATAGTTATAAAACTCAAATCCCATAATTTCTGCAAAGGCTTCCAGCTGGGGACGCCAGTCGCCGTCGGCAATGGCATAGTGCTGGGTAACTCCCACCTTGAGCACTTTTTCGAAGAGTTCCTTGACAGGAACCTGCGGACGGAAAATCGTGTGGCTGTAGGTGGCCAGGAGGTGTTTTTTGTGGCTTTGCGGGGTGTCTTTTTCGGAGAGGCTTTCGGCGAGGAAAGTGACCAGCTTGTACTTGCCGTTTTCCTCATACAGGCCGGCGACGGTCTTCATTCCGGGGCTGATGCGATACCATGCGAAAGGCGCTCCTGCATACTTCCAGGAGGTTTTTGCAAAGCGCACGTCGCGGGCGATTATCACGTTGTCCTGCCAGGCGGGGTCGTTGTGGTCGTTGGGGCCTGCATGGCCGCCGGCGAAGGTCCCGAAGTCGTCTTCAATGTGGAAAGGCTCGATGAAATTGACATTCTTTCCGCTCAGGAGCTTGAGGATGTAGGTGATGAGACCGGCGCCGATATCGGCCTCGGGGACCAGTACGCTTACGTTTTCATTGAACCACTGCGGATAGAAGCCTGCGCGGCAGCCGGCCGTGCGGAAGGTGGCCTGGTCGATATCGTTGTACACGTAGCAGTCGATGTCGTTCTTCTGGGCCAGTTTCTTGATGCCGAGGGTGGCTTTTACGCAGCCGATGAATTTGTCGTACTCCACGTCGTCCATCATCTTGTACTTGGAGGTGAGTTCGTCGGCATAGGCTTTTACTTCTTCGTCGGTAAGGTTGTCTATCTCGGTACCGTAGTCAGAGTACGGCAGGTAGTGAATCTCCGGGCCGATTTTGGTAAAGAGGTCGTAGTTGTCGATATAGGTGCTCCACATGGCCTCGTTCATATTGGCCATCAGGCCCACGTTGGAGTGGCGCAGGATGCTTCGGACACGTGCGGCATCGGCGAAAACGCGGACCTTTTCCGTAATCTCCTCACGGGTGCCCATGACGGTGCGGACGCCTTTCCGGGGGATTCGCCTGATGCTGCCGGAGCCCTCCAGGGAGCCCACAAGGGTTCCTGCGCAGAGATAGTCTACAAAATCATCCTCGTCAAGGGTAGTCTCAAATGTCATCCGGGGCTTGGCGACATTGCAGAAGAGAATGGGCATCTCCGGGCAGTCACGGAGGAAGCGGATCCATGCAAAGTCCTCACTCCATGAAAGGAATTCAGCATAAACGAAGTCCACTTTTTCCTGGAAGAAAAGGTTCAACGCTTTCTCGGCGTCTTCCCTTTCATAGACAATGCCGGGATCCACCAGGTCCAGGAAGTCCATGGATGCTTTTATGTCTTTGACAGCCAGGTCTTTGCGCTCGCCATATGTGCCGCGCTTGGGTCCGTAGAGGTTCTTGAAACGCGGGGAGGCAATGAGGAGTAGTCCTGCCTTTGGTTTCCGCTGTTTATCGCTTGCTTGCATTCTGTGTTATTTTTAAATTGTCTCGGTTATAGTATTTGTAGCTTACCCAAAGGCAGGCTGCCCCGCACAGGAGCCAGATGAGGCCCAGGATGGGGAAGGTGGCGTTGAGGCTGCCGGTGCTCTGCTTGATGAGGGCCAGGATATAAGGCGCTGTTGCGCCTACGGCAAACCCTGTCATGATCATGGCCGACGAGCAGCTGGCGTGCAGGTGCTCGGGCGTCACGTCATAGAGGGCGGCGTAGATGTTGGCGTCAAAAAAGGCGCGGAAAAAACCCCAGCCGGCAAAACATAGATACAGGATCCAGATATTGGAGACGGATCCCATGAAGGGCAGAAATGCAGCGCCGAGGATGAGGCCTGCTCCTTGTATGATCATGCGTTTCTTGGGGTCCTTGGCTGCCCATCTGTCTGACAGGGTGCCGGCCAGCAGGACGCCGATAAACGCAGCCACATAGGTCCAGAGCATGGAATTAAGGCCTGCCTGCGCGCCATTCTGGCCGAAGTTTTCCTGAAGGAAGGTAGGAACCCAGGTCATGTAACCGGTAATGACGAAGATGAATCCGCAGAAGCCGATGGTGACCATCAGTGCGGTCGGGGTGGTGAACACTGTCTTGAAACCGTCCCAGATGCTTGGTTTGGCCGGAGCGACTTCCCCTTTGGCTTCGGGGCGGTCTTTCAGCCGCCAGGCCATGACGGCCGCCCAGAGGACGCCGGCGCCGCCGAAGATGTAGAAGGCAGACTGCCAGCCCAGGTGGTCGCCGATGTAACCGGCCAGCCAGCCGGCAAGGATGACGCCTACATAGTACGAAGTCTGATGGATGGACATGGCCCGGGCGCGGGTGTCCGTATGGTACTGCCCCAGCAGGGAATAGTTGGCTGGGCCGAAGAAGGCCTCTCCGCCGCCGGTCGCAACCGAGCGGGTGAGGATGAGGAGGAACACGCCGTTGGCCAGGCCGGTGAACATGGTGGCTACGCTCCAGAACAGGATGCTCAGGGTGCAGACCCATTTCCGGGAGAAGCGGTCTCCCATCCAGCCGCCGATGGGCACCATGGCGGCATAGAACAAGTTGAAGAATACGGCGATCAGGCTTACGGAGGTGTCCGTCAGGCTCAGGCTGTCACGGATGAGAGGAAGTACTGAATTGAAGACCTGGCGGTCTCCCTGGTTCAGCAGATAAGCGACCCACAACAGGGCCAGGACTTCCCATTTATACCATTTTGATTGTTTGAATTGATATTTCATATTTTAGGCTGAAATCCGTCTGTGGTGTACTGTGGTACAAAAATATGAAAAAAATTGCATTCTACAATAATTTATTCGTATTTTTGCAATTGTATGATAAATTTGCAGACAGTCCGGTTACGACTTCGGCTCCACCAGCCGGAGGACGGTTTTTATCAAGGCACGCGCTTTGACCGCTCCGGCGTCTTCGACTCTCTCCTGTATCAGGGAACGGAACTGTGCGGCCGTTGGTTCGAACAGTACGACCCATGCATGCATGACGCAGTCTGCGGCCCTGCGGAGGAGTTCTCTCCGGTGTTTCTCCCGGACGGACGCATCCTCAAAATCGGCGTCGGCCTCCTTCTGCCGGATGTGCAGCCCTATGACCGTTTCCACTTGTACCCCGTGGCGGACGGTGGAATCTGGTCCATGGAGGAAACGGACAGCGCCATGCATTTTCGGCACCATCTGGAAGGATTCTACGATTACGTCAAAACCGTTTCGCTGACGGGGGAAAGCGCTTTCGAAATCCGCCATGAACTGGATGCCTTCACCCCTTTGGAAGGGGAAGTGTACAACCATAACTTCTTTACACTGGGCAAGATGTCTGTGGGCCCTTCCAGGACGCTGGATTTCCCTTTTACTCCCGATGGAACCTGGCGTGCCGCCTATGACAGCATTGCCTTCGGCCTTTCCGGCCTCCGGTTTTCCCGGCCGTTGGAAAAGGGAGAATCCGTCTTTACCGGGAATATCCATGAAAAGGGTTCCGCAGGAATGCCGTATCGCCTTACCCTGTCTGAAGGACCGCTTCAGGTCCGGATTTCGGGCGATGTCCCGGTGCTTCGCACGGTATTCTGGTCCAACCACCGGATTGCCTGTCCGGAACCGTACAATGCCTTCAGGGCCATTCCCGGAAAGCCTTTCCGCTGGACGGTCCGCTACGAGATTCTGAAATCCCAGGGACGATGAGCGCGCACTTACAACTGAAAGAACTCCCGGTATCGGTCGTACAGATGGCCGGCCTGTGCATAAGCGCTCTGCGGGCTCATGAAGTGGCTGAACTCGAAGGTGATGGCCTTGTCGTAGCCGCATCGGCCCGCAGCCTCCAGCTTCAGGCGGAGTTTATCGAACTTGATGGGGAAAAACTTGATAGGCATGTCCCGGTCAAAGCTTTCCGCATTGGTCCAGCACTGCATGCCGTATTTGCGGGCAAGCTGTTTGTTCACGGTGAAGAAAGCGTCCAGTTCGTCGTAGTCGATGTGCCCGTCCTGGAAGGCGCAGGCGTCCACATATTCATGGATGCCGTCAAAGATTTCGTTCCACTCCCGCTCATGCTCCTGCACGGAAACGGCCTGCGCTTTGGTGAGCGCTCCGCCCGCCGCATCCACCGCCTTCTTTCCGTCAATC
The DNA here is from genome assembly GCA_002396335.1 of Bacteroidales bacterium UBA4231. Taxonomy (GTDB): domain Bacteria; phylum Bacteroidota; class Bacteroidia; order Bacteroidales; family UBA932; genus Cryptobacteroides. The sequence continues at coordinate 43,604 of DGXN01000030.1, forward strand.
CAAGGAGAAATGAAGGTGGGAAGGCCGCCGGACACTTCTTTGCATTGCCGTCCCATGGTGCGGAAGCTTTCGATGGCACCTTTGGTGGCGCGAGAAATCTCGCCGGAAATGTACCAGCCGCCAAAACTGGAATACTTGCTTCCATATCGCTCCCAGACTTCGTCAATCACGTATTTATTGGACTCCACCTCGTAGCGCATGTCGCCTGTGTCCCAGTATTTTCCGGAGTCGTACAGACCCAGCATGAAGGTCATGCCATACTTCTGGGCCAGACGGCAGAACATGTCAATGAGGTCTGTAGAAGGCATGTAGCAGCCTTTTTTCAGAAGGTAGGGGGATGGATAGGTAATGAATTTCCGGTAGCCGCAGCGGATGTCAATCACCGTGTCGATTCCCATGGCTTTCATGTAGCGGAAGTCGCGGTCCCATTCTTGTTCTCCCCAGTTCTGGTGGGGAATGTCGTGCGAAATCTCATCCAGGAAAGTGCCCGTAATGGGAAGGGCGTTTCCTTTGGAGACCAGCAGTTGCGAATGAACGGAAGGGTCGGTTTCAATGCCGTAGCGGTCGGCAGAAGGCAATCTCTTACAGGAAGAAGCGACAAGGGGCGCGGCAGCAGCGGCCAGTGCGGTTTTTTTTAAAAAGGAGCGGCGGTTTTCCACGGAAACAGTTATTTAGTATCGGCAAATATAAAGGTTTTTATCCAGCAATAAAAATGTTGAACCTATGAATCAGAAAGTCAGTGCACATGTAGTTTTCCTGGCCGTGGTGGCTGCCATCGGCGGCATCCTCTTCGGGTACGATACGGCCGTCATCTCCGGCACCACGGAAGTGGTGAAGACCCAGTTCGGCCTGTCCACGGGCGGCGAAGGTTGGTATGTGGGGTGCGCCCTCATCGGCTCCATCCTGGGTGTTCTGGTGGCGGGCATGATGTCGGATTTCCTGGGTCGGAAGAAGACCATGCTCATATCGGCCTTGTTGTTCTCCATATCGGCCATCGGGTGTGCCGTAGCAGCCGATTTCACGCAACTGGTAATCTTCCGTATTGTGGGAGGATTTGGTATCGGAATCGTTTCCATCGTGTCGCCTATCTATATTTCAGAGGTGTCTCCGGCGCATGTGCGGGGCACCATGGTGAGTCTGTATCAGCTGTTTATCACCATCGGCTTCCTGCTGGCGTATCTGGCCAACTACCTTATCCTGAAGGGAACGGCCATGCCGGATTACTGGCGGCCCATGCTGGGAGCCGAGGCCATTCCGGACCTGCTGTTCCTGGTTCTGGTTTTCTTCATTCCGGAGAGCCCGCGCTGGCTCGCCGTCCGCGGACAGCGGGAAGACAAGAGCGAGGAGTGGAAAGCCCTCCGCGAGAAAGGCATCCTGAAGGCGGTCCTGATCGGCAGCGCCATCGCTATTCTGGGTCAGTTCATGGGCGTGAATGCCGTCTTGTACTATGGCCCCAAGATTTTTGCCGATGCCGGCTTTGAGGACCCGCTCTTCTCCACGGTCCTCGTAGGTGTCGTGAATATGCTTACCACTGTCCTCGCCCTTGCCATCATTGACAAGGTGGGCCGCAAGCAGCTGGTCTGGTGGGGCGTAGGGGGTATGATCGTGTGCCTTCTGATGATTGGTCTGTATTTCCTGCCTTTTACCAGCCTGCCGACAGGCTTCATGCTCACCTTCTTCCTTTTGTATGTGTTCTGCACGGCCATCAGCATCAGTGCCGTAGTGTTTGTGCTGCTTAGCGAGATGTATCCCAACCGGGTGCGCGGCCTCGCGATGTCCATCGCCGGTTTCGCCCTCTGGATTGGTACCTATCTGATCGGGCAGCTCACCCCTTGGATGCTGGAAACCCTCACCCCGGCCGGTACCTTCTTCCTGTTTGCCTTCATGTGCGTCCCTTATCTGTGGATCATGTATCGGCATGTCCCCAATACCACCGGCAAAACGCTGGAAGAAATTGAAGCTTATTGGAAAAATCAAGCCTGATGAACCTGCGTATTATTATTGTCGGGGCGGCTGTCCTGGGCAGCACCCTCTGCACGGCCCAAGTGTTTAACCGTGCTCCGCTGGAGCCGTCGCTCTATGCGGAACTCCCGCTGGGCGCCATCCGGGCCGACGGCTGGCTGGCGGAACAGCTCCGGCGCCAGGCCAGTGGCCTCACCGGTCATCTTGACGAGGTTTACCCCCAGGTGATGGGACCTTCCAATGCCTGGCTGGGCGGGGACGGCGATGCCTGGGAACGCGGCCCCTACTGGGTGGACGGCCTCCTGCCGCTGGCGTATTTGCTTAACGACAAGCAGTTGATTTCCAAGGCCGAAACTTGGGTGGAAGCTATCCTTGCCTCCCAGCAGGAGAACGGTTATCTGGGGCCGGCCGAAGACCATCCTTTCGTGTATGGACTCCAAAGGGGCGGCACCCATGACTGGTGGCCCAAGATGGTGGCTCTCAAGATTCTGAAACAGCATTATATGGCCACCGGCGACCCCCGCGTCCCAGAGTGCCTCACCCGTTATTTTCACTATCAGCTCTCTACCCTTACCGCCTGTCCGCTGGACCACTGGTCCGACTGGGGCCGCTGGAGAGGGGCCGACAACCTGGACATCGTCTATTGGCTGTACAATCTTACAGGAGACGAAAAGCTCTTGGAACTGGGGGAACTCCTTCACGCCCAAATGTTTGATTGGACGTTCCTATTCCAGGATGGGGGCATTTTCTCCCAGCAGGGGAGTGTGCACTGCGTGAACCTGGGTCAGGGATTCAAGGCCCCGGGTGTGTGGTGGCAATTTTCCCACAGCGAGGATGACCTGGCTGCGCTGAAAAAGGCCGTCGAAACCATCCGCCATACAGTGGGCTTGCCAACAGGACTCTGGGCCGGTGACGAGATGCTCCACTGGGGCCATCCCTCCCGCGGCAGCGAACTCTGTACCGCCGTGGAGATGATGTACTCGCTGGAAACGCTCCTCCGCATCACCGGAGATCCCTTCTGGGCCGACTATCTGGAACGCGTCGCATATAATGTCCTTCCGGCTCAAGTGAATGATGACTTCACGGGGAAACAGTATTATCAGCAGTTAAACCAAGTGTCGGCCACCCGGGACTGGCGTCCTTTCTCCACGCCGCACGACGACACGGATGTGCTTTTCGGTACCCTGAACGGCTATCCGTGCTGCCTTTCCAACATGCATCAGGGCTGGCCCAAGTTCACGCAGAATCTGTGGTATGCCACGTCGGACGGCGGTCTGGCTGCGCTGGTCTACGCCCCTTCAACGGTGACGGCCCAGATTTCGGGCGTCGAGGTTATAATCCGGGAAACCACCGGCTACCCTTTCCGGGAAAACGTGGCGTTCACCGTGGATTATGCCAGGAAAAAAGTGAAAAAGGCTTCGTTCCCGTTGCGTTTCCGTGTTCCTGTGTGGTGTTCCTCTTTCACTGTGCTGGTGAACGGGGAAGCCGTGGATGTGTCGCCGGAAAACGGTATCCTGTGCCTGCACCGGGAATGGAAACGGGGCGACAGCGTCACCCTTTCCTTCCCCATGGGGCTGACAACAGAAGCCTGGTATGACCAGGCCTGGTCCTTTGTCCGTGGTCCGCTCCTGTACGGCTTGAAGATGGAGGAGCACTGGAATTGGCTTCCCTTCGAAGGCCGTGACCGGTACTACGGCGAGGGCGCCTGGGAAGTGACCTCGGATACTCCTTGGAATTACTGCCTCATGCGGGACCGTTTCTCGGCCGATGACTGCCGTGTGGAGGAGCAGCCTTGGGATGGAACTTGGCCATGGACCCCTTCCGCCGCCCCTATGCGCCTTTATGTCCCCGCCCGCGAACTGCCACACTGGCAGGTGCCGGAAGCGGTGGCTTTCTGGACCGAGGACGGCAACGACTCCGGCAGGGACGTGACCCTGGAACTGATTCCCTACGGATGTACCACTCTGCGCATAGCGGCTTTCCCCACCCGGATTGTCCCTTGGAACATAGATTTGAGATAAATAATCAACTGTTTTATGAAACGACTTCTCTCTTTTACCCTTGCTCTTTCCGTTTTGGCTTGTGCCCCCAAAACAGCGGAAGGCCCTGCTTACCTGAATCCGTCCGCCCCGCTTGAACAGCGGGTGGCAGACGCCCTGTCCCGTATGACAATGGAGGAGAAAGTGGCCTTGACACATGCCCAGTCCAAGTTTTCCAGCGCCGGTGTTCCCCGGCTTGGAATCCCGGAGCTTTGGCATACAGACGGCCCCCATGGTATCCGCCCGGAAGTCCTTTGGGATGATTGGGACCAGGCCGGCTGGACCAATGACTCCTGCACGGCGTTCCCTGCACTGGTGAATCTTGCGGCTACATGGGACCGTGACCTGTCGCGCCTGTATGGCGACTGCATCGGCCAGGAGGCGCGTTACCGGAAAAAGGATATCTTGCTGGGCCCCGGTATCAATATGGGCAGGACGCCGCTGAACGGGCGTACATTCGAGTATATGGGAGAAGATCCTTTCCTGGCTGGAGAGCTGGTGGTTCCGTATGTCCAGGGGGTCCAGTCCAACGGTGTGGCGGCTTGCGTCAAGCATTTTGCCGTCAATAACCAGGAGACCCGCCGGACCGCCACCAACTCCGTTGTGGACGACCGCACCTTGTACGAAATCTATCTGCCCGCTTTTCGCAAGGCCGTCGTGGAAGGCGGCGCCTGGGCCATCATGGGCTCTTACAATCTGTATAACGGCCAGTTCAATTGCCACAACAAAAGGCTTCTGTGCGATATCCTGAAAGGGGAATGGGGCTTCGACGGAGTGGTGGTGAGCGACTGGGGCGGCTGCCGGGACGACGACGAGGCCGTCACCAACGGCCTGGATATCGAGATGGGAACCTGGACCAATGGCCTGAGGGGCGCCGCATCGGACAGTTATGCCAATTATCATCTTGCCCGTCCCTACCTGGAACGCTTGCGGGACGGTCGTGCCACGGAAGCGGACCTGAACGACAAGGCAAGCCGTATCCTCCGTACCATTTTCCGTACGTCCATGAGCAAAGACCCGCATTTTGGGAGCTTCACGTCACCGGAGCATTTCGCCGCCGCCCGTAAGATTGCGGCCGACGGACTTGTCCTCCTCAGGAACGACGGTACGTTGCCTCTGGCACTTCCTGAAGGAGGTAAATTGCTGGTCGTCGGGGAAAATGCCTATAAGATGATGGTGGTGGGCGGCGGCTCCTCCAACCTCAAGACCAAGTATGAGGTGACTCCGCTCGATGCCCTGCATGAAGTCTTCGACACTCATGCCCAGGTGGTCTGGGAGCGCGGCTACGTAGGCGATACGACCACGGTCTACAACAAGGTCTGGACTGGCCAGGATCTTGGCGAAAGCCGGAGTGCGCAGCAGCTTCTTGCTGACGCCGTCGCCGCCAGCCGGGACGCTAGCTGCATCCTGTATATCGGCGGACTGAACAAGAGTAAATACCAGGACAACGAAGGAACAGACCGCGAAGACATCGTCCTCCCTTATGGGCAGGATGCGCTCATTGAAGCGCTTTCCGCCACGGGTAAACCTCTCGTCGTGGTGAATATTTCCGGATCGCCCGTTGCCATGCCCTGGGCCGGCAAAGTAAATGCCATTGTGCAGGGCTGGTATGGCGGCTCTGAAAGCGGACATGCGCTGGTGGATGTGCTCACCGGCACAGTCAATCCTTCCGGAAAACTGCCCTTCACCATGCCTGTAGCCCTTTCCGACGGTCCCCTGAGGTCCGCCCGCCAGTATCCCGGTATTCAGGAAGAAGGGACGGAATGGTGGCAGGAGTATTATGATGAAGGCGTGTTTATCGGTTACCGTTGGTATGATACGCAGGAGATTCCCGTGCAGTTCGCATTTGGCCACGGACTCAGCTATACCACCTTCGAGGTGTCCGGCGCTTCAGTAAAGCGCTCTGGAGACGGCTGGTCTGTCAGGGCGACGCTCACCAATACGGGCAAAGTCCCCGGTGCCGAGGTGCTTCAACTCTACATCAGCGACACAGAGGCATCGGTGGCCCGCCCTGCGAAAGAACTGAAAGGGTTCGAGAAAGTGTACCTCCAGCCCGGAGAAAGCCGGCAGGTCAGCTTCGCGATTGACCGGGAAGCGCTCAGTTTCTTTGATGCGGCCGCACACCGGTGGGTGGCCGAGCCTGGGGAGTTCCATGCCCTCCTGGGCACCTCCTCCGCCGATATCCGTGCCGATGTCCCGTTCACCCTTTAGAACACAGGACATTACTCCATCAACTTCTTGTACTTGAAGCGCTTGGGTGCCGCGTCGGGGCCCAGGCGCATTTTGCGGTTCTCTTCGTATTCCTGGTAGTTGCCTTCGAAGAAGACCACTTTGCCGTCGCCTTCGTAGGCGAGGATGTGGGTGGCGATCCTGTCCAGGAACCAGCGGTCGTGGCTGACGACGACGGCGCAGCCGGCAAAGCCGTCCAGACCTTCTTCCAGGGCGCGGATGGTGTTCACGTCCACGTCGTTGGTGGGTTCGTCCAGCAGGAGCACGTTGCCTTCGTCCTTGAGGGTGAGGGCCAGGTGCAGGCGGTTGCGTTCACCGCCGGAGAGGACGCCGCACAGTTTTTCCTGGTCGGCCCCGGAGAAGTTGAAGCGGGAGACCCAGGCGCGGGCGTTGACGTCGCGGCCGCCCATGCGCACCCATTCGGAGTTGCCGGCGATGGTTTCGTACACGGTCTTGTCCGGGTCGATGGAGCGGTGCTGCTGGTCCACATAGGAGATTTTCACGGTTTCTCCGATTTCGATGGTACCGCTGTCGGGCTGTTCGATGCCCATGATCAGGCGGAACAGCGTGGTCTTTCCCGCTCCGTTGGGGCCGATGACGCCCACGATGCCGGCCGGCGGGAGTTCGAAGCTCAGGTGCTCGAACAGGAGTTTGTCCCCGTAGGCTTTGGAGACATCGTTGAAGCGGATGACTTTGTTCCCGAGGTGCGGTCCGTTGGGAATGTAGATTTCCAGGTTGGCCTCTTTTTGCTTCGTGTCTGCCGCAGCCAGTTTCTCATAGGCGCCCAGACGGGCTTTCTGCTTGGCCTGGCGGGCTTTCGGGGCCATCCGGACCCATTCCAACTCCCGTTCCAGGGTCTTGCGGCGTTTGGATTCGGCCTTTTCTTCCATGGCCAGGCGCTTGGTCTTCTGGTCCAGCCAGGAGGAGTAGTTGCCTTTCCAGGGAATGCCTTCTCCGCGATCCAGTTCCAGGATCCAGCCGGCGACGTTGTCCAGGAAGTAGCGGTCGTGCGTGACGGCGATGACCGTGCCCTTGTACTGCTGCAGATGGGCCTCCAGCCACTGGATGGATTCGGTGTCCAGGTGGTTGGTGGGCTCGTCCAGAAGCAGCACGTCCGGCTCTTGCAGCAGAAGCCGGCACAGCGCCACGCGGCGGCGTTCACCGCCGGAGAGGTTCTTCACCAGCTGCTCCGACGGCGGGCACTGGAGGGCGTCCATGGCCCGCTCCAGCTTGGCGTCGATCTCCCAGCCGCCCAGATGGTCGATCTGTTCGGTGAGCTCGCCCTGCCGCTCGATGAGGCGGTTCATCTCGTCGTCGTCCATGGGCTCCATGAATTTCATGGAGATGTCGTTGTATTCCTTCAGGATGTCCATGACCTGCTGAACCCCTTCCTGGACTACTTCCAGGACGGTTTTCTCCGGGTCCATCTGCGGCTCCTGCTCCAGGTAGCCCACGCTGTATCCGGGTGCCCACACGACCTCGCCTTTGTAGGATTTCTCCACACCGGCAATGATCTTCAGGAGCGTACTCTTACCGGATCCGTTGAGGCCGATAATGCCAATCTTGGCACCGTAGAAGAAGCTCAGGTAAATGTCTTTGAGGATGACTCTGTTGTTGTGGGGGAGCACTTTTCCCACACCGTTCATCGAGAAGATAATGGTTTCGTCGGCCATAACAGTTGGTTTTGGCGCGAAGATAGTGTTTTTTTACTGACGGAACAAATCCCGCCGGGGAAGATCCCCCGAGAAACGGTTCCTGAGGTCCTTGAACAGGGCGGCGATGTTGTGGGCGAAGCGCGATCCCCGCCAGGCCGACGTATTGCACACCAGGATCCAGCACTCTCCGTCCGGATAGGTCTTGATGAGGGCCTGGGTGCCGGAGAAGGAACCGGAGCGGGTCCATTCGCCGTCGGGTTTGGTGTCGTTCCAGCCCAGGGAGAAGGTGTCAGGGTCGTACCAGGTGGTCATCTGGCGGACGCTGAACGGGTCCAGAATGTCTTCCACGGGCCCCGTTCCGTCGATGCAGGCCACCAGCCGGGCCAGTTCCGGGGCCGATCCCGTCCACCCGCCGGCTCCCTTCGAGCCCGCGATGTCGTTGCCGCCGTAGCATTTCTCCACGGAGGCGAAACGCCCGTCGAAAGAGGCGCAGCGCTCGGCGTCCGGCTGCATGTAGTATCGGCTTTCGCCGGGATGGCGGTCCTCAAGGTAATTCCCCGCGATGCGGAAATCCCGGCAAAGGGCCGGGCCGAAGACTTCCTCCTGCATAAAGGTCTCATAAGGCTTTCCGGACACTTTCTCGATGATGAGGGACAGCAGCAGGAAGCCCAGGTTGGAGTACTCCTGCCAGGTGCCGGGCTCGAAATAGAGGCGCCGGCCCAGCTGCTTGCGGAGGAGTGCATCCAGGGAAGGGTAGGGGGAGAAGACGGGATCGCCGCCGCGGGCGGTGAATCCGGCCTGGTGCCGCAGAAGGTGTTCTACCGTGATGAGGTAGTAGTTCTCGTCGTGGATGTAGCTGTCGTACTGGTTCAGCACGCCCAGCGGGCCGAAGACCGGCGTCTCCAGGAACAGCTTTCCCTGCTCCTGCAGCCGCATGATGCCGACGGCAGTGAGGAGTTTCGAGACGGAGGCCAGCCGGAGCGTGGTGCCGGGGGTCATGGGGGTTTGGCTGTCGGCCATGCCGTAGCCGCGGGCGTACAGGAGGGAGTCGTTCCGGCTGACGGCGAGGGAGGCCCCGTGGATGCTCCAGAAGTTCAGGAAACTGTCCACCACTGCGTCCATCCGCGGGAGGGAAGACATCTCGTTGGTGAGGCTCCGGTTCAGGGAATCTTTCCAGACGACGGGAGGGGCGGGGACGTCGGGGCTGCTCCGGTGCCCTTTCAGGAGCAGGGAGCCGCCGCCCAGCAGGGCCGCGAGAAGAAGCAGTATCGGCCCGGCTTTCTTCACTTCACCAGGCCGGCTTTGCGTCCGAAATCGATGATGAAGTCGGCGGTGCCTTCGACGCCCAGCACGGAGCTGTCCACGCACAGGTGGTAGTTGGAGGCATGCCCCCACTGGCCGAAGGTGTAGTAGTTGTAGTAGGTCTGGCGGGTGCGGTCCTTGCGGCGCATGAGCTTTTCGGCCTCGTCGGCGTCCAGGCCTTCGCTTTCCATGAGGCGGGCGATGCGCCACTCATCCGGTGCGCCGATGAACACGTTCAGGCATTTGAGGTCCCTCAGGATGTAGTCAGCACAGCGGCCGATGATGATGGCGTCTCCTTTCTCGGCGATGGAGCGGATGACCTCGCTCTGAATCTTGAAGAGCATATTCTCATTCACGTAGCCCCCGTCCAGAAAGCCGATGCGGCTGGAAGGGAAGAAGCTGGACATGGAGAAGAAGGAGTTCTTCTCTTCGGCCTTTGCGAAAAGGCTCCGGGAATAGCCGCTTTCTTCCGCGGCCTGGCAGATGAGGTCGTTGTCGTAGAAGGGAATGCCGAGCTTCTCGCCGATAGTGTGGCCGACATAGCCGCCGCGGCTGCCGAAAGAACGTCCGATGTTGATGATGGTATGCATAGCGCTTAGATTTGACTGCCGAGGATGCCCGGATCGTCTCCGTCTTTGAGCCGGTCCAGCTTCCGGATGAGGCTGACGGCGAACAGGGCGGTGACGATGGCGGCGATGGTGTCGGAGATGGGGAAACTGTACCACACGCCCGCTTCAGACTCCATCAGGGGCGGCAGGATGTAGATGAGCGGAAGCAGGAACAGCAGCTGCCGCGACAGGGACAGGAAGATGGACTTTTTCACCATGCCCAGGCACTGGAACAGGTTGGTGGTGACCATCTGGAAGCCGACGATGGGGAACGCGAGGTTCATCTTCCGGAGGCCGTGGGAGGCCTTTTCCACCAGGACGGGGTCGGAGGTGAAGATGCGGACCATGGGTTCTGACAGCAGTTCCGAGAAGAGGAAGCCCACCATCAGGACCAGGGTGGCCCAGCCGGCGGTTTTCAGGTACACTTCCCGCACGCGGGCGTATTGGCGGGCGCCGAAGTTGTATCCCGCGATGGGCTGCATGCCCTGGTTGAACCCCATCACGATCATCACGAACAGGAAACTGATGCGGTTCACGATGCCGTACGCGCCGATCGCGAGGTCGCCGCCCCATTTGACCAGCTGCTGGTTGATGAACAGCACCACGATGCAGCTGGCGAGGTTCATCAGGAACGGGCCCATGCCGATGGCCAGGGAGTCGAAGGCGATCTTCCAGTCCACCCGGAATATTTTCCGGGATCGGGGCAGGTGGAGGAAGCGATCCGGGTTCAGGAAATACCAGAAGGTGTATCCCAGGGCCATGAGCTGGCACAGGACGGTGGCGATGGCCGCGCCCCGGATGCCCAGGCCCAGCGCAAAGATGAACACCGGGTCCAGGATGGCGTTGGATGTGACGGTGAAAAGGGTGAGCCGCATCGCGAGCCGGGGATTGCCCGATGACCGGATAATGGAGTTGAGGCCGAAGTACAGGTGCGTGACGGCATTGCCGAGGGCGATGATCTCCATGTAGCTCCGGGCAAAGGGGAGGGTGGCGTCCGATGCGCCGAAAAAGCGGAGGATGGGATCCATCCACAGCAGCATGACGGCGGTGAAAAAGACGCCGGTCAAGATGTTCAGCGTAACGTCGTTGCACAGGACTTTGCCGGCGGTCTTGTAGTTTTTCTGGCCCAGGAGGACGGAAATCATGGTGGCGGCACCGACGCCCACCAGCGTGCCGAACGCCGTGGAGATGTTCATCAGCGGGAAGGTGACGGCCAGGCCGGCGATGGACAGGGACCCCACGTCGGCGATATGGCCGATGTAGATGCTGTCCACCATATTATAAAGCGAAGACGCTGTCATCGCAATGATGCCGGGAACGGCATACTGCCTGATCAGCGCTCCGATGGGTTTGGTGCCCAGTTCTGTAGGGACGGAAGTCTGGCTCATGGGCTAGTCTTCCACGATTTCAAGTTCGAAAATAAGGGGAGAGTAGGCCGGGATGACGTTGCCGTTCCCGTCGGCCCCGTATCCCTGCGGCGAAGTGAACAGGATGATGGCTTTCTGGCCCACCCAGCGCATCAGGGACAGGCCGCCCTTGAATCCGTTCACCAGGGAACTGCTGTCTCCCATCTTGATGTCGGTGTACTTCTCGGCATAGGTGATGGAGACGGGGTCGTAGGTTTTGCTTTCCTTGTAGATGCCGGCATCTTTGGCGACGATCTCGTCGGTGGTGTCGAAGATCTGGCCGTTGAGGAGGCGTCCGGTGTAGTCGAGGTGGAGGGTGGTGTCCCGGGGAAATTCGGTCTTCCCTTCAAAGGGGGCTGTGTCCGAAAGGAAGTAGAAAATGCCTTCCATCTCCTCGTCTTCCTCTGTGATATAGAGGGTGGGTTCTATGTCGCCGTAGACCCGCTGGACATAGCGGGAGAGACTGTCCTGCTCGTGCTGGTCGATGTCATCCGTCTGCCCTTTCAAGGTAACGGTGTAGATGAGGCTGGTGGATTTGGAACAGGCGTCCAGGTACTCCTGGCCCGTGCCGTACCGTGCGGTGGTGAGCAGCCAGGCCGGGATGACGGCCGTCCGGGTGCCGCCGATGCGCATCCCCTTCAGGAGTGCATCCACGCCGGCGTAGCTGTACCCTTCTCCCACTATCTGGTATTTGGGACCGTAGTAATTGCCCAGGACATAGGTACCCAGCTGTTTGGCGATGCTTTCCTCCGTGGAAGAGGAAATGGCTCCGGAAAGGCTCCGGATGGTGCTGCTGGCATATACGTAGTCGTTTTCGCTGTCGAAGAGATCGCCGCTGCCCGGGGTGTCTTCCAGGATGTAGATGCCGTCGGTGGCCGTGATGCCGGGATGGTATTTTTCCATCCACAGGCTCAGGTACTCGCTGGCGGCCTGTCCGGTGGAATCGGTGGTGCCCTGGGCACAGGCGGCGGCCATCAGGCACAGTGCCGCGAGAGGAAGGAGAAGATGTCTATTCATTGTCTATACTTTCAATCCAAAAATAATAAGCCAGGGCACTCCTTGCAGGAATCGTGCCTCGCTCGCTGTTTCCGTAACCATATTTCCCGGTGAACAGGATATACCCTTCGTCGTATTCCCGGACCCCTTTCAGGCCGTCCTGCAGGCCTTCCACCAGGTCTTTCCCGAGTGTGAGGGTGTCCAGTTTGTACCGGGTGCTGTCCGTGAGGGTCCATTTGGCCTGGGTGGCCAGGTCCTTCAGGTTGGTGGCCACCAGGTTGCCGGTGGTCAGGCTGGCGCCCGTCAAGGTGAAGCAGCCGTAGTACAGGGCCACCTTGCCTCCTTCCGCGAGGGAATCGCGCGGGATGGTGAGGGTGTCGTGAAGGGTGAGCCGGTAAGCCCCGCCGATGCGCCGGAGCGTGGCGTTGGTGTCGGCCTTCATCTGGGCCGCCACGAAACTCTCGATAAAGGTGGTCTGCCGGTCGTAGGTATTCTGCAGCGACTGCTTGGAGCAGGCTGCGAGAAGGGCCGTGAAAAGCACGGCGGCCAGTATTCCGGTGCTCCGTTTCATCTGAGGAAGTCTTTCAGGAGGGTTTCGAGATAGGAGGGAACGGCCTCCGGGGAGGGAACGTCAGTTCCGATGAAGAGTTTGCCGCCTGCGGCATTCTCGTGGCCGCCGCCGTGGAAGAAGCGATGCGCCAGCTGCTGGGCCGACGTGCCTTTCTTCGAGCGCACGGAGACGCGGAAATGGCCGTTGTCCTCTTTCAGAAGCACGCTCAGGCGGACGCTGCCGATGGTGAGCGGCACGTTCACCAGGCCTTCCGATTCGCCTTCCTGGAGGTCGAAGCGCTGCTGGATGTCCCGGGTGAGGACCATGTAGGCGGCGCCTTCCGGGAGGACGGTGAGGCCCTCGTACTGCATGTAGCCCATGAGGCGGACGCGGTTTTCCCGGTAGCTGTTGTAAATCCGCTGGAGGAGGGCGTCCCGGTCCACGCCGGCGGCGATCAGTTCCGACGCCATGCGGAAGGTGGACGGGAAAACGGAGTTGGCGAAGTTGTTGGTGTCGGTGGTCATGCCCGTGAGGAGGGCTTCTCCGACGGAAAGGTCGCTTCCGTCCCAGCCCAGGGCTTTCAGCACCCAGTACAGCAGCTCCGAGGCGGACGAAATCCCGGGGGTGGAGAACGAGACGTCAAACGCTTCCGTGTCCGGGTTCAGGTGGTGGTCGATAAGCACTTTCCCGGCCGATGCCCCCGCGAGGATGCCGGCGATGGATTCCGTACGGGAGAAGGCGTTGCAGTCCAGCAGGAACAGGAGCTGGGCCCTGTCTGCGGCCTCTTTGACCTTCGCGGGGTCTTTGTCGGCAAAGGCGTAGCGGACGCTGGCGGGGAGGATGAAGCGGAGGTTGTCGGCGGGCGTATCCGGGAAGACGACGGTCACGTCCTTTCCCATTCCCTGCAGGTACAGGGCAAGGGCGGCGGTGCTGCCCAGCGCGTCGCCGTCCGGACGGATGTGTCCGGCGACCACCACGCGGGAAGCCTCCGAAATGAGCCGGCCCAGCAGGCCGATTTTGTCTTCGCGGATAAAATCCATAGCAACAAAAGATTTGCGCCAGCAAATTTACAAAAGATTATTGCTTTTGAGAAATGATTTTGTTAACTTTGTCGGAACTTTGGAAAATATTAAAACACTAAAGATAATGAACAAGACTGTTAAAATCGTCGTAGAGATTGCTCTTGCCGCCCTGATCTGCCTCGTGGCATGGCTCATCGTCAAGAGTGTCCAGAAACCCGTTCAGTTCAACAACGAAGTGGCCGCCCGTTCCCAGGTCGCAATCCAGCGCCTCAAGGACATCCGCACCCTCCAGGTAGCCTTCAAGAGTGTGAATGGCCGTTTCAGCCCCACCGTAGACTCCCTCAAGATGTTCTACGAGACCGGCAAGATGGACATCGTCATGCAGATCGGCTCCAACGATGACTCCCTGGCTGTCTCCAACACCGAGGCCATCAAGAAAGCCAACAAGCGGCTCAAACCCGAACAGATCACCGCCAAGCTCGCAGAAGCTTACGCCGCCGGCCAGAAGGTCGTGTTCTCCACCGTCACCGAGATTGCCGTGAAGGACACCCTGTTCAACAACCGTCCGGACTTCTGCATAGACTCCCTGGCCTACATCCCGTTCTCCGGCGGCCAGCTCACCGAAATGGAATCCACCATCAAGACCGTTTCCGGTGTCCAGGTCCCTCTGTTCGAGGCCCGCATGCCTTACAAGGCCCTCTGCAACGGTCTTGACAACCAGCTCCGCATCAACCTCGACGCCGAGCGCCGCGACCAGAACAAATACGAAGGTCTCCAGGTGGGCAGCATCACCGCCCCGAACAACAATGCCGGTAACTGGGAATAGTCCTTTTATGGACCAGACTCATATCATAAACACAGGAATATCCATTCAAGTTTCCTTGAGTGGATATTCTTTTAAGGTCCTCACCGGCGGCGAGGTCCGCTCCTCCGGCTGGCTGGGTGCGGAACGCATCTTCACCACCCCGGAATTCCAGAAGCGCTACGACCATGTGGAAATTTCCCTCCTGACGCCCAAGGTGGCCCTGGTCCCGGATGCTTTCCTGGAGAAAGCGTCGGCCCGGAAGGCGCTGGAAGAGGTGACAGCCCTGGAGGAAGGGGATTTCGTGGAAACCGTTTCCCTCCCTTCGTTGGCATCCACGCTGGTGTTTTCCAACTCCGTCGGCGAATCGCTCTCCAAGGTGGTGGCCCAGACCGTGCTGCCCGCTTCCGGAGAACCGGTCCGCGTCCTGCCGGAGATGTACTACCTTCTCCGGGAACTGGAATCCCTTACCGAATACAATAAGATTGTCGCCTCCTGGCACAGCGGCTACCTGTACCTGGTTATCGCCCAGGGCAAGAGCCTCTGCCTGGCGAACGTCTTTGAAGCGCCCGATTTCACCACGGCCGAATATTTCCTTTTCCTGGGCATGAAGCGCCTCCAGCTGAATCCGGAAGTCAGCACCGTCTGCTTCCGCACCCCGCTGGACCAGGAAGCGGAAATGTCGCTGTACCGCTATTTTAAATCAGTGGTCCAGTTATGAGAATCATCGGCGGAACACTGAAAGGCAAGACCATCCTGCCCCCTCCCGGCTACAAAGCCCGTCCTACCACGGACTTTGCCAAGGAGGGCCTGTTCAATATCCTGGACAACGAATACGAGTTCGAGGACCTGAAAGTCCTGGACCTGTTCGGCGGCACGGGCTCCATCGCCTTCGAATTCGCCTCCCGGGGTGCCTCCCGGGTCTACTGCGTGGAAATGGCCCGCGAAAACGCCTCCTTCATCAAGACGGAAGCCGCGCGGCTGGGCCTGGGGAATGTCACCATGGTCCGGGACAATGTCTTTGACTTCCTCCCCATCTGCCACGAAAAGTTCGACCTCATCTTCGCCGACCCTCCCTACGCCCTGGAAGGCCTGGAAACCCTTCCGGATCAGATTTTCTCCCATGACCTCCTGCATCCTGGCTGCTATTTCATCCTGGAGCACGGGGGAGAGCACAGTTTCCAGACGCATCCCCGTTTTGTCAAGGAGCGCCATTACGGCCGTGTCCATTTCAGCTTTTTCGAATAGCTATGGTTTCATTTCTTGTCAGTATCCTGGCCCTGGTCCTGGGCTACCTGGTTTACGGAAGATTCGTAGACCGTGTCTTCGGTCCGGATCCGTTGCGTCCCACGCCCGCTGTCAGCAAGGCCGACGGCGTTGACTACATCGCCCTCCCCACCTGGAAGGTGTACATGATCCAGTTCCTGAACATTGCCGGAACGGGTCCCATCTTCGGCGCCATCATGGGCGCCAAATTCGGCCCGGCCAGCTATCTGTGGATTGTTTTCGGCTGCATTTTCGCTGGCGCCGTCCATGACTACATGTGCGGCATGCTGTCGGTGCGCCACGGGGGTGCCGGATTCCCGGAACTGGTGGGACAGTATCTGGGCCAGCGCACGAAGAAGGTCATGCTGGTGTTTTCCATCGTCCTGCTGCTTCTGGTGGGCACCGTGTTCGTGTACAGCCCGGCCCTCATCCTCGGAGATGTGGCCGGAGACGGTTCCCGTACCTCCATCATGCTGTGGGTGGGTGCCATCTTCCTCTATTATGTAGTGGCTACGCTTCTGCCCATCGACAAGCTCATCGGCAAGGTGTATCCCGTCTTTGCGTTCGCCCTGCTTTTCATGGCCGCCGCGTTGATGGTGTGCCTCTTTGTCAAGTGGCCCTCGCTTCCGGAAATCTGGGACGGACTGGGCGGCTGGTCGGAACAGGCCGGCCTTAAGGACCAGCCCATCTTCCCCTGCCTTTTCATTACCATCGCCTGCGGCGCCATTTCCGGCTTCCACGCCACCCAGAGCCCGCTGATGGCGCGTTGCATCCAGAACGAGAAACTGGGCCGTCCGGTCTTCTACGGCTCCATGATCACGGAAGGCCTTGTGGCACTGATCTGGGCGGCTGTGTCGTCCTGGTTCTTCTTCGACGGCGGTGCGGCCGAA
Organism: Bacteroidales bacterium UBA4231; assembly: GCA_002396335.1. GTDB lineage: Bacteria > Bacteroidota > Bacteroidia > Bacteroidales > UBA932 > Cryptobacteroides. The sequence continues at coordinate 60,331 of DGXN01000030.1, forward strand.
GTGGGCTCCGACCTGGGTGCCGCCGCGCCCACCGTGGTTACCAAGGTGTCTGAAAACTGGCTCGGCCTTCTGGGCGGCATCCTCGCCATCCTGGGTGTGGTCGCGGCTCCCATCACTTCCGGCGATACGGCCTTCCGCAGCGCCCGCCTCATCATCGCCGACTTCCTGCACCTGGAACAGAAAAAACTCCACAGCCGCCTGTGGATCGCCCTCCCGCTGTTTGTGGGCAGCGCTTTCCTGCTGTGGTACAATATTGCCGACGCCAACGGTTTCAACACCATCTGGCGCTACTTCGGCTGGAGCAACCAGACCCTCGCGGTGTTCATGCTCTGGACCGCGACCGTGTATCTGTACCTCCGCAACCCCGGAAAGGCCTACTACCTGATTACGCTCCTGCCGGCACTGTTCATGAGCGCCGTCTGCGTTACCTTTATCCTGGTGGACAAGATTGGCCTGCGGCTGCCGCAGGAACTTGCGCCCTGGTTCGGCCTGGGAACTGTCCTTGTCGCCGCCTTCCTCTGGTGGCGCTGGGCAGCAAAGCATTGATTGATTAACAAATAATTAGTGTCCATAGTATGTTAGACAAAGAAAGAGGGCTGTATGTTGCCCACAGTGAAAACGGTCCCATCTCTCTGGTGGGGAAGATGATCAACCGCCACGGCCTCATTGCCGGCGCCACCGGTACCGGTAAAACCGTCACCCTGCAGGTGCTGGCCGAAACCTTCTGCCAGGCTGGCATCCCCTGCTTCATGGCCGACATGAAAGGCGACCTGAGCGGTATCTCGCAGGTGGGCAGACTCTCCAGCTTCATTGAGAAACGTCTTCCTGAATTCGGCATCTCCGACCCCCAGTTCCAGGCCTGCCCCGTCCGCTTCTTCGACGTCTACGGCGAGCAGGGCCACCCCATGCGCTCCACCATTTCCCGCATGGGCCCCGAGATGCTGGGCCGTCTGATGGACCTGAATGAGACCCAGACCGGCGTCCTGAACATCGTCTTCAAGATTGCCGACGACAACGGCCTCCTCCTGATCGACCTGAAGGACCTCCGTGCCATGCTCAACTTTGTGGGCCAGAACGCAGCGGAGTACACCACCCAGTACGGCAATGTGACATCGGCCTCGGTGGGTGCCATCCAGCGCGCCCTGCTGGCCCTGGAAAACCAAGGGGCCGACAAGTTCTTCGGCGAGCCGGACTTCGACATCTACGACCTTCTGCAGTGCGAAGGCGGCAAGGGCATCATGAATGTCCTCGCGGCCGACCGGCTCATGCTCCAGCCCAAACTCTACTCCACCTTCCTGCTGTGGCTCCTGTCGGAACTCTACGCCACCCTTCCCGAGGTGGGCGACATGGATCTTCCCAAGCTGGTGTTCTTCTTTGACGAGGCGCACATGCTCTTTGAAGGCACCTCCAAGGCCCTGACCGACAAGATCGAACAGGTCATCCGCCTGATCCGCTCCAAGGGAGTGGGCATCTATTTCATCACCCAGAGCCCGACCGACATCCCGTCCAATATCCTCGGCCAGCTGGGCAACCGCGTCCAGCACGCCCTCCGCGCCTACAGCCCGCAGGACCAGAAAGCCGTGAAAGTGGCCGCCGACACCTTCCGCGCCAATCCGGCCTTCAAGACCTACGACACCCTTCTGGAACTCGGCACCGGCGAAGCCCTTGTCTCCTTCCTGGATGAAAAAGGCACTCCTGCTATCGTCGAGCGTGCCAAGATCCTCTTCCCGCTGAGCCAGATCGGCGCCATTACCGAGGACCAGCGCGCTGACATCGTGAAGCGCAGCCGCCTCTACGGCCGCTACGACCATCCCGTCGACCGGGAAAGCGCCTACGAACTGATCACCGCCGCCACCGAGGAGGCCGAGCGTCAGAAAGCGGAGATTGAAGCTGCCGAAGAGGCCGAAAAGCAGGCCGCCATCCAGGCCAAGGAAGAGGCCCGGGCCGCCAAAGAAGCGGAAAAGGCAGAAAAGGAGAAGGCGAAAAAGGCCAAGAACAGCATTGCCTCCAAAGTGCTGCGGAGCGTACTCACTGCTGTTACGGGTGTGGCTGCTGCCGCTGCCGCCGACGCCGTCACGGGCGCTGTCACCGGCACCAAGAAGAAGAGCACCACTTCCACCACCAAGAAGGCTGTGACCAAGGCCACCAAGAGCGCTACGACCACCCTTACCCGGGAGCTCACCCGCAGCATTCTGGGAAATCTGATAAAATAGTTCAGGGGGTTATCCGTCAGAGGCCTTTTTCCTTGGCCTCGTTCCAAAGGGCATCCATCTGAGAGAGAGTCATCTCGCTCAGGCGGCGGCCCTTTTTCAGGGTTTCCGCCTCGACGTAATTGAAGCGGCGGCGGAATTTTTCCGAACTGCGGTTCAGGGCGGCCTCCGGGTCTACGCCATACAGGCGGGCGGCGTTGATGACGGCGAAGAGTAGGTCGCCGAACTCGCCTTCGAGTTCATCGGCCGGGGCTTCGGAGACTTCTTTGTACTCCTCGGCCACTTTGGCCCAGACGTCTTCTTTCTTTTCCCAGTCGAAGCCGCACCCGCGGGCTTTTTCCTGCATGGAAAGGGCTTTGAGGATGGCCGGCATTGCTTTTGGAATGCCGCCCATCACGGTCTTGTTGCCGCCCTTTTCCTTCGCTTTCACCAGTTCCCAGGTGTCGGCAATCTCCTTGGCCGATGTGGGCTTCCCCGCATCCGGTCCAAACACATGCGGGTGGCGGAAGACCATCTTGTCACAGATTTTCTGGAGGCAGTCGGCAATGTCAAAAGCCCCTTCTTCCTCCCCGATACAGGCGTAGAACACCATGTGGTACAACAGGTCGCCGATCTCCTTGGCCGTACCCTGCCGGTCTCCTTCCAGGATAGTGTCCGACAGCTCGTACACTTCCTCCTCCGTCATGGGGCGGATGGAATCCATGGTCTGGGCAGCGTTCCAGGGGCACTTTACCCTGAGGGTGTCCATAATGTCCAGTAATCGGCCAAAGGCGGCGAGTTTTTCTTCCCTTGTATGCATGGTTCGGTTTTTTTTGCTGCGCAAAGATACAACATTTTATGCTTATTCTCACCTAACGCCGGATAATTACCCTCCCTCCTCCCCACTGCGGTAAGCAGTACATTTTCTGTCCTGCTTACCGCAAAAAGGGGGTGTTTTTGCGGTAAGTGAGACATGAATTGTCCCGTTTACCGCACTCGGTGCGGATTGCGGGGTTGCCGGTGTGAATTCCTGAAGACAATGAACATTATAAGAACAAATTGTGTTATATTTGTCCGTCAAATGTCCAAACTTGCCTTCATAAGTGCCGATGAAGCCGTCCGTTCAGTCCGGAGCGGTGACCACATCCATCTTTCCAGCATCGCCAGCGTGCCGCACATCCTCATTGAGGCGCTGTGCCGCCGTGCCGGTGAATTGCGGGACGTACACTTCCACCATTTCCATACGGAGGGCCTGGCACCGTACGGATCGGCCGAATTCCGGGAGGCGTTTTTCGACCAGGGGTTCTTTGTGGGGCCCAACCTTCGGCCTTCCGTGAATGAAGGCGTGGCGGACTACATCCCCACCAACCTTTTCGAGACCCAGCTGATGTACCGCACCGGCGCCCTTCCGTGCGACGTGGCTCTGGTACAGGTGTCTGAGCCGGTGGACGGAATGGTGTCGCTGGGCACCTCGGTGGACTGCTCCGTCGCCGCATTGGAAGTGGCCTGGGAACGAATCGCGGTGGTGAATCCCAACGTTCCCTTCTCTTATGGCAACCTGATCTCCCTGGACCGTTTCACCGCCCTGGTGGCCGACGACCGTCCCCTCATCACCAGCACTTATGCCAGCCCTTCCGCTACCGATATGGAGATTGGCCGACGCTGTGCGGAACTCATCCCCGACGGAGCCTGCCTGCAGATGGGCATCGGCGCCATGCCTAACGCCATTTGTGCCGGCTTGGGAGCCCATAAGCATCTGGGCTTGCATACGGAAATGTTTTCGGACGGGGCGCTGGCTTTGATCCGGAGCGGGGTCATCGACGGCTCGGCAAAGGCTATCGACCGGGGACAGATCGTAGCGTCGTTCCTGCTGGGGTCCGACGCCGTGTACCGTTTCATCGACCGCAATCCTGCCGTCCAGATGCGGGACATCGCCTACACCAACGACCCCCGCATCATTGCCCGTAACCCCGGGATGGTGTCCGTCAATTCCGCCATCGAGATTGACCTTACGGGACAAGTCTGTGCCGATTCCATCGGCCCCCGGATTTACTCCGGTGCTGGCGGACAACTGGATTTCGTGCGTGGGGCAAAGCTTTCGAAGGGCGGGAAAGCCATTATTGCCATGGCGTCCCGGACGGCCAAAGGGCAGCCGAAGATTGTCCCCGTGCTTCGTCCCGGTGCCGGCGTCGTCACCCCCCGGGCCGATGTCCAGTGGGTGGTCACTGAATTCGGCGCCGTGAACCTCTATGGAAAGTCCCTCCAGGAACGCGCACGGCTCCTCATATCAATAGCGCACCCCGAGGACCGCGAGGCCCTGGAGCGCGCTGCTCTCGAACGCTTTGGCCGATGAACGTTTGGAACGAGGGCCAAAGCTAAGTGACTGTATTTTACTGTTTTGCGCCGATAAAGAGGATGGCGTTTGAGCCGGTTTCGCGGATCATGAAAAGGAAGGGCCGGTTTGCAGTGAACGCTATGGGGTCATTGGGCGAACCACCTGAGGTTATCTCCATCATCACCACGGTCACGGCGGCAGCTTCTGACCCTTTTTCATTCACGGACAGGAAAGCCTTCTGTAAAATGTTATCTATGGTGAGATTTTTACTGGAAAGGCCGGAGAAATCCGCCTGACGGGTGAAGATGATAGGAGCGCCCATGTCAGTCAGCGAATTCTTAATCTGCTCTTTGGACGAATAGATTATCTCGAAACGAGGCATTTTTACGGAAACCGTTGTCCCGTATGAAACGCCGTTTTTCCCAATGGAGGAGAGCAGTTTCTTTCCCTGGGCCGATTTCAGCGAAACAAGCGCCTGATCCAGTGTTTTGCCCTCGTCGGGAAGGATGACGACAAAATCATAGATTCCGTTGCTGTAAGGGATGCTGAGGAGTTGAACGCCTTCGCCCTGGGCGTAGCTAAAGGGAGCGGTCTTGGTGAAAAACTGTGCGTCTTTGGCGCCGGACGTGCCATAGAAGGGCTCTGTAACCAGTTCTTTGTCAAACTCAACGCCCCAAGGCGCATTAAAGTAAAGAGCATTGGTAAGCAGCACCGGACCTTTGAGTTTCATGCCTTCCGGAATGGTGTCAGGGATCTTGTTCCAAGTATGGTCTGCGCCCCATTTGTTGACGCGCTGCCGAACGGCTGCGGCGTCGGAAAAGTCCACGCTGAAAGCCTCTGCATTGAGATAGGTGGCCATATTATCCTCATAGGACTTCTTGATGGGGAAGGTCTGGTCGGCCCAGATGGCGTTGGCGGATGCGAGTTTCACATTCTCGTCTGCGGTGAGAAGCCGGCCGATAACCGCCTGGTAGTAAGCGGCGACCTGCTCTTGCGTAGCGTCCTCCAAACCCTGAACCTTGGCAATTTGCCTGGCGGTCTCGCCTTCGGCTCCGAGTTCGCACATGGTCAGGGCAAGGGACAGGCTCATCGGCGAAAATGCGATGTCTGTATTCGGCTGATAGAGCCGGGAGAAGACTTCAAGCCCGAAGTCTTCGACAGCGTTGCTCAGATCCAACTGCGCTTTAGTGAGTACCGGCGCACTGTCGGGAATGACAAATTCACCGGGTGCTGCGTTGTTATCCTTCCCGCATGAAACGAAGACGGAAACAGATAGGATTGTAAGGAGGAAGAATCTCGTTTTCATGTGTCAAGTATTAAAGACTCATAGTCGTTGCCGATGGTTAAACATGTCCGCAAAAATACTAAATAATTCGTTTTGAAAAAAGGCGGCAGAGGGAGGGGATGGGTATCTGATGGATTTTTATTATCTTTGCAGGCTGAAACAGAATATTTATGGCAGAGAATACATTGCTGGAGAAGGTATTGAGCCTTCAGGACAAATACAAGAAGCTGGAAGAGCAACTCGCGGACCCCGCAGTGATTGCGGATATGAAGAAGTTCGTCCAGCTGAACAAGGACTACAAGGAACTGCAGCCCATCATCGCCGCCGGCCTGGAATACAAGAGGCTGGTGGACGAACTGGCCCAGGCCAAGGATATCCTCATGAACGAAAAGGACGAGGACCTCAAAGACATGGCCCGGGAAGAAATTGCCGACATTGAACCCCGGCTCCCGGAGATGGAGCAGAACATCAAGCTCCTTCTCATCCCGGCCGATCCTGACGACAGCAAGAACGCCATGGTGGAAATCCGCGGCGGCACCGGCGGTGACGAAGCTGCCATCTTTGCCGGCGACCTTTTCCGCATGTACCAGCATTTTGCCGAGCGTCGCGGCTGGAAGCTCGAAGTCACGGACCAGGCTCCCGGCACCTCCGGCGGTTACAAGCAAATTGTATTCAAGCTCTCCAGCAGCCAGGACGGCGTTTACGGCGTCATGAAATACGAGTCCGGCGTGCACCGCGTGCAGCGCGTTCCGCAGACGGAGACTCAGGGCCGCATCCAGACATCGGCCGCCTCTGTCGCCGTGTTCCCCGAGGCCGGCGAGTTCGACATCGAACTGAATCCGGCCGACATCCGCAAAGACCTCTTCTGCGCTTCCGGTCCCGGCGGCCAGGGTGTCAATACCACCTATTCGGCCGTCCGTCTCACCCACATCCCTTCGGGCATCGTGGTCCAGTGCCAGGAAGAGCGTTCCCAGCTGAAGAACCTGGACCGCGCCATGGAAGAGCTCCGTACCCGTCTGTACAACATGGAGCACCAGAAATACCTGGACGGGATCGCCGCCAAGCGCAAGACCATGGTCTCCACCGGCGACCGCAGCGCCAAGATCCGCACCTACAATTATCCGCAGGGCCGCGTGACCGACCACCGTATCGGCTGGAGCATGTACAACCTGCCGGTGTTCATGGACGGTGACATTCAGGAATGCATTGACCAGCTGCAGATTGCAGAGAATGCAGAGCGGCTGAAAGAAGCAGGGGAGGAGGCATAATATGGCACGCAATCCCGAAGACCTGAAAGCGCTGGGCCACCATTCCGAGTACAGCCAGAAATATGCCCCGGAAGTGTTGGAAACCTTTGAAAACCAGCACCGGGACAACGACTACTGGGTCCGTTTCAACTGCCCGGAATTCACCACCCTCTGCCCCATTACGGGCCAGCCGGACTTTGCGGAAATCCGCATCAGCTATGTCCCGGATGTGAAAATGGTGGAATCCAAATCCCTGAAACTGTATCTGTTCAGCTTCCGCTCCAACGGCGATTTCCACGAAGACTGCGTGAACACCATCATGAAGGACCTCGTGAAGCTGATGGACCCCAAGTACCTTGAGGTGACGGGCTTTTTCACCCCGCGCGGAGGTATCTCCATCTACCCGTACGCCAATTACGGCCGTCCGGGTACCAAATGGGAAAAACTGGCTTGGGAGCGTCTCGCCTCCCGAGAATAATTACGGCTTGGGAGTCAGTGCCAGCGTGATCTGCGCCTGGGCGCAGCGTTTGCCTTCCACTTCCAGTACGGCGTCGCAGACATAGAGGCTGCCCTTGTGATCCACAAGGGTGGCTTTCATTTTACAGACATCTCCGGGATGGACGGTGCCGCGGAATTTGACGTTGTCCAGGCCGCGGTACATGACCAGGTGCTCTTCGAAGGCCTCGATAAACAGGGTGAAGCAGCTCTGGGCCATAATCTCACAGAGAATCACCCCCGGTACGATAGGATTGCCGGGGAAGTGTCCGTCACAGAAATAGGGGTGCTCCGGCACCTGGAAGGAGGCGTGGGCTACGCCGTCCTCGGACTGCCAGGCCTCGTCCAGCAGCAGCATGGGCTCCCGGTGGGGGAGGATGTCTTTGATCTGGTCCCGTGTCATCCTTTGTAGGGTCTGAAGGCGAGACAGGCGTTATGTCCGCCAAAGCCGAAGGAATTGGAAAGGCCCAGGGTAAGATGGGTCTTCACGGCCACGTTGGGCGTGTAGTCCAGGTCACATTCCGGATCCGGAGTGTCCAGGTTGATGGTGGGCGGGCAGATGCCGTCCCTCAGGGCCAGGATGGTGGCGATGGCTTCCGCCGCACCGGCGGCGCCGAACATGTGTCCGGTCATGGACTTGGTGGAGGAGATATGGGCCTTGTAGGCAAAGTCGCCGAGAGCGGTTTTGCAGGCGAGGGTTTCGGCCTGGTCGTTGAGCTTGGTGCCTGTTCCGTGCGCGTTGATGTACAGGTTGTCTTTTTCGGGGTCGAAACCAGCTTCCGTGAGGGCGTCATGGATGGAACGGGCCTGGGTCGTGCCGTCCGGGCGGGGGGCGGTGGCATGGAAGGCGTCGCAGGTATTGCCGTAGCCGACGATTTCTCCATAGATGGTGGCGCCGCGCTCGAGGGCATGGTCCAGGGATTCGAGGATGAGGACGGCGGCGCCGTCACCCATCACGAAACCTTGCCGGTTCAGGTTGAACGGCAGGGACGAGTACTTGGGATCCTGGGCCCGCGTGAGGGCCTTTGCATTGTAGAAACCGGCCACGCCGAGGGGAATGGAGGCGTGCTCGGAACCGCCGGCGATGATGGCGTCGGCATAACCGTGGCGGACGGCGCGGTAGGCTTCGCCGATGCAGTGCGACGATGTGGCGCAGGCGGTGACGATGTCCAGGCACGGGCCCTTGGCCTGGTGCTTGATGGCGATGTGTCCGGCTGCGATGTTGGAGATCATGGTGGCGATGAACAGCGGCGAAATCCACTTGCCGCTGGGATCCTCAATCATCTTCTGGGTTTCGCGGTACTGGACCTCGAAACCGCCGATACCGGAACCCACGTACACGCCCAGGCGGTAGGGGTCGATGTTGGCGTTCTCTCCTTCTGAAACCAGGCCGGACTGCTGGACAGCCTGCCAGGCGGCGGCCATGGCATAGAGGGTAAAGTTGTCCTGCTTGCGGATAAAAGGCCTTTCCATGCCGAATTTCTCGGCATCGAAGTTTTTGACCTTGCCGGCGAAACTGACCGGCATGTCTTTGAATTCTTCCACGTAATCGATGCCGCAGACTCCGTTCAGGAGATTATTCCAGAAGGTGTCCACATCCTGTCCGACGGACGAGATGACACCCATTCCGGTGATGACTACTTTCTTCGGTTCCATATCGTATCCTTTCTTATTCGTTGATGAGGCCGGGGGCCTGTTTCAGGAGTTTTTCCGCACCGCCGATGATGTCATCCACGATGGCGGCGGCGCTTTCACGGCGCCGGATAAGGCCGGCTACCTCGCCGGCGAGGAAACTGCCGCCCGCAAGGTCTCCGTCAAAGACGGCCTTCCTGAGCGATCCGGTGCCGAAAGCGCGGATGGCGTCGGCCCGGGCCTGAGGGTCCGCTTCCATTTTTGCAAACTGCTTGCTGAAGGGGGTCTTGAGGCTGCGGACAGCGTCTCCCAGGCTCTTTCCGGTAACCATGGTGCCGATGTCCGTGGCCTTGATGAGACGCTCTTTGTAGACGTCGTGTACGCGGCATTCGTCGGCGATGAGGAAGCGGGTTCCCACCTGTACGCCGCAGGCGCCCAGCAGGAAGGCTGCGGCAGCGCTGCGTCCGTCGAAGATGCCTCCGGCGGCCAGCACCGGGATGTCGACGGCGTCCACCACCTGCGGGACCAGGGCCATGGTGTGGGTTTCGCCCACGTGGCCGCCGGATTCGGCCCCTTCTGCGATGACGGCCGTGGCGCCCAGCTCCTGCATCTTCAGGGCATAGGCCACCGATGCGATGACGGGAATCACGTGGATGCCGGCTGCTTTCCATGCCTCCATGTACGGAGCGGGAGAACCGGCGCCGGTCGTAACCACTTTGACGCCTTCTTCGATGACCACGGCGGCGACGTCGGCTGCATCCGGTGCGGCGAGCATGATGTTCACGCCGAAGGGTTTACGGGTCAGTTCGCGGGCTTTGCGGATCTCTGCGCGGACCGCGTCGGGACCGCCGAGGATGGAGGAAATCAGTCCCAGGCCGCCGGCCTCGGAGACGGCGGCGGCGAGACGGGCGTCGGCAATCCAGGCCATACCGCCCTGGAAGAGGGGTTTTTCGATCCCCAGGATATGGGTAATTGCAGTTTTCATTTTAGCCTGCAAAGTTAATGATTCGCAGTGACATTTGCAAAAGCACGAAGTTTGTCGTAACTTCGGGGTGCCGATGGAAAACCGCATCCATATCATGGGAATCGTGAACCTGACGCCGGACTCCTTCTATGCCGGGAGCCGGGCGGAAGGATATGCTGCACTGTCCCGCATCGACCGCCTCTTCAGCGAAGGGGCCGACGTCGTGGACCTGGGGGCCTGTTCCACCCGGCCGGGCAGCGTCCAGCCCTCCCTGGAAGAGGAATGGGCCCGTCTGGAACCGGTTCTGAATGTGCTGGAGGGCCCTGCCGGCCAGGGCATCCGCTTTTCTGTGGACACGTATCGCAGCGAGGTTGTGCGGCGGGCATACGGACTCATCGGCCCGTTTCTGGTGAACGACATCAGTGCCGGACAGATGGACCCCTGCATGCTGCACACGGTAGGGGAGCTGGGCCTTCCGTACGTGGCCATGCACATGAGAGGAACGCCCCAGACCATGCAGCAGTTTACCGGCTACCCGGACGTGGTGGAAGAGGTGAGCGGCTTTTTCCGCGCTTTCGAAAAGAAGGCCCGGGCCGCGGGGATCCGTGACTGGATCCTGGATCCCGGCTTCGGCTTTTCCAAGACCCTGGCGCAGAACTGGGAACTCCTCAGACGCCTGAGGGAAGTGACGTCGGCTTTTGACCGGCCCGTGCTGGTGGGCCTGTCCCGCAAGAGCATGGTCTATAAAGCATTGGGCATCACCCCGGAAGAGGCAATGCCCGCTACTGAAATCGTTCAGTTCAAAGCGCTGGAAGGCGGCGCCCGCTGGCTCCGCGTCCACGATGTGGAGGAAGCCGTCCGGACTGTCCGGCTCTACTCTACAATGTACACGTCGTCTCCCGGGGCGGCGAAGTGATACGTCTCCCTTGCGAAGGTTTCCAACGAGTCCCTGTTTCCCTTCAGGGAAGCGATTTCCCGGTCCATGCGGTCAATCTCTTCCTGCAGGCGGGCCATTTCCTTCTGCTGGTTCCTCTCTTCGATGGAGGCGCGGATCCAGTTCAGGACGCTGTTGTGTGCGAAAAACAGCAGCCACAGGGCTACCCCGGCCGTTACGATAATGACAAAAGGAACCAGGTGGTTATGGTCGTCGCGCTTGAGCCAGGCCCATTTGGAAGTATCCATATCAGTCGACGTTGAGGGTGACGGTGTCAATGTTCCCGCGCTCCTGCTCCAGCGGAATGCGCCGGAATACAAGGAGGCATCCGATCAAGGCGGCCACGCCGATGATATACACCATGATATAGGTGTTCCGGCCCATCATGTCAATCCAGTAATCATATCCTTCGAGGGAGGGAATCTGCGACATCACCACCGCCGTCCCGTTGTTCACGAAATGGATAAGCATCGTCAGGAGCAGCGAGCCGGTCTTGTAGTACACATATCCCATCACCAGGCCGATGATGAAGGCATTGAGCGCCTGCCAGGGATTCATGTGGATGAGGGCGAAGAAAAGGGCGCTCACGACGATGGCCCAGCCGGGTTTCATCTTGGTGAGAAGGCCGCGGAGGACCATGCCCCGGCACAGCCATTCCTCAAAGACGGGGGCGAAGATGGCCGTCAGGAGGAAGGAACTCCAGAAGGGTCCGCCTGTCATCTGCTTCAGCAGTTCCATGACCATGTCGTACGCTTCTTTCATCCAGGGGATCGAGAGGGTCCACTGGTAGTTGAGGTAGTTGGGCAGGTCGGCCGAAATCATGGTGGCGATGGTCAGGAGCACGGTTATGAGGCCTATGAACCATCCGCTGTAGGGGCCGAAGTGGCTGCTGTTGAGCTTATAACCCGTCTCGAAAATGCTGTTGCGCTGGCTCTTCTGTGCGGCATATACCATGGCCGGAAGGAAGGACAGGGGGTACATCACAAGATTACCGTAGTCTATGATAACCTGCTTGGGGACGAGCAGACCCACCACGCCGATGACCATGCTGGCGAACAGGCTGCCGATGAGGAACCATCCCAAAAGGACGAACATGCCCTTCACACCCGGAACGTACCAGGCGTGATTGGCGTAGAGGTCGTAATTGTTGACTTTGCGGGCTCTGAGTTGCATTTTAGTAAAGAGGGCTGGGGTAGACACCTTGTTCTACCAGTTCGGCAAATTTGGCCACGACGCCGGGACGGTCTTCCTTGTAGGTGACACCGAACCAGTGGGACGGGGTGGAAAGGACCTCGCAGGAGCCTTTACCGCTTTTGATGATAACGTCCACGGCGTAGGGGATGTAGTATTCCTTCTTGGGCTCGGCGATGTGCTGGGCGAGGAAGGTTTTGAAGATGTCGGCACTTTTGGCGAAGTAGTCCGGGGTAAAGCCCCACATGTTCATGGAGCAGAGGGCCTTGGCCTGGAGGGTGACGTGGTTTTCTCCGCTCACGGAGTTGTCGCCGTAGACTTTGCCGTCGGCCTCTTTGGCGATGTTCAGGTGTTCGGCGATGTCGGTGAGGTTGCCGGAGGCGTCGTAGGAGCAGATGCCGCGTGATACGCCGCCGCTCTCGCTGAGGGTGTTTTCCAGCTCGAAGCCGACGATGCAGTACTGGCCTTCGGTGGCAGCGTGCCTGCGGCACCAATCGCCCAGGATGCGGAAGGACTCCTTGCCGTAGAAGTCGTCACCGTTGATGACGGCGAAGGGCTCGTGGATGACGTCGGCCGCCATGAGGACGGCGTGGGCGGTGCCCCAGGGCTTTACACGGTCTGCCGGTACTTGGAAGGGAGCGGGAATCTTGTCCAGTTCCTGGGTCACGAAGACAAACTGCAGGGGCTCTCCGTCGACGGTCTTGACACCGGCGTATTTCTCCTTTACGGCTTCTTCCATCTGGGCTTTGAAGGATTCACGGACAATGTACACCACTTTTCCGAAACCGGCTTCCACAGCGTCGTGGATGCTGTAGTCGATGATGGTTTCTCCATGGGGGCCCAATCCGTCCATTTGTTTGAGTCCGCCGTAACGGCTGCCCATGCCGGCAGCGAGCACTAAAAGGGTAGGTTTCATAGTTATGTTATTTTTTGTTTCTTTTTCTTCTTTCCCTGACGCGATAGGCGCTCTCCACCATGAGCTGGTCCTGGAAACAGCCGCGGGCCGCCAGGAAGTTGCAGATGGAGATGACAAGCGGGAACACCACCGTCCAGCTGAACACCGGGCCCTCGAAGGTGAAGTACATCCAAGCCAGCCAGATTTGCATGCCCAGGGCGATGATGCCGCTGAGGACCGCGAGCCGCATCTGCAGAATTCTGCCTTTGTACACCGCCAGGGCAAGGACAATGAGAAAAGCCAGGATGCCCAGCAGTATGCCGAAATAAGGCTTCTGGAGTTGCCAGTAGCTGACCGCCTGCATGCCGTCAGGACCGGCTGCTTTGTAGGCCGTTCCAAAACACAAAGCCGCAACCAGTGCGGCGGAAATCAGTAAGTATAGGGTTTGAATTCTTTGCCACATAATCGTAAGCTTCAATCATACAAAGATACTAAATAAATCATTATCTTTGCATACTGATAAACTGAAAATCGTATGCTGGTTGTATTGGAAGGGCTTGACGGGGCGGGGAAGTCCACTCAGGTCAGACTGCTCAGGGATTATCTCACTCAAAGGTGTGGAGAATTGGAGTATATCCACTTCCCGCGCTATGACGCGCCTGTTTACGGAGATCTCATTTCCCGTTTCCTCAGGGGGGATTTCGGCTCCAATGAGACGGTGCATCCCCAGCTGGTGGCCCTTCTGTTTGCAGAAGACCGGCATGGCGCCGCCCCTGCGATCCGGCAGGCTCTGGAAGCGGGGAAGACCGTCCTGTTGGACCGTTATGTCTACTCCAACATCGCCTACCAGTGCGCCAAACTTTCCGACATGGCGGAGCGGCGTCGCCTGAGGGATTGGATCTTCAACACCGAATATGGCGCGTTTGAGCTTCCGGAGCCGGACCTGAACCTGTTCCTGGACGTCCCCATCGGCTTTGTGGAGCAGAGTCTCCACAGGCACCGGGAAGGGGCCGACCGCAATTACCTCGAAGGCGCACAGGACATCCATGAGGCGTCCATTCTCTTCCAGCGGGCTGTGCGGGACATGTATCTTGGCGAAACGGCCCGCGACCCGCGCTTCCTCCGGATCGACTGCAGCGCTCCGGACGGCAGTATGCTTCCGCCGCAGGATATCTTCGGCCGTGTACAGGCCACCATTGACCCTTATCTGAAATGAATCCGACCGTTCAAGCCATCCGCCGTTTTGCCGCGGCCCTGGTGGGCATCCTGTTCGTGGTGTCCGGCCTGCTGAAAATCATCGACCCGGTGGGCACCATGCTCATCGTCACGGAGTACTGCAAGTTTTTCCATATCGGCTTCCTGATACCGGCGGCCAAGGGAATCGGCATTGTCCTCGCTACGCTGGAGGCGCTGCTGGGCATTGCGCTCATTACGGGCGTACTCAGGAAGGTGGCGGCCGTCTGCGCCTATGTGATGCTGGGCGTTTTCACCGTGATTACACTGGTCCTGTGGATTGTCAATCCGGTCATGGACTGCGGCTGCTTCGGGCAGGCCGTGCATCTGACCCACGCCCAGAGTTTCCTGAAGAATCTGGTGCTGCTGGGCCTCTGTGTCCTTGCGTTTACTCCGCTCAAAGATATGGGCAGGCCCAAACCGCGGAAAATCGTGTCGGCCGCCCTTGCCCTGGTGAGTGTCCTGTTCGCCGTCGTTTACAGCAATACACACCTCCCTATCGTGGATTTCACGGCTTTTGACTGGGGCGCGGAACTGTTTGCCTCCCTGGAGGACGACGTCACCGGCGACAACCATTACCAGCCCGTTTTCATCTATGAGAAAGACGGTCAGCGCGGCACGTTCACGCTGAGCACCCTGCCGGACAGCACCTGGACTTTTGTTGCGCAGGATACCCTGTATCGGCCCACCGTGGGCATGAGCGGAGAGTATCCCATCCTCGGATTCCGCGACGCGGAAGGGGAGTACAGGGACCGCATGGCCGCGGAAGGGAAGGTAGTGGTCTTTTCAGTGTACGACTTGAAGAAAGCGCGCTGGGAGCGGCTGCAGGAGCAGTACAACGCCGTCGCTGCGGCAGGTGCCATGCCGCTCGTGCTTCTTGCCTCCTACCCTGCGGAGGCGGCTCGTCTGGGCGCTCCCGCCACCCTGCCTCTTTACTATGCCGACTACAAGACCCTCATCACCCTGAACCGCTCCAACGGCGGCGGCAGTTATTTCTGCGAAGGGGAACTGGTGCACAAGTGGCCTTCGGCCGATTTCCCGGAATCCATTCAGGACACCCTGGCCGAAGAACCGGTAGCGCTTTCGACATACCACATAGTAAGGCGCCGCCTCAAAGCACAGGGATTCTGCGTTTATCTGGCGGCGCTGTTACTGCTGCTGTAAGAAACGCTCCTACAGGCTTCTCTTGATTTCGGTAATCTGGAAGGCTTCGATGATGTCTCCGGGGTGGATGTCGTTGTAACGATCCAGGCCGCAGCCGCATTCCATGCCGGCGGGCACTTCCTTGGCGTTGTCCTTGCCCCGCTGCAGGGAAGCGAGTTCTCCGGTGTACACCACGATACCGTCGCGGATGAGGCGGACGCTGGCCTTGTTCGTGAGTTTTCCTTCCTTCACGATACAGCCGGCGATGGTGCCCACCTTGGAGATCTTGAAGGTCTGCTTCACCTCTGCGGTGGCGGTGACTTCTTCCTTCTTCTCCGGTTCCAGCATACCTTCGATACCTTCCTTCACGTCGTTGATACAGTCGTAAATGACGGAGTAGAGGCGGATTTCGATGCCTTCCTTCTCGGCGGAGCGGCGGGCTTCGGCGGAAGGACGCACCTGGAAGCCGATGATCACGGCGTCGGAGGCTTCGGCCAGAAGGACGTCGGATTCGCTGATCTGACCCACGGCCTTGTGGATGACGTTCACCCTCACTTCCTCGGTGGAAAGCTTGATGAGGGAGTCGGAAAGGGCTTCCACGGAGCCGTCCACGTCACCTTTCACGATGACATTGAGTTCCTTGAAGTTGCCGATTGCGATACGGCGGCCGATCTCCTCGAGGGTGAGGTGCTTCTGGGTCTTGATGCCCTGGATGCGGATGAGCTGTTCGCGCTTGGTGGCGATGGACTTGGCTTCTTTTTCGTCGGCCATGATGTTGAACTTCTCACCGGCTGCGGGGGCGCCGTTGAGGCCCAGCAGGCTCACGGGAGTGGACGGGCCGGCGCTCTGGACTTTCTGTCCGCGCTCGTTGTACATGGCTTTCACGCGGCCGTAGTAGGCGCCTGAGATGATGACGTCGCCCACGTTCACCGTGCCGTCCTGCACCAGGACGGTGGCCAGATAACCGCGGCCCTTGTCCAGGGAGCTTTCGATGACGGCGCCGCTGCCCATCTTGTGGGGGTTGGCTTTCAGTTCCAGGAGGTCGGTCTCGAAGAGAACCTTTTCCAGGAGTTTGTCCACGTTGATGCCCTTCTTGGCCGATATTTCCTGGCACTGGTACTTGCCGCCCCAGTCTTCCACGAGGATGTTCATCTCGGAGAGCTGACGGCGGATGGTGTCGGGATTGGCGCCGGGCTTGTCAATCTTGTTGATGGCGAAGACCATGGGGACGCCGGCCGCCTGTGCATGGGCGATGGCTTCCTTGGTCTGGGGCATGACGGCGTCGTCGGCCGCGACGATGATGATCGCAAGGTCGGTCATCTGGGCGCCGCGGGCACGCATGGCGGTGAAGGCCTCGTGACCCGGGGTGTCCAGGAAGGTGATGTGCCTGCCGTTGGGAAGGGTCACATTGTATGCGCCGATGTGCTGGGTGATGCCGCCGGCCTCACCGGCGATGACGTTGGAGTTGCGGATGTTGTCCAGCAGGGACGTCTTGCCGTGGTCGACGTGGCCCATGACGGTGATCACCGGCGGGCGCTCCACGAGGTCTTCTTCCCGGTCGGGTTCCTGCTGTTGCACTTCCTCAGTGAGCTCTGCGGTGACGAATTCCACCTTGTAGCCGAACTCCTCGGCCACGAGGACCAGGGTCTCGGCGTCCAGGCGCTGGTTGATGGATACCATCATGCCCAGGGACATGCAGGCGCCGATGACTTTCACCACAGGGGTGTTGTTCATCAGGGTGGCCAGGTCGTTCACGGTGACGAATTCGGTCACTTTCAGGACCTTGTTCTCCGCGGCGGCGGCTTCCATCTCTTCCTGCGAGCGGATGGCGGCAATCTCGCGCTTCTCCTTGCGGTGCTTGGCGCCGAAATTGTTCTTGTTCTCGTTCATCCGGGCGTAGGTTTCCTTCACCTGCTTCTGGATTTCTTTCTGGAGCTCTTCCTGTTCGGCTTCGGTCATGGCCGGCTTGAAGCGGTCGCCTTTCTTGCGGCCCTTGCCGGCGGCGGGGTCGGCCTTCTTTTTGGCCGGGTCTCCTTTCTTGGGGGCCTTCTCGGCCTGGACTTTGGTGACGTCCACTTTCTGGGAGCCGCTGCTCTTGATGCGTTCGCGTTTTTTGTTGCGCTTGGGGTCGAACTGTGCCAGGTCAATCTTGCCGACCACCTTGAAGGGGGCAGGCGTTTCGGAGGAAGCGGGCTCCGCAGGGGTCGGGACGGAGGGTTCTTCCTTGGGGACTTCTTCGGGTTCCGGCTCCTGAGCGGCAGGTTCCGGTTCGGGTTCTGCGACCGGCTCCGGCTCGGGCTCTTCCACGACGGGTTCGGGCTCTGCGACGGGTTCCGGCTCAGGTTCTTCCACGACGGGCTCCGGCTCTACGACAGGCTCGGGTTCTTCCACGACGGGTTCGGGCTCAGCGACAGGTTCCGGCTCTTCCACCACGGGCTCCGGTTCGGGCTGCGGCTCGGCGGCTTTGGCCCGGGAGAGGTTGTTGCTCTTGATAACGCTGACGCGCTCGGGTTCGAACTCGTCGTCTTCGTCGGAATCCTGTTTCTTGGAGGCTTTGTCCAGAATTTCGGTGAGCTTGACGTCCACCTTTTCGGCGGCTTCCTTCAGTTCCAGGTCTTTGCCGAACTTCTTGTGCAGTTCGGCGAGGTATTCGTCCGAGACTTTCAGGTTCGGATTGGCATCCTCGATGCCGGCGCCTTTGGAATTGAGGAAATCCACCAGGGTGTCAAGCCCGATGTTGAATTGTTTGATAAGTTTCGATAGTCTGATTTCTGCCATATATTAACCCCTTTTTTGTCTAAATTAGTCTTCAAACTCCTCGTGCAGGATGCGGAGCACGTCTTCGACGGTTTCGTCTTCAAGGTCGGCGCGGGTGGCGATTTCGGCGGGATCCAAGGCCATGACGCTGCGTGCGGTGTCACAGCCGATGGCCTGGAGGCGCTCGATGACCCAAGGGTCGATGACGTCGGTGAATTCGGACAGCAGGACGTCGTCCTCCTCTTCCTCGCTCTGGGGGAGTTCCCTCCAGACCTCGATTTCACGGCCCACGAGCATGCCGGCCAGCTTGATGTTCACGCCGCCTTTGCCGATACCCTTTTTGACCTCGTCGGCCTGCATGAAGACTTTGATCTTGTCTTCGGGGCCGGAGCCCAGGTCGATGCGGGAGATGCGGGCGGGATTCAGGGCGCGCTGGATCATCAGCTGCGGGTTGGCGCTCCACTGGATGACGTCGATATTCTCGTTGCGCAGTTCACGCACGATGCCCATGATGCGGGATCCCTTCACGCCGATGCAGGCGCCGATGGGGTCGATGCGGTCGTCATAGGACTCGACGGCGACTTTGGCGCGCTCGCCGGGGATGCGGACCACTTTCTTCACGGTGATGAGGCCGTCGTAGATTTCGGGCACTTCCATCTCGAAGAGCTTCTCGAGGAAGCTGTCGGTGGTGCGGGAAAGGACGATGTAAGGCGTGGTGTTGTTCTTCATCTCCACGCTCTTGATGATGGCCCTCACGGAGTCGCTCTTCTTGAAGCGCTCGCCGGGGATCTGCTCGCTCTTGGGCATGCGCAGCTCGTTGCCGTCCTCGTCCAGGATCAGGACTTCGTTCTTCCAGGTCTGGTATACTTCGCCGGTGAAGATCTCGCCCACGCGCTCGGAGTACTTCTTGTACACGTTGGCTTTCTCGATGTCCATGATGCGGCCCTGGAGGTTCTGACGGATGTTCAGGATGCCGCGGCGGCCGAAGGAAGAGAGGGAGAGCTTGCGGGCGAAGGTGTCGCCGATCTCGTAGTCGTCGTCACCGGTTTCGGCGGCGATTTCATCCACGGTGATCTGGGTCACGGGGTCTTCCACCTTGTCCACGACCTCGAAGTTCTGGTAGATTTCGCAGTCGCCTTTGTCCACGTTGATGATGACGTCGAAGTTGTCGGCGTTGCCGTAGGTCTTTGCGAGCTGGGTGAGGAACACATCCTTCAGCACGCCCAGCATCACCGGACGGTCAATGCTCTTTTCTTCCTTGAAGTCCTTGAAAGCGTCAATCAAGGTTACTTCTTTCTCTTTTTCTTTTGCCATTGTTATAGTGTTTATTTGAATTCAATGTAGGGAGTGACGGAATTGACCTCGGAGAGGGGGCAGATGTCGTCGTGCTGCACTTTCTCTTTCTTTTTCCTGCCTTCCACGGTCTCCAGGGCCGTATAGCTGAGGCCGATGGCGTCCTCCGTGGCGGAGGTGAGCGTGGCCACCAGGCGTTTTCCGCCCTTGAACTTCACGTCCACCAGCGTGCCGATGGCCTTGATGTACTGCCTGAGCACTTTCAGCGGACGGTCCAGACCGGCCGACGACACGGTGAGGGCATAGTCTTCCGCGTCCTGGTCGAAGGCCGCATGCATGACGGCGTCGATGGCGGCGCAGTCGTCCCAGTCGACGGTGCCTTCTTCCTTTTCGATGACAATCTCGATGTCATTGTCGGCCGACAGGGTGACTTCCACGAGGAAGCAGCCCCGCTCTTTTACGGCCGGCTCTACAGCCTGAATGATTTGTTCTTTGGTCATACGCTTAATAAAAAAGATAGGGGACCGCCGTCCTCTATCTCGTTCACGTCTGCAAATATAAGTATTTTTTCTGAAAGCACCAAATCCTTGTTGTACAAGACGCTTTTATTCGTTATATTTGTTGAGCTAATTTTTATCGCATGGAACAGAAGAAACTTGATGTCGTGCTGGGTCTCCAGTGGGGAGACGAGGGTAAAGGCAAGGTTGTGGACGTGCTCACGCCGTCCTATCAGATGGTCGCCCGTTTTCAGGGCGGTCCCAATGCCGGCCATTCGCTGGTCTTTGACGGCGACGGCTTTGTCCTTCACACCGTCCCTTCCGGCATCTTCCGCGACAATACGGTCAACATTATCGGCAACGGCGTGGTCATAGACCCTGTCATCCTCATGGAAGAGGTGGCCACCATCGAATCCAAAGGCGTGGACATCAGCGGCAAGCTGGTCATTTCCAAGCGCGCCCACCTGATCCTGCCCACGCACCGGATGCTGGATGCCGCCAGCGAGGCCGCCAAGGGAAAGTCCAAGATCGGCTCCACCCTCAAGGGTATCGGCCCGGCTTATATGGACAAGACCGGACGCAACGGCCTGCGGGTGGGGGATATCCTTGCCGGAGATTTCCAGGATCGCTATCTCGCGCTCAAGAATAAGCACCTGGGCCTTCTCTCCCAGTACGATTTCTCCTTCGATATCACTGACTACGAAAAACAGTGGATGGTGGCCGTGGAGGCCCTGAAACGCTTCCCCTTCGTGGACTCGGAGTTCTTCGTGAACGAGGCGCTGGAAAAGGGGACCTCCATCCTGGCGGAAGGGGCGCAGGGCTCGCTGCTGGACATCGACTTCGGCACCTATCCGTTCGTGACCTCCTCCAACACCCTCGCCGCCGGCGTCTGCACGGGGCTCGGTGTCGCGCCCACCCGTGTCGGAAAGGTCTACGGCATCTTCAAGGCTTACTGCACCCGTGTAGGCAGCGGTCCCTTCCCGACCGAACTCTTCGACGGAGACGGCGAGCGGCTCCGCCAGGTGGGCCATGAGTTCGGCGCCACCACGGGACGTCCCCGCCGCACCGGCTGGCTGGACATGGTGGCCCTCAAGTATGCCGTCATGATGAACGGCGTCACGGACCTGATCATGATGAAATCCGACGTCCTGGACGGCTTCGACACCGTCAAGGTGGCCGTGGCCTACGAGCAGGACGGCCGCACCTTCACCGCTTTCCCTTACGACGGCGGCGCGAAGGTCAAGCCCGTGTACAGGGAATTCCCCGGCTGGAAAACTCCGCTCAGCGGCCTTCGCCGCTATGCGGATTTCCCCGAGGCTTTCAAGCAGTATATCGCTTTTATCGAGCGGGAGACCGGCTGCCGGATCGCCATCGTTTCCGTGGGTCCGGACCGGGAAGACACCGTTCTCCGCTAGGCAATGCCTACGCGGGAGAAAATCTCGTCCACATTCTTGAAGTAGTAATCCAGGGTAAAGCAGCTGTCCAGCTCTTCCCTGGATAATTTTTCGCTCACCGGGGCCGACGCTTCCAGGAGGGTCTTGTAATCCTTCCCTTCCGTCCAGGCTTCCATGGCGATGGGTTGGACCGTGTCGTACGCCTGCTCGCGGGAAAGGCCCTTGGCGATCAGGGCGTTCATCACGCGCTGGGCGAAGATGACCCCGCGGGTACGGTAGATGTTCTGGAGCATGGTCTCTGGATACACCACCAGGTTCTCCAGAATGCCCTTGAAGCGCTGGAGCATGTAGTCCAGCAGTTCAGTGGCGTCCGGAAGGACAATGCGCTCGGTGCTGGAGTGGGAGATGTCGCGCTCGTGCCAGAGGGCGACGTTTTCGTAGGCGGTAGCCATATATCCGCGCATGACGCGCGCGCAACCGCAGATGTTCTCGGACGAGATGGGGTTGCGCTTGTGCGGCATGGCGCTGGAGCCTTTCTGTCCCTTGCGGAAGGCTTCTTCCACTTCGCGGACCTCGGTTCGCTGGAGGTTCCGCACCTCAAAAGCCATCTGCTCCAGGGTGGAGGCGATCAGCGCAAGGGTGCCTACATAGCAGGCATGCCGGTCCCGCTGCAGCACCTGGGTGGAAATCCGGGCCGATTCGATGCCCAGCTTTCCGCAGACATAGTCCTGGATGAAGGGCGGGATATTGGCGAAGTTTCCCACGGCGCCGCTCATCTTTCCGGCTTCCACACCGGCGGCCGCCGCGCGGAACCGCTCGATGTTGCGCTTCATCTCTTCGTACCAGAGGGCCCATTTGAGGCCGAAGCTGGTAATGTCGGCATGGATGCCGTGCGTCCGGCCGATACAGGGAGTGCCCTTGAATTCCAGCGCGCGGCGGCGCAGGACTTCCAGAAATTCCTCCAGGTCTTTCATGAGGATGGCGTCGGCCTGCTTGAGGAGGTAGCCGTTGGCCGTGTCCACCACGTCGGTGGAGGTGAGGCCGTAGTGGACCCATTTGCGCTCGTCGCCCAGGCTTTCGCTGACGGCACGGGTGAAGGCCACCACGTCGTGGCGGGTCTGCTCCTCGATTTCCCGGATGCGGGAAACCTCGAAACGGGCGCCTGCGCGGATTTTCTCCACGTCGGCCTGAGGGATGACGCCCAGTTTGCTCCAGGCTTCACAGGACAGGATTTCGACCTCAAGGTACGCGCCGAATTTGTTCTCTTCGGTCCAGACGTCCCGCATCACTTTCCGGGAATAACGCTCAATCATGCTCTATTGGTTTTGGAGGAACTTCAGGATATTGGCTTCAATCCGGGCCGACACGTCTTCGCCGCCGGCCGGGACAAAGGGCGTGTCGCTCAGTTTCTGGT
Organism: Bacteroidales bacterium UBA4231; assembly: GCA_002396335.1. Lineage (GTDB taxonomy): Bacteria > Bacteroidota > Bacteroidia > Bacteroidales > UBA932 > Cryptobacteroides. The sequence continues at coordinate 83,229 of DGXN01000030.1, forward strand.
ACAGTTCAATGTAACGGTCGGTAATGCCGCTGACCACTTCCGGGGTCATCTCGGGGACCTTCTCCCCTTCGCGGCCCTGGAAGCCGCCGGCCATGAGCCATTCGCGTACGAATTCTTTGGAGAGCTGGCGCTGGTGCTCGCCTTTGCGGAGACGCTCCTCGTAACCCTCGGCGTAGAAATAGCGGGAAGAATCCGGGGTGTGGATTTCGTCCATGAGGATGATCCGGCCGTCTTTCTTGCCGAATTCGTATTTGGTGTCCACCAGGATGAGGCCCTTCCGGGCGGCAATCTGGGTTCCGCGCTGGAAAAGGGCCAGGGTATAGCGCTCCAGCTGCTCGTATTCGTCGGCCGGGACGATGCCCCGGGCGATAATCTCTTCTTTCGAGATGTCCTCGTCGTGCCCTTCGGCCGCCTTGGTGGTGGGGGTGATGATGGGGTGGGGGAGTTTCTCGTTTTCCCGCAGGCCGTCGGGGAGGGGGACGCCGCAGAGGCTGCGTTTCCCGCTCTTGTATTCCCGCCAGGCATGGCCGGCGAGGTATCCGCGCACCACCATTTCCACTTTATACGGCTCGCAGCGCCAGCCGATGGTGACCATCGGGTCCGGCACGGCCACTTTCCAGTTGGGAAGGATGTCGGCGGTTAGATCGAGGAACTGGGCGGCCAGCTGGTTCAGGACCTGTCCCTTGCAGGGAATCCCTTCGGGGAGGACGACGTCAAAGGCGGAAATGCGGTCTGTGGCTACCATGACCAGGTAACCATTGTCCAGAGAATACACATCGCGGACTTTTCCCGTGTAGAGTGATTCTTGACCGGGAAGCTGGAATTGGGTTTTTACAACGGCTTTCATGGGAGAAAAAATAGGCTACAAATATAAAACCCTATTCCAACTTCTGCAAATATTTTCCATACAGTTTATCAACAATCGATTTTTGATAAAATCCTTCCGGCAGCTGTTGTAAGTGTCGCGTCTTCGTTGTAAATTTGTACTTCATTTTTTAGTGGATTCTAACCCTTATGAAAGTAGCAGTTATCATGGGCAGCGCCAGCGACTGGGATGTAATGTCGCCGTGCTGCGCTACGCTGGAGGATTTCGGTATCCCGTACGAAAAGCGCGTCCTCAGCGCGCACCGCAATCCCGGCCCTCTGGCCGAGTACGTCGCCTCCCTGCCGGACAAAGGATGTGAGATTGTCATCGCCGGCGCCGGAGGGGCCGCCCACCTGCCGGGCGTCATCGCCGCGCTGACCACCCTCCCTGTCATCGGGATCCCGGTCAAGTCCAAAGCCCTGTCGGGGATGGATTCCCTCCTGTCCATCGTCCAGATGCCCTCCGGCATCCCCGTGGCCACCATGGCCATCGACGGTGCCAAGAATGCGGCCCTGTTCGCCGTGTCCGTCCTTGCCTTGAAGGACTCCGGCCTTGCACAGAAACTCCAGCAGTTCCGCAAAGACCAGAGTGACAAAGTCCTGAATACCGTGATATAAGCCATACTGCCCACCCGCCCTGCGCCGGTGGGCAGCCTTTTTTAAGACAGAATGGAAAAAGCAAAGAGATTGTTTGTTCAGAAGCGGGAAGCTTTCCGTGTGGAAGCCTCCGGCCTGCTCCGGGATTTCAATGAGAACCTTTCCCTTTCCCTGCGCAGCCTCCGGCTCGTTGTGGTGTACGACCTGTTCGGCTTCTCGGACAGCCTGCTGGAAGCGTGCCGGTACAACGTCTTCGGTGAAATCGCCACCGACCGGGTCAGCGAAACCATGCCCGAAGGAAGCAAGTACCTGGCCGTGGAATACCTTCCCGGGCAGTTCGACCAGCGGGCTTCGTCGGCCTTGGACTGCGTCCATCTGATCGACCCGGACGCACAGGTGGACATCAAAAGCGCCCGCCTGCTCCTGTTCGACGACGACGTCCCTCAGGAGGTTCTGGAGCGGATCGCCGCCTACTACATCAATCCCGTGGAATGCCGGCGCAAGGACATGAGCGTCCTCTCGCTGACAGGATCGGCCGAAAGGAAGCCCCTGGAGGACCTTTCCGGCTTCACCCGGATGGATGAGGCGGATTTCCCCGCTTTCTGCAAGGCCCATTCCCTTGCCATGAACAGCGACGACCTCCGCGAGGTCGTGGCCTATTTCCGCAAGGAAGGCCGCGATCCCTCCGAGACCGAACTCCGCATCCTGGATACATATTGGAGCGACCATTGCCGCCATACCACGTTTACTTCCACGCTGGAAGAGGTCCGCGTGGACGACAGTTTCATCCGGCCCGACATCGAGGCTTCGCTGCAGCTGCTGGCCCGGATGCGCTCGTCGCTGGGCCGCGAGGCCAAGCCACTCTGCCTGATGGAAATCGCAACCATCGGCGCCCGCTACCTGAAATCGAAGGGCCTCCTGGAAGACCTGGAGCAGAGCGAGGAAAACAATGCCTGCAGCATCTTTGTCACGGTGAATGTGGACGGGAAGGACGAACAGTGGCTCCTGCAGTTCAAGAACGAGACCCACAACCATCCTACGGAAATCGAACCCTTCGGCGGTGCGGCCACGTGCCTGGGCGGCGCTATCCGGGACCCGCTCTCCGGCCGGGCATACGTGTACCAGGCCATGCGCGTGACCGGAGCCGGCGACATCACCGCCAAGGTGGCCGACACCATCCCCGGCAAACTCCCCCAGCGGATGATCTCCCACAAAGCGGCGGAAGGGTATTCCAGCTACGGCAACCAGATCGGCCTGGCTACCACCCACGTACGGGAAATCTATTCTGACGGCTATACGGCCAAGCGCATGGAAATCGGGGCCGTGGTGGGTGCCGTGAAGGCATCGTCCGTGCGCCGTGAATCTCCCGCGGAGGGCGACGTGATCCTGCTGCTGGGCGGCCGGACCGGCCGGGACGGCATCGGCGGTGCCACCGGGTCGTCCAAACAGCATACCGAGTCGTCCCTGGAGACCTGCGGCAGCGAGGTGCAGAAGGGCAATCCGCCCCAGGAACGGCAGCTTCAGCGCCTGTTCCGCCGTCCGGAAGTGACCCGCCTCATCAAGAAATCCAACGACTTCGGAGCCGGCGGCGTCAGCGTCGCCATCGGCGAACTGGCCCCCGGACTGGACATCTACCTGGACCGTGTTCCCGTAAAATATGCCGGCCTCAATGCGACGGAGCTGGCCATCAGCGAATCCCAGGAACGCATGGCCGTTGTCGTGGAAGCCGCCTCCATGGACCGTTTCCGCGCGTTCTGCGCCCTGGACAATATCGAAGTCACCCATGTGGCCGACGTGACCGGCACGGGACGCATGCGCATGTTCTTCCACGGGGAGAAAGTGTGCGACCTCTCCCGTGAGTTCATCGACAGTGCCGGCGCCGCGCATTACGCCCGGGCTGCCGTCGCTGCCGTCGTGCAGAAGAATCCTTTCGAACGCACCCCTGAAGGCGCTACCCTCGCCGAGAAGATGCACGCGGTGATGTCCTCGCCCAATGTGGCTTCCCAGAAGGGTCTCGTAGAGATGTTCGACTCCACCATCGGCCGGTCTACGGTGCTCATGCCTTACGGCGGAAAGCGCCAGGCCACCGAGACCCAGGTGTCCGTGCAGAAACTGCCGGTGGACGGGTACACCGACACCGCCAGCGTGATGGCCTTCGGCTACAATCCGGACCTGGCCCTCTGGAGCCCTTATCACAGTGCCGCCTATGCGGTGGTGGAAGCCTGCACCAAGGTGGCCTGCTGCGGGGCCGACTGGTCGCGGATGCGCTTCTCGTACCAGGAATACTTCGAGCGCATGAGCGCCGACCCCTATACCTGGGGCAAGCCCCTCTCCGCCCTGCTGGGCACCCTCAAGATGCAGGAAGCTCTGGGGCTGCCTTCCATCGGCGGGAAAGACTCCATGAGCGGGACTTTCGAGCACATCCACGTGCCGCCCACCCTGGTGGCTTTCGGCATCACGACCGTGGATGCCCGCACCGTCATCTCGCCCGAATTCAAAAAGCCGGGCAATGGAATCTATCTCCTCGAGCATACTCCCCGGGCCGATTACATGCCCGACACCGACCGGCTCAAAGCCAACTGGAATGAGCTGCGCCGCGGGATCGAGGCCTCAGAAGTGGTGTCGGCCTGGTCCCTGAGCTATGGCGGCGTGGCCGAGGCGCTGGTAAAGATGGCCATGGGCAACGCCCTCGGCGTAGACGTGACCCTGCCGGAAGACCGGCTGTTCGCCCTGGGATACGGTTCCGTCGTCTGCGAAGCCTCGGCTCCCGTGGAAGGTGCGCGGCTCATCGGCCATGTGACGGAGGAAGGCATCCGCATCAACGGCACCCTCCTCTCCCTGCCTTCGCTGGAGGCGGCGTATGAAAGCCGATATGCGGGCCTCTATCCGGCGCGTGTGAAACCGGCCTTCGACCAGCCCGCCCCGAAGGTGGCCCCCCTCCCGTCCGACCCGTCCGACCTGGTCTATCCGGGAGATCCGGTCCTCACGCCCGTCGTCAGCCTTCCCGTATTCCCCGGCACCAACTGCGACTATGACACCGCCAAGGCCTTCCGCAAGGCCGGGGCCGACGTGCGCCCCTTCATTTTCCGGAACCTCAGCGGCAAGGATGTGCTGGATTCCATCGATGAACTGGCCCGCCGGATCGACGAGTGCCACATCCTGACCTTCTGCGGCGGCTTCTCCTCCGGCGACGAACCGGACGGCAGCGGCAAGTTCATCGCCAGCGTCATCTGCAATGCCCGGGTCCGGGAAGCCATCGGCCGGCTGCAGAAACGGGGCGGCCTGATCCTGGGCATTTGCAACGGGTTCCAGGCCCTTGTGAAAAGCGGCCTGCTGCCCTACGGAAAAGTGGGTCAGGTCACGGCCGATTCCCCGACACTCGCCCGCAACGACATTGCCCGCCACGTCTCCCTGATCGCCCGTACCCGGGTGGCCTCCGTCCGTTCTCCCTGGCTCTCCGGCATGGAAGAAGGCCAGGTGCACAGCATTGCCTTCAGCCACGGGGAAGGGAAGTTCGTGGTGAACGAAACGCTGGCCGCAGAGCTGTTTGCCCGCGGTCAGGTGGCTTTCCAGTACCTGGACAATCCCAACGGCTCCTATTACGACATCGAGGGCATCCTGAGTCCCGACGGCCATATCCTCGGGAAGATGGGCCACACCGAACGCTACGAAGGGGAACTGTACAAGAATATCGCCGGCAACTGCTTCCAGCCGCTGTTTGACAATGCTGTCCATTATTTCAGAAAAGACCGATGAAAAACGAACTTATCTTTGAGGGTAACGAAAAACGCGTTTATTCGACGGAACATCCCCACCGGGTCGTGTTCCATTACAATGACGTGATTGTCGCATTTAACGGTGTCAAGCGGGCCCGCCTGCGCGGAAAGGGAATCCTGACCAACAAGATTTCCGCCATCCTGCTGGGCTACCTGAACAGCTGCGGCATCCCCACTCATTTTATCCAGCGGCTGGACGACCGCGAACAGCTGTGCCGCAGAATCAGCATCATTCCCCTGGAAGTGGTGGTCCACAACCGGATGGCCGGCACCCTGGCCTCCAAGCTGGGTGTGGAAGACGGCTTCAAGCCCGGCAACACCATCACCGACCTGTGCTACAACAACGACGAACTGGGCGACCCCCTGGTGAACCGTGACCAGGCGGCGGCCCTGGGCCTGGCGACCTACGAGGAGCTTGCGCAGATGTTCGCTACGGCAAAAAAAGCCGGCCCCCTGCTGACGGAACTGTTCCACAAAGCGGGCATCGAGCTGGTGGATGTGAAATTCGAGTTCGGCCGGGATACGGAAACCGGAGAAATCATCATCTCGGACGAGATCAGTCCCGACACCTGCCGCCTCTGGGACGAGCAGACGGGCGAGCGGATGGACAGAGACCGTTTCCGCCTGGACCTGGGCGACGTGGTCCCTGCGTATAGCGAAGTATTGGAAAGACTGGAAAAACTGGAAATCTAATGGGTGTTCTTGCAGTTTACGGCGTCTCGGACGCCGCCACGCGGGTCTATTACGGCCTGCACAACCTTCAGCACCGTGGTCAGGAAGGGGGCGGGATCGCCACCTTCGACGAGGAGGGGAAGTTTCACCGCTACCGCGGCCTGGGCCTGCTGAGTGAAATCTTCACCAATGGCGAACTCTCCCATCTGCCGGGGAGGCTGTGCATGGGCAGCGTCAAGTATGCCAATGCGTCCAAAGACGGCCTGGACAATGTGGAACCGCTGTTCTTCCATCACCGGAGCGGCGACTTCGCCATGGCGGCCGACGGCAACGTGGTCAATGCCGCCCAGGTGGCCGATTATCTGGAAAAACGGGGAACCATCTTCCAGACCGGGACCCACAGCGAACTGCTGGCCCACCTGGTGAAGAAGACGGCCGGGGAAGACCGCATCGTGAACATCGTCAAAGCGCTCAATATGATGGAAGGCGGTTTCGCTTTCGTCATCATGACGCCGAACCGCATCTACGCCTGCCGGGACAAGCACGGCATCAAGCCGCTGTGCATCGGCAAGCTGGATGACGGTTATGTCGTGAGCAGCGAGTCCTGCGCCTTTGAGATCATGGGCGCCAAGTTCCTGCGGGACGTCAAGCCCGGAGAGATTGTGTCCATGGACCACCATGGCCTCCGCAGCACGCTGTACTCGCATTTCTCGCGCCATCAGATGTGCGCCATGGAATTTATCTACTTTGCCCGTCCCGACAGTGACATCGACGGCTGCAACGTACACGCCTACCGGAAAGAATCCGGCCGACGGCTCGCCCGCGAATGTCCGGCAGAGGCCGACATCGTCGTCGGCGTTCCGGAATCCAGCCTCAGCGCCGCCCAGGGCTACGCCGAGGAAAGCGGCATTCCTTACGAAATGGGCCTGGTGAAGCACAAATACGTGGGACGGACCTTCATCCAGCCGGTCCAGTCCATGCGTGAACTCGGGGTGAAGATGAAGCTTTCCCCGGTCCACAGCATCGTTTCCGGCAAGCGGATCGTCCTGGTGGACGACTCCATCGTCCGGGGTACCACGTCCCTGAAGATCGTGAAGATGCTGCGGGAAGCAGGGGCCAAGGAGGTCCATGTCCGCATCGCCAGCCCGATGATGCGTTTCACCTGCCACTATGGAGTGGACACTTCCACGCCCGACCAGCTGCTGTGCGCGCACCGGACACTGGAAGAGGCCTGCGCGGTCATCGGCGCCGATTCGCTGGGCTACCTGAGCCCGGAGTCTACGCGGGATTCCTGCTTTGGCTGCGCCAACCCCTGCCAGGCCTGCTTTACGGGCGAATATCCCACCTTATTGTATGATGATGTAACTTCTGAAGACTGATATGGCTAAATCTTACGAACGCTCCGGCGTCAACCTGGAAGCCGGATATGAGGTAGTCCGGCGCATCAAGCAGCATGTCGCCTCCACGTCCCGCACGGGATCGATGGGAAACATCGGCTCTTTCGGCGGCATGTTCGACCTTTCTGTCCTGGGCATCCGGGAGCCGGTCCTGGTTTCCGGGACCGACGGTGTGGGCACCAAGCTGAAAATCGCCTTCGCCATGGACCGTCATGACACCATTGGCATCGATGCCGTGGCCATGTGCGTGAACGACGTCCTGGCCCAGGGTGCCGAGCCCCTCTTCTTCCTGGACTACGTGGCCCTGGGACACAACATCCCCGCCAAGGTGGAGGCCATCGTCTCCGGTGTGGCGGAGGGTTGCCGCCAAGCCGGCTGCGCCCTTGTGGGCGGCGAGACGGCCGAAATGCCCGGCATGTATGCCGACGGCGAATATGACATCGCCGGCTACACCACCGGCGTGGTGGAAAAGTCCAAGCTCATCGACGGTTCCAAAGTGAAAGTGGGCGATGTCCTTGTGGGCGTGGCTTCCACCGGCGTCCATTCCAACGGCTTTTCGCTGGTGCGCAAGATCGTTTCCGACGCAGGTCTTCAGTACACGGACCGGATCCCTGAATTCGGCGGCCGGGAGCTGGGCGACGTGCTTCTGACGCCTACCCGGATTTACGTGAAGCAGATGCTCTCCGTGATCCGTCAGCTGGACGTCCACGGCATCTGCCATATCACCGGCGGCGGATTTGACGAGAACATCCCCCGTGTCCTGCAGCCGGGCCAGGGCCTCGAGATTTTCGAGGGCACCTGGGAGATCCTTCCGGTGTTCCGGATGCTGGAGAAATGGGGCGGCGTGCCGCACCGGGAGATGTTCAACATCTTCAACATGGGAATCGGTATGATCGCCGTCATGGATGCCGACCAGGCCCCCGAGGCCATTTCCATCCTGGAATCCCATGGCGAGAAAGCCTCCGTCATCGGCCGTGTCACCGACACCCCCGGCGTGAACATCCACCTGTCATTCTGAACGAAGTGAAGAATCTGTCTAGAAGTGAAGAATCTGTCTATGAAAAGGTTAGCAGTATTTGCCAGCGGTACGGGCACTAACTTCGTGGCCATTGCAAAGGCCTGTGCAGAAGGCGTCCTGGACGCCCGGGTGGTCCTGATGGTCTGCGACAGGCCGGGCGCCGCCGTTATCGACCGGGCCCTGGAAATGGGGGTGGAGACCTTCGTCTTCTCTCCCCGGGATTATGCCTCCAAAGCCGATTTCGAGGCGCAGATCGTCCGGCTCCTGGATGAGCGGAAGGTGGACCTGGTATGCCTGGCTGGCTATATGCGCATCGTAGGAGAAACCCTTCTCGGGGCCTATGAGGGGAAGATTATCAACATCCACCCGTCGCTCCTCCCTTCTTTCAAGGGGGCCCATGCCGTAGAGGATGCGGTCGCCTACGGGGTCAAGGTCTACGGCATCACCATCCACTGGGTCAATGCCGACCTGGACGGCGGCCGGATCATCGCCCAGCGCGCCTTCCCGTACGAAGGGTCGGACCCGGCCGAAGTGCACCGTATCGGCCAGAAGATTGAACATGAATTATATGTAGAAACCATAAAGAAACTGTTATGCGAGCTTTAGTTAGTGTATCTGACAAGTCAGGCCTCGTTCCGTTCGTGAAAGGCCTGGTGGACCTGGGTTGGGAGATTATCGCCACCGGCGGTACCCAGAAGCTGCTGGAGTCCGAGGGCGTGAAGACCATCGGCATCAGCGAAGTGACCGGTTTTCCGGAAATCTGTGACGGCCGGGTGAAGACCCTGCATCCCAAAGTGCACGGCGGCATCCTGGCCCGCCGGGATGTTCCCGCCCACATGGAAACCCTGAAAGAGAACGGGATCCAGACCATCGAGCTGGTCTGTGTGAACCTGTACCCGTTCCGTCAGACCATCGCCAAGGAGGGCGTGACCCTGGAGGAAGCCATTGAGAACATCGACATCGGCGGCCCTTCCATGGTGCGCAGCGCCGCCAAGAACTGGAAAGACGTCACCGTCGTCTGCGATCCGGCCGACTACGGCAAGGTCCTGGAAGAGCTCAGGGCCAGCGGAAAGACCTCCGACGAGACCCGTCTCCAGCTGTCGGCCAAGGCCTATACCCATACGGCCGAATATGACGCCTGCATTGCCACTTACATGCGCGCCCAGGCCGGCCTGAATGAGAAACTCTTCCTGGAGTACGACCTCAAGCAGGGCCTCCGCTACGGCGAGAACCCGCACCAGAGCGCCAAGTTCTATGCCGCCCTGGAGCCCGTTCCTTTCTCCCTGGCATTCGCTACCCAGATCCAGGGCAAGGAACTCTCCTACAACAACATCCAGGACGCCAACGCGGCCCTGAACGTGCTGCGCGACTTCGAGGAGCCTTTCTGCGTGGCCCTCAAGCACATGAATCCTTGCGGCGCCGCCGTCGGCAAGACCATCGAGGAAGCCTGGCAGGCCGCCTATGAGGCCGACAAGGTGAGTATCTACGGCGGTATTGTCGGCGTGAACCGCACCCTGACGGCCGACATCGCCCGCGGCATGAAGCCCATCTTCCTGGAGATTGTCATCGCACCCGACTATACGCCCGAAGCCCTGGAGATCCTTTCGACCAAGAAGAACCTCCGCGTGATGAAGGTGGACATGACCCGCAGCAATGCGCCCGTTCCCCAGTACATCAGCGTGAACGGCGGCATGCTCTCCCAGCAGCTGGACACTCAGGTGGAGGAAATCACCCCCGGGATGTGCGTGACCAAGGTCAAGCCCACGGAGGCTCAGCTTGCCGACGCTGCCTTCGGCTGGAAGATTGTCAAGCATGTGAAATCCAACGCCATCGCCGTGGTCCGCGACAACCATACGATCGGCATCGGCGCCGGGCAGACCAACCGCGTGGGGTCGGCCGAGATTGCCTTGAATGAGGCCCGTAACGCTGGCTTTACCGAGGGTTTGGTACTGGCCTCCGACGGCTTCCTTCCCTTCGACGACACCGTGGCCCTGGCCGCCCGGTACGGCGTTACCACCATCGTTCAGCCCGGCGGCAGCATCCGCGACGAGGATGCCATCCGCAAGGCCGACGAACTGGGCATCACCATGCTCTTCACCGGTGTCCGTCATTTTAAACACTGATCAGATGGGTCTCGTATATCCTTTGCCTTCTTTGAAAGCGTCGGCCCGCGCTAGGGAGATCAACCTGGAGAATTGTCTTGGGAAGACGGTCCTGGTGGTGGGCGGCGGCGGACGGGAGCATGCCATCGTGGATGCCCTGAGCCGCAGTCCGCAGGTTTCCAGGATCTACTGCGCTCCCGGCAATGCCGGTATCGGCGAGCTGGCTTTCAACGTGCCGCTGAAGGACACCGACGTGGAAGGGCTCAAGGCGTTTGCGCTGGACAACGCCGTCGACCTCACCGTCGTGGGGCCCGAGGCGGCCCTGGCGGCGGGCATCGTGGATGCCTTCCGGTCGGCCGGGCTCAAGATTTTCGGCCATACCCGGGCGGCGACGGCCATCGAAAGCTCCAAGGAATTCGCCAAGGAGCTGATGGAAAGCGCTGGTATTCCCACGGCGGCCTACCGCAGTTTCTCTGAGTTTGACGAGGCGCTCTCCTATGTGCTGTCGCGGCCTTTCCCGGCTGTGCTCAAGTACGACGGGCTGGCTGCCGGAAAAGGCGTCGTCATCGCCCAGAACGAGTCTGAAGCCCGTTCTGCACTGGCCGACATGCTTCTGGACCACAGCTTCGGCGAGGGCCGGGTGGTCGTGGAGGATTTCCTCACCGGTCCGGAATTCTCCTTCCTGTGCTTCGTGGACGGGGACCGGGTGTATCCGATGCCGCTCTCGCAGGACCACAAGCGGGCTTTCGACGGCGACAAGGGTCCTAATACCGGCGGCATGGGCGCATATACCGGCCTGCCGTTCATCACGGAGGAGGACAGGGATTACGCCTTCCGGGAGATCATGTGCAAGGCGGCATCGGCCATGAAGGCCAAGGGTTTGCCGCTTTCGGGCGTTTTGTACGGAGGTCTCATGAAGACCCCGCAGGGAATCAAGGTCATCGAGTTCAACGCCCGCTTCGGCGACCCGGAGACCGAAGTCGTGCTCCCGCTGCTGCAGAGTGACATTTACGAGATTTTCGAAGGTGTCGCCACGGGCACTCCGGTCCCCGAGCCTGTATGGGCCGACGGGGTTACCCTCGGCGTAGTCCTTGCCTCCAAGGGCTACCCGGGGGCCTATGAGAAAGGCTATGACATCGGCGGCCTGGAGCAGGTCGACGCCAAAGTCTATCACATGGGCACCGCTGTCGGGGACGGGATGGTCATTACCAACGGAGGCCGTGTCCTGATGGTCGTCTCCGGCGGTTCGGACCTGGCGGACGCACGGAGGAAAGTATATGAGGAGATCGGCAAGATTACCTGTGAGAATTTGTTCTATAGAAAAGATATCGCACACATAGCATTTGAATAAGATGGGAAAAATCATAGACGGAAAAGCCTTGAGTCAGGCTGTAAAAGACGAAGTGAAGGAACTGGTTCCCCAGCTGGAATCGAAATATGGCCGGAAACCCTGTCTGGTCGTGATTATCGTGGGTGAGAACCCCGCCAGCCAGGTCTATGTCCGGAACAAAGTGAAAGCCGCCGCCTACACCGGTATGGAATCCCGGCTCATCGAGCTTCCGGCCGACATCAGCGAGCAGGCCCTCCTGGACCAGATTGCCGCCTTGAATGCCGACCCCCTCGTGGATGGCATCCTGGTGCAGCTGCCTCTTCCCAAGCATATCGACGAGGAGAAGGTCATCGACACCATCGCCCGCGAAAAAGACGTGGACGGATTCCACCCCGGCAACGTGGCCGGTCTGTGGCTGGGCAAAGACTGCATCGTTCCCTGCACCCCGGCCGGCGTCATGCGCATGCTGGACAGCATCGGCTATGAACTGAAAGGAAAGAACGCGGTCGTCGTGGGCCGGAGCAACATTGTCGGCAAACCGATGGCCAAACTCCTGCTGGACCGCCACGCTACGGTTACTATTGCGCATTCCCGCACGGCCGACCTGGGCGCCGTCTGCCGCATGGCCGACGTGCTGGTACTGGCCGTGGGCAAAGCCGGCCTCGTGACCGGCGACATGCTCAAGCCCGGCGCCGTGGTGATCGACGTCGGCATGAACCGTAACGCCGAGGGCAAGCTCTGCGGCGACGCCGACTTCGCCTCCTGCGAACCCGTCGCCGGCTGGATTACCCCCGTTCCGGGCGGTGTCGGCCCCATGACCATCGCCATGCTCATGCAGAACACCATCCACTGCTTCCTCTCCCGCATGTCCCGCTAGTGCTGTCGGGGGGAGGGGCGGTCGCTGCCGCGGATAACTTGTCTCCGGCGGGCCCCTCCCTCTCCCCATGGCTGAGGGGGGCCATGCCCCCGGTCGGGAGTCCCCAGCCGTCGCCGCTGCTCGGTGCCTGGCATGAGGCTATGGGTTGCGTGGCACTTAAGTACCTGATAGTCAGTCAGATGCTGAAATCGCCTCCGGCAAAATGACGTAGGCGATTTCAGGAAGTGGCTCAGGGTCAATTACTTACATGCCACGGTTAGAATGGTGTAACTGAGGGTCAACGCCCTGGTTGGCGCAGGCCTCTTCTTTTTTGGCGCAGGTGTTACGGCAAATGGCGCAGGCGCGATTTTGAGCGGGGGACCTGTCTTTCGCTGAAAAAAATT
>DGXN01000024.1:0-10428 GCA_002396335.1 Bacteroidales bacterium UBA4231
GTCTACCATTCCACCACCAAGGCGGGAGTGTGGGAATGCAAAGTTACACATTTATTTTGGAATGGCAACTTTGCACTCCCTGAAAGGCTATTTGTTCAGGATATACAGGCCGGAGTTGGCGGGGATTAGGGCCTCGGGGCGCTCCAGCGGGGTGAAGGAGCCCTGAAGGGAACGCGGACGGACAGCGGTCGGGGTCTTGTCTGCGCTGACACCCATGCGGCTGAGGGTGGAAGCGAGCATGGATTCCTGCGGATCTCCCAGCTGGTAGCCGTCCAGAGGGTTGTCCGTGGCGTCGTATTTGGCCGGTATGCCGTTGGGCATGCTGAGGGTTTTGCCGTTGCAGTCGGAGTAGCGGGTGGCGATGACATAGATGCCCCAGTTCTCCGTAGCGCGTTTGCCGGCGTCGCAGTCGATTTTGTCTGTGTTCTTCTGGCCGATGGCGTCGTACCAGTCGTCGGCTTTGATAAGATATCCGCCGCAGAACTTGCCGAGCGTCTTTTTGCCCACCAGCGTCACGTCCATGTACGGATTCAGACCGCAGATGAGGGCTTCCGAGGCCGATGCCGTCGCTTCCGAGGTGATGACCCAAAGGGCGGGAAGGTTCAGATTGACGCTGCCGGCGTCCACGGTGCCGACTTCCTGGATGTCATGGGTGGCGGAAAGGTGGGCATAAATGTCCTTGTCCTCCATCTTCGACACCAGCGACGAGTTGTAGATGTCCTGGGTGAACACCCGGCCGGCATTGACATAGTTCCAGGGGGCGATCATGGATGCGAGCGCGGTGGCAACCACCGTGTACCCGCCGCCGTTGTAGCGGAGATCCAGTACCAGATCCGTGACCCCGGCGCTCTTGAAAGTGCGGAAAGCATTCTCCAGGTCTTTCGCCGACTTCAGCGTAAAGCCGGTATAGTGCAGGTAGCCGATGGTCTTTCCTCCTGCCGTGAAGGTCCGCACCGTCTGTACAGGGTTGCTGTACATTTGGGCAGCCGTCAGGTGGACGGTCCTTTCTCCGTCACTCAGGTCGACGGTGGAAGGGTTGGCCAAGGCACTGCTGATCAGTTCCTGATAATTGGATAGGGTCATGGTCTGCCCGTTGATTTGTGAGAAATGGTCACCCCGTACGAGACCCGCTTTGGCAGCCGGCGAGTTCTCGTAGACATAGCGGACAATCAGGTGGATGATGCCGGCCTCCGATTCCCCGATGAGGGCGAAGTCGGCCCCGAAGGTTTTCCCGTCGCCGGAAACGGAAGACTCAAAGGTCGATGCATCCGAAAGCAGTCTGGTCCATTTGTCGGCCGGGTAACGGATGGACTCGACCTTTGCGACCGGGTCCGGCTCTTCTTGCTTCCAGCCCTGCATGGCGTCTGCGATGTCGTCTATCCACAGATAGTAGTTCTGCATATTGTTGTATGCGAAAAGGTTCCGGTAAAAGAGGTTGCTCTTTTCCTCCCCGCGTTTTCTGCATCCGGTCAGCGCGATCAGGCAGATGGCAGCAATGTAGAATAACTTTTTCATATCGTTAAAAATACTTTTTCTCGTCACGGTATAAGGCTAAAAAGATGAAAATCAGGATCGTAAAGGCCCACAGTGAGGACCCGCCGTAGGACAGCAGGGGCAGGGGGATGCCGATGACCGGCATCAGGCCCACCGTCATTCCCACGTTGATGAAGAGGTGCATGAAGATGCAGGCGGCCACGCAGTAGCCGTAGGTCCGGGTGAAGTGTCCCCGGCACCGCTCGGCGTCCAGGATGAGCCGGGCGATGAGGAACACATACAGCAGGATGACCGTCAGGCACCCTGCGAAGCCCCATTCCTCGCCCACGGTGCAGAAAATGAAGTCCGTGGACTGTTCCGGAACAAAGCCGAAGGTGGTCTGCGTCCCCTGCAGGAACCCTTTTCCCAGCAGTCCGCCGGAGCCGATGGCAATCTTGGACTGGTTCACGTTGTAGCCGGCACCGGCCAGGTCCTCCTTCATGCCCAGCAGCACCTCGATGCGGCTGCGCTGATGGTCCTGCAGGACGTTCTGGAAAATGTAGTCGGTAGAGAACACGAGGAGAACCCCCGCCACAAAAGCCACCACGGAAAGCGCCAGGAAGGTGTCTTTGTGCCGATAGGCCTTGTACAGCAGCACCGGAATGGCGGCAAAACCGCACCCCAGAAGCACGTAAAGGGGTTTCATCTTCAGGAGAAAGCTCCAGAAATAGGTTCCGGTCTCATGGGGCTGCGGGACCCAGATGCGGGCGGCCATCCATTCGATATGTCCGGTCACGAGGCTGCAGAGCCAGTTCAGGAGCGCGGGAAGGAAGGCCATCGCCAGCACGAGCCCGCCGCCGGTGAACAGCCGCTTCCAGAAATCCTTGGGCGCCATGAACGCATTGCACAGGACCAGTACGCCAATCAGGATCAGCGTGGACCAGTATGCCCCCAGGGTGAGCGTACTTACAAACAGCACGATCACCAGGCCGATCAGTCCCAGCCACCAGCCGGAAAGCCCTTCCCGGTACAGCACGAAGATGAATCCGGCATACACCAGGGCGCTGCCGGTCTCGCTTTCCGCCACAATCACCAGCATGGGGATGCCAATCACCAGGCATGCGAGCAGGAAGTCCTTGAAACGGGTGATTTTGAAATTCTGCTGGCTCACCAGCCACGACAGCAGCAGGGAGGTGGAAATCTTGGACACTTCGGCCGGCTGGAAGCGGATGGGCCCCAGGTCGAACCAGGAATGGGAGCCTTTGACGTCGCTGGAAACGAAAATCACCAGCACCAGCAATCCCAGCACGAACAAGTAGAACGGAATGCAGAGCCCTTCCCAGAGGCGCGGCGGAATCACATAGAGAATGAGCCCGGCCAGGCTGAATGCGGTCAGGATCCACACAAACTGCTTCCCTGCACGGCCGGAGAAGTCCAGCAGCGAGCCGGGGTCGGAGGTATGGGTGGCCGCATAGATATTCAGCCAGCCGATTACGACCAGCAGGAGATATACGCCAATGAGCTTCCAGTCTACCGATTGCCGTTTATGGGTATCGTTATCGATCATTTCAGTCTTTCTTCACGCGGGACATCAGGTTGGCTTCTTTCATCCGTTTTTCCAGGTCGGTCCGTTTGACGGACCCCTTCAGGTATTTCTCCACCATCAGCGAGGCCATTGGGGCGGCGTAGGTGGCGCCGAATCCGCCGTTTTCCACATAGGCGGCGATGGCAATCTTGGGATGGTCCATGGGGGCGAAGCAGATGAAGACGGAATTGTCGGCCCCGCGGGGGTTCTGGGCGGTGCCGGTTTTTCCGCAGACATCCAGCGAGTCGATGTGTGCGATCCAGGCGGTTCCGCCCATGCCGGCGCCGGAATTCACCGCCCGCCACATGCCGCGGATGAGTTTGGGGAAGTGGACGGTGTCCACCTTCGTATACTGGGGCTCGGTGAAGCGCGGATCAATCTCTACGCCTTCCGAAGCCTTGATGATGTGCGGAATGTAGTAGTGTCCCCGGTTGGCGATGGTGGCGCAGAGGTTCGCCAGGTGCATGGGCGTCGCGAGGATTTCTCCCTGGCCGATGGACAGCGAAATCACGGTGGTGGAGTTCCACCGGCCGCGGCCGTAGGCCCGGTTATAGGTCTTGGAAGTGGGGATGCTGCCGGCGAGTTCGGCCGGAAAATCGCTCCCCAGCTTGCGTCCGAAACCGAAACTTTCCACATACTCGTGCCAGGCGTCCAGTCCGTCGGCCACCGAGTCGTACTTGCGGTTGTCCAGGATGTTCTTCAGGACGTAGCAGTAGTAGGCGTTGCAGCTCATCATGATGGACTCCTCCATGTTCAGCGGCGACTTGTGACCATGGCAGCCCAGTTTGTGCCCGGCTCCGAAGTGGTACCCTTTGCTGCAGGGGTACATATACTCCGGCTTCAGCACTCCTTCCTGCAGGCCGATGAGCCCGTTCACCAGCTTGAACACCGATCCCGGCGGGTAGGAGGCCTGCACCGCCCGGTTGTACATGGGCTTGTAGGGGTTCTGCGAGATTTCGTTCCAGTATTTGCCGATATCGGCCAGCTGGCTCACGTCTACGCCGGGGGAGGACACCAGAGCCAGGATTTCGCCGGTTTCCGGCTCGATGGCGACGATGCTGCCCACTTTGTTCTGCATCAGTTCCTGCCCGTACTGCTGGAGGGCGGCGTCGATGGTGGTCACAATGTCGTGGCCGGGAATGGCTTCCTTGTCCTCTGCGCCGTCTTTGTAGGGCTGTTCAATCTGGTTGCGGGAGTTGCGGAGGTAGATGTGGTACCCTTTTTCGCCGCGAAGGTCCTTTTCCCGGGCGGCTTCGATTCCGGTCATCCCGGCATAGTCTCCGCTGCGGTACTCGCCGCCATGGCTGTTGATGTAGTCCTGGTTCACTTCCGACACATAGCCCAGGAGGTTGCCGCCGGCGTTGACGGGATAGTCGCGGATGCCGCGTACCTGGCCCCGGAAGCCCGGGAACTTGTACTTCACTTCGTCAAAGCGCATGTACGTTTCCGACGGGACCATGCGCATCATGGTCACGGCCTGGAAGCCGATGGAAGAGCGGCGTTTGCGGTATTCGTCCAGCTTGGAGCGGATGAAGGCGGGCTCCACGCCCAGGACGGTGGCCAGCGCCACGGTGTCGAAAGCCTGCACCTCCCGGGGGCTGACCAGGATGTCGTAGGCTACTTTGTTGCCCACCAGGATTTCGCCGTTGCGGTCGTAGATGACGCCGCGGGTGGGGTAGATGGTCTCGTAGATGGTGGAGTTGCGGTCCGCGTCTTCTTTGTAGCGGTCGTCCACGATCTGGAGCGAGAAAATCTTGCCCAGGAGCAAGAGTGTCATTGCTCCCAGGCCGATCAGCAGACGGATATGCCGTCCGTCCCCCGTCATCGGCGCGGATCGGGGGCTAAGACTTGCAGGGTGCAGAGCGACACGGCAAAGCCGGCCGCGAGAGAAGCGCCGAAGCGGGCGGCGTTGAACCACAGCGGGCGTGTGCCGGCCCCGTCGGCCCAGATGTAGACGAGCAGGAAGACCGCCTGGGCCAGGAGCATGGCGAGGGATACTTTCCCAAAGCCGCTGCGCTGGACGGAGAAATCTTCCCTGCGGGCGAAGACTTCATTGCCGAAGATCAGGCGGATGATGGGATTGCGGAGGAAGGCGACCGGAACCAGTGAGAGAGCGTTGAGGCCCAGCACGCCTTCGGACAGCAGGTCTACCACACATCCCGTGGCGAAGGCGATGACCATGGCGCCCGAGGTTCCCACGCGGATGGAAATGCACAGCACCATCACGGGAAGGATGGTGAGCATCACGTAAGGGGTGATGTTCAGGTAGTTGCTGATCAGAAGCTGAGCAATGAGCAGCAGCACATAGGCTATCCAGAATTCCGGTTTTCTCATTGCGCAAACTCCTCGATTTCGTCAAATGAATTGTTGTGCACCACCGTGACGTAACGGATGGCGCTGAAGTCCTGGAACAGGGAGACCGAGATTTCGTTGGTGGCACCGTTCACCACCTTGGAATCGCCGGCTACGCCCAGGGGAATGTCCGGAGGGAACAGGAGGGAGTGGCCGCTGGTGTAGACCGTGTCTCCCTTCTGGTACTTGTACTGGAGGGGAATCTCCTTCAGGATGGCGCCCCGCGACGACAGGCCGTCCCAGACCAGAAGCCCGCTGCCGCCTTCCTCGCCCAGACGGGCGCTGATGGAGATGTCGTGGTTCTGGAAGGAAAAAGCGAAGGCATGGTGGGCGCTCACGGCATCCACGATGCCCACCACCCCGTTGCGGGTGATGATGCCGGACTTCTCCTGGATGCCGTCTTCGTATCCGCGGTTCAGGATCAGGTAGTTGTGCTGTTTGTTGTGGCTCACCTTCACCACCTCTGCCGGAATGTGCGTGAATCCGGGCAGGAAGGGAGTCTCGAGGGAGTCCAGGCGGGCGGCCCGGAGTTTTTCCCGGGCGGCGTCCAGTTCCTCGAGAAGGCGGTGGTTCTCCCGGGCCAGCTCTTTATTGGCCGACGACAGGGAGAAGTACGAGCGGATGGCCTGGGTGCTGCCCCAGACCCCTCCCATGAATACATGGGCCCCTTTGGCCACCCAGACCCGCTGCAGGGCGGAGTTCTGGGTTACCAGGTGAAACGCCGCGATTTCCAACAGAATGAAAACCACGACGTTTGCCAATTGCGGGAGCCAGTTTCTCGGGTGCATAGCTACCGCATAAGGAACGAGTAATTGTCCGTGTTCTTAAGGGCGATGCAAGTTCCGCGGGCTACGGCGCGCAGCGGGTCTTCCGCTACGTGGAAAGGAATGTTCACCTTTTCGGACAGGCGCTTGTCCAGGCCGCGGAGCAGGGCGCCGCCGCCGCTGAGGAAGATGCCGTTCTCCACGATGTCCGAGTACAGCTCCGGAGGAGTCTGTTCCAGGACCTGCTGGATGGAGGCTTCCAGGCGGGCGATGGATTTGTCCAGGCAGTGGGCGATCTCCTGGTAGGGGATGAGGGCCTCTACCGGGTGGCCGGTCATCAGGTTGGGACCGCGCACCAGGAAAGGTTCGGGTTCCACATCCAGCTGCGGGATGACCGCGCCGACAGCGATCTTGATCTTTTCGGCCGTGGTTTCACCCACTTTGATGACATGCTGCTGGCGCAGGTAGTTCTGGATGTCGGCCGTGAAGACGTCGCCGGCTACACGGATGGACTCCTGCTGGACGATGCCGCCCAGGGAGATGACGGCGATTTCCGTGGTGCCGCCTCCGATGTCCACCACCATGTTTCCCTTAGGCGCTTCCACGTCCAGGCCGATACCGAGGGCGGCGGCCATGGGTTCGTAGATGAGGTAGACGTCGCGGCCGCCGGCGTGCTCGGAGGAGTCGCGGACAGCGCGGATTTCTACTTCCGTGGAACCGGAAGGAATGCCCACGACCAGTTTCAGGTTGGGGGCGAACAGGCTGCGGTGACGGGAGTTCACCTGCTTGATGAAGCCGCGGATCATCATCTCTGCGGCGTTGAAGTCTGCGATGACGCCGTCCCGGAGGGGGCGGACGGTCTTGATGCCGGGGTTGGTCTTTTCGTGCATGAGCTTGGCCTTCTGGCCCAGGGCGATGCATTTTCCCGACTGGTTGTCGATGGCTACGATGGAAGGCTCGTCCAGCGCAATCTGGTCATTTTGGAAAATGACCGTGTTGGCGGTGCCCAGATCCATGGCCAGTTCTTGGTTAAGGAAACGGAATGCCATATGGTAAACGTCAATTTTCTATATTATCGGTCAAAATTACGAAAAAATTCTTACATTCGCGTAAAGTATTTGACTTATGGAGAGAAAAAAATATCTGGTGGTTACAGCCGGCGGAACGGGGACCCGGATGGGAGGACCTGTTCCCAAACAGTTCCTGGAACTGGGCGGCAAACCCATTCTCCGCATCACCCTCGAAAAATTCCTGGAAGCAATCCCTGATATCCATATTGTTACGGTGCTGCCCGAGGCCCATGTCGCCGCTTGGCGCCAATACTGCCTGAGGGAAAACTTCACCTGCCCGCAGCGGCTTGTAAAAGGAGGTTTCACCCGTTTCCATTCTGTCAAAAACGCCCTTCCGTACGTCCCTGACGGTGCCATTGTCGCCATCCATGACGGCGTGCGTCCGCTCATCGGTACGGAAAAAATCAGGGAACTGTTCGCGCAGGCGGAAAAGGTGCCCGCCCTCATCCCTGTCCTCCCTGTCACCGACACGCTGAAGGTGCTTGTCAAAGGAAGTGACGGAACGCTGTCGGCCACTTCCGAACTGGTGGACCGCAGCCGCCTGTACGGAGCGCAGACCCCGCAGCTGTTCCACAGTGAAAAACTGAAAGCCGCCTATACGCAGGGGTACAATACCCTTTTCACGGACGACGCTTCCGTAGCCCAGCAGTACGGAATACCGCTCACCTTCACCGAAGGCGAGCGGTACAACCTGAAAATCACCACTCCGGAGGACCTGGTGCTGGCGAAAGCCGTGATGCAGCTTTAGTCCCTTCCCGTATAAGTGGTTGATTTGAAATCCTTTACCCAAACCTGGCGTTCGATGGGCTCGTCCAGGGAAATCATGGTGTCGGTGGACTGGATGTAAGGAATCTTCTGAATGGTGTTCAGAAGTACCTCCATCAGGTGGTCGTTGTCCAGGCAATAGAGTTTGGCGAGGATGGCGAACCGTCCGGTAACGAAATGACACTCCACGATTTCGGGAATTTTCTTGAGGTTGGCAATCACTTCCGGATACTTGGTGGATTCCGAAAGGGAAATGCTGACGAAGGCGCAGACGTTCAGGCCCAGGGCCTGCGGTTTCACCTGCAGACGGGAGCCGGTAATGACGCCGTTGGCCTCCAGTCTCTTGTACCTCTGGTGGATGGCCGCGCCGGAAACCCCGCATTCACGGGCGATTTCCAAAAACGGCATGCGGGCATTCTTTACCAGGAAAGAGAGGATTTTCTGATCAATCTGATCAATGTGATAACTGGCCATAGGGCTTACATTTTTAAACTAACCGCTACAAATTTACAAAAAATATTTATTTTTTACGCCTTGCGGTAAATTTTTTTGTGGGCCCGGAGGCGGCGATAATCGCCTGACAGTCAGCTTCGGTCAGTGAAGCGGCATCCTGTCCTTTGGGAATTTTGAAATTCTCCGTACCTCTCTTGATATATGGTCCGAACTTACCATTTATAACTTTGATGTCGCCGAACTCGGCGATGCAGGCGGGGGCGGCGGACGTCTCCTTGCCGGCTTCCTGCACCAGGGCGATGCAGTTTTCCAGCGAGACGGTGAGCGGGTCGGCGCCTCTGGGCAGTTTGATGTTCTTGTCGCCGTACTTCAGATAGGGACCGTATTTCCCCCGGGTGGCTACGATGTCCACGCCGTCCAGCTGACCCACGGTACGGGGCAGCTGCAGGAGCTTGAGGGCGTCTTCCAGAGTGAGGGTCTCAATGAGCTGGCCCTTCCCGAGAGACGCGCTCTGGCGTTTTTCACCCTCTCCCTTCTGCACATACGGGCCGAATTTCCCGAATGCGGCAATCACTTTCTCGCCGTCCGGCGCCGTGCCCAGTTCGCGGCTTACCTTGCTGTAGGTGCGGTCGTGCAGCACCTGGTCCACATGCGCGTGGAAAGGCTGGTAAAAGGACCGGATGGTGTCGCTCCAGGCTTTGCGCCCTTCGGCCACCTGGTCGAAGTCGGCCTCGACGTTGGCGGTGAAGTCGTAGTCCAGGATGTCGGTGAAGTTGGATACCAGGTAATCGGTGACAATGAGGCCGATCTCCTGGGGCAGGAGCTTGCCTTTTTCGGCCCCGACGGTCTCGTTCTTCTGGGAGGTCTTGATGGTGGATCCCTTGAGGCTGAGATTGGTGACTTTGAAGGTGGTGCCTTCCTTGTCGCCTTTGACGGCGTAGCCGCGTCCGCGGGTCAGGGTATCCACGGTGGTGGCATAGGTGGAAGGCCGGCCGATTCCCAGTTCCTCCAGCTTCTTCACGAGCGTGGCCTCCGAATAGCGCAGGGGCGGGGCCGTGAACTTGCAAAGGGCCGATATGCCGTTTTCGATCATCCGGTCGCCTTCCTTGAGCTCCGGCAGCAGCACTTCTTCGGTGGCGGAAGTGTCTTCGTCGTCCTTCCCTTCCAGATACACTTTCATAAAGCCGTCGAACAGCAGTTGGACGGACTGGATGCCGTACTGCTCGGGCCGTTTGTCGGAGGAGACTTTGAGCGCGGTGTTCAGGACCCGGCTTTCGGCCATCTGGGAGGCTACGGTGCGCTTCCAGATGAGCTCGTAGAGCTTTTTCTCCTGCGCCGTTCCGTCGATGGAGAGGTTGGCGATATAGGTGGGCCGGATGGCTTCGTGGGCTTCCTGGGCGCCTTTGGACTTGGTATGGTACTGGCGGGTGTGGAGGTATTCGGCGCCGTAGTTGTCCAGGATGAACTGTTTGGCGGTGCCGATGGCCAGGGACGACAGGTTGGTGGAGTCGGTTCGCATGTAGGTGATCAGACCTCTTTCATAGAGGGTCTGCGCCACCCGCATGGTGGTGGAGACGGGGAAGTGGAGTTTGCGGGCCGCTTCCTGCTGCAGGGTGGACGTGGTGAACGGCGGGGCGGGAACCCTTACGCCGTCCTTCTTTTCAATGGAAACGATGCGGTAGGTGGCGCCGATGCTGTCTTCCAGGAATTTCCGGGCGTCTTCCTCCGTGGGGAAGCGGGTGTCCAGCAGGGCTTTCACGGGCGTGGAGACCCCCTCCGGCGAGAAGGTGGCTTCTACCCGGTAAAAAGGTTCCGGCGTAAAGGCCATGATTTCTTTCTCCCGGTCCACGATCAGGCGCAGGGCCACGCTCTGCACGCGGCCGGCGCTGAGTTTGGGCTGGATTTTCCTCCACAGGATGGGGGAGAGTTCAAAGCCGACCAAGCGGTCCAGCACGCGGCGGGCCTG
>DGXN01000024.1:10645-38659 GCA_002396335.1 Bacteroidales bacterium UBA4231
ATGGCTTCTCCTTCGCGGTCCTCATCGGAGGCCAGCCAGACGGTGGCGGCTTCCGTGGAGAGCTTTTTCAAGTCGGCCACTATTTTTTTCTTGTCGGAGGGAATGACGTATTGCGGTTGGAAACCGTGCTCTACATCCACGCTCAGCTTATGTTCTTCCAGATCCCGGATGTGGCCGATGGAAGCTTTTACAAGATAGTCTTTTCCCAGGTATTGCTGAATGGTCTTCACCTTGCCGGGAGACTCTACGATTACTAGATTTTTTCCCTCCATAGTCTCTTTGTTTCAGTTTTCTTCTGCAAAGTAAAGCAGAATCGGGGCAATTTTCCAAATTTTCTGATTACTTTTGTAAATTGGAATTTCTGCCAAGACCTAAGGTCTTGTACGCAGGCGAAAATTTTAGACAAGATGACAGACGCAACCCAAAAGAAGATCGTCAAGTGGTTCTGGATACTCCTGGTGACTCCCTTTGTCGCCCTGGCCGTCATGATGTGCATTGTCTGGGCCTTTGCCGACATCCCTTCCCTCGAGGAGCTGGAGAACCCGGATTCCAAGCTGGCCACCCAGGTCATTGCCGAGGAAGGGGAAATCCTGACCACTTATCATATAGAGAACCGGACCTTCGTCAGTTACGATGAACTGGCTCCGTCCCTGGTCCAGGCCGCCGTCGCCACCGAGGACAAGCGTTTCTATGACCACTCCGGCGTAGACCTCCAGTCCCTGGCCCGCGTGCTGTTCAAAACCCTCCTTTCCCGCGACTCCTCCCAGGGCGGCGGCTCCACCATTACCCAGCAGCTTGCCAAGACCCTCTACCCCCGCGGAGAAAAGGCGGGCAAAGTGAAGATTGTCTGGATCAAACTCAAGGAATGGATCACCGCCATCAAGCTGGAGCGCAACTACACCAAGGAAGAGATCGTGGACATGTACCTGAACGCCATTTTCTTCGGCTCCAACTCGTACGGCATCTCGTCGGCCTCCAACCAGTTCTTCGGCAAAAAGCCCGGCGAACTGCTTACGGAGGAGAGTGCCGTCCTGGTGGGTATGGTGAACAAACCCACCCGCTATAACCCTGCCCTGAATCCGGACCACGCCCTCAAGCGCCGCAATCTGGTCCTGGAACGCATGCGGGAAATGAAATACCTCACCAAGGCGGAGTGCGACTCCCTGCAGGCCCTTCCCATCGTCCTGCACTCCCGCCAGGGCGACCGCACCACCGGCGTCGGCCCTTATTTCCGGGACATGCTCCGCCGCACCATGAGCGCCTCCAAGCCCAAGCGCTCCTCCTATGCCACCGTGGAAGACTACCGCGTAGACTCCCTCCTCTGGGCCGACGACCCCGTCTACGGCTGGCTCAACAAGAACTCCAAGAGCGACGGCTCTCCCTACGACCTGGACCGCGACGGTCTCCGCATCTATACCACGGTCAATTATAAGATGCAGCGCTATGCGGAGGAAGCCATCGCGGAACACCTGGGGAAAGACCTCCAGAAAGCGTTCTTCCGGGAGTTGAAGTACCGCAAGAACGCGCCCTTCACTTCCGACACGGACAAGTCCGTCATCGAAACCACCCTCCGGCAGGCCCGCCGCTGGAGCGACCGCACCCGCATGATGAAAGCCTCCGGCGCGACGGATGCGGAAATCGAAGCCTCCTTCGACGTCCCCGTCAAGATGCGGGTCTTCACCTGGGAAAAACCCGGTTACAAGGATACCACCCTCACCCCCAACGACTCCATCCGCTACTACAAGTCCTTCTTCCGTGCCGCTTTCATGGCCATCGAGCCCGGCACCGGCCACATCAGGGCTTATGTCGGCGGCCCGGACTACCGCTATTTCAAGTACGACAACGTGCGTCAGGGCAAGCGTCAGGTGGGTTCCACCATCAAACCTTTCCTGTACACCCAGGCCATGGAATCGGGCATGACCCCGTGCGACCCGGTCCTGAATTCCCCGGTCGTGATTGTCGTGAACGATGACGAAACCTGGTCCCCGCAGGACCCGCACGCCGACGGCACCATGGTAGACCTTCGCTGGGGCCTTGCACAGAGCTCCAACTCCGTGTCGGCCTACCTGATGAAGCAGCTGGGCGCTCCGCAGATGGTGTCCATGATGCGGAAGATGGGCATCGGCGGCTTCATCGACCCCGTCGTCTCCCTTTGCGTCGGATCGGCCGACCTGTCCGTCTATGATATGGTCACCGCATACAATACCTTCCCTTCCGGCGGCACCTACACGGCACCCATTTTCGTCACCCGCATCGAAGACAGCGACGGCAACATCCTGGGGCAGTTCAGCGACCGCAAGCGGGAAGCCCTTTCCCAGCGCGCCACCGGCGCCATGGTGCAGATGATGCGCGGGGTGGTGGACGGCGGTACCGGCAGCCGGCTCCGCTTCCGCTATGGCCTCAAGGGTGAGATCGCCGGCAAGACCGGCACCACCAACGACAACTCCGACGGCTGGTTCATCGGCTACACGCCCCGGATCACCGCCGGCGTGTGGGTTGGGGCCGAAGACCGCTACGTCCATTTCAGCAGCACCAGCCTGGGACAGGGAGCCAACATGGCCCTTCCCATCTGGGGCCTGTGGATGCAGAAAGTGCTGAAAGACGGCACGCTGGGCATCTCTGAAGCGGATGTGTTCCCGGAAGCCCTCAAGGGCTCCTACTGCAACGGCCAGGAAGCCAATGCAGCACCTGAAAAGACCGACCTGGAATCTTATTATTTCGAATAATGTCAAAGTATCAGTCCATTGCCGTCATCTACGGTTCCGATTCCTCCGAATGGGAGGTTTCATGCAGGAGCGGTGAATTCACCGCCTCCCGCATCGACGAGTTCCAATACGATGTCTATGAAATCTTTGCCCGCTTCGGTCAGTGGCGCCTCGTGGCCATGCGCAAGGCCAATTCCATGCGCGTCGCCTTCCCGGAAGGTGCCCAGCCCCAAGTGGACAAGTCGGACTTCTCCGTGATGGTACTCGGCGAAAAGATCAAATTCGACTTCGCCTACATCATGCAGCACGGCGCGCCCGGAGAAACCGGCCTCCTGCAAGGCTATCTGGAAATGCTGGGAGTCCCGCACTCCAGCTGCAGCGCTTTTGTCACCACCATCGCCTTTGACAAGTATTCCTGCAAAAGCTACCTTCGGAATGCGGATTTCGTGAAGATGGCCAAGGATGCCCTCATCCGGGAAGGAGAAGACGTCGAAGACTTCTCGGTAAAGACGGTCACCCGTCTGGGCCTGCCCCTTTTCGTCAAGCCCACCAGCGGTGGCTCCAGCTTCGGCATTACCAAGGTGGAAAAGGCCGCAGACCTTCCCGCCGCCATCCGTTACGCCTTCAAGGAGAGCAGTACCGTTATCGTCGAGGCTGCCATTTACGGAGAGCATGAACTCACCTGCGCCGCCTATTTCGACGGCACCACGGTCCGTGCCCTCCCGGTGATCGAGATTATCTCGGAGAGCGGCTGGTTCGACTATGACGCCAAATACAACGGCCTCAGCCGGGAAATCTGTCCGGCCCCCATTTCGGACAGCCTCACCGCCACCGTGCAGGAAACCACCTGCAAGATCTACCGTTTCCTGGGCTGCAAGGGCCTGGTGAGGATGGACTACATCTCCACGCCGGACGGCCTGTATTTCCTGGAAGTGAACATCATCCCCGGCATGACCAACGCCTCCCTGGTGCCCAAGATGGTGCGTGCCTCCGGCATGAGCATCACCGACTTCCTCACCACCATCATCGAGAATTCATAGGATGCTGCTGGTAGATTTTCTTCGGAAAGGGATCGCTGCCCTGGAACCTTTGTACCCTACGGCCGAGGCGCGCAGCATAGTCCTGATGCTGTGCGAGGAGATGATCGGCACAAAGAATTATACGCACATCGTAGAGCCGCAGTACCAGATTGACAAAAAAGGGGAGCAGCCCCTCGCCGAGGCGCTGGTGCGTCTGCAGGGCGGGGAACCCATCCAATACGTGATCGGAAAGGCCGAATTCTGCGGCCGCAGTTTCTGTGTGAATTCCTCCGTCCTCATCCCCCGCCCGGAGACGGAACTGCTGGTGCGGGAGGCCATCAAGATCGCCGGCCGGATCCAGCGGATGCGTATCCCCTATGGCAAGTCCGCGGAACCGGTCCGCATCCTGGACCTTTGCACCGGGTCAGGCAACATTGCCTGGTCGCTGGCGCTTTCGGTGCCCGGTTCCCGCGTCGTCGGCGTGGATATCTCGGAAAAAGCCCTCGCCGTGGCCCGCAGCCAGAATTTCTCGGCCGAACTCAAAGCCACGGGCGCCCTCGCCCCCACTTTTGTCGCTGCCGACGTCCTGGACACCGAGCAGGAATTCAATTACGGCTCCTTCGACCTCATCCTCTCCAATCCTCCCTATATCATGGAGAAGGAAAAACCGCAGTTGAGGCGCAATGTCCTGGATTACGAGCCCTCGTCGGCCCTCTTTGTCCCGGATGCCGATCCGCTCCTTTTCTACCGCGCCGTAGCCCGTTGGTCTGAGCGGTTTCTCTCCCCGGAGGGGAAGGGCCTGACGGAGATCAACGAAATGCTGGGCCCCGAGACGCGGGCGGTTTTCTCCGATGCCGGGTTCAGCCAGACGGACCTTGTAAAAGATTTTTACGACAAGAACCGTTTCGTTTTCTATATGAAATAGGCCTCTCCCGCATGTGAGAGGCTTTTTTTGTCGATTACCCGTTTGAAAATTCGGAAAACGGATAAGTTTGCGGTACTTTGCATCGAGGACCGGCGCAAACCAATGCCGGGTAGAATTATGAAGTACCGTTTCTTTTTTGCAGGGGTGCTGTCAGCCCTCCCGTTTCTGGCAGGATGTGATCCCATGGACCTGGACCCCGGGCAGCCGGAAGACCCGCCCTATGTCTCCCTGGAAGAAGTGGCTCAGCTGCTTTCTTCCGTTGCGCTGGGCACGCCGCAGATGGAGGAAGTGCGGGATGCCGCATCGGCATCGGCCGGCAACGGCTACGACGAGGAATACCGCATGCAGGAGCTGTTCGCCTCCCCGGGAACCGGTGTGGGAAATTCCGCTCCTACAAAAGCAGGCGGGTATGCACGTCCCCTTCGGGAGCTGCTGCGCGAAGCCGCCCTCTCCACCAAGGCCGGCGTTCCCGGCCCCGAAGCCTGGCTGGACTCCCTCTCCACCTCCGACGTCCAGATCTACTGGCCCTTCTCCGAAGACTGGGACGGCGAAACGCTCCCCGTCATCACCTACGACCCCGGCGACGGCGCCCTCCGGAACGAAGGGTATGCCCTGATGCCGGACGGCACAGTGGAAAAAGTCCTGGTAGACGAACAGATGGCCTCCGAACGCCCCGTATGGGTCGTAAACCGCAATTCTGACGCCGATTACCGCACCCTCGAGCTGCGTCGCCGGGAAGACCCGTCCTGGGGCACCGGCGGCGGTGATATCGTCGTGAAGTCCGATGTGGGAGACTTCCGGACTCTGATCCTGCGCTCGTTCAAAGCCAACCGCCAGTATGACAGCTGGTTCTGCGGGGCCAGCGAGTTTTTCGTGAAGATCGGCGCCGTAGAGGACTTTACCGCCGCTACGGAAGCGGAGCTGCGCCTGTACGAGCCCTCCATCACGGATTTCATGATTGTCGTGCGCAGAAAGCAGGTCGGGGAGTCGGTGCCCTTCAATGCCATCCTGGTGTCGGAGTGGACGCAGCAGCTCTCATCCTGTGCCTTCATGATCGTCGAGGATGACGGCGGCACCCGCACGACCTGGGACTGCAGCGCCACTGTCAAAGTGAACTCCAAGAGCTACGGATTTGACATAAAAATCCCCCTCTATTCCCGGGACGACATTGTCTGGCGGGGTTCCCTCTCCCACACTTTCATCGAGAAAAACAGCGGCCGTCGCGCCAGTTTCGGCGACGTCGACCTGGTGCTGGAGCTGGTATAAACGTTGCCCTCCGTTTGTTTTTTCCCCTTTACTTCCCTACTTTTGTCATTGGAAATGTAATCTGACAGAGGGCTCTTTTTGCAAATGAAGACGCTGGAATTATTGGCACCGGCCAGGACGGCCGATATCGGGATAGCGGCAATCGACTGCGGCGCCGACGCCGTGTACATTGCCGGACCGGCTTTCGGCGCCCGCCAGGCGGCCGGCAACAGGATCGAAGATATAGCAAGGCTCTGCACTTATGCCCATCGTTTCGGGGCGCGGATCTTCGCTACGGTCAATACCTTGATTTACGAAGAGGAACTGGCCGAAGCCCGTTCCATGGTGCAGGATTTGGCCAAGGCCGGCGTAGACGCCTTGATTGTGCAGGATCCCGCCGTCATTTCTCTTGCCGAAGGTACCGGACTGGTCCTTCATGCATCGACCCAGTGCGCCATCCGTACTCCTGAAAAGGCAGCTTTTCTGGAAAGCCTGGGCTATGGCCGCCTGGTCCTGGAACGGGAACTGTCCCTGGAACAGGTCCGCGCGATTTCGTCCCGTGTGGATGCGGAGATTGAGTTCTTTGTCCATGGTGCCCTCTGTGTCTGTTATAGCGGACAGTGCTACCTGTCTGAATACCTGACCGGCCGGAGTGCCAACCGGGGTGAATGTGCCCAGGCCTGCCGCAACCTTTATAACCTGGAAGACGCTTCGGGGAAGGTCCTGGCAAGAAACAAAGCCCTCTTGTCCTTGAAAGATTTCAACCTCATCCACCGTTTGGAGGACTTGGCCCAGGCCGGTGTCAGTTCCTTTAAGATAGAAGGCCGGCTCAAGGGCGAATCCTACGTCAGGAATGTCGTAAGGGCTTACTCGGATGCTTTGGATGAGCTGGTCAGCCGCAGGCCCGGCCTGTATCGGCGTTCCTCCTTCGGAAAGGTCCGGGGAGGATTTGTGCCGAACCTGGACAAAACCTTCAACCGCGGATACACGGAGCTCTATCTGGACGGCAGGCGCGGCCCCTGGTCCTCGATGGATGCCCCCAAATCCATGGGTGAGCGGGTGGGCCGCGTAAGCAAGCTCTATCCGGATGGTTTCCTGCTGCATCCGGACAACCCCGACCTGGTCGTCTCCAACGGCGACGGCTTTGCCTTTGTCGGCCCTGGCGGCTCCATCACCGGCTTCCGGGCCGACGTTTCCGACGGCTTCCGTATCCGCTGCAAAAGGCCGGAATCCCTTCGGGTGGACACTGTCCTGTACCGCAATATCAGCGCCGCTTTCGAAAAAGCGGTCAATTCGGATAAACCTGTCCGCGAAATCCCGGTCCGCGTTGTCCTGGAGGTCCGGGACGGCATTTTGCTTTCCCGCGCCATATCCGAGGACGGAAGGGAAGTGAAATACAGCGAAAAGATGGTTTCCACCCCGTCCCGCGACCCTGAGAAGATGCTGGAAACAATCCGGACCCAGCTGTCTAAACGGAGCGGCCATTATGCGTTTCTGTGCCAGGAAGTCAACGTCGAGGGAGAAGTTCCCTTTGTCCAGACTTCCGTAATCAACGGCATCCGCCGGGAACTGGCTTCGCAGCTGGATCTCCTTCCCGTCCGGATGAATCCCCTCCGTGCAGGCCGTCAGGACGAGGCCTTCTCCCTTACCGGCCGGCTGGACTACAAAGCGAATATTGCCAACTCCCGTTCCCGGGAGCTATATGCCCGCCGGGGTGTTCCGGAGATGGAAGATGCCTATGAACTGACTCACCGGAAAGGCTTGGAACTGATGCGCAGCAAGTACTGTATCCGGCACGAACTGGGCCTGTGCCCCCGCCAGGGAAAGGCAAATAAAGCGGAACCGCTCTTCCTGATCAACGGGAAAGAGCGGCTCCGTTTGGAATTTCACTGTTCCGTCTGCGAAATGACGGTGCAGTAGAACTTACTTCAGGGCTTTGAGCTGGGCCTCGGCCTGGGCGGCGTACTTGGAACCGGCGAGCTTCTTGTAGTACTCGATGGCGGTAGCCTTGTCTCCGGCCTTCTGGGCGGTAGCGGCGATGGTGAAGTTGATGTCGGCTGCATCTTTGGCGTCAGGATTCACGGCCAGATATTTCTTGTAGGCTGCGATGGCCTGGGCGCTCTTGCCGCTCTTGGTGTAGGCGCTGGCGATGAGCTTGTAGGCGTTGGCGCTCTCGGAGTAGGTGTTGGAGGTCTCCAGGGCTTCGATGGCGTCGGCATTCTTGCCGGCCTTCAGCAGGGCCATGCCTTTCTTGAGGAAAGTGGTGGCGAGGAGTTTTCCGGCCTGCTCTTCACCCAGTTCGTTGGCTTTGGTGAGGGTGGTGATGGCGTCGTCGGTAGCGCCGTTCTGCAGCAGAGCCTGTCCCAGCAGGAGGAAAGCCTGGCCATCCTCGGGAGTGAGGGCGGTGACTTGCTTGAATGCGTCGATGGCGTCAGCGAAGTTCTTGGCCTTCAGCAGGGTGGTGCCTTTTCTCAGGAGTACATTCGGAACCAGGGTTTCAGCCTCCTGGATAACATCTTCAATGCTATATTCGGTAGCGACGGTCTTGGCCTGGCCGAGGGTGGCGAGGGCCTCGTCATAAGAAGCGTCGTTGATCTGCTCCTTGGCGATGGAAAGGATGGTGCCAGGGATGATTTCTTTGCACTTGGAGACCAGGTCGGCAGCTTCTTCGCCTTCGATGGCCTGGGCCAGTGTGAGGGCCTCCTGGAATTGGGCCAGGGCCTCTGCCTTGTTGGTTTCCAGAGCCTGTGCTCCGGCGTTGAAAGCGTCAACAGCTGCGTTGAAATCTTGTGCGGTGGCCACGGAGGCGGCAAGCCCGAGGGCGGCGATAGCTACAAAAAATCTTTTCATTTTCTTACATCTATGTTAAGTTATACGTTCTCGCTAGCACACGAATTGCAAAAATAGCAAAATATGTTGTATTTTTGCACAGAATTCGGGTTAAAAATGAAATTTATCCATCTCAAACATATCCTTTCGGGCCTGTGTGCCCTCCTGTGTTTTTCAATAATTGTGCCAGCCCAGGTGCAACTTCCGGCGCTTCCTGTAGACGGACGCATCCAGAAAGGCACGCTTGGCAGCGGTGTAACCTATTATATGGTCACCAATCCCCAGGTGAAAGGATACGCCCACATTGCCATCGTCCAGCGGGATGAGCCGCTGTCCGCCGCCAAGCGGGAAGGCCTTCAGAGCGCATTCTTCGCCCGTATGGGAATCGCCCCCGGGCCGGAAGGTTTCCTCCAGGACCAGGACGGTTCTACGGTATACCGTTTCCCGGACGTCGCATTCTACCGGCCGGAAGTGCTGGATTCCACCCTGCTGTATACATTCTCCCAGGTGGCGGCTTCCAAGGCCGAGCAGGCCGTCATCGTGAGCGGCGACATCGATGCCGTGGAGCTGAAGAAGAAGATGGACATCTTCTCCATGATGGTGCCGCGGATGCTGGTGAAAGAAAACCATCGGCCCGACTATGTGTGGGAGCCTTCTCCTGCACCGGTGGTGCATTTTTACCCGGAAGGGAAGGCGCAGGTACGGGTCACTTACTCCGGCGCCCGCATCCCGTTCGGCTATATGAATACGGCCCAGTCCATCGTCTCGGGGCTTTTCGGGGAAGAGCTGGGCGTGCTTGTCCGCCACAGGGTGGAACGCAACCTGCGTGACCAGGCCATTGCGCACGGACCGGTCGGCTTCCAAGTGCTCTCGAGCGAGAATTACGGCGGAGACGAGCGCTACACCGTGAGTGTATGCGTCGAGAAAGACCAGCAGGACGCTGCCATGCGCGTGATTTCCTCCACCCTGGCGGAGATGGACGCTTTCGGCGTCGCGGCCCCTGAGTTCGTCCAGGCCAAGCAGGTGCTCTCCCCCCGGCTGCACCGCCAGGCGGAAAACCTGCCGTCGGCCCGGCAGGACCTGGACCGCTGTATCGCCAACTTCCTGTACGGCGCTTCGCTGGCCCCGGGCAGTGAGCCGCTGCGCTACTTTAGCCGGAAGAATGTGGCCGACACGACCGAAGCGCGCCTGTTCAACGGTTTTTCCTCCGCCCTTCTGGAGCAGCTTTCCAACCTGACGCTGGAATACGTCGGCGTGCCGGACTCCCTGGAAAAGAAGGACGACGCCCTTTTCTACTATAATCTCGCTTATCTGTACGGGTCGGTGTCGGCCAGCGGGAAAGACTATCTCTGGCACAGTGCGGACACGTCCGGCCTGGAAATAACCTGCCCCAAGGTTAGGCTCAAGAACGAAAAGGCCGAGGCCGTCACCGGCGGGGTCCTGTGGACCTTCTCCAACGGCATGCGGGTCATCTACAAACGGGTGGCCGGCGCCCGGATGTTCAGCTATGCCCTCCAGATGGGAGCCGGCCTGTCCCAGGTCAAAGACCTCCGGGAAGGGGAGGGCGGCTATATCGGCGACCTTCTTTTCCTCTATGATGTAGGCGGCATTCCCGCCCCCGCGTTCCGCGACATCCTGGCAGGGAACGGCATCAGCATGACCCCCGGCCTCTCGCTGAACAGCTTCTCCCTCAGCGGCGACCTTCCCTCCGACCGGCTCTCGCTCCTGCTGAAGGTCCTGTTGCATCTGGCCAATGACAGAAGTCAGAATATAACTGAATATCAGCAATTTGCAAAGTCTCAGCAGATTGTCGGCACCCGTGTGGAAGACATGCTCTATGCCCGCCTGCATCCGGATTACCCTTATGCCGAGACCCGGAATCCGTCCGTCCTGAGTCCGGATACCCGTGCCAAGGCGGAAGCCTTCTTCGAGGACCGTTTCTGCCGCATGAATGACGGGATACTCATCCTTAGCGGAGGTCTTTCCGAGGAAGCGGTGAAAAAACAGCTGCTGAAGTACCTCGGCGGCTTCCGAGTCCTTCGCGGGACCACTGCCCGCCGCCCTGTCACCCTCCCGACCGTGAGCGGCGTCACCACCTACACCGGCGAGGAGGGCCCCTCCGGTATCTGCCTGCTCATGGATGCGGCATATCCCATCACCGCCAGCCATTTCTATACCTCCCAGGTCGCGGCCGACCTTCTCCGCCAGTCCCTGGCCCGGCATCTGGCCGGATACGGCTACAGTGCGGAAGTCTCCGTGGACTTCCTCTTCCACCCGCAGGAGCGCATCCGCGTGCTGGTGAAGTGTACCCCGCTGCCCCTGAGTTCCCTGCCTTCCGACGTCGCCGCCGTCACGCCGGAGCGTGCCGTCACGGCATTGCGGGCGGCTCTCCGCGACGCTTCCATGGCTCCTGTCGACAAAAAGGACCTGGCCCAGTGGAAGGCAAAACTGTCGGCCCAGGTGAAGGCCGTCATGGCTACGCCGGAAGGATTCACCCACACGCTGCTGACGCGCTACTCCTCCAATAAAGACCTGACTTCACGTTACGCGGAAAGCATTTCCGGCATTACGGCCGCCGATGTCCAGACCCTCCTGGCCGCCCTCTATGCAGGCGGACGGATCGAATACCTTGTACCATGAAACACGCATTCGGAACCTTTATCGAGATTGGCGATATTCTGATTTCGGAAGATGTCGTGCTGGAATTTTTCGCCTGCGACTATGCTGTCTGCAAAGGGAAATGCTGCATTGTCGGCGACAGCGGCGCTCCGCTCAAAGAAGAGGAACTGGAGCCGCTGGAGCAGAATTATCCCGTCTATTCCCCGCTCATGCGTCCGGAAGGGCGTACGGCGGTCGAAGAAAAAGGCTTCTTCGAGATAGACCGGGACGGGGACTTAGTCACGCCGCTGGTCCCCGGCAGTGAAGAATGCGCTTTCTGCCATTTCGGGGCCGACGGCAGCTGCATGTGTGCCATCGAGCGCCAGTTCGACAAAGGACTCAGCCGGTTCCGGAAACCCATTTCCTGCAGCCTGTATCCCATCCGGGTGGCCGATCTGGGCGGCGGGCGCCTGGGCCTGAACCTCCACCGCTGGGACATCTGCAAGGACGCCTATGAAAAAGGGCGCCGCGAAGGAATCCGGGTGTACCAGTTCCTCCGCGGGCCGCTTACAGAAGCCTTTGGCGAGGAGTTCTACTCCGCTTTGTCGGCGGCAGCCAGGATGCTCATTGCCAAATCATAATCGCTTTCGTTCACTTTCACTTCGATGGGGCGTGCAAAGCCCAGGGAAGGATAGGACGAGTCCGCGCCGAACACGCCGGCGGGGATGCCGTTGTCACCCAGGAGGGCGGCGCAAAGGTCGGCCTGCACTTTTTCGTTGAACTGGGCAACGGTCTTGAATTTCTGAGAATCACTCATAACGGTTGATTTTATGGTCGATGGCCATTACGGCGCGGGCCAGGTCTCTGACCAGGCCTTCTGCCTGGAAACCGCCCAGCTGCGGCGTAAGGGTCAGGGTGTCTTCCCACAGGCGGGCCGCCCGGTTGACGGCCGACCGCAGGTGATAGCGGTGCCCGCCGTCCGGAGCGTCTTCCCCGCGGACATAGCCGCGAAGGGACAGTGCCTCGTCAATCTGGGGCCAGAGGGTGGCGGGATCTCCTTTTGCGTGGATGTTGCGCTTGCCGTATCCGAAGAAAGGATAGACCAGGCTCATGAAGGCGAAAATGCCCAGGATCAGGAAAATGGAATCCCAGCCGTTGCGGAACGCCACGGCAATGTCCTTGGGCACGTAGCCGATAAGCATCAGCACCCCTACGATCACGACGAAGAGGAGCGTCAGCTGGATAAAGTATTTAAAGGCTCTTCTAATGTATGTCATATCAGTTGACGGATAATCTGGTCCGACACAAAAAAGTGGTCTTCCGGAATGCGGTAACGCCGGCCGATCTTAACCAATGCGCCTTCCCGCAGCAGCGGGTCTATGTTTTCCGGAAGGCAGTTGGCAAGGAGGAATTCCCCGTCCACCCCGCGGGCGGTGCGGAGGGCCAGCATGAGGGTTTCCACTTTTTCGTCCTCTACGCTGAGGGACTCCTCGGTATGGCCGTAATCTTCCAGGACGGCGTCGTTCCAGCTTCTGCCGCGTCCGCTGAACGAATGTGCGGCAGGACCCAGGCCGACATAAGGTTTGCGCTCCCAGTAACCGCTGTTGTGAAGGGCCTGGAAACCGGGTTTGCAGAAATTGGAGATTTCGTAGTGCTCGTAGCCGGCTTCCCGGAGGCGCTGGCACAAGTGGTCGTACTGCTTGCGGCAGAGCTCTTCGTCGGCCTCCTCATAGTCTCCGTTTTCCAGGCGGTGGGCGAGGACGCTGTCTCCTTCCACGGTGAGTTGGTAACAGGAAATATGCTCCGGGCCCAGGGCGAGGGCTTCTGAAATGGTCTGGTCCCAGACCTCGTCCAGGAGGTTCGACAGGCCGAAGATGAGGTCGATGCTGATGTTCCCGATTCCGGCTTCCCGGACCAGGCGGAAGGCCTCTCGGGCGTGTTCGGCGTCGTGACGGCGGTTCATCCACCGGAGCAGGTTGTCATTGAAGGACTGGATGCCCAGGCTGATCCGGTTGACGCCCAGGGCCTTCAGGCTCTGGACATAGGGAAGACCCCGCTCCACGATATCC
The DNA here is from genome assembly GCA_002396335.1 of Bacteroidales bacterium UBA4231. GTDB lineage: Bacteria > Bacteroidota > Bacteroidia > Bacteroidales > UBA932 > Cryptobacteroides. The sequence goes on from DGXN01000024.1 coordinate 24,036, forward strand.
TCCGGATTCACTTCCATGGTGAATTCCGTGTAAGGACCGCCGTGGCCGCATTCTTCCAAAGTGAGGAGGATGCGGGAGAGGTCGCCGAGCGGCAGCACCGAAGGGGTGCCGCCGCCGAAGTAGAGGGTTTTGGTATGGTCGTCGATTTCTGCGCTGCGCCGGCGGATTTCATCGCATACCTGCTTGGTATAGCGGTCGAACTGGCCTTCCTGCGGGATTTCGGAGTAGAAGTCGCAGTACGTGCAGAAGCTTTTGCAGAAGGGGACGTGGATGTAGATCATACTAGCGGAGCATGCATTCTGCGCGGCCCAGGAGGCTCTTTTCGGTGTACACTTCCAGCGTGTAGACACCCTTTACGAACTCGCCGGTGTCGTTGATGTAGATGGATACATCCACCTCGTTGCCTGTGTAATCCACTTCACGGGAGGCCGTGGCCTGCATGGCAACTCCGTTGACGGTGAATTCGGTGGACTCGTTGTTCATCAGGAGGATTCCCTCCGGATCTTTCACGCGTACGTAAATGCGGACGGGGCCCTGGTCGGCCAGGGAGTTTTCCACCAGAGTAAGGTTGGCGACCATGTAGCGCACGCGGCTGTGGCGGTCGCCGGCTTTGTCGTTAGAGTAGTGGCCCACCAGGGAAATGGCGCGGGAGCGGAGGATCTTGCCGGCGTTCACCTTGGAGGAGAGGTCCTCCACCTGCTGGGTCAGTTCTTCGCTGACGCGGCGGCTTTCCGCAGCTTCGCGGCGGGCGGCGGCTGCGTCGGCCGTCAGTTTCTTGTTGAGGGTGTTCAGGGAGTCAATCTGGACGATATAGCCTTTCATGATGGTGCGCAGGGTGCCCAGTTCTTTTTCGTACTGGCGGATCTTGGCCCGGTTGGTGGCTTCCGTCTTGGAAAGCTTCTCGATGAGCATGGCCACCTGCTCGCGGGAGGTGTCCAGCTGGTGATTGATGGCTTCGTAGTCCGAGTTCAGGGTGGAGAAGTCGTTCTGCAGGTCTACCATCTGCTGGGCCAGTTCGGCTTTTTCGCTTTCCAGGTCTTTGACCAGGACGCTGCGCTGATACAGCATATAGCCCAGCACCAGGGCCAGGATGGCGGCGACGGCGGCAAGGGCGGTCATGACGGTACGGGGACCTTTCTTCTCTTTTCTTTCGCGCTCTTCGCGTTCGATTCTTTCGAGCGGATCTTCAGTCATAGCGTTTTACTTTTTTAATTCTTACAAATATAGCTATATTTGTGCAAATATCGTACTATGGACAATCTGTTTTTCTCCAGGGTGGAAGCCCTCCGTGCCTTGATGCGCGAGAATGCCTGGGACATCGTGATCCTCACGGGCAGCGACCCGCACGGCAGCGAATACCCCGCTTCCCGCTGGAAGCAGGTGGAATGGCTGTCCGGTTTTACCGGAGAAGCCGGCGATGTGGTCATCACCTCCGACCATGCCGGCCTCTGGACCGACACGCGCTATTTCATCCAGGCCGCCCGCCAGCTGGAGGGCACCGGATTTGTCCTGCATAAGATGCGGGTGCCGGAGCAGGTTCCCATCCCCCAGTGGATCGCCTCGCTCGACATGGACGAGCCGGTCATCGCCGTCGACGGCCTGTGCCAGAGCGTCAGCGCCGTCAGGGCCCTGCAGGAGGCGGTACCGTCGGCCCGTATTGTCGGGGTGCCGGATTTGCTGTCGCCCCTCTGGACGGACCGTCCCGCCATCCCCGCTTCGCCGATCATCACCCTCGGCGAGGACCTGACCGGAGAAAGCCGCGAGGCAAAACTCCGCGGCCTTCGCAAATGGCTGGTCCTCCGGGGAGCCGACGCCATTTTCCTCTCCACCCTGGACGACATTGCCTGGCTCCTGAACATCCGCGGGGCCGACATTGAATACAACCCCTTCGTTATCTCCTACCTGCTCGTCACCCTGGACGACGCCTTCTGGTTCGTACGGAAAGACGCCTTCAAAGACCCGGACTCCGAGACGGCCGACAGTTTCCTGGAACTGGAGGCCGACGGCATCACCCTCCGGGATTATGACGAGGTTTCCTTCGCCCTTTCTTCGCTGAAAGTGGACGGTGTGGACACTCTTTCCGTAGACCCCGACACCCTCAATGTCTTCCTCCGGGAAGCCATCGACGGGGGAGACACGGTGCCCGCCGTGCAGGAAAGCACGTCCCCGGTCGCCCTTCGCAAGGCGGTGAAAAATGCCGTTGAGCTGGATGGGATGCGGGAAGCGCACCTGGAGGACGGCAAAGTGATGGAGCAGTTCCTCTACTGGGTGTCCTGCCATGCCGGACAGGTGAATGAGTGGGAGGCCGCCCGGGAACTGGGCCGGCTGCGGGCCGGGATTCCCGGCTACCGGGGCGACAGTTTCCAGACCATATCGGCCTACGGCCCGTCTGCCGCGCTTCCGCATTATGTGACGCCGGAGGAAGGGTCTGCCCTTCTGGAAGCGCATGGCCTGTACCTGGTGGATTCCGGCGGCCAGTATCTGTTCGGAACTACGGACATCACCCGCACGGTGCCGATGGGCCCCTGTACGCCGCTGGAGCGTGAAGATTATACGCTGGTGCTGAAAGGACACATCGGCCTTGCGATGGCGGTATTCCCGCGCGGGACTGCCGGCTGCCAGATTGACGCGCTGGCCCGGGAACCGCTGTGGAAGGCCAGGCGCAACTTCGGCCACGGTACCGGCCATGGCGTGGGCTTTTTCCTGGGTGTGCACGAAGGCCCCCAGGATATCCGGCAGAACTTCAACCCGCAGGCCCTCCTTCCGGGAATGATCTGTTCCGACGAACCCGGCCTGTACCGGGAAGGGATGCACGGCATCCGCCACGAAAACCTGGTCCTGTGCCGCCCGGTGGGGGATAACGAGTTCGGTTCCTTTCTGGGATTCGAGACCCTCACCCTCTGCCACTTCGACACATCCTGCCTGGAAGTCTCCCTCCTGACACAGGAGGAGCGTGCCTGGCTGAATCAATACAACGAACATGTATACCGGACGCTGGGCCCTGTCCTCCCCGAGGAGGTCGCCGCCTGGCTCCGCACCAAAACCCTTCCTGTATAATGAAAAAGTTTTTCCTGTCCCTTGTCGCCTCCCTGGCCGTATTTACCGCCCTGGGCCAGAGCCAGATTGTCACCGAAAGCATCCAGAGCCGTTTTCTGGGCTGCGAACAGAACTACAACGTCTACCTTCCCGACGCTTACGACGCTTCCCGTTCCTATCCTGTGATTTATCTCCTGCACGGGCTCTGGGGCAATTACACCGACTGGGTTTCGGCCGGCGGGATGAAGGCCGTGGCGGACGAGCTGATCCTCACCGGCGAGCTGGTCCCCGCCGTGATTGTCATGCCCAATGCCGGCGACCAGGACGTCCATAACTACCAGAACGGTTACTTCAATGTAAAGGACTGGCCTTATGAGGATTTCTTTTTCCAGGAATTCCTCCCTGCCGTCGAGAAGAAGTATCATTGCGGCGGCAGCAAGGGCAGCCGGGCCATCATGGGCCTTTCGATGGGCGGCGGCGGATCCATCGTCTACGCCCAGCGCCATCCCGACCTGTTCTCCAGCGCTTACGGCATGAGCGCCTGGCTGGACAACAAGCACCGGGAAGTGCGCGGCGCCTCTGAGAATCCCCGGAGCAAACTCATTCTCACCGACCAGTCGGTCCGGGAACATTCGGCCGTGGACTTTATCGAAAAGGCCGACGCTGCCACCCTGGAGCAGTTGAAAACCGTGGAGTGGTTCCTCGACTGCGGCGATGATGACGGCCTCATGCCCCTTTCCGTCGACCTGCACCTGAAAATGAAACGGGCCGGTCTTCACAGCGAACTCCGCATCCGTAACGGCGCCCATACCTGGGAGTATTGGCACACCGCTCTCCGCCTCTCCCTTCCCTTTGCCAGCCGGAACTTCGAATAACAGGGATTACCCTCAGTCGGCGGCGACGTCGGCAAGGATGTTCTCGAGCTGGGCGCGGTCCATCTTGCCGTCAAAGCAGATGTAGGACACTTCGTTGTGGTCTTTGGACAGCATGACGAAGGAGTTGACGGTTTTCTCGTCTCCGACGGTGTACATCCGCATCACTTTGCCGTCTTCCTTGGCTTCCATGAGCAGCTCGTACTTCCCGCTGTCGATGAACTTGGTGACGTCGGCGTGGAGCTTGGCGCCCACGTCGGGGTTGGAGGTGCTGAGGATGTAGAATCCGGTCATGGATTTGATGATGGCCGACAGGTTCACCTGCCCTTCCTGCACGTCGATGTTGGGCAGGCGGCCGATCAGGCGGAACATGGCCGGGGAGACGTAGACCGCCTCGGTGCCGGGAAGGTCGGAGTATTTGCTGTACAGTTGACGGCCGCTCTGGGCCAAGGCGGACACGCTCACGACGAGCATCGCCAGTATGATAACAAGTCTTTTCATTTCCAATAGTTGTATTTGTCAATCAGGTTTTCTGCTTCATCGATTTTGAGGGCGGCTGACTGCACCGACCGGGACATCTGCCCCAGTGCCTGCTCGACGGCTGCGTAGGCCAGGTAGGGATCGTCAAAGGTGTCCTGCAGGGCTGCGGGCCGATGGGCGATACCCCAGCCTCCGAGGCCGATAAGTAAGGCCGCGGCGGCAGCGATGCCCCAGGTCGCGGTCCGGCGGGGCAGGCTGACGTGCAGGTCTTCGGGAACGGGGACGGTCTCGTCGGCCCCGATGGTCAGAAGGTCCTCTGCGGACAGCTTTTCTATGTCTTGGATCCTTTTCATGGTTTCAGTTTTTTACGTGCCAGGCTCACCTGGACGCGGATATTGATGGGACTGAGCCCTGTCTTTTCGCTGATCTGCCGGTAGGACATTCCGTCCACTACCCGCATTTTCAAGAGTTTCTGCTGACTCTCCGGGAGGTCGCGGATCTGCCGGAGCACGGCCTGCAGCGATTCCCTGGTTTCCAGTTCCCGGTCCGGAGGGTCTTTGGAGGACGGCTGCTCCGGGAGCGGTCCGGAAGGCCGGCGAGCGCGGATGCGGTCGATGCACAGGTTCCGCAGCAGCAGCGACCCGTATGCGGCCGGGTCCCGGATCAGGTCCAGGTGGTCCCGGAGGTTCCACAGTTTCAGGTACAACTCCTGTACAGCGTCCTTTGCATCGGATTCATTCTCCAGGATGTAGTAGGCGACGCGGTAGAATCGGCCCTGAAGGGGAAGCCACTCGGTATGGAACCGGCTTTCTGTCATTGCGCCATGTCCGCCAGAGAGCCCAGCTGCCCGACGTCAATGATTCCTTTAGTAATCAGCAGGGTGCCATCCCGGCTGTAAAGGATGATGTCGCGGATCCGGTCGCCGTCTTCGGTGCCGAAGATGCGTACGGAGTCGCCTTCATCTTTGGCTTCCAGGATCAGTTCCATGTCGGAGAGGATCGTTTCCACTTGGGCCCCAAAGGCTTTCTTCCTGTCCTCGGAAGTATCTTCGAAGTCAATGATGGTGAGGCTTTTGACCCCTTTGAGAGCCTGGAGGGTGGCGCGGTCTTCAGCATCCAGGTCGCCGGAAACGTTCATAACCCCGCGCATCAGGCTCAAGCCCAGACGGCCGATGGAAACCATCTCAAAACCCTCCACGTTCTTGTACTGACGGGCCAGTTTCTCGAGTTTTTTCGGCGGACCGGCTACTACGCTCAGGGCGGTAGTCAGGATAAGCAATAATGTAACAATCGTCTTTTTCATTTCTGTTCTCAAGCGCTTGCAAATAATAGACGAAAGTGGCCCGGAAATGTTAAAAAGAAAAATACAACTGCTTTCTAAGGACAAGATGTATGGCATCCGTGTGAATCATCGTAAGGCGCTCATTTTCAAAACGATAATTTGCTGCATATTCTGTGCCAGTCTCCAACTCGGAAGCGGTTCTTTTCATCTCAAACAACTTCTCTCCATCGGCGCTGGCCCTCACCTCCACCGCTGCTGATGCACATACAGTGTATGTACACACAATGGGGGCAAATCTTGGCGCAGGTGCCTGGCTTCTATCATAAAAGCGTGGACAGTAAGTGGTTGATTCTGAGCTGTTTCCTGAAATCGCCTACGGCAAAAAGCCGGAGGCGATTTCAGGATCTTGCTGACAGTCAAATACTTAAGTGCCACGAGGGTTGGCTCCCCAACTGGAAAGTCATCCGCATCGGAACATGGCTCCGAGCACAAAAAACAGCCAATGACTCAGTGTCCGGCGTTCCGCGGCTTACGGATGCACCAGGGTGCCCACTTTTTCGCCGCCAAGGAGACGGGTCAGGTTGCCGGTGGCGTTCATGTCGAAGACGATGATGGGCATGGCACCGTCCTGGCACAGGGCGTAGGCGGTCTGGTCCATCACTTTCAGGTGCTTGGAGATGGCCTCGTCAAAAGAGAGTTCAGCATATTTACGGGCCGACGGATCTTTCTCCGGGTCGGCGGTGTAGACACCGTCCACGCGGGTGCCTTTCAGCAAGGCATCAGCGCCGATTTCGAGGGCACGGAGGGCGGCGCCGCTGTCGGTGGTGAAGAAGGGGTTGCCGGTGCCGCCGGCGATCAGGGCCACGCCGCCTTCCTCGAGGACTTTTACGGCGTCATCCCGCATATAGTATTTGGCGATGGGTTCCATGGGGGTGGAGGTGAACACGACGGCGTTTACGCCTTCGGCCTTGATGAACATGGAAAGGGCCAGGGAATTGATGACGGTGGCCAGCATGCCCATTTTGTCTCCGTCTACGCGGTCGAAGCCTTTTCCGACGCCCTGAAGGCCGCGGAAGATGTTTCCGCCGCCGTTCACGATGGCAATCTGGAGGCCCGCTTTGGCGGCCGATGCGATTTCCTTTGCATATTTTTCCAGCCAGGCCGTATCAAGGCCTTTTCCGACGGGGCCGCCGAGGCTTTCTCCGCTGAGTTTCAGAAGAACACGTTTATACATAGTTTTTACCGATTATTCCGTAACAAAAGTATCGAAATAGTGGGAGAATTCCAAGAAAGATTCCTATATTTGCATACTTGAATACTAACTAAGCAAACTATAATGGCTAATTTCCTGACCTCTTCTATCGGTAAGAAGTTTATCCAGAGTGTCTCTGGCGCATTCCTGGTTATTTTCCTCCTCCTTCACGGAACCATCAATTTCTTTTCTGTCATCGACTCCCTGAAGGGGCAGTTCGGCAAGGTGGCGGCAGATAACATGCCCTATACCCACGGAGACGGCTGGTTCCAGCTGGGCTGCGACTTTATGTCCTCCCCGGTTGTGGACATCATGGTCCCCATCCTGGCCCTGGGCATTCTGATCCATATCCTTTACGGCTGCTGGCTCAGCTATGAGAACCTCAAGCGCCGCGGCGGCCTCAAACGTTACGAGGTAGCCTCCAAAGCCAAGAACGACAGTTGGAGCGCCAAGAACATGGCTGTCCTGGGTGTCGTCATCCTGGGCTTCCTAGCCTTCCATCTCACCCACTTCTGGGCCAAGATGCAGCTGCAGGAATTCATGGGCGGAGAAGCCGAGAATCCCTACTACCTGCTTATCGCCACGTTCCGCAACTGGTGGGTCCTCGCCCTGTACATCGTCTGGTTCATCGCCATCTGGCTGCATCTGAACCACGGTTTCTGGAGCATGTTCCAGACCATCGGCTGGAATAACAAGAAGTGGCTGAAGCGCCTGAAAGTGATCGGCGCCATCGTGGCCACCCTCATTATCCTCCTGTTCGTGTGCACGGCCGTCAATGCCTACATCGAGGCCAACTGCGTCACCGCGTCGGCCCAGTACACGGCCCCGCTGCTCACAAGATTATAATATTTTTCTTGCATTTGTAGTTTTTATTCCACATCTTTGCGGAAGATATGAAACAGAACATGGTCAATAACAACTGGTGGCGCCTTGCAGCATAGAAACTGTAAGTCGCTTCACCGTAGTTATTCCCATACATAGTAAAGGTGGCCTGCTGACTTACAGCAGGCCACACTTTTTTTTATTGCGGACAATCACTTAACAAATTCATATTATGAAACAGAAAAAGTACCTCCTTCCGGAATCCGAGATTCCCACTCATTTCTTCAACATCCAGGCGGTGATGCCCAACAAGCCCCTCCCTTTCCTGAATCCCGCCACCAAAGAGCCCCTGAAGCCGGAAGACCTGTTTCCGGTCTTCGTGGAAGAATGTGCCCGTCAGGAACTCAATCAGACGGATGAGTGGATCCCCATCCCGGAGCCGGTCCGTCAGCAGTATGCGTCGTACCGCTGCACCCCGCTCGTGCGCGCCTATGAGCTGGAGGAGGCCCTGGGCACGCCGGCCCACATCTTCTTCAAGAATGAGAGCGTGAGCCCCGCCGGAAGCCACAAGCTGAACAGCGCCCTGGCGCAGGCTTACTATGCCAAGGAGCAGGGAATCACCAACATTACCACGGAGACCGGCGCCGGCCAGTGGGGCGGTGCGCTAAGCTATGCTGCCAAGAAATTCGGCCTGGACTGCGCGGTGTATATGGTGAAGGTCAGCTATAACCAGAAGCCGTACCGCCGTTCCATCATGCAGACCTTCGGTGCCGCTATCACTGCTTCCCCGTCCATGTCCACCCGTGCCGGCAAGGACATCCTGACCCGGAATCCCAACGACCAGGGTTCGCTGGGCTGCGCCATTTCCGAGGCCATCGAGCTGGCTCTCACGACGCCCAACTGCAAATATACCCTGGGCTCCGTCCTCAATCATGTCTGCCTGCACCAGAGCGTCATCGGCCTGGAGGCGGAGAAACAGATGGCCCTTGCAGGAGAGTATCCGGACATCGTGATCGGCTGCTTCGGCGGCGGTTCCAACTTCTCCGGCATTGCGTTCCCCTTCATGCGCCACAACATCCAGGACGGCAAGAAGACCCGTTTCATTGCCGCCGAGCCGGCCAGCTGCCCCAAACTCACCCGCGGAAAGTTTGAATACGACTTCGGAGACGAGGCCGGCATGACTCCGCTGCTCCCCATGTTCACCCTGGGTCACACTTTCAAGCCTGCCACCATCCATGCCGGCGGTCTGCGCTACCACGGCGCCGGTGTCATCCTTTCTCAGCTGATGAAAGACGGGTTCATGGAAGCGGTCGACCTTCAGCAGACGGAGACCTTCAAGGCCGGCGTCCTTTTCGCCCAGACCGAAGGCATCATCCCCGCTCCGGAAAGCTGCCACGCCATTGCGGCTACCATCCGGGAGGCGCTCAAGTGCAAGGAGACCGGTGAGCAGAAGACCATCCTGTTCAACCTCTCCGGCCATGGTTTCGTGGATATGAGCGCGTACGACCAGTACATCTCCGGCGAGCTGCAGGACTACAAGCTCACGGACGAGGAACTGTCAAAGTATATCAAGAGTGCCGACGCCCTGAACGGCTAGTCCACCACGATCAGGGCCGACGAGGGGTGCGAGAAGTGCAGCTGCACCACCGGCGCCACCGTGCGGTTGAGCGTGGCTTTCCACCAGGCGTCGAAGACCACCCCGTCCGTGGGCCACTGAAGCCCTGTTGAACTGATTCTAAGGCTGTTGTCGGCCGAAAAAAGAGAGATCCTGCGACCTTCCCCCAAATGGAGGTCGCAGGTGTCTGTTATGGCGAAGGCGGTGCTGTAGTCGGACACCATGGAGACTTTGCGCGTGCCCAGGTCCAGCAGACGCGGGAATTCCATCAGCAGACCGAGGTTGCCGACGGTATGGTCTTCGCGCAGCCCCGTTGCGCCCAGGATGACGATTTCTTCCGCTTCAGGGTGTTCGCGGAGTATCCAGCGCATGGCTTTGGTGAGGTCGTTGTAATCCTGTTCGCTTTCGTGGATGACGATGCCGCCCAGCTTTTCCCGTTCGTCCTCGGGCAGGGAATCCATGTCGCCCACGACTGCCAGAGGCATTCGGCCGTCGGGGAAATGGGCCCGGAATTTCAGATAGGCGCCGTCGCAGCAGACTACGCCGTCGGCTTGGTCAAGCAGCAGCAGCGGGTAGGGTTCGGTGGGAAAGGCACCGTTGCAGAGGATGACGATGTTATTCATCTTCCAAGGGCTTGGCTTTCTCGATTTCGGCCTTGGAGGTGCCTGTGGTCGTGGTGTAGGCGGTGGGGTTCCGGAAGCCGAGGAGGAAGGACTTCACGTCCATCCGTTTCTTGCCGGAGAGCTGGAGGTCCGTAATGGCGATGGCGCCGTCCTGCGTCGCAATGGCAAAATAGGTCTTTCCGTCCGACAGCACTGTGCCCGGTTCGGCGTGCAGGTCCGTCCTCATTTCGCCGAAATACACTTTCAGCAGCAGGGGAGCGACGTTCGCGACGGGAGAAGATACTCCTTCCGTAGCAGAAACGGGCACCAGTTCCGTGTAGGCGCAGGGGAAGGGGGACAGGCCGCGGATGAGGTTGTAGATGTGGCGGGTGGTGTCCCTCCAGTCGATGTGCTGGAGCTCTTTGGTGAGCTTGGGAGCGGGTTTCAGCAGTTCTGAACCCTGGATGAAGCTGCGCTGGACGCGCAGTTCCACATTCTTCTGGAGGATTCCTTCCACGGTCTCCACCACCAGCTGGGAGCCCAGTTCCATCAGTTTGTCGTGCAGGGTGCCGGCGGTGTCGTCCGGTTCTATGTGACATTCGGAACGGAGGATGATGCCGCCCGTGTCAATCTTCCGGTCAATCATGAAGGTGGTGACGCCGGTGATGTTCTCTCCGTTGATGACCGCCCAGTTGATGGGTGCAGCGCCGCGGTACTGCGGCAGCAGGGCGGCGTGCAGGTTGAAGGTGCCGTAGCGTGGCATGCTCCATACTACTTCCGGAAGCATCCGGAAGCCCACGACGACGAACAGGTCGGCCTTCCAGGCGGCGAGGTCCCGGAGGAAGGTCTCGTCCTTGAGTTTCTCCGGCTGGAGGATGGGAAGGCCCTTTTCCACAGCGTATTTCTTGACGGCCGATTTGGTCATCTTGAGTCCCCGTCCGGAGGGTTTGTCGGGTACGGTGACGACGCCCACGATCTTGTAGCCGCCTTTTATCAGGGCATCCAGCGGGCCCACGGAGAATTCCGGCGTGCCCATATAGACGATGCGTGTATTTCTGAACATACGGATGAATTTACTCTTGAATTTGCGGAACCAGGTCTTGAAACCGTCGACATTCAGCAGGCTGGAATCCTGTACGGCCTTGATGGTGAGGAAGGTGCCGATCGGCGCCAGCACAAAGGCCGACACGAATTTGCCCACGAAGGCTGTGGTGGCCCCGTTCGAAGCCAGCCGCTCGCCGGTGATGTCGATCACCCAGTAGAGCACGAAGAACAGCAGTGAAATGACAGCCGGAGCACCTAGGCCGCCTTTTTTCAGCAAGGCTCCTACCGGAGCGCCGATGAAGAACAGCAGCAGGCACGCCAGCGCCTGGGCGAACTTCTTCCATATCTCCACGTCCGTCCGGTGGATCATGTGGGTGTAGTCATAGCTCTCCATCACCTGTCCGCGGGCCATGCTCTCGATCTGCCGGGCATGGGAAGAGGCCGACTCCAGCCCCCTGCGCTTGTCGTTGAGGCTTTTCCACCGGTCGTCGGAAGGCGGAGGAAGGACGGAGGTATGCTTGGCGTTCCAGGCGGAATCCAGCTGGTCCTTGTAGGAAAAGGCGCTCTGGTTGCGCATTTCCTCGATGTGGCGGAGTGTCCCCTTGTCCACCAGGCTGCTGAGCGAGTCGTGTCCGTGGCGGAGGGAATGCAGGCTCATGGAACGGACCTGCTCCCCGTAACGGGCGCTGTCGGAGTGGTGGAAGGCATAGTTCTCCAGGGGGATGACCATCTCCTGCCGCTGAAACTGGATGCGCTGGAGCGCCAGCGTGGTGTCTTTGTACTTGCGCCGGTTGTCTTCCTGGTAGTTGATGCCTTCGAACAGCTGGAAGGTGAGATAATCCTTGGCCTTGGACATCTTGATGATGCCGCTGTCGGCCACGGTGATGCGGGTATTGCCCTTGTCGGTGGTGTGGTCGTACACTTGGATGCCGTACATCATGCCGGTGTGCTTGTCCCGGCTCTCCACCCGCAGGATATAGCCCTCGATGCCGTCGTAGAACATTCCCGTGGGGATTTTGATCTCACTCTTGGTGCGGCCGATGTCGTCGCGCATGGTGTAGATCTGGTTGATGGAGTAGGGCACGAGCCGGTCTCCGACGACAAAGGCGACAAGGCTGATCACGACGCTCACCAGAATCATGGGAAGCAGCACCCGGGCCAGGGAAATGCCGGATGCCTTGATGGCCGTGAGTTCGAACTTTTCGCCCATGTCCCCGAGGGTCATCATGGAGCTCAGGAGGGTGGCCAGCGGGAAAGCCATCGGAAGCGTCTGGCAGCTTCCCCACATCAGGAATTCCAGGATGACCTTGAATTCCAGTCCCTTGCCCACCAGTTCGTCGATGTACAGCCACAGGAACTGCATGACCAGGATGAACGTGACGATGGCGAGGATCGCGAAAAACGGTCCTACGAACGATTTCAGTATGAACTGGTCCAGTTTCTTCATCCCGCCATGCCCGGATGTGACCGGGTTTTTATGCGATGGCCGTTTCTACCAGTTTGTCCAAAGCCTGGGGCAGGCCTTCGATGTTGCGTCCGCCGGCAGTGGCCAGGCCGGGCTGTCCGCCACCGCCGCCCTGGATGAACTTGGCAGCTTCGCGGATGTCCTTGCCGGCGTTCTTGCCCTTGGCGACCAGGTCGTTGGAGTACATGAGCACCAGGTTGGGCTTGCCGTCAAAGGCAAAGGCGGCGGCCAGCACCATATTCTGGGCTTTCTTCTGCAAAAGCAGGGCCATGTTGCGGGCGAGGGCCGGATCCACGGAGGTATCCATGCGGACGACGCGGATGCCGCCGATTTCCTGGGCGCTCTCTTCCAGCTTCCGGGCCAGGGCGGCTGCCTTTTCGGCCGCCACTTCCTCCAGCTGTTTGCGGGCGTCGGCATTCTCGGAGACCAGTTTTTCGATGGCGCCGGTGAGGTCCGGGGCGTTGTTGAAGATGCCGCGGATGGTGTGAAGCATATCTTCCACGGCGTGGATGGCGTCCAGGGCTGCGGCTCCGGTCACCGCTTCGATGCGGCGGACACCTGCCGCCACGGCGCTTTCCGCACGGATCTTGAACAGGCCGATGGTACCGGTGCTGCGGGTATGCGTTCCGCCGCAGAGCTCGATGGAGTCGCCGAAGCGGACCACGCGGACCACGTCGCCGTACTTTTCGCCGAACAGGGCCATGGCACCCATTCCGCGGGCCTCCTCGAGGGTGGCGTCGCGTTTTTCGCGGAGGGGTTCATCGGCACGGATGAGCTCGTTGACGCGGTTTTCTACGGCGCGGAGCTCTTCGTCGGTCACTTTCTGGAAATGGGAGAAGTCGAAGCGGAAGTAGCCCGGACCCACGAACGAGCCTTTCTGCTCTACGTGTGTGCCCAGGATCTCGCGGAGGGCCTGGTGCAGCAGGTGGGTGCAGGTGTGGTTGTTCATGATCTGCTGGCGGCGCTTGGCGTCCACCTTCAGGGTGAAGGGACGGGTGCCGTCCTGGGGCAGGCGCTCTGCCAGATGGATGGTGAGGTTGTTTTCTTTCACGGTGTTCAGGATGGCGATCTTTTCGCCGCCCTCGCTTTCAATGATGCCGCTGTCGCCCACCTGGCCGCCCATTTCGGCATAGAAGGGGGTGTGGTCGAACACCAGCTGGAAGTATTCCTTGTTCTTCTGCTTGACGGTGCGCTGGCGGAGGAGCCGGGCGCCTTCCACCGTGAGGGTGTCGTATCCTTCGAAGGTGACTTCGGCCTCGTCTTCGGTGAAGAAGGTCCAGTCGCCGAATTCGTTGGCGGTGGCGTTGCGGGCGCGTTCCTTCTGCTTCTGGAGTTCTGCGTTGAAGCCTTCCAGGTCTACCGTGTAGCCTTTTTCGGAGGCGATCAGTTCCGTCAGGTCGATCGGGAAGCCGTAGGTGTCGTAAAGGACGAAGGCGTCGGTGCCGGATACCACCTTGGCGTCGGCGTTGCGGGCCATATTGTCCTCGAGCATGCGGATACCGCGGTCCAGGGTGCGCAGGAAGGCGTTTTCTTCCTCGCGGATGACATTCTCGATGAGCTTCTGCTGGGCTTTCAGTTCAGGATAGGCGTCGCCCATGTCGGCCACCAGCTGGGGGATGAGGCGGCACAGGAAGGGCTCGCTGAAGCCCAGGAAGGTGTAGCCGTAGCGGACGGCGCGGCGCAGGATCCTGCGGATTACATAGCCGGCCTTCACGTTGGAAGGGAGCTGCCCGTCGGCGATGGAGAAGGCGATGGCGCGGACGTGGTCGGCGATGACGCGCATGGCCACCTCGACGTTGCCGCCCTCGGCATATTTGTGACCGGAGAAGGCTTCCACCTGGCCGATGAGGCCGGAGAAGACATCCGTCTCGTAGTTGCTTTTCTTGTTCTGGAGGATCATGCAAAGGCGCTCGAAGCCCATGCCGGTGTCGATGTTCTTGGCGGGGAGGGACTCCAGGTGGCCGTCGGCCTTGCGGTTGTACTGCATGAACACGAGGTTCCAGATTTCGATGACGTCGTCATTGTCGGTGTTCACCAGTTCGCGTCCGGGGATGCGGGCGATTTCCTCGTCGGAACGGAGGTCGATGTGGATCTCGCTGCAGGGGCCGCAGGGGCCGGTGTCGCCCATTTCCCAGAAGTTGTCGTGCTTGTTTCC
>DGXN01000024.1:38728-38854 GCA_002396335.1 Bacteroidales bacterium UBA4231
TGCTTGTTGCCGGTGAGGACATGGTCGGCGGGGAGGTGCTTGAGCCAGGCGGCTTCCGCCTCGGTGTCCTTGGCGGTGCCGTCTTCGGCCGATCCTTCAAAGACGGTGGCGTAGAGCTTGGTCTTG
>DGXN01000019.1 GCA_002396335.1 Bacteroidales bacterium UBA4231
GTCTTGGTCTGGCCCTCGAACTGCGGTTCCGCCACTTTGACGGAGATGACGGCGGTGAGGCCTTCGCGGAAATCCTCGGGGCTGAGTTCTCCCTTGAATTTGGAAAGGAGGTTGTTCTTTTCCGCGTAGTTCTTCAGGGAACGGGAAAGACCCATTTTGAAGCCCTGGAGGTGGGTGCCGCCCTCTATGGTATGGATGTTATTGACATAAGAGTAGATGCGCTCGCTGAAGCCGGTGTTGTACTGGAGGGCGATGTCGATGGGAATCACCTTGTCCGAATTCACGGTGATGGGCTCCGGGATCAGCTTGGGAGCGCCGGCATCCAGGAAGTCGATGAACTCGCGGAGGCCCTGCTCGGAGTAGAAGACGTCGGAGCGGTATACCTGGTTGCCGGTGGCGCGGCGTTCGCCGTCCTCGGCGGTGACGAGTTCGTCCACTTTTTCGCGGAGGTCTGTCAGGGTGATCCGGATGCCTTTGTTCAGGAAGGCCAGTTCGCGGAGGCGGCTCGCCAGGGTGTCGTACTTGTAGACGATGGTCTGGGTGAAGATGGTGGGATCCGGGTGGAAGGTGATGGTGGTTCCGGTGTCGTTGGACGTGCCGACGACTTCCACCTGGGTGATGGGCTTACCTTTGGAGTACTTCTGCACGAAAACCTTGCCCTCGCGGTGGATTTCCGCGACGAGAAGGTCGCTCAAGGCGTTGACGCAGCTTACGCCCACGCCGTGCAGACCGCCGGAGACCTTGTAGCTGTTCTTGTCGAACTTACCGCCGGCGTGGAGGACCGTGAGAACCACCTCAAGGGCGCTGCGGTGCTCTTTCTCGTGCATGCCGGTGGGGATACCGCGGCCGTTGTCCTGCACACGGATGGAGTTGTCCTCCAGGATTTTGACGTCGATGTCCGTGCAATAGCCGGCCATGGCTTCGTCGATACAGTTGTCTACGACTTCATATACCAGATGATGCAGACCTCTTTCGCCGATGTCGCCGATGTACATGGAAGGACGCTTGCGGACGGCCTCGAGGCCTTCGAGGACCTGGATACTATTGGCGGAATACTGCTGTTCCGCGATTTTCATCTCTTCGTTTTCGATCATTTTTTCGCTATTCACTTAAACGTACAAAGATAAGGAATTTCAAGCATAAAAACAAGGCCCCCGTCAAAGACGGAGACCTTGAAAAACAGCTTTGAAAAACTACAGATTCCAGGTGGCGCCCACGGTGAAATACAAGCCTTTCTCCGCGTAGAAAGGAACACGCTGGATGCGCTGGTTCAGAAGGTTTCCGGCCTTGAGCCAGAAACCCAGGGAACGGGTCATCTGGAATTCCCCCTGAAGGGAAAGATCCGTATAACCGGGCACGCTGCCGAGCTTGGAGCGCATGGCCGAACGGCCGTCGGCGGCCACACCGGCACGGATACGGCCGCCCCAGTTGTAGAAGACATGGCCGGAAGCATGGAACGAAGCGGGAGCGAACAGCCCTTCGTTGCCGGTCAGGTCCGGCATGGGCGTGTGTCCGTAGTACACAAAGGCGCCCACATCCAGACGGTCGCTCTTCCAGCCGGCTTCCAGGCTCACGTAGAAGGTGCGCAACGGACTCACGTAATTCATGTAAGGGATGGCGGTGCCGCTCTGCTCGCCCCAGGACCAGGCGTTGTCAATGTGCTTGTATCCGGCTTTCAGGTCGTAGTGGAGCTTGCCCAGGAGGTTGCCGCGGAGGCCGGCCATCAGGTTGATGCGTTCCACCATGTTGTCCGTATGGAAAGCGAAACCGGCCACAAAAGGATTCTTGGAGAGAAGTTCCTCGTAACTGACGATCTTGTCCCGGCCGGTGGCGGCGGCCTGCAGGACCACCACGTCCGGCATCAGGTCATAGGAGACATGCACGTCCGGGAAAATGAAACCAGAGCGGTACGGGCAGAAGTCGTCCGAATGCAGTATCATCGAAAGCCGGACGCCCAGGTCCAGCTTGAAATCATTGACTTCCAGCATGTAATGCGGAACAAGGCCGATGTTGGCCGCATAACCCGCAGGCTGGGAGACCGTCTCCGCAAACAGGCCCAGACGGAAGAAGTTCACACCCAGGCGCGTGCCCAGCGAACCCTGCGTATCGGTATGCCACTCGCGGAAACCGCCGAAACCGCCCAGGCTGATCCGGGTTCCCAGTTCATAGGAGAGACGGGTTCCGGGAGCACTCTTCACCAAAGCCTGGAAAACGCCCCTGTTGTGGGAGAAATCGGCCTGAGAAAGGTCTGTGGCCAGCACATTCCGGTACTGAAGGTTCGCCATGAACTGGCCGCCGTTCCAAGTATAAAGCACATCGGTGCCGGCAGCCGTGCGGAGGTTTTTCCCGGAACGGAATGTCCCGTCCGCCAAATACGCCCCGTCCTGCAGGCCGATGTTATGATACTGGCCGATGTAGGAGACATGGTCGGCATAGACGTTCATGCGGAAGCGGCCGGTATTGACCGGTGTCCAGACGGCCGTCACTTCCGGATGGAGGGAATAGCCCGCGCCGGCCCGCAGATACAGGTAGCCTTCCTGGGAAGGACGCGGCATGGGCCGGAGTTGCACCAGATAGGGCTTGAATTCGTACGCTCCCTGGTAGGGCGTACTGCGCACGGAGTAATCCATGTCCAGGTTGAACTTAAGGACGGAGTCCGGCATCTGGAGCAGCTGGGAGGGCTTTTCAATGCCTGTGGCCTCCCGTGCATAGGTGTTGGTCACCTCGACGGTGGGATTCAGGTTCTGGGCGAAGGCCGCACCGCTCATCAGGAGCAGGAGGGCCGATATGAGGATTCTTTTCATACTTCTCTACAGTTTACGGAGTCTGAGATCGACCTGGTCGAGGACGTCGTCCTGGGGACCGGAAGAGGTGTAACCGGAACGGATGCTCTCGAAGGTGGCGCGGGCCTGGTTGGCATTCCCCTGCTCCATGAAGGTGTCGCCGAGGACGATGAAAGCCTTGGCCAGCCAGTAATTCTGCCCGCCGGCCTTGGCGGAAAAGTCGTACACTTTTTCCTGGATGCCGTCGAAGTCGGCCCGGTCGTACTGGTCCTGGATAATGAGGTAGGTAGCTTCCGCCCCTTCATCGGTGGAAGGTTCTTTGGCCAGCTCCCGGAAGGTGCGGAAGGCTTCGTCGCGGCGGCTGGAGCTGAGGCAGGACTTGCCGCTGATGTAACGGGCCTCACGGGCAAGGGCGGCGTCCGAACCGGCCGAAGCGAGCACCGCAGAGGCGTCGGTGACGGCGTCGGCCCACTGGCGGGCCTTGAAGGCGGAGCGCATCCGTCCCACCTGGGCTGCCTTGACATTGGCGTCCATCCGGGCCGATTCCTGCAGCCGCACGAAGGCGCCGTAGGCTTTGGCATAACTGCCCATGTCGTAATTCAGGAGGGCATACTGCAGGAGGGCGCTTTCCGCAAGGGCGCCGTCAAGACCGCCGTCCAGCGCCTGCTGGTAGGCGTCGGCGGCCTGTTCGCGCTTGGATGCGGCGCGGTAGCATTCGGCCAGATAGAAACGGGCCTTGGGACCGTAAAGGGCCTGCGGATATTTCTCCAGATAGGCCGTGAGGGTGGTCTGGGCTTTGGCATAGTCGCCGGAGAGGTAGATCTGCTCTGCGCTGGAGAAGTAGACCTCCTCCTTCTGCGCTTCCGTCCGGTTGGCCGACGAACCCAGGCTGTTCACGTAGGCAAGATAGGACTCCGGGTCTTCCCGGGTGCGGTAGATGGATTCGATGGCGAGGAGGGCGTCTTCCGTAAATTCTCCCCCCTGGGAAACCACCTGCTTGTAATAGCCGATGGCCTCGTCGCTCTTTCCTTCATTCCGGGCGATCATGCCCAGTTCCAGGAGGGACCGGGCGACCAGGGAAGGATCCGAGGTGGTGGACTTGAGGGTGCGGAAGGCGCGGACAGCATCCTCCGGATCCTGCAATGCGACATAGGCGCGGCCCAGTTCATACAGGGATTCGCCGTAATAGGGCGTTTCCGGGCTGGAACGTTTGGCGTCTTCCAGGAAACTCACCTTCCGCTGATTGTCTTCCATCAGGCCGCTCGCCACGCCGGCGCGGAAACGGGGATAGAGATTGTCCGGATCCGGATAATCGCTCATCTGACGCTCGTAGGCGGCCACGGCGGTGCGGTAGTCGCCGCGGAAGAAGTAGCAGTCGGCGATGCGGGTCTGTGCGTCGGCCCCTTGGAGGCGGGCGTCGCCGTCCAGATAGTTCTGGAACCACTTGAGGGCGCGCTCATAATCGGCCTCTTTGAAGTAAGTGTAGGCCATCTGGTAGGAGATCAGGCTGCCCTCGGGACGGGTGGAAAGGGCCGACAGGTTGTACAGGTCGGTCAGGAGGGTGCGGGCTTCCGCATATTTGCCGTCACGGTACAGCGCTTCAGCCTGATAGTAGCGGGCAAGCTGGTTGAATCCGTCCTTGCGGGGACTGTAGTATGCCGCGGCCTTCAAATGCGGGACTGCACTGCGCCAGGAGCCGTTTTCCATGAGTTCACGGGCACGGAGGAAATAAGCCTTCATGTAGTTGGACCGCATGGAAGGGTCCAGCTCGTCGATATGGTCGTAAGCCTGGACGGCGGCTTCGTAGTCGTGGTTCTGGAGGGCGACCATGGCCATGTAGGAGTAAATCTGGTCTCCTTTTTCCCGGGTACTGTACTTTTCCATGTACTGGTCGAAGGGGGCGGTGTCGCGGTTCAGGTCGAAGGCCAGTTTGGCGTAATTGTACAGGGCGTCTTCCTGGATTTCAGGGGAATAGGCAAGGTCGGAGGCTTGTTTGAATGCGTCCATGGCCGCCACCTTGTTCTTGAGCTGGACATAGCTGTAGCCCAGCTGGTAAGAGGCAATCTGACCCAGGGAGTCGGTGCGTTCGCCCATCTGGGTGAAGTTTTCCACGGCGCCTTCCCAGTCTTCTACCAGGTAATTGATTTCGCCGGCGTAGAAACGGTCGCTCCGGTTCAGGGAGGGCTTGCCGGCGAGGTTCTTCTCGTAGTAGGTGCGGGCTTTCTCCACATCCCCGAGGACGAGGTAGCTTTCGCTCATGATGCGGGCCATGTGGGGCTGACGGTCTTCCGGGACTTTGTCAAAGAGGTCTTCGCCGAACTTCACCACATAGTCGTAATCCTTTTCGTTGAAACGGCATTCCAGAATGTAGTAATTCGCCAGGGCCGAGAAACGATGGTCTTTGGAAGCAAGCAGGAACCATTCCGAGGCTTCCTTGAAATTCTTCTGGGCGTAGTTGATATAACCGAGGGTGTAGTACGACGGGGCGGTATAGTCGGAATACGCAAGCCCGCGGGCCCGTACCAGCAGACCCTTGGCCCGTTCCCACTCCCCTACGCCGAAGGCGCTGTAACCCAGCTTGTAGGTGTATTCGGCCTTCTGGCTGTCCGGGAGGTCTTCCAGGGAAAGGCGGTTGAACTGGGTGAGGGCGTCTTCGTAGCGCTCGGCGTCAAAATAGTCCAGTCCCAGGCGGTAACGGACCTGCGGAGCCAGGAAATTCTCGGGATAGGTGTCCAGGAACTGATGGGCGAGGGTATGGGCATTGTCGGTGCGCATTTCCAGTTCGCACAGGACGCGGAAACCCTGGGCCGACGGATCTTTCACCTGCTGGGTGAGCCGGAGGGCCTCCGAGTACATGCCGGAGTTGTACAACCGCTGGATCTGATCCATATTCTGGGCTTGGGCCGCTCCCGCCAGAACAAGGGCGGAAAGCGCTGCCGTCAGGAGTTTTTTCATCTTTTCCATATTTTGACAAATTTACAAATTTTTCTGATTATATTTGTCTGATTTTGGAATTATTCTTTATGGAACCGCTCATTCATTTCAAAGACGCCGATATCCTGAACGGAGAAAACATTGTCCTGTATTCCCTGGACATGGACATCTTCCCCGGAGACTTCGTTTACATCGTGGGAAAAGTGGGCTCCGGCAAAACCTCCATCATCCGCACCCTCATCGCCGAGAACCGGATCCTGAAAGGGGAAGCATCGGCCTGCGGATACTCCCTGGTGGGCATCAAGGCCCGGGACATCCCCTTCCTGCGCCGTCTGATGGGCGTCGTATTCCAGGATTTCCAACTCCTCCAGGACCGCTCCGTTGAGGACAACCTGGAGTTCGTCCTCAAAGCCACCGGCTGGAAAGACAAAGGCCTCATCGACGCCCGCATCTCCGAAGTGCTGGACGCCGTGGGCATGGCCACCAAAGCCCATAAAATGCCCCATCAGCTCTCCGGCGGCGAGCAGCAGCGCATCGCCATCGCCCGCGCCCTCCTGAACAAGCCCCAGGTCATCCTGGCCGACGAGCCCACCGGCAACCTGGACGGCGAAACCGCCGACGAAATCCTCCAGCTGCTGAGGGACCTCAACGCCAACGGGACGGCCGTCGTGATGGTCACCCACAACCGCTACATTTTCGA
Organism: Bacteroidales bacterium UBA4231; assembly: GCA_002396335.1. Taxonomy (GTDB): domain Bacteria; phylum Bacteroidota; class Bacteroidia; order Bacteroidales; family UBA932; genus Cryptobacteroides. The sequence continues at coordinate 6,418 of DGXN01000019.1, forward strand.
AAAATATCCCGGGCGCGTCTTCTCCTGCGAACAGGAGCACTGCCACGAAGTCATCGACGAAGGAATCGACATCACCCTATGACGCGGAAAGAGCGCTTCAATACCATCCTGGAGTGGTTTCAGGAAAACATGCCCGCCGCGCAGACCGAGCTCCACTACGCCAACCCCTTCCAGCTCCTGGTCGCCGTCATCCTCAGCGCCCAATGCACCGACAGGCGCGTGAACCTGGTGACCCCGCCGCTGTTCGAGCGTTTCCCGTCGGCCCGGGAACTGGCATCGGCCACCTTAGATGAAGTATATCCTTACGTAAAAAGCGTTTCCTATCCCAACGCCAAAGCCCGCCACCTGATAGCGATGGCCGGGATGCTCCTTTCCGACTACGGCGGCACAGTCCCTTCCGACATCGACGCCCTCATGCGCCTGCCCGGAGTGGGCCGGAAAACCGCCAATGTGATTGCTTCCGTGGTGTATGACAAACCGGTCATCGCCGTGGACACCCACGTCTTCCGCGTCGCCCACCGGCTGGGCCTTTCCAACGGAAGCACGCCCTATGCCGTCGAACAGGACCTCGAACGCCACATCCCGGAGCACCAGCGGGCCATCGCCCACCACTGGCTCATCCTCCACGGCCGATACACCTGCACCGCCCGCGCCCCCAAATGCCAGGACTGCCCTCTCCAGCAATGGTGCCCCCACCTATAGCGCGAGGGGTGCACATTTTGGTGCACCCCTTGTTTTACAACTTGCAGATTATCAGGTAATTGCCTGTTTCGGTCTTTGTGGCATAAATCCGGACGGGACCGCCGTCCTGGAGTTTCAGCCTGCGGCGAAGCTCTTCCGTCCCGACGGGGACATTCCTGGCCAACAGCTCCGCCTGCGGATACTTGGCCGATATTTCCTTGAAAGACTGCTTGTTAAACGCCTTCCATTCCAGTATTTCCAGCCACTTGCCAAAAGGCGCCAGTTCCGGGACCGGACGCTCCGCCAGAAACAGGTGCGTATGGCGGGACAGCTTCGCAAGGCCATAGCTGCAGGGCCAGGCAAAAGCCCCCGCTTTGAGCAATGCCTTCCCCGGCTCGAACAGCCACCGGCAACGCTCCAGACAGTCTTTTCCGGCCAGCAATAGGGCATCTGTCTCCGAAACGGCGATGTCGGCCACGGCTCCGCTTTCATTCACCGTCAGCGTATACGGGCCCGCATGTTCCTTGTCCAGGACCAGAAGGAGTTCCTTGCACTCCCCTTCCGCCGCCACGACATGCACCGCCCTGACGCAGCCCAGCTGCCGGCACACCAGCGTGATATCGGCCATGGGGGAAAGTTTCAGGAGCACCTTCGGGCAGGCGGACAGCAGTTCCGGAAGCAGTTCCAGGACATTCGGCTGACAGTCTTCCAGGCGGAAAACCTTCCGGCCGTCCCCGGCACGCCGGGCCGGGTCCAGGAACAGGATATCAGGATGAAAACCGCCCAGCAGCGCGGCTACCTCCCCAGCTTTCACCTCGGCGCACTGCACCTTCACATTTCCGGCCCCCAGTTCACTGAAATTATGCGCCGCAGCGGCCGCCAGTTCCGGTTTCATCTCATTATACAGCACCTCGGAAAACACCTCGGAAAACGCCCAGGCGTCCACGCCGAGTCCTCCGGTCAGATCCGCTATCCGGAAGGGAGTCTCTTCTGAAACCCAGCGTCGCTTCGCTCCTTGTCCCTCCCACGCCTCCGACGCGGGCCCCTCCCATTCATCCTCCCGGACAGCGGACAAAGCCACTGACGCCTTGTAACGGGCCGTTTCCGCAGACGAGCACTGCTCGGCAGAGAGTTTCAGGGGATAATGCAGCGACGGAACAGCGTACCACTGAGGTACTTTTGAGCGCAGTTTTCCCCGTACTTCCAGCGTGGTCAGAGCCAGGTCCCAGTCCGGGACGTCGGCCCCGTAGCGGCTCCGGGACAGGGCAAGGCGGGGAAGGTCGTCTCCTTCGTGCTGCAGGATGAAATCGGCAAAATCCATATTGCAAAAATACGGAATAATCTCTAAATTTGTATGTTTACCCGCAGCATAGACGAGAACACTAAAATAAGCATCAATATGAAATCCTACAAAGAAGTAGCTCAAAGCTGGATTACCGGCAATTTTGACGAACAAACCAAAGCCGAAGTCAAGCACCTCATGGACACCGACCCGGCCGCCCTCGAGGACGCCTTCTACCGCAATCTCGAATTCGGCACCGGCGGCCTCCGCGGCACCATGGGAGCCGGCACCAACCGGATGAACAAATACACGGTCGGCATGGCCACCCAGGGCCTTGCCAACTACATCAAGTCCCACGTCGAAGGCCCCAGCAGCGTCTGCATCAGCTACGACGCCCGCAACAACTCCCAGCTCTTCGCCCAGATATCGGCCGACGTCCTGTCCAACAACGGCATCAAGGTTTACCTGTTCGACGCCCTGCGCCCCACCCCGGAGCTGAGCTACAGCATCCGGATGAAGAAGGCGACCGCCGGCATCATGATCACGGCCAGCCACAATCCCAAGGAATACAACGGCTACAAAGTCTTCTGGAGCGACGGCGGCCAGATCACCGCTCCCGTAGACAAGGACATCGTCGCGGAAGTCGCCAAGATCGAAGACCCGGCCGACGTCCGCTTCTCCCCCGTCCCCTCCCAGCCCAAGGCTCCCATCGAAATGATGGGTGCGGAAGTCGATGAGTGCTACCTCCGCGACATCACCTCCCTCACCCTCTCCCCCGAGGCTGTCGCCAGGCACAAAGACCTCAAGATCGTCTACACCCCGCTCCACGGCTGCGGCGTGCGCCTCATGCCCGAAGCCCTGAAGCGCGTAGGATTCACCAACATCATCCATGTCCCCGAGCAGGACATCAATGACGGCAACTTCCCCACCGTCGTCTCCCCCAACCCCGAAGAGCCCGCCGCCATGAAAATGGCCCTCGAAAAAGCCGACGAGACCGGCGCCGACCTCGTCCTCGCCACCGACCCGGACGCCGACCGTCTGGGCATCGCCGTCCGTGACAACGACGGGAAGATGGTCCAGCTCACCGGCAACCAGACCTGGAGCTTCCTCACCTACTACATCCTCACCCGCTGGAAGGAACTGGGAAAACTGGACAGCACCAAATACTGCGTCAAGACCATCGTCACCTCCGAACTGATCGCCGCCATCTGCGAAAGCTTCGGCGTCAAATGCTACAACGTCCTCACCGGATTCAAATACATCGCAGAGGTCGTCAAGCGCAACGAGGGCAAGGGTGAATTCATCTGCGGCGGAGAAGAGAGCTACGGGTTCAACCTGGGCGAATTCGTCCGCGACAAGTGCGCGCAGGTAGCCGGCATCATGGTGGCCGAATGCGCCGCCTGGGCCGCCGAGCAGGGTCTCACCCTGTACCAGCTGCTCCAGAAAGTCTATGAAAAATACGGCCTGTACGTCGAAAAGATGGTCTACATTGTCCGCAAAGGCAAGACCGGTGCCGAGCAGATCCAGCAAATCATGGCCGACTACCGCGCCTGCCCTCCCAAGGAGATTGCCGGCAGCCCGCTCGTAAAAGTCATCGACTACCTCAAGCCCGAGGAAACCGGCCTTCCCAAGAGCAACGTTCTCCAGTTCTTCAACGCCGCCGGCGATGTCGTATCCGTCCGTCCCTCCGGCACCGAGCCCAAGATCAAATTCTACTTCGGCGCCAAAGGAAATGACGCTCCCGCCAAGATTGAACTTCTCAAAGCCCAGTTTATTTCGTAAATACCATGAAAAAAGCATTTTTCGGTTTCCTGGCATCGGCCTTCTTGATGGCCTGCCAGCCTGCAGGGCCCACCCTTTACCATGCCGCCACCCCGGCTGGTGACCTGACCAAGTCTGAAGCCACGGCTTTCAGCACCGACCTTTCCAAAGAATGGAAAGACTCCGTCAAATACGCGCTGCAGGATATGTACGCCAAACAGAGTCTCACCCTGGACGGCAAAACCATGCGCATTTGGTGGAAGACCTACGGCAGCAAGCTTTCCGACGGCCGTTCCCTGTACATTTCCCTCCATGGCGGCGGCGGAACCACCGCCAGTGAAAACGACGGCCAGTGGAACAACCAGAAACAGCTTTATTCGCCCGGAGAAGGTATTTACCTATGCCCCCGCGCCATCTCCAACACCTGGGACCTCCACTTCCTGAAGGAGACCGATGCCTTCTACAAGAAGATTATCCAGATGGCAGTCACCTTCCTCGACGTCAACCCCAACAAAGTATATCTGATGGGGTATTCCGCCGGCGGTGACGGCGTCTGGCGCCTGGCCCCCAGGCTGGCAGACCACTGGGCCGCCGCCTCCATGATGGCCGGCCACCCCGGTGACGTGTCGCTGGTGAACCTGAGGAACACCCCCTTCATGATCTGGTGCGGAGCCGAGGACTCCGCCTACGACCGCAACATCGAGTGCCAGAAACGGATTGACGAAATGGCCGCCCTCCATGAGGCCGACCCGGAAGGCTACATCTTCGAGGGTCATATCGTCGAGGGCAAAGGCCACTGGATGGACCTCAAAGACGCTGCCGCCTTGCCGTGGATGGCCCAATTCAAACGCAATCCCTTCCCCAAGAAAGTGGTTTGGAAGCAGGAAGAAGTACGCCAGCCTTACTTCTACTGGCTGGGCTGCCCCACCAGTGAAATGCTCCGCGGGAAAGAAGTCGTCGCCTCGGTCAGCGGCAACACCATCACCTTGGAAAAATGCGACTATTCCTCCCTCACCCTCTTCCTGAGCGACGACCTGGTGAACCTGGACCAGCCCGTGAAGGTGGTCTATGGAGACAAACCCCTCTTCGAGGGCACTCTGGTCCGGAAAGGCGCCGTCCAGCGCAAAACCCTCCAAATGCGCAACGACCTAGCCTACGCCTGCCCCGCCCTGCTGGAAATCAAAATCAAATAGCCCATGAAAACAAGCCGCATCGCTTCCCTTCTTGCGGGCGTTCTGCTGGGAATGGCCGGCTGCTCCCAGGCTCCCGTTTACGACCAGCCGGACACACAGGCTGCATCGGCCCTGGCCCAGCGTCTGCTGGGGAAGCAGGCCGCTCAAATCGAATTCCGTCTCCTGGAGGCCGATTCCACCGACGTTTTCCGCCTGGAGCAGGACGGCGGCCGTGTGGTGATCAGCGGAAACAACGCCAATTCCATGGCCGTCGGCCTGAACCACTACCTCAAGTACTACTGCCTGGTCAACGTAGGCTGGCTGAGCGCCGACAAGATATCCCTTCCCCGCCGCCTTCCCAAAGTGGAGGAGCCCGTGGAGATTACCGCCCGCGTAGACAAGCGTTTCTTCCTGAATTACTGCACTTTTGGCTACACCATGCCCTGGTGGAAGTGGGAAGAATGGGAGCATTTCATCGACTGGATGGCCCTGCAGGGCATTAATCTGCCGCTGGCCATCACCGGACAGGAAGCCATCTGGTACCAAGTCTGGTCCGAGTTGGGCCTCACCGACGAGGAGATCCGCACCTACTTCACCGGTCCCGCCCACCTGCCCTGGCACCGCATGCTCAATCTGGACCACTGGGGCTCACCCCTTCCCAAGTCCTGGCTGGACGGCCAGGCTCAGCTCCAGAAGCAGATCGTCGCCCGTGAACGGGAACTGAACATGCGTCCCGTCCTGCCTGCCTTCGCCGGACATGTCCCGCCGGAGCTCAGCCGCATTTTCCCGGACGCCCACATCGAGCGCATGAGCGACTGGGCCGGCTTCGCCCTGGAAGACTATCCCTATTTCCTGGACCCGATGGACACCCTGTTCCCCGTCATCCAGAAAAAGTTCGTAGAAAAGGAGACCGAACTCTACGGCACCGACCATATCTACGGGATTGACCTTTTCAACGAGATGATCCCCAGCAGCTGGGAACCCGACTACCTGGCCCGCGTCAGCCGCCAATGCTACGAATCCCTCGCCGCGGCGGACCCCGACGCCGTCTGGCTCCAGATGACCTGGCTCTTCTGGAACGAGCGCCGTTACTGGACCCAGGACAAGATCGAGCCCTATATCACCTCCTACCCCGCAGAGAAGTCCCTCCTGCTGGATTACTACTGCGAACGGCAGGAAGTCTGGCGCCAGACCCAGTCCTATTACGGCGTCCCGTTCATCTGGTGCTATCTGGGCAACTTCGGCGGCAACACCTACCTGGCCGGCAATTTTGCCGACATCGGCGAACGGATCGAAAAGACGTTCCAGGAAGCCGGAGAGAATTTCTGCGGCCTCGGCTCCACGCTGGAAGGGTTCGACTGCAACCCCTTCATGTACCAGTTCATCTTCGAGAAAGCCTGGGACAAGCCCCAGCACCAGGACCTTCAGACCTACATCCGGACCCTTGCCGACAGCCGTCTCGGAAAAGCGGATCCCGCCGGAGAAGAAGCCTGGGAGATTCTCCTGAAAGAAATCTATGTCGACCGTTCCGTCCCCGGACACAGTCCCATCATGAACCTTCGGCCTTCTTTCAAACGCTCCTCGTCCTATCACTCCAGCGTCCGCTTTACCTATGAGAACGAGCGGCTGCTGGAAGCCATCCGGAAGCTTCTGGAAGTCCAGTCCACCGCCAGCGCCTACCAGTTTGACATCGTGAACCTCACCCGCCAGTGGCTGTCCAACCACTTCGAGACGCTGTTCGCGGAATACAAGAAAGCCTGGGAAGAAAAGGACCGGGAGCAGATGGCTGCCCTGGAGAAAGAACTCATCGGCATTTTTGATACGGAGGAAAACCTCCTGTCCACCCAGAGCTACTTCCTGCTGGGGAAATGGATTGCCGACGCCCGTGCCTGGGGCGCCTCCCCCGAAGAGGCCGATTACTATGAAACCAACGCCCGCAACCTCCTCTCCAGCTGGGGCGACCGCGGCAACATGCTCACCGACTATGCCGACCGCACCTGGTCCGGCCTCGTGAGCAGCTACTACAAAGGCCGCTGGGAACTGTTCTTCCAGGCCGTCAACCAGGCCCTGCAGGAAAACATCCCGCTGGACGAAGACGCCCTCAAGGAAACCCTGATGGACTTCGAGTATGACTGGTGGGCCAATCGTCCCGGCACCTTCCCTTCAGCGCCCAAGGGTGATCCCAAGGCCGCTGTCCGGCAGGCGTTGAAAGATGTGCTGTAAATTAAGCCTTCAGGTCCTGTATCATGGCTTTTGCCACGGCCTCGGAGGCGCCGGTTCCGCCAAGGAGCGTGCGGACGGCAGCATAATCTGAAAGCATTTTCTCCCGATATGGAGCGTCGCTCAGCAGACGCTCCATTTCTTTTTCCATATTCTCCACGGTAAAGTTTTCCTGGAGGAATTCCCGGAAAGCCGGACGGTCCAGGATCAGGTTGGAGAGCGAGACGTATTTCACTTTGATGATGCGGCGCATGATAAAGGCGCTGGCCGCCGCCACTTTGTAAGTGACCATCTGCGGCGTGCCGATCAGCGTAGCCTCCAGCGACGCCGTACCGGAATTGATGACGGCCGCCTCTGCATGGCGGAGAGCCGCATACGTTTCCCCGAAAACGACACTGACATACGGCCGGCCGCCCAGGTATTTGGAATAGTCGGCCATCGAGCGGGACGGACCGGCGGCCACCACAAAACGGTATTCGGGATGACGGGCGTGCCAGGCGTCGGCAAACTGCATGTAGGTGGGCATCATCTGGCCGATTTCCATACTCCGCGACCCCGCCAGGAGGGCGATATACGGCCCTTCCGGAAGGCCGGTACGCTGCAGGAACGATTCCCGGGATTCCCGGAGGGCGGGACTCTGGTCGACGGCGTCCACGAGCGGATTCCCCACATAGGTGAACGGAACGCCCTTGGACGTGAAATAAGCCTTTTCAAAGGGGAAAACAATGTACAGGCGGTCCACATACGCCTTGAGTTTGCGGATGCGGCCTTCGCGTGAAGCCCAAACCTTGGGGGCGATGTAGTAAAAGACCCTGAACCCGGCTCCGTGGGCAAACTCGGCAATCTTGAAATTGAAGCCCGGATAGTCGATCAGGATGACGGCATCCGGTTTCCAGGCCGCGATATCCTCTTTGCAGAAACGCACGTTCCGGGCAATGGTGACACTCTTCAGAAGCACCTCCAGATATCCCATCACAGCGGTGTCCCGATAATCTTTCACCCACCCTTCCCCGCTCTGGCGGGAAGTGTATACCGCGTTCATCAGTTCGCCGCCCCAGAAGCGGATGTCGGCCTCGGGGTCCTGCGCGTACAGGCCCTTCATGAGATTGCTGCCGTGGAGGTCGCCGGAAGCTTCGCCGGCGATGATGTAGTATTTCATAGGCTGCGACGGCGCTGAAGTTCTTCGTAATCGGTGGGGTCGGCCTGACAGGGGACGATGGTCACCCAGCCATCCTCGATGAGCAGGTGGTCGGCTTCCGAGCGGTCGTTCTCGTCGCTGACGAAGTCGCCCTTCATGAAGTAGGCCTTCTCCCCCGGCTCCAGGGTGACCCGTTGCTGCTGCCAGAGGAAGTCGCTCGTGAGGCCGATGGCTTCCAGCCGGTCCTCATTCCAGGGCTCGAACTCACGGATCCAATGGCCGCGGCCCTGACGGGCAAAACGGACACCTTTGATCTGCGACAGCGGAAGCGCCGGGAAGTTGATATTGTAGAAAACACCTTTGCGGTCCTCGGGCCAATGCGCCAGCAGATCCTCAACAATCCCCGGCAAAAGGGCCTCAATGGCCGAAAAGTCCGGATGGGGCTGATGATCGCAGATGGACACGCCTATGGCTTTGAGTCCATTGATGACCGCCTCCTCCACCACACCCAGCGTGGCACTGTAATTGGCTCCGGTGGAGGCATTGCTGCCATGGTTGATACCGCCCATTACCAGGTCCGGATTCCGGGCCTCGTACTTGTACTCCAGGCCGAATTTTACGCAGGAGGCAGGCGTAGCGTCCAGATAGGACCAGTCACCCGGCCCTTCCTCCGGAAGATCCTTGTACGCCAGCTGTTTCACCCCCAGCGAAACCGCGATGGACGTGGCACTCTGGTGATACTTGGGAGCGACCACCGTCACATCCCCGAAACGGGACATGATGCGGGCTAAGGTATGGATGCCGTCGGCCTTGTAACCGTCGTCGTTGGAAAGGAGGATTCTGAGTTTTTTCATCGCTCAAAGTTACGCATTTTTCCAGTATACCGACAAAAAAACAAGGGAAAAGATCAGGTGTTCATACAGATATTCACGATGCGGACCATGCGGCATCTTCCTGACGGACAAAGGAGTCGCCATCCTGCGACTGATTGCCGCCATCTCCTATCGTGAGGTGGTGATGTTCGGCCGATCTGCAGACCCGCTGCAGACGGTATTTCCCCGGAAAGTGCGGTAAACGAGACAAAACAATGCACGTTTACCGCAAAATCGGCCTTTTTTGCGGTAAGTGAGACACGAATCGTCACGCTTACCGCACTTCTATTCCTCCATTCCGCCCACAGGTGCAGTTTTGAACTGCAAGAACAGCATTAGTCACTCCTTGACAATCCATTGCCAAATCCCTATTCTCCAACTCTCATGGGAATTGCTTATATTTGTGCTGTTAGATAAATCGTAATTTATGGAAATCTGTCAGTTCAACCCTGCACAGATTGATGAAGTCGCCCGGATGGCGGCTTCCGTTATAAATTTGGTTTTCAAGTGACATACTTGATTCTCATATTG
>DGXN01000023.1:0-2428 GCA_002396335.1 Bacteroidales bacterium UBA4231
GGCTTTGTCTTCGGCCAGAACGTGAACCAGATCATCACTTCGCGCACCATCGGCTACAGTGACTCCACGGACTTTTTCAAGTTCCCGATCCCGTTTGCCTGCGTGGCGACGGACATGGTGTCCGGCAAGGCGAAGGTGTGGCACAGCGGCTCCGTCAACCAGGCGATGCGCTCCACCATGAGCATTCCCGGCCTTTTCGCTCCGGTGCGCACGGACGGCATGGTGCTGGTGGACGGCGGCATGCGCAACAATTTCCCCGTGAACATCGCCCGTGAAATGGGGGCCGACATCGTCATCGGCGTGGATCTGTCCGACGCCTCCATGAAGGCCGACCAGATTGCCAACCTGGGTGACATTTTCATGTCGGCCATCGACCTGTTCTCCAACGATGCGTTCGAGCAGAATGTCGAGTCGGTGGACCTGAGGATTCATCCGGACCTGTCGGGCTACGACATGCTCAGCTTCAACCGGACGGCGATCGACACCATGCGCGTGCGGGGCTACAAGATGGCCCAGGCACACCAGAAGGACTTCGAGGCGCTCCGGAAGCGGGTAGGGAAGGACACCCTTACCTTGCAGGCGCCCCGGGCGGTGGACATTGGCATGCAGTCGGTGGTGATCAATGCCATCGACATCTACGGGGTCAGCGAATCCGAGGCCGACTACATCCGCTCCAAGATGTACGCCAAGCCGGGCTCCATCGTGAGCAAGCGGATTATCGAGGACGACATCGCCCGCATCTTCGGCCGGGGGTCCTACGACTATGTGAACTATGAGTTCCGCGGAAAGACGGAGCCCTACCGGCTCAGGATCATGTGCAAGCGGGGTCCCATGCACCAGCTGGGCATGAGCGCCCGGATCGACTCCGAGGAGCTGGTGGCGATGCTGGTGAACATAGGCCTGAACACCAATGCCATGAGCGGATCGTCGCTGGACATGACGGCCCGTATCAGCACCAACCCGTATGCCGAGCTGCACTACGCTTACAACGCCCCGCGTTTCTCCACCTTCAACGCCCGCGCCATCGTCCGCTATACGGACCGCAACACCTTCCTGAGCGGCACCAACCGCTACAGCATCCGCTTCCTTACCGCGGACCAGGAGCTGTATATGTCCAATATGCGCTGGATCGGCCTGGATGTGAAGCTGGGCTTGAAAAACCAGTACACGCATGTGTTCAATGTCCTGGCGTCGGATATCGTGGGCGACTACGACATCTCCAGCTCCACGCGGGACTATCTGGGCGCTTTCCTGGATGGACGGCTGGAAACCCTGGACAACGGTTATTTCCCGTCCAAGGGCGTGTCGGCCGGCATCCGGGGCGATGTCATCTCCCGCTACTTCGACCCTGCCGCCCCGCAGAAGTGGATGGGCATCGTGGCGGCCGACGGCCTGATGCCCGTCAGCATCGGCCGGTTCAGCCTGATCCCGCAGGGCAGCCTGCGCTTCCTGCTCGGGGCCGACATCCCGGTCATCTTCTCCAACGTCCTCGGCGGCGACATGCAGGGCCGCTATGTGTCGCAGCAGATTCCGTTCATCGGCATCTCCAATGCGGCTTTCCGGCGCAACAATGTGGCCATGATCCGCATGGACGCCCGTTACCGGATCGGGAAGAACCACTACATCTCCGCGATGGGCAACGTCTCCTACGACTGGGACACTTTCGACACCTTCGAGAACGGTGAACTGGTGGGCGGCATGGGCCTGGGCTACGGCTACGACTCCATCATGGGTCCGCTGAAGTTCCAGCTGCACTGGTCCACGCTCACGCACCGTCTGGGCGGTTACCTGAGTTTCGGCTATAATTTCTAGCGGCCATGGAAGAGCAGAAGTCCCTGAACCGGCTCCAGCGGCTGTGCTCCAAGGCGGAGTACTGCGCGGCCGACGTTTACCGCAAGGCGCTGAAAGACATGGAAGGGGACGCCGGGGCCGCCGCCCGCATCGTGGCCTGCCTGAAGGAAGACGGCTATGTGGACGACCGTCGCTACGCGGAGGCGTTTGCGCGGGAAAAGGCCTCGCTCCAGGGCTGGGGTGCCGTGAAAATCCGCTTCCAGCTGCGTGCAAAGGGCATCGGGGAGGAGGCAATCCGCGATGCGCTGGAGCAGGTGGACGGGAAATCGGCCGGGGAGAAGCTGATCCGCCTGCTTGCCGCCAAGGACAGGACGCTGGAAGGAGACCCGCAGCGCCGGCTGAAGCTTCTCAAATATGCCCTTTCCCGGGGCTATGAATATGATGAAGTGGAAAAAGCGTTAAAAAAAATGGCGGGGCAGTAAGCCGCTTTCTGTTTTTGAATCTGTCATTTATCTTCGCAACCTACCCCCCGGCATCGGACGGGCAGCCCTCATCTGCCGGTATATTTGGTCTTGCAGGCCCGGATCCTGTACCCGGCGTACGTCGCCGCACACCGTCGTGGGCTCTTACCCCGCGT
>DGXN01000023.1:2491-4033 GCA_002396335.1 Bacteroidales bacterium UBA4231
TTACCCCGCGTTTTCACCCTTACCGGAGGAAAAAAAAGAAAAACCTCCGGCGGTTGTTTTCTGTTACAGGAATCTGAAGATTACTCCCCACTGTGCTTTCCACAGACGGGTGCCCTTTCCTGTGCGGACTTTCCTCAGCGCCGCAAGGGCGCCGCGACAGATCGTCCCGCCATTTTTACGCGCTGCAAAGGTAGTTAATTTTTAGGAATGCTGGAAGAAAAACGGTATATTTGTAGGCTTGAAACTTAGTAAAAAACAAGATAATATGGTAAAAGTTGACGTAAAAGGATGCGCCTCCTTCGTAGAGCCCGCCCTGTATGAATCCTATGTAAAGAAAGCCCTGGACGCTTTTGACGTGCTGGAAAGCGAAAAAGGCGCCGGCAACGATTTCCTGGGTTGGAAGCACCTCCCTTCGGAAATCCCCGGCACCATCCTGGCCGACATCAAAGGCATCTGCCGCATGTGGGAAGAAAAAGGCGTGGACCTTGTGATCGCCATCGGCATCGGAGGCAGTTACCTGGGCGCCAAGTGCGTCATCGAGGCCCTGAGCCACAATTTCGCGAAACAGCTCAAGCATAAAGCCGCCCCCGAAGTGGTCTTCGCCGGCAACAACCTGTCGGAAGAGTACCTCGCAGAACTGATGGACCTGGCCGCCGAGCGCAATGTCGCCTGCATCGTCATCTCCAAGAGCGGCACCACCACTGAACCCGCCGTCGCCTTCCGCGTGGTGAAACAGTTCATCGAAGCTCATTACGGGAAGAAGGAAGCGTCGGCCCGCATCGTGGCCATCACGGATGCGGTGAAGGGCGCCCTGAAGACACTTTCCACCCAGGAAGGCTACAAGACCTTCGTGGTTCCGGACAACGTGGGCGGCCGTTTCTCCGTTCTCACGCCGGTGGGCCTGATGCCCATCGCCGCCGCCGGCTTCGACATCGACGCCCTGCTGGAAGGCGCCAAGAAGGCCGAAAGGGCCCTGTCCGTCCGTACCCCCGAGAATCCTGCCGTGGTGTATGCCGCCATGCGGAACCTCCTGTTCACCGAGCTGGGCCGCAAAGTGGAAATCCTGGTGAATTACAACCCCAAGCTCACCTATGTGGCCGAATGGTGGAAACAGCTTTACGGCGAGTCCGAAGGCAAGGACGGCACCGGCATCTTCCCCGCCAGCGTCAACAACACGGCCGACCTTCACTCCATGGGCCAGTTCATCCAGGAAGGCTCCCGCGTGATGTTCGAGACCGTTCTGCACATTGAAAACGCCCGTCGCAGCGTGGTCATCGACAGCGACCCCCAGAACCTGGACCAGCTGAACTTCCTCGCCGGCAAGCACGTGGAGCACTGCAACCACATGGCCGAACTGGGAACCCGCATCGCCCATATCGACGGCGGCGTGCCCCAGATCGAGGTATCCCTGGAAACCCTGGATGCCAAGCGCCTGGGCGCCCTGCTGTATTTCTTCGAATTCGCCTGCGGCATCAGCGCCTACACCCTGGGTGTGAATCCCTTCAACCAGCCCGGCGTTGAGGCTTACAAGAAGAACATGTT
>DGXN01000016.1 GCA_002396335.1 Bacteroidales bacterium UBA4231
GTTACACTTATTAACCCTGGCGCATCTTGAACTTGGGGTTCTTCTTGCAGATAACGTACAGGCGGCCTTTACGCCGGACAATCTTGCAGTCTTCGCTGCGTTTCTTGATGGAGGTCTTGACTTTCATCGTTATCTAGTTTTTATTTGTATCTGAAAGAAATTCTTCCTTTGGTTAAATCGTAAGGCGAGATTTCAACTTTGACCCGGTCACCGAGAAGGATATGGATAAAGTTCATCCTCATCTTACCTGAAATGTTGCAGAGGAGGACATGACCGTTTTCCAGCTCCACGCGGAACATTGCGTTGGGGAGGGTTTCAATCACTGTACCGTCCTGCTCGATAGCTACTTGTTTGGACATCGTTAAAAAAACACTTTAAAATTTAATGGAACCATCTTTCTCAATGTAGTCGAATGTCGACAGCTGTTGGGCCTGGCCTTTCCGGACAACAACCGTAAGCTCGTAATGGGCCGCGTTTTTGTGGTCGGCGGTGTGTACTGCCCAACCATTTCTTGCAAGATACACACCTCTGCCGCCTGCGCAAATCATCGGCTCGATACAGATGGTCATGCCGTCTACGAGGCGGGCGCCGTGACCCCTTCTCCCGTAATTCGGGATGCCGGGCTCCTCGTGCATCTGCTTGCCTACGCCGTGGCCTTCCAGCTCACGGACGACGGAAAAACCAAAACTTTCCGCATACGATTGCACCGCGTATCCGATATCGCCTGTGCGGGCACCCGCAACGGCAGCTTCAATGCCCTTGTACAGGGATGCCTTGGTGACATCCAGGAGCTTCCGGGTTTCGGCATCCACCTCCCCGACAGGGAAGGTGTAAGCCGAATCACCGTTGTAGCCTTTATACAGGGTTCCGCAATCCACGGAGACGATGTCACCCTCTTCGAGGGGACGGTCGGACGGAAAACCGTGCACGACCACATCGTTCACGCTCATGCAGAGCGCTGCGGGGAAGCCGTCAAAACCTTTGAAAGAGGGAATGGCACCGTGGTCACGGATAAAGGTCTCGGCCACCTCGTTCAACTTCGCAGTTGTCACACCAGGGGCAACCAGTTTACCGACCTCGGCCAGTGTCCTTGACACCAGATCGCCGTTGATCCGGAGCAATTCAATCTCTTCTTCAGTCTTAGGCCTGATCATATCGAAATTCGATAATACATTCAAAAATTACATGCCGGAACGGCCGGTAAGGCGTCCGGTCTTCATGAGTCCGTCGTAGTGGCGCATCAGCAGATAGCTTTCGATCTGCTGGAGGGTGTCCAGGACAACGCCTACCAGGATCAGCAGCGAGGTGCCGCCGAAGAAGGAAGCGAACTGGTTGTTCACACCCATGATGTTGGCCAGAGCCGGCATACAAGCGATAATGGCCAGGAAAATGGAACCCGGGAGGGTGACTCTGGTCATAATGCTGTCCAGGTATTCGGCTGTCTTCTTGCCGGGCTTGACGCCAGGGATGAAGCCGCCGTTCTTCTTCATGTCTTCAGCCATCATGGTGGGGTTCACCGTAACGGCGGTGTAGAAGTACGTGAAGACGATAACCAGGAGGCCGAAGACGATGTTGTACCACACGGAAGTGTAGCTCGAGAAGGCGGCGGCGATACCACGGGTGGCATCATAGCGGCCAAGGAGCATAGGGAACATCATCAGGGCCTGGGCAAAGATGATAGGCATAACGCCGGCGGCATTCACCTTGAGGGGAATGTACTGGCGCACACCACCATACTGCTTGTTGCCGATCACACGCTTGGCATACTGCACGGGCACTTTGCGGACAGCCTGCACCAGGGCGATGGCGGCCAGGATGACGAGCACCCAGACGACCATTTCGACCACGAACAGGAGCGGACCGCCGACACCGTTGCCGGTGAACTTCTGGCCGGCCTCGGCCACAAGGGCGTAAGGCAGACGGGCCACGATACCAATCATGATGATGAGGGAGATACCATTGCCGATACCCCGGTCGGTGATTCTTTCACCCAGCCACATCACGAACATGGAACCGGCCATGAGGATGACGGTGGATACCAGGTTGAACCAGAAGGGGCTCCAGGCGACAGTGCGGGCAGCGGCGGGAATCATGCCGGCCACATAGGCAGGGCCCTGGATGGCCAGGATGGCCACGGTAAGGTAGCGGGTAATCTGGTTCATCTTCCGACGGCCGCTCTCACCTTCCATCTGCATTTTGCGGAAGGCGGGAACGAACATGCCCAGAAGCTGGACCACGATGGATGCCGAGATGTACGGCATCACACCCAGTGCGAAGATGGAGGCATTACCGAAAGCGCCGCCGGAGAACATGTTCAGCAGTCCGACGAGACCTTCCTGGGTGCCGCTGATACCACCCTTCAGAATCTCGGGATCCAGGCCCGGGAGAAGGATGAAGCTGCCCAGTCGGTAAACCAGCACAAGCAGGATCGTGTAACCGATCCGCTTGCGCAGTTCTTCGATGTTGTAGATATTGCGAATGGTTTCAATAAACTTCTTCATGGCGAGGTTTATTCGATAACAGTTGCTTTACCTCCGGCAGCCTCGATCTTTGTAACAGCAGATTTGGAGAAGGCGTTGGCCTTGACCTCTACAGCAGCGGTAATCTCACCATTGCCGAGCACTTTCACCAGTTCGCCTTTGGAGGCGATTCCGGCGGCGATGAAGGTATCCACATCGAATTCCTTGAGGCCGAGCTTCTCGCTGAGGGCCTGGATGGTGGAAACGTTCACACCTTTGTAAGCTACACGGGTAGGGTTGCGGAAACCGAACTTCGGGAGACGGCGCTGGATAGGCATCTGACCGCCTTCGAAACCGACCTTGTGCTCGTAACCGGCACGGGCCTGGGCACCTTTGGTACCACGGGTGGCAGTGCCGCCCTTACCGGAACCCTGACCACGACCGACGCGCTTGCTGTTATGGGTAGCGCCCTTTGCGGGCTTCAGATTTTCAAGTTTCATCTCTAATCCTCCTTAGTCAATTACTTCATAAGAAACCAGATGGGCTACTTTTGCAAGCATGCCACGGGTGATGGGAGTGTCTTCCACCTCCACCGTCTGGTGCATCCGGCGGATACCGAGAGTCTTGAGGTTAGCGATCTGACGCTTGGTCTCTCCATTCTTGGAGCGAACCTGGGTAATTCTAAGCTTTGCCATAGTTCCTCTCGAATTAACCGTTAAACACTTTGCTCATGGGAACACCACGCAGGCCGGCCACGGTGTAAGCGTCGCGCATCTCGGTGAGGGCGGCGATGGTAGCCTTGACCAGGTTGTGGGGGTTGGAAGAGCCCTTGCTCTTGGCCAGAACGTTCTGGACACCGGCGCTCTCGAATACGGCACGCATAGCACCGCCGGCCTTTACACCGGTACCGGGAGCAGCGGGTTTCATGAACACCTCGGCGCCGCCGAAACGGGAAACCTGCTCGTGGGGGATAGTGGTGTTGATGACGGGAACCTTCACCAGGTTCTTCTTGGCGTCTTCCACGCCTTTGGCGATAGCAGCGGTAACTTCATTGGCCTTGCCCAGTCCGTAACCGACTACACCGTTCTCATCGCCTACGACGACAATGGCGGCGAAACGGAAGTGACGACCACCTTTGGTGACCTTGGTAACACGGTTGATGGCTACCAGTCTGTCCTTGAGCTCAAGGTCAGAGGTCTTTACTCTTTTAACATTTGAATTTGCCATAGTAGTCTCGATGATTAGAAAGCGAGGCCGCCTTCGCGGGCAGCGTCTGCGAGTGATTTAACTCTGCCGTGGAAGAGGTAACCTCCGCGGTCAAATGCAACCTGGTTGATGCCGGCGGCGAGGGCGCGCTCAGCGATGGCTTTGCCGACTACTGCGGCAGCCTCGATTCCGCTCTTGCCTTTGGTCTGGGCAGCGAGGGCCTTGTCATTGGAGGCAGCAGAGACGAGGGTCTTGCCTTCGAGGTCATTGATAACCTGGACGTAGATCTGCTTGTTGGAGCGGAATACGACCATGCGGGGACGCTCGGCGGTACCGTTTACGTGCTTGCGGATACGATAGTGAATCCGTCTTCTTCTTTCAATTCTATTCAATGCCATAACTCTTTCCTCCTAATTATTTGGCCGAAGCGGTCTTACCGGCCTTGCGGCGGAGCTGCTCACCGGCAAACTTGATACCCTTGCCCTTATAAGGCTCAGGACGGCGGAACGAACGGATCTTGGCGGCTATCTGGCCGACCAGCTGCTTGTCAGCGCTCTTAAGGATGAGAATGGGGTTCTCACCTTTGCGGACCTGGGGGGTTTCAGCGGTGACTTCCTTGGGGAGCATGATCTGGATGTCGTGGGAATAACCCAGAGACATGGTGAGGAGCTGGCCCTGTGCAGCCACGCGGAAACCTACGCCCACGAATTCCTGCTTGATGGTGAAGCCTTCGCTCACACCCACCACCATGTTGTGGACAAGGGCGCGGTACAGGCCGTGCATGGAGCGGAAACGGGGAAGGTCGCTCGGACGCTCGAATTTGATTTCATTTCCCTCGATGGTGACTTTGATATCCGCATCTACTTTCTGGGACATCTCGCCAAGGGGGCCTTTCACCTTCACGATATTACCGTCCAAGAGCTCTGCCTTGATACCGGCCGGAAGGACTACAGGTAATTTTCCGATTCTTGACATAATGTTCGTTGATGATTAGTATACATAGCAAATAACCTCACCGCCGACATTCAGCTCCTTGGCCTCTTTGTCAGTGATGACGCCCTTGGAAGTGGAGAGGATGGCGATACCCAGACCGTTCAGGACGCGGGGCATGCCGGCGACGTCGGCATACTTGCGCAGACCGGGGGTGCTCACGCGCACGATGCTCTTGATAGCGGCGGCTTTGGTCTCGGGATGATACTTCAGGGCGATCTTGATGGTGTTGTACGGGGTACCCTCAACCACTTTGTAGCTGAGGATGTAGCCCTTTTCGCACAGAATCTTGGTGATGGCGAGCTTCATGTTGGAAGCAGGGATTTCCACCACTTTCTTACCGGCGAGGTAAGCGTTACGGATTCTGGTCAGATAATCTGCAATAGGATCAGTCATTTTTTTGTCTTTTTGTGGACCGGCGTCGCTGGGGCGCCCGATATCCGATTGTTTATAATGTTAAGGTATATTTCTACCAGCTGGCCTTCTTGACGCCGGGGATCAGGCCCTGGGAGGCCATTTCGCGGAACTGGATACGGCTGAGGCCGAAGTCACGCATATAACCCTTGGGACGACCGGTGAGGGAGCAGCGGTTGTGGAGACGTACGGGGCTGGCGTTCTTGGGGAGCTTGTCCAGGGCGGCGTAGTCACCGGCCTCTTTCAGGGCTGCCCGCTTGGCGGCGTACTTAGCAACTAATTTCGCGCGTTTAACTTCGCGTGCTTTCATTGATTCCTTTGCCATGCTACTATATTAGTTATTGTGTTTCTTGAAAGGAAGACCGAAAGCTTTCAGAAGGGCGTGAGCCTCTTCGTCAGTCTTGGCGGTGGTTACGAAAGTGATTTCCACACCGTGGATACGGGGGTTCTTGTCGATCTCGATTTCAGGGAAGATGATCTGCTCCTTGATGCCGAGGGTGTAGTTGCCCTGACCGTCCATTTTCTCGGAAATACCGTTGAAGTCGCGGATACGGGGGAGAGCCACACGGATGAGGCGCTCGAGGAATTCGTACATGCGGACGTCGCGGAGGGTGACTTTGGCGCCGATGGGCATGCCCTTACGGAGCTTGAAGTTGGAGATATCCTTCCGGGAAGAGGTGATGACGGCCTTCTGACCGGCGATGATGGAGAGTTCCTCTGCGGCTTCCTCTACCAGTTTCTTGTCCTGGGTGGCGTCGCCGACACCTTCATTGAGGGTGATCTTGACGAGCCTGGGGACCTGCATTACGGTAGTGTAGGAGAACTGCTTCACGAGAGCGGGAACGATTTCCTCCTTGTAGACCTTCTTGAGGTCGGGGGTATATCCCTTGGGAAGTGCCTGGACTTCTGCGGGTTTGTTTGCTTTCTTTGCCATAATTACTTAATCTCCTCTCCGGTTGTTTTAGCGATGCGGACTTTCTTGCCATCTACTTCCTTGTGGGCAACCCGGGTGGGTTTGCCGGCGGCGTCCATGAGCTGGACGTTGGAGATGTGAATGCCTGCTTCCTGTTTGATAATACCGCCCTGGGGAGCCTTAGGGTTGGGTTTGGTATGCTTGGACACCATGTTGACACCTTCTACGATGACGCGATCCTTGCCGCGCAGCACCTCGAGGACTTTTCCGGTCTTGCCCTTGTCGTTACCGGCATTTACATACACGGTATCGCCTTTCTTGATATTGAACTTTTTCATAACTCTCTATTCTTTAAAGGACTTCCGGAGCCAGGGAAACGATTTTCATATAGTTCTCGCGGAGTTCGCGGGCCACGGGGCCGAAGATACGGGTACCGCGGAGTTCGCCGGCGCCATTCAGGAGGACGCAAGCGTTCTCGTCGAAACGGATATAAGAAC
The DNA here is from genome assembly GCA_002396335.1 of Bacteroidales bacterium UBA4231. Lineage (GTDB taxonomy): Bacteria > Bacteroidota > Bacteroidia > Bacteroidales > UBA932 > Cryptobacteroides. The sequence goes on from DGXN01000016.1 coordinate 6,480, forward strand.
CGTCGGCACGACGGATTTCTTTCTTGGTGCGCACGACCACGGCCTTCGTGACGGTGCCCTTCTTGATTTCGCCACCGGGGATGGCGCTCTTGACGGTCACGACGATGGTTTCGCCGATGGTGGCATAACGGTGACGGGTACCGCCCAGCACGCGGATGCAGAGGACTTCCTTAGCTCCGCTGTTGTCGGCAACCGTTAAACGTGATTCCTGCTGTATCATAACTACTTGACTTTTTCTACGATTTCAACTAATCTCCAGTTCTTGGTCTTGCTCAGAGGACGGGTTTCCATAATGCGGACGGTGTCTCCTTCGGAGCACTCGTTCTTGGCGTCCTCAGCAACGAACTTGGTGGTCTTCTTTACGAACTTGCCGTAAATAGGGTGCTTTTCGTGCGTTTCTACGGCCACGACGATGGTCTTGTCCATCTTGTTGCTGACCACGATACCTACTCTTTCCTTACGAAGATTTCTTTCCATAAGACTGCGGTTGCTTTAGTTCTGCTGTTTCTCTTTTTCGGCCAGGATGGTGATCATGCGGGCGATATCCTGACGGGTCTTTCTGATCTTGGAGGTATCCTCCAGGGGAGAGATCGCGTGATTGAGCTTCATGGTGTCCAGGTTGTTCTTTTCGACCTCGATACGGTCGCGCAGATCGGCGATGGACATTTCACGTACTTCTGTAACTTTCATTTTCTTCTCCTCCAATGATTATTCTTCTACATAATCCCTGCGGACCACGAATTTGGTGGCAACGGGAAGCTTGTTGGCGGCAAGACGCATGGCCTCTTTAGCGGTGGCGAGGGAAACACCCTCAGCCTCGAAGAGGATACGGCCCGGAGTGATAGGAGCGACGAAGCCCTGAGGGTCGCCTTTACCTTTACCCATACGGGTATCCAGCGGCTTGGCGGTGAACGGCTTCACGGGGAAGACACGGATCCAGATCTGACCTTCACGGTTCATACGGCGGGAGATAGCCTGACGGGCAGCCTCGATCTGATGGGCAGTGAGCCAGCAGTTTTCAAGGTTCTTGAGGCCGAAAGATCCGAATGCGAGCTGGTTTCCGCGACCGGAATTGCCCTTCATACGGTTTTTCTGTTCCCTTCTGAATTTGGTTCTTTTAGGCTGTAACATTGCTGTAATGTTTTTAAAATTTCCTTATTAATCCCTAACTCATTGAAACTCAGCTGGTTGGGTGCATTTTGCTCCAATTTCGGGATTGCAAAGTTACAAAAAAATTCCGAATCCCCAAATATTTTTACAAGATTTTTCAACATTTTCGACCGCCGTTTTTGACACATAACTATCACGGATTAACGATAGTTACAGACTTGGTGCGAAAAAACTTCCCCGCATTTTCGACCGTCGCAAAAACGGCCCGGATGGATTGGTGATTTTTTTGCTAACTTTGCCCTCGTGAAAAGATTCCTGCATATCGCGCTTCTGCTCCTTCTGATGCTACCGCTTCACGCGGGCGCGCAGGGGCACGTGCGTCGCGCTATGGAAAAAGCTCGCGCGCGTCAGGAAGCCATGGCCCACGCCCAGGTCAACAGCGAGAACGGCATATCCTCCGGCGGGTACATGCGCATGAAGGTCGAGAACGGAGACACCACGTACCTCGACAAACTGCCCGCCATCTACATTTTCGGCCGGGGAAAACACATGAGCGAGAAATCCTGGCGGGATTACTACAAACTGGTCTGGCGCTTTGCCCGCGTATATCCCTACGCCCAGGCATCCGGACACCTGGTCCGCCAGGTGGACAGCACCCTCAATGCGGAGCACTACGGCTTCATCCGCAAGGAGCGCTACATATCGGCCATCCAGAAACAGCTGTTCAAGGATTTCGAAAAGCCCATGCGCGACATGACCATCTCCCAGGGCGCGCTGCTGCTGAAACTCATCAACCGGGAAACCGGCATCACGCCTTACGAAATCATCAAAAACTACAAAAGCGGGGTGGCCGCCGGTTTCTGGCAGGGGGTAGCCAAACTCTTTGACAATTCCCTCAAAGCCCAGTACGACCCCGACGGCGCAGACCGCCAGCTGGAAGAGCTAGTGCAGATCTGGCAACGCGGAGAATTCCGGGACCTGTACTGGTCTGTCTTCTGGGAAGAACCTCCGGCAGTGAATGTGCCGGAGAGTTACTTCAATTAATCTTTCGGAATCGCGAAAGTGACGCGGAAAATGGGCTTCCGCTCCGACTGAGGGCCGCACAGGATGGCCTGATAGTAGCGGTTGATGTCCAGTTCCGTCGTGGTGGAATAAGTCTGCTGGGAGGAAGCAGCCATCATCTGGGCCAGCATCATGTAATTGTAGTAGTTGCTGTAGCCGTAACCGCCGTAGCCGCCGTAACCATATCCACCGTAACCGTAACCGCCGTAACCGCCGCCGTAAAGGCTGTTGTAGTAGCTGGCGTACAGGAGGTTCTGGTAATAGCTGTTGTCATACATGGAACCGTTGGCGTTGGCCACCTGCTCCGAATGGACGGTCAGGAGCCAGATGTCGGCATCCGTGGCGGTGCCCAGGTCGGCCCGTTCCATGAGTTCCTGGAGGTGATAGGTGATGTCGGGGGAATAAACCAGGTTGGAGCGGTCGATGCTGCCCTGGTTCTCCGTGCTCACGCTGGCGTCCGTAAGTCCGGCGAACGTGGGATATTCCTCGTCCGTCTCAGCGTCTTTGGCAGTTTTGCAGATGGTGGGGCTCAGAACCGACGGGAAGTATTTCAGGGCCTGGTAGTCGGAGGGCATTTCGAACGGAAGGACGATGGACGCCTTGATGATGATGGCGTTCTCCGGAGTGCCGCCCCTGCGGGCAATCTCGGCACTGGTCTTTTCCTGCAGTTCACGGGCCAGGATGACGGGCTTGAGTCCGCCGCCGCCTTCCACATAGATGACGTCGGTAGCGGCCGATGCCGGTTTGGTATGCGTGCAGCTGTTGAAGCAGTACTGGTAGAACTTGGCATTCTGTTCCAGGTAATCGGCCTCATCCACGAAGGCAGGCTCGCCCGGATAGAACAGGAAGGTGGAGTCCTTCTTGACGCCGTCCCAGGTGCTGTTGACCTTCAGCAGTCCGACGTTGCTGTTGCGGACATAATAATTGTTGGAGACCTCCAGGCTGGAGAAGTCGAACAGGTTGATACGGCCGCCCACGCCGCCGGGCACGTCCGTGCGGATATGGATGCCCGGGACCAGCTTCAGGTATTCGTCGTACAGGAGCTCGTCGTCGATGGCGAGTTCGTCGTCGTCACTGCGAAGGTAAGGGCCGATGGTTTTCAGCGCATCGATGTATTTCTGCGCATACTCCTGGGTGAAGGAGAAAGAAAGGGCGCCGCTGCCGTTGTAGACGGGAAGTCCCTTGGTGATGAGCTGATTCGAATGGGAGATGGGGAAGGTGCAGCTGAGATGCTTGCTGGGAATCGGTTCCGTCAGGGCGGTGACGTAGATGTTCTGCAGGATGCGGGCCTGGTCGTCCCTGTTGCAGGAGACGGTGTCCCCCTCGAAGTAGATGGTGAAATCCACGGCTTTGGGGTCGGTCCCGAAGTCGAGGGTGTCGAGTGCGGGGACCAGGCAGAAAGCCGCCTCGCGGGTGGTGAGACCGTAGATGGGATCCATGATGGCGCCGATGGTCAGATGGCTGTCCGAGTAGCCGGACAGGCCGTCGGAGCGCTTCATCTGGATTTCTTCCAGGGGAAATTCAACGGTATAGGTGTCGAACAGGAGACTTTTGTCCACCAGTCCTTTCCCGAGGCTGTTGTCTACTTTCACGCAGCCCGGAAGGACGAGGGCTGCGCCGAGACACAGAACTAGGAGTTTTCTCATTTCAATAAGTCGTCGTAAAATGCGTTGTACTGGTCCATGTAGCTGCCGTCGGCGAAGGTTTCTTCCCGGTAAGGGAGAACGGGAACGCCGAGTTCCGTGCAATACTGCCGGAGGGAGGCGTCAACGTCGGGGCTGCCGAGGATGATGCCATCGGCATACTGAGCGGCTAATTTTGCAAGTTCCATGCCGCTGCAGGGCTCCGGAAGAGGAGCGTCCTTGGGTTTGATGCCTCCGTAAAGGATGGTGTTCGCAAATCCCGGGGAAAGAGATTCTGCGGGAGTGTCGTCAAACAGGGAGAGGACCACTTTGGCGCCGGAGAAGATGGGGTCGTCCTTGTAGGCCTTCTTCAGGTAGAGGGGAAGGACGTGGGAGATCCAGCCGGAGCAGTGGATCACGTCCGGGGCCCAGCGCAGTTTCTTGACGGTTTCCAGGACACCGCGGGCGAAGAAAATGGCCCGTTCACCATTGTCGGGGAAGAAGGTGCCATCCTCGTCGCGGTAGATTTGCTTGCGGCGGAAGTAGTCTTCGTTGTCAATGAAATACACCTGGATGCGGGCGGACGCAATGGAGGCGACTTTGATGACAAGCGGACGGTCCACATCCGAGATGATGATGTTCATGCCGGACAGGCGGATCACTTCATGGAGCTGGTTTTTCCGTTCATTGATACAACCGTAGCGGGGCATAAAGGCGCGGATTTCCTTATGGCGCTCCTGTATACCCTGGGGCAGTTCCCGGCATATTTTGGAAATCCGGGTCTCTCCCAGGTAGGGTTCCATCTCTGCGTTGACGAACAGAATCTTCTTGACAGGTTCTCCCATAATAAATACTTTTAACTTACAAAGTTACTAATTTTTTTTGAGTTTTTCGGCGAGTTCCGTAACTTTGGGGCGAAATTAAGGTATGCTATGGCTTCTTCAAAGAACAATTCAACCTTGCGCCGCAGGCTTGTCAGTGCGTGGATTTCCACCGTCATCAGCCTGTCCATGGTATTGCTTCTGGTGGGTGTGGGAACCCTTCTGCTGGTGAACGCCCGTGCCGTCAGCGACTATTTCAAGGAAAACCTCCAGGTCTCCGTCCTCCTCAAGCAGCAGGTAGGAGAAGAAGAAGCCCTCGCCTACGAGCGGAAAGTAGCCGCCATCCCCGGCGTCCGCTCCACCCACTACGTCTCCCGCGACCAGGGCGTGGAAGAAATGTCCAGAATGCTGGGACAGGACTTCCTGGACGTGTTCGAATCGGCCCCTGTTCCCATTTCCATCGACGTGAACCTGGAAGCGGAGTACGTTTCCTCCGACAGCCTGGAAGTGGTGAAGCAGGCCCTCGCCGCGTCGGACCTGGTGGAAGAGGTGGTCTACCAGACTTCGCTGGTGGACGCCCTCAACCAGAACCTGCAGCGCATTTCGCTGGGCATCGCCGTGCTGGTGGGGCTGCTGCTCTTCATCTCGTTCGTCCTCATTGCCAACACCGTCCGGCTGGACCTTTTCTCCCGCCGGTTCAGCATCTATACCATGCACCTGGTGGGTGCCACCAAAGCGTACATCCGGGCCCCGTTTGTGGGCCGGGCGGCCTTCCAAGGCCTGTTTGCCGCCCTGGTCGCCATCCTGCTGATGGTCGGCGCCCTGTTCATCCTCCGCGACGAATTCGTGCAGCTGTTCCAGATTTTCACGCTGAAATCCCTGCTGGTGGTCATGGGCGTGATGGTGGCCTTCGGCGTTGTCATCTGCATGGTAAGCACCTGTTTTGTGGTCAACCGCATGGTGGGCTACAACAGAGACCAACTCTACGCATATTAGCATTATGGGAAACAACAATGATAAAATGGCTCTCGGAGCCAAGAATATCCGGCTGATGATTGCAGGCGTGGCGGTACTGGCCGCCGGGTTCCTGCTCCTGTCCGGAGGCGGTTCCTCCGACCCGCAGGTTTTCAATTACGACATGTTCGACTGGCGCCGCCTGGTGGCCGCCCCCATCGTCATCGTGGCGGGCATCGTCGTGGAAATCGTGGCCATCATGGGCAAGTTCCCCGAAAAAACGGAGGAATAGCGTATGAACTGGTGGCAAGCATTTATCCTGGGCATCGTCCAGGGCCTGACGGAATTCCTGCCGGTCTCCAGTTCCGGCCATCTGATGATTTTCAAAGAGGTGGTGGGTGCCAGCGGCGAAGGCTTCCTGGACTTTACCGTCACCGTACATCTGGCTACGGTACTCGCGACCATCGTCGTGTTCTGGAGCGTCATCTGGCAGCTGCTGAAGGGCTTTTTCCAGTTCCGTTACAATGACGAGACCGACTACATCTGCAAAATCCTGGTATCCCTGATCCCGGTGGCCCTGGTCGGCTTTCTGCTGAAAGACCAGGTGGACGCCCTCTTCAGCGGGTCGCTCAGACAAGTGGCCGTAGGCCTGTGCATCACAGCCGCGCTCCTGTGGGTGTCGGACAGCGCCGGCAAGCGTTTCAAGGTGCCGGTTGCCAAGGACCAGCGGAACGGGATTTCCTACTGGCAGGCTTTCATTGTAGGACTGGCCCAGGCTTTTGCCGTCATTCCCGGTGTCTCCCGCAGCGGCAGCACCATCGCGACGGGCCTGATAACCGGTGTCAAACGCTCCGCCATGGCCCAGTTCTCCTTCCTGATGGTGCTCATCCCCATCATCGGCGAACAGTCGCTGGACCTGCTGAAAGTCGCCGTCGGCAGCGAGCCGTCCGGCGGAGGCGTGGGGACTGTAGCGCTCCTGATCGGCTTTGTGTCGGCCTTCCTCAGCGGGCTGTTTGCCTGTAAAGTCATGATTGCCATTGTGAAAAAGGCCAAACTCCTGTGGTTTGCCCTCTACTGCCTGGTGGTGGCCGCCCTTATCTTTATCCTTGCCTAGTGTCCCGTCCTCTCAGCTATTTCGTGTCCGACGTGCACCTGGGCCTCCAGGTGAACGACCCCGCTGCCCGCGAGGCCCGTTTTACCGCGTTTCTCAAAGGAATCGACCCTTCCCGGACCGAAGCGCTGTACCTTCTCGGCGACATCTGGGATTTCTGGTATGAGTACCGCGACGTGGTGCCCAAAGGCTATGTACGCGTGCTCAGCGCCCTCCTCTCGCTCATGGACGGGGGCGTGAAGGTCTATTTCTTCCAGGGGAACCACGACATCTGGACGTACCGCTACTTCGAGGAACTGGGGATGGTGCGGCTGGTGCAGCCCTGCCGGGTAAGCATCGGCCGGCGGACCTTCTGCCTGGGGCACGGGGACGGCCTGGGACCCGGCATGCGGGGCTACAAGCTCATGCGCGGGGCCTTCCACAACCGTGTGCTGCAGGCCCTGTTTTCCACCCTGCACCCCTGGCTGGCCTTCCGGCTGGGAAACGGCTGGAGCAAACGCTCCCGCCTCGGGAAAAACCTCTCCTACACCTTCAAAGGGGCCGATGAACCCCTGTACCGGTTCTGCGAATCCTACCAGGCCGCAACGCCGGTGGACTATTTCATCTTCGGCCACTACCACGCCCGGGAGGACATGCCCGTCGCCGGAGCCCGCCTTCTGCTGCTGGGAGACTGGATTACCGCACCCAACTGGATTCAGTACGACAGCGAAACGGAACAGTTGCTTTTCCAATAAGAAAAAACCCGGGCCTTGAGGGCTCGGGTTTTTGGGGTGATAATCCAAAGATTACTCGCCGACTTTCTCAGCGACTTTGGCGATGGCGTCGCCGACAGTGGCGATACCGCTGGTTTCCTCGTCCGGGATCTTGATGCCGAACACGCGCTCGAATTCCATCAGGAGTTCCACGGTGTCCAGGGAATCAGCGCCGAGGTCATTGGTGAAGCTGGCAGATTCAGTAACTGCGCTTTCCTCGACACCAAGCTTGTCAACGATGATGTCCGTGACCTGCTTTACGATTTCTTCCTTTGTCATAATGTTAGGTTTTAAGTTTATTGTTTACGTTTTTTATCTTCTGTCGTTACGAAATAACGTGCAAAGTTAATAATATTTTTTTAATAATGAAATTATTGCCCCTAATGCGCGTCTGTGCCGACTTGTCCTGACGCCTCTTTGCTAAGATTGTACCAAATCCGGAGTCCGTTCAGGGAATTGATCAGGTAGAAGCAGTATTTGATGAACATCACCACCGTATAGCTGGAGGCGGCGCTCTGCAGCATCGTGCTGCCCCAGAGGAGGATAGAGGCGATGTTCACGAGGATCCACAGGTACCACTGCTCATAGAAAGCGAGCGACATCAGGATCTGGCCGGCGATGTTGAAGGTGGTACGGGCGGCGTCGGCGGCCACCTGCGTGCGGTTGATGTCGGCAGGGTCCACCGTATGCAGTTTAATGGCATAGAGGATGCCGTAAACGGCGGCAAGGCCTGCCAGGGTGGCGCCGGCGACCATCCAGCGCTGCCCGACCGTGAGCCTGCGGGCTTTCACCTCCTGCTTCGTGCCGGACGCTCCGCGCCTGCGCCACTGCCAGATGCCGATAATCTGCATGGGCAGGAGGTAAAAAAGGTGCATGGAGAAGTCGCCCCAGATGCCGTTGTCCGCGTCCACGATGAGGCAGCAGACAATGTCCAGGAGGCCGAAGACGAAGGTCCAGATGATGCCGTTGGCACTGAGCACCGACGACGCGACGCCCATGACGGATCCCGTCGCGGCCACCAGGATCAGCAGGGTCCGGGCGTCGGCCTCCTGCAGTTTAAAAACGGTGGTAATGGCAATCGCCACCACCATGAGGCCCATCAGCACTGCGCTGAACCACTTATTGAATTGTTTCTCTGTCATTCGTTCAAATAATCATGAATCCTTGTTGCCAGTTCGGCGCCCACCAGGGCAGACAGTTCCTCCAGCGGAGCGTCGGCGATACGGGCGACACTGCCATAGTGCATCAGGAGGCGCTGCTCGGTCTTCTCGCCTACGCCTTTGATTTCGCGGAGGGCGCTCTGGATGGCCGCCTTGGAACGGAGGTTCCGGTGGAAGGTGATGCCGAAGCGGTGCGCCTCGTCCCGGATGTGCTGGAGTACTTTCAGCGCCTGGGAATTCCGGTCGATGAACAGGGGGTACGGATCCCCCACCCGGATTACCTCCTCCAGGCGCTTGGCAAGGCCCACCACCGTCACGCGGTCCAGGATGCCCAGCTCCGCCAGGGCCTGATGGGCAAATTCCAGCTGCCCCTTGCCGCCGTCGATGACGATCAGCTGCGGCAGGTCGTCAGGCGTTTCCGCAAGGAGACGCGAGTAGCGCCGGTTTACGACTTCCTTCATGGAGGCAAAGTCATTCGCGCCGATCACGGTCTTGATCTTGAAACGCCGGTAATCTTTCTTGGAAGGCTCCCCGTTACGGAATACCACGCAGGAAGCCACAGGGTTGGTTCCCTGGATGTTGGAGTTGTCGAAGCACTCCATGTGCGTGGGCAGTTCCTTCATGCCGAGGACTTTCCGCAGCTCCTCCATCACGCTCATGCGGAACGCGTCGGGGTCCGTGTGTTCCCGCTGCTTGATGGAGTTGAAATGGAATTCCTTGGCATTCTTGGCCGACAGTTCCAGCAGCGCCAGCTTGTCTCCGCGCTGGGGAATCCTGAACTCCACGCCCGGAATCTCCACGTCCGGGAGGAAAGGGACGATCACTTCGCGGGACAGTTCTCCGAACTTGTCCTCGATTTCGCCGATGAAGGTGGACAGCATGGTGGCCTGGTCCTCTTCGATCTGGCTGCGGAATCCCAGGTTCAGCGACTGCACGATGGCGCCGCTGCGGATCCTCAGGAAATTGCCGAAGGCCTCTCCCCCGTCGAAGACCAGGGAGAAGACGTCGGCGTCGGTGTCGGCCGCCTGGGTGATGATGCTCTTGGCATAGTGCTTCTCCAGCGTCCGGAGTTTGTCCTTGTACTCCTGGGCCTGTTCGAAATCCAGACGGGCCGCCGCATCGGCCATGAGGGCCTTGTAATGCCGGATCACCTCGCCCCCGCGGCCGCTGAGGATGTGCACGATCTCCTCGATGGCGGCTCCGTACTCCTCTTTGGAGACATTGCCGATGCAGGGCGCCTTGCACTTGCCGATATGGAAGTTCAGGCAGGGGCGGAATTTGTGCCGCAGAATGGCCTCGGAGGTGATTTTGAGGTTGCAGGTGCGCAGCTGGTAGATTTCCCCGAAGAAATCCACCAGGTTCCGCGCATGCATGACGCTGCTGTAAGGGCCGAAGTAACGGTTCCCCTTCCCCTTCTCGAGGCGGCGGGTAATGAAAACCTTGGGGAAATCGTCACCCGTGACGCAGATCCAGGGGTAGGTCTTCGAATCCTTCAGCAGGATATTGTACTTGGGCTTGTACTGCTTGATGAGGTTGTTCTCCAGGAGGAGGGCGTCGGCCTCCGAATCCACCACGGAGAACTGGGCGTCGGCAATCTTGGAGACCAGGATGCGGGTTTTGGTGTTCAGGCGCTCCGGGGAGACGAAGTACTGCGCCACCCGCTTGTGCAGGTCTTTGGCCTTGCCCACATAAATCACCTTTCCCTCGGCGTCGTAATAACGGTAGACGCCGGGGGAATGGGGAAAGAGTGCTATTTTTTCTTTAACGTCCAAGGGCTTCGGCTACGGCTTCGCGGATGTCGTCACCGCGGAGGTTGCGCTTGAGGATCGTGCCGTCAGGGCCGAAAAGGATGATGTGCGGAATGCCCTCGATGCCATACAGGTCGGTGGGGATTTTCTGGGCGTTCACAATCTGGTTCCAGGCGATTTTCTCTTCTTCGGCAGCCTTGGCCGTGTCTTCCGGCTTGTCCCAGACCGCTACGGAGAGCATGTCGAACTGAGGGCCGTGGAACTCGTCGTAGACAGCGCGGAGGTTGGGCATTTCCCCGCGGCATGGACCGCACCAGGAAGCCCAGAAGTCCACCAGGACATACTTTCCTTTGCCCACGAAGTCGGAGAACTTGACTCCGTCCACTTCAAAGTCAGCGAACATCTGTCCTTCGGCCGTCTGCTTCTTGGCGGCGATGCTCTCGCGGAGGGAGGCAAGGAAGAGGGAATCCTGGCCGTGGACATCAGCCGTGATTTTCTCCACATAAGCGGCGACCTCGTCGTCCTCCAGGAAACCGTACAGGTTCTGCAGGGCCGACACGCCGATGACATTGTCCAGGTTTTCCTCCAGGGCGGCACGGTTGTAGTCCGTAAAGGCGGTGATGGCCGAATCGCGGAAGGCCAGGAGGGCGTCCTGGTCCGCCTCCAGGGCCGCTGCACGGTTCTGGAAATTCTCGCCGAAGGCGTCGTTCCACTGGTCAAAGGCGGCCTGTTTTTCCGCCAGGGCTCTTTCGCCGTTCTTGCAGCCGGTCACAGCCAGCACCAGAACAGCCAATAACATCATCTTAGTTTTCATTTGGTTCGTATTAAATTCCAAGTCACAAAGATAACGAAAAATTCCGGCAGAAGCACCAGAGCCTCTGCCGGAATCTCCAAATAAAGTATTAACGACTACTCGTAGGTTACAGTGAACTCAAGGATATCGTATTCGAAGCCATTCGGGTTGGTGAAGGTTACAGACGAAGTGCTTTCGGTAGCTTCCCAGCTATGTTTCGAGTTAGAACGGGAGTAGCTGCCCGTATCCACGGTGAAATCGCCCCTGTTGCCATTGTAGGTAGGAGAGAATTCAATCTTGTCCAGCTGATAGCCTTCCGGAACACTGACCGTAAAGTTGGAATAGGCAACTACTTCCATACCATAGTAGGTGCTATAGAAGTAACAGCCGGGGCCGAAGGAGAAGCTGATTTCACCATCGGTGTAATTCACGCTTGTGGGTTTCACCTTCACGGTCTTGATTTCCCGCTTCACGGTAAGGGCGGCCTCTGCGCTGAACTCACCGGCTTTCACGATTACTTTGGTTTCACCGGCAGAGAGGCCGGAAACCAGACCGTTTTCATCCACGCTGGCAAGCGAAGCATCTTCCACAGACCATTCGAAATCCAGCTCTTCGGTCACATCCTCCGGGAGAAGACGGGCGGTGAACTGGGTTGTGTGGTTTACATTCACACTGGCCGAAACAGGGGTGATTTCCACGCCGGTAGGATAGCAATGCGAGAAGAATTCGCACACGTCGGTAACGCCGTTCACACTAACCGCGATGGATGCGGATCCACCGCCGACGGCAGTCACCAGGCCGTTTTCATCGACCGTAAGGACCGCCTCGTCAGAGGAACTCCAAGTAACATTCAAATCTACATTCACATCCTCAGGGCCAATGACATAGGAGAGCTGCTGCGTGTCGCCTTTGGTGAAATCCACAGCATGCTGATCCAAGGTAACCGAAGTTACCAGGGCCGATACGAACACCTTGCAGGTGAGCTCCTGGCTGCCATATTTGGCAGAGATCACGGCTTCGCCACCACCTACGGCAGTCACTACGCCATCCTGGACGGTAGCAATGCTTTCATCGCTGGAGCTCCAGGTAACGGTTCCGGCACCTTTAGGGGTAACCGTGGCCGTGAGGGTCCCTGTCGTTCCCTTATTCAGGGAAAGCTCGGTGCGGTTGATGAAGAACCCGTCCTTGTCCTGCGTTCCCACAATGGGCTCTTCCTTGGCGCAGGAAGCGAAGGCCGCCGCTACAGCGGCCATCGCGAGAATATATTTAACTGCTGTTTTCATAGCTTTTTACTTAATGACAATCTGGGTGGCTGAACTCACTGTCACGGCGACGGATTCGGCCTGGGCTGCCGTCATATAAACAGTACGCAGAGGCGAAGAGCCGTAAAAAGTGCGGTTAGCACTCAGCTTTTCCAGGGCGGGGCAACCCGTCACATCCAGTGTCGCCAGCTTGTCGTAATAGAGCTGCCAGCTGGAGCAATCCATGGTAATGGTCTTGATGTTTTCACCGGAAATGACAAGTTCCGAATTGGTGAAATAAAGACCATTGTCGAAGTTGATACTGGAGATCTTGCTGCTGCCAAGCGCAATCTTGGTGACACTGCGGGTATTGCCGCCGATGGTGAGCGTTTCCAGGGCCGGGAAAACTTCCAGGCCGCTGATGGAAGACACTCCCGTGTCGTTCACATTCAGGCTGGTGCCGGAAAGACCGGCTTCCAGGATTTCACATTCGCCGGTGGTGGGATCTTTCAGGACCCAACCGGCATTTTCCAGGACTCCGGCAAGGGCGTCATCCTCGATCTGGGCATAGATGGGATTGGGGTTCTGCTGCTTCAGGTAAACCGAGCCGATGGTTTTGTTACCGCTGCGGAACGCCAGGTTAGTGGCGCGGGAACCGCCGCAGGCATCGGCATGCACCTGGATGGTGCGGGTACCGAGGCCGGACTCGTCCTTATCGGCCGTCGAGGCAGAGCTTTCTGCAAGCCAGGAAGGGAGGCTATAGCTGAGATCTTCCACGTTGGTGCGGATGGTGAGGGTCTGGTCGAAGGCTTCCAGTCCTTTGACGATGCTCTCGCCTTCTACTACAAACGCAGTGTCACGCTGAGCCTGGCTCACGGTCACCTCAACGGGATCCACATCGGCAGAAGAGATGGTGATTTTCCCTTCGCGGGCCTTGAACTCCTGGGAGCGGGCGACCTTTACTTCGTAGAGGATCTTGCCGAAAGCGGTGGAAGTGCGCTCCAGGCTCAGCCAGTCTTCGCTGAACTGGCAGTCCAGGGTGGCATTGCTGATGACGGAAACCATGAAGGAACCGGCGTCGGAAGAAATGGATACGTTCTCGTCGCTTACCAGATCCAGCATAAAGGAAGGATTGGAAGTGATCTGCAGGACTTTGACGGCATCGCCGGCAAAAACCTTGAAGTTGGCCTCCTTAGCTTCCGTGCTTTCATTAGGGGCGACGGTGAGTTTAAGGGCGCTGCCGCTCTGTCCCTCGGCAGTATCTATTGTAATCCACTCTGCGAAACCGGCTACGCGCCAAGGTTCGGAAGAGGTTACGGTAATGTCATAAGATCCGCCTTCCGGACCGGCGACGACGGTCTCCTGGGAGAGTTTTACCTCCGAAGGGGTGCCTTCGGCGGGATCAGTGGAAGGATTGTCCTTTCCGGTGCAGGCTACAAACGCGAAGGCTGCAGCTGCCAGTATATAAACAATCTTTTTCATACTTTTACCAAGTTATAGGTTTGGTCTCAAGAGACTTGGTCTCGGGATAATAGTAGGCAGGTTTCTTAAGAGGAGAGCCAAGTACCTTCTGGGCCAGGATATTCATGTAGTTCCAGTCGGACTGGCGTCCCTGGGCATTCCAGAGGGAGAAGGTCATCCAGAAACCATATTCGGAATTGACAAAGTTTTCGGCCTCGGATTCCGAAGGGAGGGCGTTGCCACGGGCAAACTCAGAAGACTGATATGAGCAGGCCGACAGCGACGAATTGCCATAAGGAACAGCCCTGCGGCCATAGTCTCCGTTGAAAATATCCATGTACTCGGAGGGGTCGATCCCGTCGACAGGGGCGTTGCCAAGGGCCGATCCGTACTGATAGGAAACCATTTCCTTGTCCGGAAGCAGTTTCTTGGTTTCGAAGTACAGGCGGTTGCCCTGTGTCACGGAATGGGGTGCGAAGAGCGGATTGGACAGATCCGGGGCGTTGGAATACTCATCATCATAGTTTACACCGTCGAAGCCATAGGCATTCACGACGGCAGCCACCTTGCGGGCGAATTCACGGCAACCCAGGTCGCTGAGCTGGGCGAGGCCGGATTCGTCGTGGTTCCCCAGGATGGAGATGATCACCTTGATGCCACGTTCGCGGAGCGGACGGATCACCTCATCGTAGTGGTCCAGAATGTACTGGCACTGCGGATTGGAGAACACATAAACTTCGCCGGTTTCGCGGTTGTAGTTGATATTGTAGGCAAACAGGACCACATAGTCTGTGAGCAGACGGCCGTCCTCTGTCTCGAACTGAAGCATGTTCAGCGGGTTGGTGTTGTTTACCTCGATCCAGGAGATGATCTTCTTCTCCCCTTCCTTGCGGATAACGGAAGACTGCCAGTTCATGTTCTTGACCAGGTACACAAGGTGCGACTCTTCGGAAACCTGGACACCGTCGGTGGTGGTGGTGAGTTTCAGGGGCAGCACGTAGGTGGCCTCTTCTTTATCGTCGAAGGGTTCCAGCGTGAGACCCAACTCGTAGGAAGTGGTCTCATCCGGGGCCATCACCACTACGCCGTCGTTCTGCAGGGAGAGTTTGGACTCGGGATACAGGGCGAAAGAAGTTTCATGCTGGGCATTGTAGCTTTCAAGATAGGAAGCATCGTAGCTCAGTTTGAAATCCACACCCTTTCCGGCAGGACGGGGCAGTGAAATGGCTACGCTGGTTTGGTAGGCATTCTGGCGGAGCTCCACCACGGCATTCGTCCTACGGGTAGGAACATCACGCAGCGTTGCGGTGAGCGTGGTCACATTGGCGTATTCCCCTTCGTCCACGCGGTCCACCACGATGGGCTTTTCACAGGAGAACAGGAGCATTCCTGCGCAAAGAACCAATACAATAGAATTGTGTTTTTTCATCTTTGTTCCTCCTTTTATTATTTCTCGGGAAGGGCCACTTTAGGCCAGGTAGTTTCTTTATCCAGGGTGAGGTCGTTTCCGTTGGGGCTGGAATCCTTCAAAGTGGTTCCGGCACCGTCGTCCATCTTCCAATAAGCGATCAGGCCTTCGGATTTGGGATCCACCACATAGAAATGGTTGGGAGCGTTGATCTCGTCGGCTGTCAGGCAGTGATCCCAGATACGGACTTCGGACATTTCTCCGTCCAGGTAACGGTCGCCGGCGTAGGAATAACCCAGCCAGAAGTAGCGGCCGCCGGTTTCACCTTTATCGGAACCATAGGCACCCCAGGTAACGCTGCTGCGGCCACTATTGGCACCGTCCAGCACCTTTCGGCCATCGAAATACACAGTAACGGAACCATGATCGAATACGCAGGCTATATGGGTCCATTTGCCCAGTTGGAGTTGCATATTGGAGTTGGTCTGGTTGGAGGAAGAGGCTACCTGGAGTTGGTTGTCCGGGACGCCGGCGTCACCGATACGGAGCAGGAAGTGACCTTCCACGCCCATCACGGTAGAAATCAGACGGCCGGCCTGGTTCTGGCGGATCAGAGCTTCGGCAGTGAAGGTGGTCATGTTGGTGAACTTTTCCGGAGTCGCCCATTTTTCAGCGGCAGCGCGGTTTTCGGTCATGTTACAGACCACATTGATCAGGGCGGCGCCTCTGAACACATAGTAAACGACCGTCTTCGGGGCGATTACGTTGATGTCCGTCACGTTTTTGAGCACGATGGGCATCACATACACCAGGTCGCGGTCCAGGGAACTCAGATTATTGAAATAGACCGTGGCAGCGCCCGATACATTGGAACCGGCGGGGATGGTCACCTCGGGATTCTCGATGACGCAGTTGTCATAGGAAAGTGGGAGCACGTCGGGTTCGCCGTAGATGGTCTTGTAGTTCTCTACGTAGGCCTGATCGGCCACAAAGACACCGCTCAGAGGCTCGTCCAGGGGTTTTGCCGTGCCGATGGTCAGCGTCCGGACCGGGTCTGCATCGCCGGCCTTGACGAGGATTTCCTCGGTGGCGGCGGCAGTATTGATATAAAGCTTGTTGCCGAACGGGTGCTGTTCCATGGCGTCCTTCTCGGTTTGGCAGGACACCAGGGTGAGCGAAAGCAACGCAACTGCATAGATGATTTTCTTCATATTCTGTCCTCCTTATTTTGCAGGTGACGGATTCATAATGGAAATCGCCTCGTTTATCTGGGAATAAACATTGGTGATGTCGTAGTAGTCAAACTGGGCGTGGTCGACGCAGATGCCGGCTTTCTGATAGGCCTGCATAGGGGTAACTGCCCAATTGGCAGCGCCGACGATAGCGGTACCTTCACCGAAGATGCCATTGGTGTTGGCAGGGTCAGTAAGGTCGATGGCGGTGACTCCGATGACAAAGCGGTCTGTGGGGACACCTTCGCCCATGGAGAGAGATACAGCATATTCAAAGCCGGACACATTGATAACCGACAGGGCCGGAACAATGATATAACGGGCGGCTTCAACGACAGAAGTTTCGATGAGCACGAACGCCGGTGTGCCTTCAAAGAAGACAAGGGCATTCGGATGGGCCGTCATCCATTCGTTCACCTGGGTGAAGAAAGGTTCCTGACGGGCTGTTTCCTTTGCTTTCTTCTCGTCGTTCAGGGCCAGCGGGTTGGGGCCGTTGAAAATGAAGTTGACACCGTCCACGCCGGTCTTTTCGGCCTGGGCAAGAGCTTCCTGCGTCTGGGTTTTTACCATTTCCTGATAGCGCTCCACGGCGGCAGCTTCCTCTTTGCGGGCGGTGAATTCTTCCGCACGGGCAGCCTGCGCTTCTTCGTCCAGGGCGGCGAATTCGGCGTCGATGGCTTCGATCTCGGAGGCGATGCTGCCTTCGACATTGCTGCGGATGGCATCGTAGCTGACGTTGATCAGGGACTTGATGCCTTTCTTCTCCCGGATTTCACCCACCTCAGAGAGGATGACTTCGTTCACTGCGGCGGGATTGTTCAGAATCACATAGTCCACGCTGTCGGGAAGGCAGGTCAGGTGGTCGGCACGGCCGGAGGGGACGGCCTCTTTATTGTCGAACTTGGCAATAAGTACCTGATGCTCAGTGGTGTGATAGGCTCTCACAGAGGAGAGATAGGCTTCGTACAACTGGGGGTTCTTGCTCTCGAGCGTTTCGTAGATAAAGGGAAGAGATTCGGTCTCGGTCCATTTGCTGCAGGAGCTAAGGGCAAGCAGGGCGGCGGCAAAAGCCAGAATGGATTTCATATATGTTTTCATAGAGGATCCTCCTATTTGTTTTTGCAGTCGAACCAGGTACGGGTGGCCATTTCGTCGGGACCTCCCAGCAGAGAGACGGCGGCGACAAGGTTATCACCGTTGTTCACATATTCATCGGAAGGATATTTCAGACGACGGGCACCGAACACGGAATCCACCAGCCCGTTGGACTTGTTGCCGGCCTCGGTGGCAGGCAGGATGTGCGGGTAACCGGTGCGACGGATATCCGACCAGCTTTCATGGCCCAGGAGCCAGTTGGCGATCCATTTCTGGATGAGGATCTTTTCCTGTTTCTGCTCTGCAGAGGCTTCTTCATCCCAAGCGATGGTCATGGTAGAAAGGGTTCCGTTGTAGGTGTTGGTTCCTATCGGATCCACATAAGAGGACGGTTTGCTGGTGGCATCCTGGATGTAGGCATCGGCACCGGAAACGCCCCACTGGTCGAAGGAGAGGCGGATGCCCTGCTCATAGAAATCCTTTGCCGTGCCACCCATGTCAAAGCCGAACACGGCCACGGCTTCCGCTTTCAGGAAAGCGACTTCGGCGGCGTTCATCCATACGAAGGGGCTGTTCATGGCGATATTGATGGCCGAATACTGGTGCATCACATCGTCGGCGGGCATGATGATTCCATGACGGAGGCCCACATAGGGTTCACCTTCAAACTTGCTGGGCAGGAAATAGGCTTCGCGACGGGGATCGTTGTAGCCGTTCATGTAGCAGATGATATCGGCTGCGGCCATCGTGTCGCCGCCGTTGTATTCCACCTGGTTCACATAGAAGGGATTCTTGGCCGTCGCATTGAAACCGTTGTAAAGAGCGTTATCTGCATTGGAAGAGAAGGGACCCACTTCGCTGTTGACAACCTCTTCCGCGGCTTTCTTGGCGGTGGCCTCATCGGCATACACCATGCGCATTGCGAGGCGCAGTTTCAGCGAGTTGGCGAACTTGGCCCACTTTTCCACGCTTCCGCGATAAACCACGTCGGAAGAAGGGTCGATCGTGTTTGTACGGTTGGCGGAGAGCACCTCGATGGCTGCGTCAAGATCCTGAAGCATGGCTTTGTAAGCTGCTTCCTGGCTGTCATAGGACACCTGGATCTTACCTTCCAGGCCGATCTGGGTATAAGGGATGGGGCCGTAAGTGTCGGCCACACGGTGCATCAGGGCCACCTTCATCACATCGGCGATGGAGAGGAGCACGGGATCGTCCGAGAGGGTCTTCAGTTCGCCGTAGCTGGCATAGAAGGTGGGGATCACACGTCCACTGGACAGAAGGACGTTGGTCCAGTTGTCGGTAGGGTTGAAATTGGACACCGTATTCTCCCAGTTATGATGGGATTCGGCCATGTATCCTGCCATGGGGCAACCCTGCAGGCATTCTGTGAACTGGGTGGTGTTCACATCGGTGGAGATGACGGCGCTGGCCATGCCGCTCAGGGCTGCACGGAGGGAATAACCGTCACGGAACATATCTTTGCTGGCTACACCATAAGGATTGCCGTTGTACTGCTCGAAGTTACGGGTGCAGGACAGGAGCATCAGGGATGCGGCGAAGACCAATACAGTTGAAATATTTTTTCTCATAGTCACTTGCATCATTATTTGTTAACGATACTGACTGTTACGCGGCGGTTGGCTTCCGGAGACTGGGTGGCGTCCCAATCGCCCTTGCCTACGTTCACTTTGATGCGGGAGGCGGGGATACCGGCTTCCTGCAGTTTGGCGGAAACGTTCTGGACGCGTTCAGAAGAGAGTCGGCGGTTGATGTCGGCCGTACCGGTGGCAGTGTCTGCATAGCCGGTAATCTCGATGGTGGCATCGGGATAGGCATCAAGAGTCTGATAGATGCGGCCCAGTTTGAAGGCCTGGTCGGGGGTGATGTCGGATTTGCCCAGGGTGAAGATGATGTCTTCCTGGTAAACGTTGCCCTTAGGAGCAACAACAACTTCCTTAACCACTTCTACGGGAACTTCTTTCACAACCTCCACGGGGACTTCCTTGACAATCACCTCGGGTGCTACGTAAGGAGCCACATAGGCGGGAGCGGCGGCAGAAGCTTTCTTGGAAGATCCGGCAAAGTTGATACGCACATTGAAGCCGACGTTCCGGGTACCCGGCATCATGAAGTAGTCGATGCCCTGATAATAGTTGTTGGTGGTAGTAGCGGTGGCTTCCGGATCGAAAGGAGCTTTGCAGTAGATCATCAGAAGGTTTCGGCCCACTACCTGGAGGGTAAGGTCGAACAGGTTGCCGAAGCACTTCTTAGGGATGGTGTAGCCGATGGCAGCCTCTGCGAGACGGACGTTGGTAGCGTCATAAGTATAGAACTGAGGCACGGTATCACCGCCGCCGATAGCTGAGTACCAGCGGTTTGCATCGATCACATCGGTGCCGTTAACCTTTACGCCGCCATTGTCGCGGGCCAGGGCCGAAGCCTCGGACACGCCGAAGCGGTCCATCATGGCCTGTGTGCGGGAGAATACGATGCCGCCCAGACGGGCCTGCACCAGGGCCGATGCGGTGAATCCGCCCAGCCTGAACTCGTTCCGCCAGCCCATGTTGGCTTTGGGAAGCACGCTGCCCAGCTTGATATAATCGTCAAAGCTGGTAAATGCCTGGGTGGCGATACCGCCTTCTACATCTACGTATACGGCGCCATTATTGTCGCGCACCAGGTCGGCACGGGAGTAGACATCGCCCAGGGTGCCGCCTTCCTTAAGGATAAAGCGGGCATTGCCCAGACCGCCCATGTTCAAGTTGGAAACGCTGAAGGTTTCGCCCGTCACAGGGTTCTGCACATTGTTGGCCAGGGAGATGATCTTATTGGTATTGGAGGAGAAAGTATAGTTGCTGCTCCATGTGAACTTGCCCCAAGTGTGTTCGTAGCCCAGGGCCAGTTCCCAACCGGTGTTTCTCACATCACCAGACTGGATGTAAATGTCAGAGTATCCGGAGCCTGAGGAGATTCCGGGGTTGAAGGTCTGGTCCTTTGTGTGGGTGAGATACCAGGACAGGTCCAGGCTGAAGCCGTCCAGGAAACGGGACTGCAGACCCACTTCCCAGGAGGTGGTCATTTCGGGCTTGAGGTTGCTCACAGGATAAACTGTCTGGGTGGCCCAGGCCTGCTTGTCGTTCACCCACTCGTGGAGCGGGTTGGCGATCCAGCGCTGATAGGAGGAACCTACCTGAGCCCAGGATGCGCGGACTTTCAGGAATTCAATGGCCTTGGGCATGCGGATGGCCTGGGAAAGGACACCGGACACACCCACGGAAGGATAGAAGAAGGAGTGCTTCACGGAACCGGGGCCGAACAAGCGGGAATCCCAGTCGTTACGGGCGGTGAGGGTGAGATACCAGGCACCCATCAGGCCCAGTTCGGCACTTCCGAAGACGCTCTGGGTCTGGTCGTGGAAACCGCTTTGGCCGGGAACGGGATTGCCGATGGCGAATACATTGAATACGTTGGGAAGGTTCTCGACACCGTTTTCACCGTTGCCGATACCGCCGCCCACCGTGTTCACGTCGTTCCGGTTGTCTACCAGGATGCCGCCGAAGTTGGCCTGCAGGTTCACATTCTCGCCGAAGTTTTTGTGGACGTCCAGCATGGCGTCGGCATAGATCTGTTTGTCCTGGAAGTTGTTCAGGCCATAGTAACCTTTGTCGGAGCCGCCGGTGAGGAGATGGTTCGTAGTGGCGAAGTAACGTTCTTCGTACTTGTTGGTGCTGTTGTCCATGCGGACACGGCCCGTGGCACTGATCCAGGAAGCAATCTTCCAGGACAGGCCGGCAGATGCCATATAACGGTCCTTCTTATTGGTGCGAAGGTCTCTGTAATTGATCCAGTAAGGGTTCTGCATCACGATGCCGCCTTCGCCGGAGGGCCAGTACTGCGTGTAAATCTGGCGGGCGTTGTCCCAGCGCTCGAACATGGAGATGTCTTCCCAGGAATCGCCGCGAGGGAACAGGTAGGCGCTTGTGAGCGGGTTGTTATACAGACCCTGGTTGGTCATATTGCGGTCGTCCTGTTTTACGTACTGGAAGCTGAGGTCCAGGGTAAGTTTGTCGTCCAGGAAGTTGGCTGTATTACGGAAGCTGAAGTTGTAGCGGTTGTAAGCGTTGTTGGGAACCACGCCGCGGGAATTGATGGCCGCTGCACTCAGATAGGTCTGGTTCTTTTCCGTGCCGGTAGAGAAGGAAACGCTCTCCGTAGCCGTTACACCCGTCTTGAAATAGTCCTTGGCGGGCTCGTAACCCCTGTAGGAGAGGTCGTTCAGTTTACGGCCCCAGCTGTAGACGGTGGATCCCTCAGAAGAGAGATAGTCACCGGTGCCATAGCGGTTCTGGAACTTCGGGAGGAAGGTTACCTGGGAGAGTTCCGTGTTGCTGGCGATGGTAAGGGTGGTTTTGTCAGTAGCACCTTTCTTGGTGGTGATGACAATGGCACCGTTCGCTGCATCCTGACCGTACAGGGCAGCTGCGGCGGCACCGGTCAGAACCGACATCGACTCGATGTCTTCGGGGTTCAGGTCGGCAATGGGATCGGTGTAGCCGTTGGAGCCGAATTCAGTACCTGCATTGCGGTTGAGGGCATACATAGGCACACCGTCAATCACGTACAGGGCGTTGGAGCTCTTGAGGATGGATTTGGAGCCGCGGATCACGGCCTTGGTGGCGCCACCGACACCGGAGGAGGAAGCGTTGATCACAAGACCCGCAACCTTACCGTTGAGACTGTTGATGAAGTTGGCGTCCTTGTTGGCGAGGATGTCGTCACTCTTGACTTCCTGCACATTGTAGGAAAGGGCTTTCTGGGCTCGGCGGATACCGAGGGCCGTCACGACCGTTCCCTCCAGGAGAGTGGACTCTTCCTCTACCACGACAGAGTAGAAGGGGCGACCGTCGATGGGAAGCGTGACGGTTTTATAGCCCAGCGTGCTGACTTCCAGCGAAGCGTTTTCATAGCCCGCAGGAATCTGGAATGTGAAATTACCGTCCAGATCGGTACTTGTTCCGAGCGTTGTTCCGGCAATCAGTACTGCTGAGCCTATTACAGGTTCTCCGCTCGCGTCAACCACGCGCCCCCTCACCACATTCTGAGGGGTAGATACCGCCGTTTGCCCGCCCGTTGACACCGTCTGCTGCGCACCGACGAAATCACCGGTGCCTAGCAGAAACAGCATCACCAAGAAACTTTGGCAAAAAACTGCTTTTTTCATAAACTTAGTGGTAATATAAATTGGTTAGGTATTATCCACAAAAAAGGGACGCAAAGTTACTGTTTAAAATGATCATAAACAATCCCTTTTACACTTTTTTTCCACACATTTCCCCTATCTAACAATTTGTAACCCATCAAGTCTTTGACTGTCAACCCTTCCCCCCCCACCAACCCACCCATTCCCCCTTTCATTTCAGCATCTCCCCTCCCCCTCCCGTACAGAATCTTCACCGTGTTGACAAACCTTTGCCGTGTTGACAAGCAGAGCGCACATGTGACCGATTCCGCGTCAACACGGCAGCGGAAGCACCGCCTAGAAGCCAAGAATGGCACATGCCAGCACCGTGTTGACAAGCAAAGCGCACAAAGGACTGGTTCCGCGTCAACACGGCAGGGGAAGCACCGCCAGGAAGGCATGGAGGGCACATGCCGGCACCGTGTTGACAAACAGAGCGTACAGATGGCCGGTTCCGTGTCAACACGGCAGCGGAAGCACCGCCTGGAAGCCAAGGAGGGCACATGTCGGCACCGTATTGACAAGCAAAGCGAACAGATGGCCAATTCCGTTTCAACACGGCAGCGGAAGCACCGCCTGGAGGCATGAAGGGCACATGCCAGTGCCGTGTTGACAAACAGATCGCACAGATGGCCAATCCCGCGTCAACACGGCAGGCGATGCATCGACTGAAGGCCAAGGATGGCACATGCCAGTACCGTGTTGACAAACAGATCGCACAGATGGCCAATTCCGCGTCGACCTACATTACTAAACAGCGCCGGATTTGATGTTCCGGCAGATGATACTCGTAGAATAATTGACGAGCTATCTCCTTTTTCCGGGAATCCGAAAGACCATAGACTGAAACCACGCCTTGCAACAAGTCCCGATCAATCAGTTTGCATACTTCCAAATCCTGCATCCGGGGAATATTCCTGCCGCTTTCATTCTTCAGCATTCTGGCAACAGACTGTTCATCGGCATGTTCTATGTCGGCGAAAGTAAGAGGTGCACCGGTTTCGTCTTTCAGCTGCTCCCGGGACCAATTCTCATCTGTAAGCCGATTCATCTGATACAAGTAATTCCTGGGAGTCACATAGTACTGTTCGGCCTGACGGATCTCCATAAAGCTTCTACGCAGGAAGACCCCGGAGCTATCCATCTCGAATTCATCCGGAAATTCGGCGTGTCGGGGCAGAAAAGAAGCCATTTCCTGACGTGAGTAGTTCGCTTTGGCTGTCCTCCCAAAACCAAGGTTGTCAGAGAACAAATCCCGAATCGTGCAGTAAGGATAGCCGAAGGCGGCCGACACGGCAGAATGATGCAAGCCATTGCGCAAGATGTAGCTCGAAAGCGTCATCTGGTGCATGAAGCCCTTGACTGGTTGGAGGAAGGTGTACTTTTGTCCCAATCGGCCATACCGTCCATACTTGTAGTTGAAATACTTGGTATAGGACATTCTTTCCCGGCGGGCAAACTCGAGCGGTCGGGCCGAAAACACAGCCTGGTGCACGTGGGTTGACATCTCCGCATCGACCACTATCTCGGTATTACTGGAGAAACAACGCAAGGCCATCAGATTCACAAACATTCCATGGTCCTCTTCATCCCGAAACATTACTTCATCGTGTGAAGTAAAACAGATATGGTGCAATTCTTTCATGCCTACAAGGTAAAAACGTTCAATAGAAAAACCTATGCATTGTTGATAACTATCCTGTTTTGAATGCAGATTATCTGTTTTGCATGTTTTTTCCGCCACCAAACTCGCAGAACCTTATTATGTTTTGTATGATTCTGGAGAGGGAGGCCATAAATAGATGCCTAGCACCGTGTTGACAAGCAAAGCTCGCAGATGGCCGATTCCGTGTCAATACGGCAGCGGAAGCACCGCCTGGAAGGCATGGAGGGCACATGCCAGCACCGTGTTGACAAGCAGAGCTCGCAGATGGTCGATTCCGTGTCAACACGGCAGGCGATGCATCGACTGAAGGCCAAGGAGGGCACATGCCGGCACCGTGTTGACAAGCAGAGTGCGCAAAGGGCCGATTCCGCGTCAACACGGCAGCGGAAGCACCGGCTGGAAGGCATGGAGGGCACATGCCGGCACCGTGTTGACAAGCAGAGCGCACAGGTGGCCAATTCCGCGTCAACACGGCAGGGGAAGTTCCGCAAGGAGGCACGGAGGGGCACATGCCGGCACCGTGTTGACAAGCAGAGCTCGCAGATGGTCGATTCCGTGTCAACACGGCAGCGGAAGCACCGCCTGGAAGCCAAGGAGGGCACATGCCAGCGCCGTGTTGACAAGCAGAGCGCACAGGTGGCCAATTCCGTGTCAACACGGCAGGGGAAGTTCCGC
>DGXN01000011.1 GCA_002396335.1 Bacteroidales bacterium UBA4231
CGTAATGTGCATCGGGACCAGGAAGACCGCGATGGCACTGAGCGTGATGGAGAACACACCGAATACGGACCAGATGCCGCCGAGCATCTTGCTCACCTCATTCTGCGGGATGGCGATACTGTTCTTCCCGATCAGCGCTGCGAAAGGATAGCCGATGACCGGCATGACAAACCACAGGAAGTTCCACTGCGGCTTGCCCGTGAAATGCCATAAAAGGTAAATGGCCAGGGATGTCACGGTAAGCAGCGTTCCCCAGAGAATGAAGTACTTGGCGCTGTTTCGAAGGATATCCTTCCTGCTCTTATTGAAGGATTCGCTGATGAGCCGAAGGCTCTCCTGAGCCGTCAATTCTTTGTTTTGTTCCATTGTATCAACTATTTAACTTGTTTTGCGACCGAGCGAAGCTGCGCAGTCTTCCCGGTCCGCACCGCAAATATAAACAAGTTTACATTATAAACCAAATTTTTTGAATTTTATTTTCCACGACATCCCTTGATAAGGTGACTTTTGAGGCCCGAAGGGCCGAAGGCGGCATCAGCCGCCGTGCCGGGAGGGAGGAGCGATGCGACGACCGGGAGGCACCCGATGAAGCGAAGCGGAATCGGCATGTCCCCTGTGGGACCGACGCGAAGCGGCGAGGGGGAAAAGGGATGATAATCCCGGAGCCTACGCGAAAAGCGCCTGCGAAGCAGACGCTTTGAAGCGGAGGCGGAGGGATTCGAACCCCCGGAACGTTGCCGTTCAACAGTTTTCAAGACTGCCGCCATCGACCACTCGGCCACACCTCCGGACGGGATTGCAAAGTTAGTTATTTTTTCTGAATTTAGAACAGGTACGAGATGCCCGCGGTGATGGAGAACAGGGAGCGACGGCGGGTGTCTGCAAGGTCGTAGTTTCCGGTGAGGACGTGGTGGTAGGCCGGGGTGATGTTGATTCCGACGCGCCGGATGGGGATGGACAGGACGAAGCCCAGGTCGGCGGTGAGTGAGAATCGGCCGGTGTGGTCGATTCCAGGGGTGAAACCGGCAAAATACTCCGACCTGCGGAAGATGGCGGTCAGGAAGTTTGCCAAGATGCTGGTGCCGATCGCATCCGCCCTTCCGGACGCGCCGTACCAGACGGCATCGAAGACGGACATTTCAGCGGCGGATACCAGGCTGCTTCCCAGCGACCGTACACCGGGCCGATAGGCGATGGCAAGCGGAACGCCGATGTTGAAACCGGACTCCCCGGAGAGCTGGAAGGCCTGGATTCCGGCACGGTAGGCGAGCGGTCCCAGAAAATTCCGGGTATAGTGCGCTTGGACAAGGGTCGCGTCCCAGCCCTCGTTTTCCATCAGGAGAAGGAGGCCGGCGTCGATCCGGATGTCACGGGAAGAGTATTCGGGGTTGAACCGGACCACTTGCTGTGCGTGGGCCGAAAGGAAACCGGCAACAAGGAGTGCTGCCAGCAAAAGAGTCTTTTTCATTTTCATAATGACAAAAGTACGCAGAAAAAAGCAGAAAAAAAAAAGACCCGGTAACTTCCGGGTCTTGGGGTAGGGACGATCGGATTCGAACCGATGACCTCTTCAATGTGACTGAAGCGCTCTAAACCAGCTGAGCTACGCCCCTGTTGGGGAATGCAAAGGTAGTATCTTTTCGCGAAATAGCAAAATTTATTTTAATTTTCTCCATCCAGGCGGAAC
Source organism: Bacteroidales bacterium UBA4231 (assembly GCA_002396335.1). Classification (GTDB taxonomy): domain Bacteria; phylum Bacteroidota; class Bacteroidia; order Bacteroidales; family UBA932; genus Cryptobacteroides. The sequence goes on from DGXN01000011.1 coordinate 1,688, forward strand.
GGGCCTGCCACCGCGCCCTGGAGTGCGCCTACGAATCCCAGTCCGCCGTCCAGGTTGCTCCAGGTGAAATTGGCCGGGATGAGTCCCATGTTGGCCAGAAAGTCGAAATTGCTCTGGTACAGCGCCTTGGCGTAATAGTAGAATTCCTGGGAAAGCCGATAGAGGGTGAAGGTATAGGTGATGTCGACTTTTACGTCGGCGGGAAGGGTTCCCGGATTGGTGCCTTCCGAACCTACATCGCCACTGGTGATTCCGCCGCCCGCGACTCCGGTGTCCCCGGATGGCATGTTGCCACGGATTCCGTCCAGGATGGACGTGTCGAAGGAATTGAGGTAGAACCGGTAGACGGCACCGTCAAAATGTTTTTTCGTCAGCAGGGTCAGGGGCCTGTAAATGGGACTCCCGACCATGTAGCCGTCATAGTTGACCTGGACAAAGTCGGAGAGGTCGAAAGAACCGCTTTCCGCCGCGGAGAGAATGTATCCGGGGGTGATATAATGGATGCTCCACTCGTTGGAACCTTCCACATGGGTGGTCTGTTCAATCCGGATCCCGAAAAATGCATCGTCGGAGGGCGCCTGGTCCAGCGTCAGGAAAACCTGTGTCGCTTCGATGGTGTCCACCTGGACTTTCTTCCAGGAGCAGTCCAGGATGACTGGGCGGGATGGTACAATGGTGCTGCCGTCGGCCGGTTCCATTCCGTCGGCCTCGATATGGAAGGAGATGCGGTCTCCTTCTTTCAGGCGCCGGTCGCCATGCCAGCGGATGTCGTTGTTTTCCATCAGCAGCGGTTCGCCGTTGACTTCTACGCTGATGCTGGGCGTCTTCTGTGTCCCGGCCTTTCCGTTCACAGGCGCTGCGCTGCGTACGAAGACGCCTACACCGTCGGTGTCGGCAATGCACTGTGCGTAGAAGCGTTCTCCCGACGCGGAGGTTACCTCGAAGGGAATCTCGCAGGAGGGGAGGGCCAGCAGCAGGGCGCACAGGGCAATATGCAGGAGTCTTTTCATCTAGAACTGGTAAGTGAAGCCGATGGTGGGAATAATGGGTACAAGCCCGTAGGCCATGCCGCTGAAAGTGCCGTCCTCATTGGCCTGGAGGAAAGCCAGGGAGGCATTCAGGTGGTTGTATGCGTTGTAGACGCTGATATTCATTTTGAATTTGCGCCCGCTGCGGAGGGTCTTTGCGTAGTCCAGGCCCACGTCCAGCCGGTGGTAATCCGGCAGTTGGGCGTTGTAGGGTGATTCGTACAGATATCTGCGCTCCCCGTATACGTCAATGTAGTGCGACGGGAACGTGATGCGGTTGCCGCTGTGGTAGTTCCAGTTGGCAAACAGTTCCCAGTTTTTGGCAAAGTGCCAGGATGCCACCAGGTTCACTTTGTGTCGGTTGTCGTTGCGGTCCGGGTACCATCCCTGAAAGACGGCGTCAAAATACCGCTGTGTCCAGGAGAGCGTATAATAGGCCGACAGGCTCAGCGGACCGTTTTCCCATGTGGCCTCTACTTCCATGCCGTAGGAACGGCCGGAACCTTCGGTGAAGGATTTCTCCCACTCCGTGATGGGCGGGACGAAAGAGTTGCTGCCGTTGTACACCAGGATGTGGTTCATGGTCTTGTACCAGCCTTCCAGATTGAACTTGAGGTGGTCGAAGAAAGTGGTGTAGATTCCGCCGGCGATCTGGTCGCTCACCATGGGGCGGGCGCTGGCAGTGGACGGCATCCAGGAATTGGACGGCAGGTCCATGTACATGGCCGCCACCAGATGCGCGAACTGGCTCATCCGCGTATAGGACAGTTTGGCCGATATGTTGTGGTTGATGAGCCATTTCATGGCCAGGCGCGGTTCCAGCGACGGCCAGGTTTTCCCGGGCGTGGCGAAAAGGGCCAGCCGGAGGCCGGCATTGAGCGTCAGGTTGTAGCGGAGGAAGATCTCGTCTTCCGCATAAAGGGCAGGCTTGAACGAACGGTAACCCTGGGATTCGTTGTCTTCGTTCTCCTGGATGGTGGCGCCGCTTTGGACGGTAGAGGACGAGAAAGACCGGCCGGAATGGTACCAGTGATACTGGGCCGACAAGCCGTAACGCACATGGTTGTAATTGTCCGGATACCAGTCCCAGTTGGAAGTAAGGCCGATTTCCCGCACGTAGGAGATGTCTTTGTCATCCATGGAAGTGATGGTCTCACCGTCTTTACTGAGATCCCAGATTCCGAAATTGTAACCGGTGTCCGACGCACTTTGCGAGTAGTAGACGGTCGATTTCTCCTTGAGTTTTTTTGAGAAGGTGTATTGGTGGGAAACGGCGCCGGTAAGGCTGCCCCATTTCACACCGATTCTCATATTGGAGTCTCCGGAGTAGCGGGTGCCGTCGTTGGCCGTTTCTGTGTCCCGCTGCTGAAGGGAAGCGCTCAGGTCGTCGGCCCCGTTGTAGAAGGTGACATTGAGCACGCTCTTTGGGGAGAAGCGGTGGGTGAGCCGGGCATTGAGGTCCCACATGGCGTAGCCGCCGCCGACGGTCTCGTCGGCCCCGTTATGCGCATTGGCGTACATGATGGCGGGGATGGTGACGATGTCCAGCCAGGTGCGGCGGAGCCCTGCGTTGAAGGATGTCTTTCCCTTTACGATGGGGCCTTCCACCTGGATGCGGCCGTCAATCAGGCCCAGGGAAATGCTTCCGTGCCAGGCTTCCATGTCGCCTTCCCGGGTTTCCACGTCTACTACGGACGACATCCTGCCGCCGTAGCGGGCAGGAAATCCGCTTTTGTAGAAGTCCAGATTGTCAATGACGTCGGTGTTGAAACTGGAGAAGAAGCCGCCGAAGTGGGAGACATTGTACAGGGGGACGCCGTCCAAAAGGAACAGGTTGTCATTTCCGTCGCCGCCGTGGACGTACAGGCCGCTGGTAAGTTCGTTTCCGGCGGCGACGCCCGGCAGCATCTGCAGTTTCTTGATCACGTCCGGGGTTCCGAACACCGCGACGCCTGAGGTGAGCTGCTTGCTCTCGATATGCATGAGCCCGGTCTGGGTGGTGTTGCGGGTCTTTTCCCGAAGGACGCTGATCCGGGATGCTTCCAGCGTGTCTTTGCGCTCCTGGGCCGCCAGGGGCAGCATGGCTCCCAGCAGGGTCAGCGTCAGTATGAGGAGTGCCTTTCTCATCCAAGGCTGCAAAGATACGCCAAAAATTATTCTCCGGCAATGATTTGGCGGGTCTCGGCCGCATCCATGCCCCTGCGCTCATTGATTCTTTCTTTCAGGGCATCCAGCCGGTCCTTGTTTTCGATCATCCGCTGTTCGATGAACATGGCGACGGTGGAGAGGAAGTAGTATATGACGGTTTGCAGGGTCATGGCCCGGATCTGGGGCGCTATCGTGGAAAGGGTTCCGCCGGCCGTGTTCAGGTTGATGAACGCCTGGCAGCCGAAGGTGGAAGGGAACAGGTAGCTGACCCACTGCCAGAAAGGCGGAATGGCCGACGTGGGCCATGAGAAGCCCGTCAGGAACATGCAGATGGGCGACACCGACAGGAACAGCACGAACACCGTTTCCCGCCGCCAGATCAGGCTGGACCAGGTGAAGGTGAACAGGATGCAGTCTACCAGGTAGATGACCAGAAGGACCAGGATATCGGTCCAGAAAGCGCGCTGGGGCAGCCGGAAAATCCAGGGTATCAGCAGCAGGATCAAGGTGCCCAGCACCATGTAGATGGCAAAATAGGCTGCTCCGCGTCCCAGTAGCACGCGTCCCACACCCAGTCCTTGCAGATGCCGGGGCATGGAAACAAAACTGCGGTTCTGCTCCCGCAGGGTGCCCACCAGCAGGGATTGCCCGTAGAAAAGGGTCTGCTGGATGACCAGCATGAGGGCGGCCGACAGGAAGAAAATGGTATAGGAGAAGGGCCGATTGTAAGGAATCTCCTCGTCGGAAAGGACGGGCTGCACCAGCTGGTAAGTGCTCTGCGCATCCAGTCCGGCGGAGGCGTATCGTTCTGTCTGGATGGTATGCATCTCGTCCAGCATCGTGAGGCTGGTGCCCATGGTGAGGCACTTGTAGTAGAGGAAGCTGGACATGTCGGCATAGGTGGAGATGGTGGCCTGTTCGCCGCGGACCAGCCGCTCGTCGAAGTCCCTGGGAATGAGGACGATGCCGTGTACGGTGCGCCGCTCCATCAGCTGCCGGGCTTCTTCCAGGGATGCGCAGTACGTGAGGATCTCGCACTCGCGGGTGGCGTCCACTTTCTGGAGATAGCGGCGGCTGTAAGACCCGCCGGAAAGGTCGACGACGGCAATGGGCATGTCGTCCACCGTCCCGTGCATGTAGATGAGGTTGTAAAGCACCGGGTACAGCAGTCCGCCCACGAAAAAGATGACCAGGACCCCGGCGTCGGAGAAGATGAGCCGGATTTCATGGACAAAGATGTCGTACCAGTTGCGAAGCCAGAGGCCGATATAGTTAGTTTCTTTCATAATTCTGCAGGATGTAGGCTTTTTCCAGCCGGCGGATCAGCGTGGCCGGAAGCAGGAGGAACAGGAGTAGGTGCACCACCTCTTTCCACCAGAAAGGGAATCCGCCGCCGAAGATGGTTTCCTGAGCGTGAATCAGGTAGTAGTGCCGGAGCGGGAAAATGACGCTGAAGCCCTGCACATAGGGCGGCATCGCCTCGACCGGCAGGGAGAATCCGGCCAGGGAGAACCCCATCACGCTGATGATGGCCCCCACGCTGACGGCCAGTCTCAGTACCGGAAACAGTTCAATGATAAACAGTCCCAGCGCTTCTGAGGCCGACACCAGCAGCAGGATATTCAGCGCCATGGCCCAGAACGAGCCCTTGAGCGGATACCGGAGCCAGTGGAACAGCAGCAGTTCCAGGGTAATGCCCAGCACCGTGAAAATGACATTGTAGGGGAGGAGTTTCCCCAGCAGGGCCTTCTCAATGGAACCGCCGGCCTTGTTCATCAGGTGGCGGGAGGTTCCGTATTTGAGTTCGGATCCTACGGCGTAAATGGTGATGAGGATGACAATCATCTGCAGGATACCCGGCAGGATGACTCCGTTCAGGTACACACCGTAGTTGGTGGCCGGATTCCCGATCTGGTGCTGGTCCAGGACGATGGGCTGGATGCGGGCGCGGATCTCCCGTTCGTTCATCCCTTTGGCGCGGAGCACCTCCCGCTGCACGGCACCGTTGGTGAGGTTTACCATGGTCAGGATGTCCTTGTAGGCCAGCGCACCGCCCACAAAATACAGGGAATTCACATAATAGCCGATGTGCGGCTGCCGGTTGGCCTGAATGTCGGCGTTCAAACCTTCGGGCAGCACGACGAAAGAGGTGATGCGACCGCTCTGCATGTCGGCCCTGGCGCGGTGGAGGTCGTCATAATAGATGACCCGGCCCAGTTGGGTGGCATCCAGCTGGGTGGCGAAGGAACGCGACGTGGAACTCCGGTCCTGGTCTACGACGCCGATGGGAAGGTCGTGCGGCAGGCCGTCCTGAAAGAAGGTGAGGTAGAAAATGCAGTTTACGGTCAGCACACCCACCGAAGCCAGGACGTACAGGGGGCGTTTGCGGATGATCTGCAGTTCCCTGCGCACGACGTCAAGGATGTTGCGCATTACTTGTCCTCCATGGTGAAGATGGCGCTCATCCCGGGACGGAGGCCTTCCACGGGGCTGTCCGGCCGTGCCCGTACTTCGAAGGTGCGGGTGTCGAATTCCCCAATCTCACGGGTGGCTTTCCAGGTGGCGTAGGATTCCCTGGCGGCCAGATAATAGACAGTGGCCGACACGCTGCGTCCGTTGAGGGCGGGGATGTTCAGCTGGACATGGTCCCCGACCTGGAGACCTTTCAGGCGGTCTTCCCTTATGTTGAAGGTGAACCACATGTCTTCCAGGTCCTGGATGGTCATGATGGGGGCGCCCTGGCCTACCAGTTCGCCAACTTTTGGATAAATGTCGGCTACAATTCCGTTTGCCGGTGCGGTGAGATGGATTTCGTCCAGATAGCTGTTGACGAGCTGTACGGCGGCGTCGGCACGTTCGACCAGCGCCACGGCGGCGTCTTTGTCTTCCTGGCGGGCTCCGTGTACAGCCATGTCATACTGGCTTTTTGCGGCTTTCCGGGTGGCTACGGCGGCCCGGTACTGGGCTTCCACTTCGTCGTACTTCTGGTCGGAAACTACTTTCTCCTGATGCAGCTTCTGGATGCGTTCGAAGGATTTCCGCATCACTTCTTCCCCGACGATGGCTTTCTGCCAGAGTTGGTAGGCACCGGAAATTTGCTCTCGCTGGGCGCCGTTCATTGCCTTGTCTTTCTGGGCTGTCGCAGCGGCTTTGGCGGCATTGGCTTCGGCAATCTTGGACCGGATTTCCGGGGAATCAATGATGACCAGCGTGTCTCCTTTTTGAATCCGGTCGCCTTCTTTGGCCCGGAATTCTTCAATTCGGCCGGGAACCTTTCCGGAAACGCGGTATTCCGTGGCTTCGGCCTCTCCCTGAATGACGATTTCCTCAGGACGTGAAACCAGATATCCCACGATGGAAATGACCAGGATGATGACCACGAGGGCGGCCACTCCGATGAGCAGATTGTAATTCTTTTTCATTATCGTATTCTTTTGATTATCTGTTATTTGCCCTGAGCTTTCCGGAGGGCGGCGGCGCTCAGCTGGAGTGCGATGCCGGCATCGATCATTTCGCTGTGCGCACTGAGCCAGGCGGTATGTGCCGCCAGGACCGTATTGGTAGGAATGACACCGGCATCATAGCCGATGCGTGCGGTTCTGAGGTTCTCCTCTGCGCTGTCCAGGTTCGCATCGGCCAGCTGAAGCCGCTGCAGGGCTTCGTTATACAGGTGCCGCTGCTGGTTCACCTGCAGGCCGATCAATTCCTTGGTATTCTCCAGTTCGTTTTCCCAGGTCCGGGCTTCGGCCTGTGCCTTGCGGTATTTCAACAGGTTCTCCCCGCCGTGGCAGATAGGAATCTTCACCAGGATTCCGGCGCTGAGCGTGCCGCCGTTGAAGCAATTCTGGAAGCCGTTGTACATATTGGGATTGGTGACGGTGAAGGCTCCTACGGCAGCGATGGTCGGGAGCATGTCGGCCCGGACCACCTCCGCCTTTTTCTGATAGATGCGGGCGGCCAGATCCAGGCTCCTTGTCTCGGGACGGTCTTCGTATACGGCTTCCAGGCTCTTTTCGGCCGGACGCTCCGGCTGGGGAATCAGGTCTGCCGACTCGTCGGCAAGGGTGAGCGCACTGTCCAGCGGCAGTCCGATCCGATGGCATAGCAGCATTTTCGAAAGGGCCAGCCCATTCGTGGCTTTGGTCAGCATCATGTCGGCCTCGTTGGCTTTCACCCTGACCTGCAGGGCGTCGGCCTCGGTGGAGATACCGGCGGCGATGGCCTTTTGGACATCGGCTTCCATGTGGTGAAGAAGGTCGGCGTAACTTTCGGCCAGCTTTTTCTTGCTGGAAAGGGAGACGATCTGCCAGTATGCCTGGTCCACGTCCATCAGGAGGTCGGCCTCTTTGGTGTCATACTTGCTTTGGGAGAGTTCCCGGGCAAGCGCGGCCATCTGGTTGCTGCAGACAATCTTTCCGCCCACGAAGATGGGCTGCTCCACCACGATGGTCCCTCCCATCAGGTGATGCATGTCCGGGTGCAGGGCTGCGTCAATTTCCGCGCCGATCGCATTGACCGGAGAAGCGATGTCTACACGTTCGGGGCTGGTCCGCAGGTTTTCCAGGATCTGGACGGCATACTGGCGGATGGTTTGGTTGGAGATGACACCGGTCTGCTGCTCGAGAGCCTGCCAGATGCTGTTGTCCAGCGTGGTTCCCATCTGCTGCAGGCGCGCACTCTGCTCGTCGCTCACCAGTGCGACGTCCCGGTTGTTATACAGATAGGCGCCCGTTGCGCTCACTTTCGGAAAATAATTGGCGAGGGCTATTTTGCGGTCATATTCGGCCATCTGTTCTTCTATCCGGGCTTTCTGGAGCTCCTTGCTGTCCTGGATGGCCATCTGGCGGCAGTCTTCCAGGGTGAGGATATACTGAGGGGCCTGGGCCCGGGCTGCGGTCAAGGTGAAGAGTCCGGCCAGGACCGGCAGCAATTTTTTCATACTTGTCATCTTGTCAGTTTTTCAAATGTGCCCAGAGGTGTGCAAAATTGTTGCCATATTTACCGTAAAAGTTCGTTTTACTGGCAGAATATTGATATTTTGGTAGAAATTTGCGAAATATTGAAAAATATCAAAAAAAGTTCTACCTTTGCAGAAAACACGCTGAAATGGAAGAAAACAACCTGCAAACCATTGATATCCGGCGCATTTTGTCGCTGGCTCCCGTCGTTGACGAGTATTCTCTGGGTACAGATTTCATTATGGGGGAAGTGAACGGCTCCCAGCTGGCCAGCAGCAATTCCATCATGAAAATGCTCCAGTACCCGGTCCGTTTCGACGGATTTGTGATCTTTTTTGTCAAACAAGGCAATTTTGACGTGGACGTGAACCTCACGCGTTTCCATGTCAGTGAGCGGACGCTTCTTGTGGTCGTTCCCGGCAACATCATCAAACTGTCGCCGGACAATGCGGAACACCTGGGCCGTGTGAGCCTGTACTTCGTGCTGGCGTCCAAAGACTTCCTGAGCGGCATCCACCTGGATATCGGCAAAGTGTTCCAGGACAGCATCCGCATGTGGAACAACCCCTGTATCACCTTGACCGACGAGACCCTCTCCCTGTCCGAGGATTATTTCCTCCTGGCCAAGAAAATCCTGACGTCGGCAAAATCCAACAAACAGGAAATCATCCGCTCCCTGCTCACTTCTTTCATTTATGTGACCATGGACCTTTGGCAGGAGCAGATTTCCCATGGCAGAAGCGTCGAGAACCGCTCATCGGCCCGGGTGAACCAGGTTTTCGAGCGTTTTATCTCCCTGGTTACGGAGTATCATACCACGGAGCGTGGGATGGCCTTTTATGCCGACAAACTCTGCCTCACGCCCAAGTATCTGTCCAAGCTGGTCAAGCAGGCTACCGGACGCAGCGCTCCCGAGTGGATAGACGACTATGTCATCCTGGAGGCCAAGAACATGCTCAAGTATTCGGACATGGCTATCAAGGAGATAGTCTACGCCCTCCATTTCCCCAACCAGTCCGTCTTCTACAAATTCTTCAAGGCCCATACCGGCCAGACCCCCACCGAATACCGCCGCGCATAATACACCGAGGGGTGCACCGGAAAGTGCACCCCTCGAAAGTATAAGCTTTTGATTTACAGCTGGTTGTCGCTGAGCTCAAAGGTGTTACCCTGGCGGATGTCGCCGGTGGTGAGGCCTTTCTTGAGCCACCTCATCCGCTGGGCGGCGGTGCCGTGGGTGAAGGATTCCTCGACGGCGTAGCCCTGAGATTTCTTCTGGAGATAGTCGTCGCCGATGACGGATGCGCAGTTGATGGCCTCCTGCAGGTCTCCGTCCTCAAGGGAACCGAACATTTCGCTCTCATAGTGCCCCCAGACGCCGGCATAGAAGTCGGCTTGCAGTTCAATGCGGACGCTGACGCGGTTGGCATTGGCCGATGACATGCGCGCCATCTGCTGGTGGGCTTGATCCAGGGTGCCCAGTACGTGCTGGACGTGGTGACCTACCTCATGGGCGATGACGTAGGCATAGGCAAAGTCGCCGTCTGCACCCAACTGCCTTCTCATGCTGGAGAAGAAGGATAAGTCAATATAGAGTTTTTCATCAGCCGAACAGTAGAAAGGGCCCATGGCAGCCTGGCCGGTGCCGCAGGCGGTACTGGTGGTTCCGGCATACAGGACCAGGGTAGGGGCCCTGTATTCGCCCAGGCGGTTCTGTCTGAAGTAGGCGCTCCAGACATCCTCCGTCGAGGCCAGGATCTGGCGGGAGAACTTGGCGAGGGCTTCGTTCTCTTCAGTGGGTTCATAGTTGTTCTGGGTGGTAATGGTTTCCAGTCCGCCGGATTGGACCACCGTCTGGAATACATCGCCCAGGTTTCCGCCCATCAGAAGGGTCAAAAGGGCAACGACGGCAATACCGCCCAGTCCCAGGCCGGCTTTTCCGCCACCGGAGAGGCGTCTTCTGTCTTCTACATGGGAACTTTCCCGTCTTCCGTCCAGTTTCATAGTGCTTTAGAGATTAGTAATGTGCAAAGGTAATAAAAATTATCCTTCAATGGTCCTTGCGATCTTCTCAATGTTGAGGCTGCGGGCCGATGCGTCGATAATGTCCTTGTACACGCCGCCCTGTTTGTAAACCTCGTCCGGGTCGCCGAACTGCTCCACCCGGCCTTTCTGGAGGGCGTAGATCATCTCGGAATCAATGATTTGTGAAATGTTGTGGGAGATGATGATGACGGTCCGGTCCTTCTTGATGGCGTCGATGGAGTTTTTGATCTGTTCGGTGGCGATGGCATCCAGGCTGGCGGTGGGTTCGTCCAGGAAAATGACGGGCGGGTTCTTCAGGAACATGCGGGCGATGGCAATGCGCTGCTGCTGTCCGCCGGAAAGGTCCGAAGCTTTGTTCGCGAACTGCTTGGGAAGGGCCATGATCTGGTCGTAGATATAAGACTTCTTGGCCGCTTCCACCACTTCTTCGTGCGTGGCGTCCGGCTTTCCGTAGAGGATGTTCTCTTCGACGGTGCCGTCGAAGATGTGGTTTTTCTGCAGCACCAGGCCGATGTTGTCGCGCAGATACTGGGTGTCGTATTCTCTCAGGTCCACCCCGTCCAGGGTAATGCTGCCTTTCTGCGGTTCGTAAAACTTGTCCAGCAGGTTGACGATGGTGCTTTTTCCGGCCCCGGAGAGCCCCACCAGGGCGGTGATTTTTCCGGGCTCGATGACCATATTCACCCCGAAGAGTGCCTGTGTGCCGTTCGGATAAGTGAAATCGACGTCTTTCAGCTCGAACCTGCCGTGGATCTTCGCGGGCTTGTAAGTGCCGCTGGGCTCTACGTCCTTTTCGGAATCCAGGATGGAGAAGAAGCCTTCGGCATAGATGAGGGCATCGTTCACGTCGTCGAAGATGCGCTGAAGCTGGGTAATGGGAGCGATGACGTTGGAAAAGAGCATCACGTGATACATGATTTTGCCGATACTCATGCCCGGATACTCGATGAGCACCAGGTAGGCGGTCAGGATGATCACGAGCACCGTGCCCACTTGTTTTACGAAGCTCTTGATGCCGGCATAATAGAAGCTGACCTGTCTGGTCTTCACCTGGTTGGCCGTTACCTGGTTCTGGAGGTCGAGCTGTTTGCCGGCTTCTATGCTTTCCCGGTTGAAGGACTTGATGACGTTGATGGAGTCGATGATGTTCTTGATTCCCTGGCTCTTGGTCTCCAGGTATCCCCGCATTTCGCGGCGCCAGCCTTTGAGCCTCCGCGCCTGCCGGAAGGTAATCCAGAAATAGATGGGGACGATGCCGAGGGCAACGAGACCCACATACACATTGGCGGCAAACATCAGGATCAGGGCCAGGGCGGCGCTGGTGAACAGGGGCAGCAGGTCGATAAAGAAGTTCTGCACCGTGCGGGAGATGCTGCTTACGCCCTGGTCGATACGGGCCTGGACCTTTCCGGTGGCGTTTTCGTCGGCACTGAAATAGGCCATGCGGAAGGTGAGGACTTTCTCGATGACACTCTGCGAAAGGTCGCGGGACACGAAGATGCGCATGCGCTCACCATAGTAGTTCTGCGCGAAGGTGATGAGGGCCGACACGATTTCCTTGCCCAGCAGGACGATGGAAATGACGGTAAGGATGCGGGCTGCTTCCGCCCAGGTGAAATCCGTGCCGATCAGCGCATTGATCGCATCCACCGTCCGGTCCAGCACGATAGCATTGACCTGTGCCATCAGGGAGCCGACCAGCGTCAGGATGAGGGTGATGACGACCAGCCAGCGATATGGCTTAACAAACGGCCGGATGTTCTTGAAAAGGCCGATGAGGTTCATTTGTTATTGTAGTTTTTGAGCTGTTTGCGGACGTAGCGGTCGTCGGTTTCTTCCTTGACGGCGTCAATGAAGGCCGGGGCATAGGCAGGGGAGGAGTGGCGTCCGGGCACCAGTTCGCCGTTCTCGCTGGGCTGCATGATCTGGTCGTTGTGCTTGACAATCAGCAGGCGGGCGAGCCGGGACCAGCGTTCCATCATTCTGTCCGTGTAGGAGAGGGTGGTGCGGGTGAGGTAGTCGGCCCGTTCCTGGGCGGTGAGGCCTGCGGCTTTGGCGTCCACCTCGGATTGCTGAGCTTCATAATAATCTTCCAGCTCCGTCTGGGCGTCCCGGAGGTCGCCGATCATGGCGCTGTAGCGCGGGTACACCATATTGGCTACGAAGTTGCACATCCAGAAGGCGCTCTTCGTGGAAAACTCCCGGATATTGTTGTTCTCCCGGCGGAAGGGGTCCGGAATGCGGTTGATGCCGCAGTAGACGGGGACGTAGGCCACCATGGAGGCGTCGTCCATGTTGAAGTAGGTGATGCCGCCGACGGCGTCGGGGAGGGAAGAGCGCATCCGGCACACCATGGTCATGCCGCTCTGCTGGCAGCCGATGGGGCGTTCACGGAACATGGGCGTTCCGTCCGAGCTCTCAAAATTGACCGGCTGGTTGCGGTAAGGAGAGGCCCAGGGACCGGCGCTCACGTCGGCCGTCATATCCAGGGCGGTGCCTTCGTAGTGGTCGCGCATGTCGTTCTGGATGTCACGGTAGCTTACCGGAGCATCCGGTTTAATCCAAAGGGGCAGATGGTCGTACTGGGTGAAGTCTCCGTCCAGGAAGGGGAGGTATTTATCCATCTCTTCATGGCTGTAGTGGTGACGGAAGAAGCTCCAGACACGCGCTTCGCAGGCCCTGACTTTGCTGAAATTCATGGGCCCGTATGCTTCGCGGAAGCTGAAACCGCTGTCCGGGCCGTCATAATAACCCATCTCGCGGGCGAAGGAGATGACGTCGGCGCTGTACATGGTCTCGCCGTCAGGGGTGATGCAGAAGCCCAGTTTTTTGTCGGCCTTTTTAGCCTGCGGGAACTGCTGGATTCGGCTGGAATTGGCATAGGCGGTGATGCAGTCGTCCGGAAGCCGGCGGGCCACCCACACGGCGCCTTTGCGTCCGGGGCCCTTGCCGATGAGCTCCATGATCCATGCCTCGTCCTTGTCGCAGACGGCGAAGGACTCGCCGGTGGCATTGTACCCGTAATCCCGGCACAGGCGGTCCATGACGGCAATGGCTTCCCGGGCCGATGCCGACCGCTGCAGGGCCAGATTCATCAGCGAGAAGTAGTCCATCCAGCCGTACGGATCCTGAAGCTCCTTGCGGCCGCCCCAGGTGGTTTCCACGATGGAAACCTGCTTTTCATTCATGAGGCCCACGACAGCGTAAGTGTATTCCGCCTGCGGGATGTAGAACACCTCGTCGCTTCTCCAGCGCTGGATGGCGATCATTTCGCCCCTTTCATGCTTCCCGGGCTGGGAATAGCTGAGGGCCGATGCAAAGCCGAAACTGTCACAGTTGTAGGTACAGATGACACTGCCGTCCACTGATGCCTTTTTCCCGACGATGAGGTTGGTGCAGGCGTCGGAGGACAAAACGTTGGCGGTAAGAAGTACATGGGCCAGAAAAATGGCAATCAAGGACTGGGATAACGTTCTCATTATTGGCGTAAATTGTGATAAAGACAAAGATAAACAATTTAATTGATTTTTTGCCCTGTTTCTCTTTGGGCGCCGCTATTCCGAATGAACCGCGAAGTATGGAAATGAGGAACTGGAGAATTGGTTGTGATGATGATAGATTCTGCAGGAAACACCCCCGTTAAGTTCAAGGGGACTCGTGTTGGTACATACAAAAAGACGCTTGCTGATTACCCGGAACGTGAAAGAAAAATGATGGATTAAATCTTGAAGATATCCTGGAAGGAAGCTGCGTTATCAGGTAGTGAGTAGTCCAGCTGTCCACCGGCATCCCGGAGTTCCATCAGGAGCCTTCCCATTAAGTTAGGGCCGACGTAATGCTTCCCGTCATCGGAGAGCTTCGCGCCCCAGGTGTCGGGATCCTTTTTGGAAAAGGATGTCTGGTCCTCGACGATGAAAAGGCCCCGACTTTCTTCCAGAGCCTGCCGGAACTCCGCGCTTTGGCGGTATTTCTCCGTAAGGCAGAACTTCATCGCATCCACGATGATTTCTCCCCAGTCGGCCCTCACAGTGCCGGCCTTTTCAAAGTGCTTGGCCTTCATCTTCATGGTCTGACCCTTGGCTTGGTAGACCTCCCTGCGAGAGACCGGGTCCGCGAACTTCATCACTTGGAACACTTTCTCCGAGCAGTCGAAAGCAACGCCGTCAATCACAAGCGGCGTTCTCCCGAAGTTGGAGAAGATTCCCCAGGGAGCGTCCACTTTGCAGAAAGCCGCTGTCTTATCGGCCGGATAATGCTCGATGGAGTAGTACTCGGGGTAGTTCTTCTCTATGAATTCGCGGATATGCATGGCTACTCCTCAATTCTGTCAACTTTCAGAATCTTGAAGGCGGAGTAGTCCAGCAGAGCATAGTTGTTGCCGGCTTCCGGCTTGGTCTGCGCCGTGGGCCAGACAAGGAGGATGACGCCGATTGTCGGAAGGAAAGCGGAGGCTGCCTTCTCTGCTTCCAATGAGGCAGAACTGATGCGCTGCTTAATGGTCTTTCCAAATCCGATGAGCGTGTTGCCGATATACTTGCGGAAAAATTTGCCGCATTCGCAGGCTTCCGTCGGGATAGGCTCGCCCAGTTTCTCTTCGGCCTTTTTGACAATCGCCGGATTTACCGGGAGCCTGGAAACCAGGTGGTTATCGTCTGTTAAATCAGGAATCTCCACCGTATAGACATACTTGACTTTGCTGCCGGTCTTGCCGGCATATAGTGCTGCTGTCTCATAACGTGAGGTCAAGTATGCGCCTACGCCGAACTTGAATTTTCCGTCGCCTTCCAGGAGGTGACTGGGGTCAAAGCGGTCAAACAGTGCCGCCGAGCCGTGATATGCTATCGCCATAATTCCGCTATTTAAACACAAATATAACTTTTTTGGGAGGAATTCAGGTAACGATAGATGGATAAGGCGGTATTATTGTAAAAAATAATGTTTAACTTTATAACGGATTAATAACACATCTATGTATATCTCAAAATCCAGATTCATCAATTGGACGCGTTGTCCGATGTATTTCCCAATGGATTTGAAGTTCAATCCTACGGGGAAGGCCGATATTGACGATGAACGTGAGCGCCGGGAGGAGAGATTGGCTGAATTGCGGGAGGGCGTGAAATCATCCGATGGCTTTGATGCTGAAGATGAGGAATTTGATGCCCAGCCTGGGCCGGAGCTGGAAGCCTTGCTTCCTTATTACAACAAGGTTGAGGAGGAAGCGTTGAAGGTGGCAAAGAAGTATTTTAAGGGTACTTTCATTGCAGATTCAAATGATGT
>DGXN01000022.1 GCA_002396335.1 Bacteroidales bacterium UBA4231
TTTTTCAGAACCGGGAATCTTGTAATATTCCGTGGTGTCCGGGCCCAGCTGGAACATGGGCGCATATTTGAATTCTGTCATATAACGGGGTTAAATTGAACCTGCAAATATAACACTTTTTCGCGGGCTTAGTAGCATTTGATGCGGTACATCAGGCCCAGTTCGATACGGTGGGCGCTATAGGCGGGCATGGCCAGGGCGGAGGAGAACTTGTAGCTGCGGCCGACATAGGCGAGGAAGAAGCGCAGGTCCTGGTCTTTCATGGGATAGTATTCCAGCGAGCCGATATAGCCGAGGGCGGTGCGGAGGTCTTTCATCTGAGGGGTCGACGTGGTCTCATACATGAATTTCCCCATCAGGTTGAAGCCCGGGGCGAACTGCCAGTTGGCCTTGGTGATGAAGCTGTTGTAGTGGACGTCGGTCTGGTAGTCGCCGCCCAGCATGCCGGTTGCGATGCGCATGCGGTCCAGGCCCTCGAAATTGCCCATGTAGTCGAAGTAAATCTGGAATTTGTCGAAATTCAGGGACTGGCCCAGGTAAATGAGTTTGTCGGTCAGGAGGGTCTTCGTTCCGTCCGCTGCTTCCTTGTCGGCCTGGATATAGGTGCCGGCCGACCAGCGGGTCTTCAGCATGCCGCCGAGGAAACTTCCGTTCCAGTTCAGGATGTAGCTCAGGGGATGGGCGGCGGCGCTGAGGCTTTCGCCGGCCGCGGTCTTGGCATGGGCGCCGTATTCATTGGCGAAAGTGCCGCTGTACGCGTTGGTGATGTTCACGACGAATTCCTGCGAGGGCACGGGGTTGTAGATAAAGGCCACGCCGGCGAGGAAATTGTCCATGTTGTCCAGGAGGTCGGAGTACTGGTAGATGTACATGGGGTTTTCGTCAAACTCGAAGCCGCCCCACCACTGGCACATCTTGCCGGCCTGGATGGCGAACTTGTCATTGAAACGCCATCCCACGAGCATGATGTCCGTAGCCTTGGCGAAGTTTTCCTCGCTCATGGCGGCGTTGGACTTGTTCAGCCGATGCCGGAAGCGGTAGCTGAGGTGGTTGCCGAAGGTGCCTTTGATTTCCAGGCGCAGCTGCTTGGCGCGGAAGGCGCCGGAGATGTCCTTCCCGGAGATGGATTCCTGGTAGCTGGCGCCGTAGTTGAGGTAGAGGTTGAACCCGTCGGTTTTTTTCTCCAGCTTCAGGAGCCTTTCCGCGAGAGATTTGTAGTCGCCGTCATAGCCGCCGTCGCCGGTGTTGCCGCCCTGGGCGAAGGCTGCAACGGCCATAAGGGCCGCCACAGCCGAAAGCATCAGTTTTTTCATACCGTCCTAGTATTCCATGAAGAATTTCTGGATTTCCTCCCAGTCGTGGGTCTTGGTGAGGGCGAGCATGAGCAGCACGCGGGCCTTCTGGGGATTCAGGTCGAGGGAGGCGACAAAGTGGTGTTTGGAGTCGTCCACTTCACTGTTCAGGCAGGTGGGACCGGTGGGGCAGCGGGAACTGCGGACAATCTGGATGCCCTGCTTCTGGGCTTTCACCGCCACGTCGAAGACATCCTTGTAGAAGTTTCCGTCACCGACGCCGGCAAGGACAATGCCGTCGAAATGGGCGTCGACGAAGGCCTTCATCGGAAGCGGGGAAGCGTTGGCGTAGCCGTAGACGATGCCCACTTTGGGCAGTTTGTCCAGATGGGAGACGTCGAAGACGGAATCTTCGGTGTGCTTGTTGTTCGGGGTCTGCAGGATATGGGCCTGGCCGTTGAAGATATAGCCGATGATGCCGGAGGGACCGCCTTCGAAAGTGTCGCAGTCGATGGTGTGGGTCTTGATGACGGTCTTGGCGTCCAGCAGCTGGTTGTTCATGCAGCACAGGACACCCAAGCCCTTGCAGGCAGGAGAGATGGCGGCGGCCACGGCGTTGTACAGGTTGGCCGGACCGTCGGCGCCGATGGCGTTGGACGGACGCATGGAGCCGGCCAGGATGACGGGCTTGTCGCTTTTGACGGTGAGATTCAGGAAGTAGGCGGTCTCTTCCATGGTGTCGGTTCCGTGGGTGATGACCACGCCGTCGTAGTCTTCTTCGTTCAGGATCTGGTTGACCCGTTTGGCGAGCTTGAGCCAGACTTCGTCGTTCATGTCCTGGGAGCCGATGTTCACCAGCTGCTCACCGGTGACGTCGGCCAGGTCGAGGATTTGCGGAACGGCGTCCAGCAGGGTCTGGATGCCGACCTGTCCGGCCGTATAAGCCGATGAGGCGGAGGTGGTGGATATGCCGGCGATGGTTCCGCCCGTGGCGATGATCCGGATCTTGGGTTTTGCGGAGAGGGGAAGGGTGGCGATCAGCGCTGCGGTCAGGAGCGCGATCTTTTTGAATGTATTCATAATCAGTTTGTTATTGGTTTTATATCAGATGGATGAGTAAAAGGCCGGTTCCGATGGACACAAAGGTGGTGATGAAGCCGGAGAGCTGGAAGGAATGGTTGATGACATACTTCCCGATCCGGGTAGTGCCTGTGCGGTCGAATCCGATGGCGGCCACCTCGGTGGGATAGTTGGGGAGGAAGAAATAGCCGTTCACGGCCGGGAACAGCGCCAGCAGCACCAGGGGCGGGATGCCCATGGCGAGACCTACCGGATAGAGGGTCTTTACAGTCGCGGCCTGCGAGAAGAGCATGATGCTCATCACGAACAGCGGAATGGCGAAGAGGATGGGGTACTGGGTGAATACGCCGGCGACGCTGCCCAGGATCAGTTCCTTGTTCCCTTCGAAGAAGGTGCTGCCCATCCAGGCCACGCCGAAGATGGAGACCATGGCGGTCATGCCGGAGGCGAAGACGTTGCCTTTCACGGCTTGCTTCACGTCGGCCTTTCCGACCAGGAGGATGAGGGCGGCAATGGACATCATGGTCATCTCGATGGTGGCGT
The DNA here is from genome assembly GCA_002396335.1 of Bacteroidales bacterium UBA4231. Taxonomy (GTDB): domain Bacteria; phylum Bacteroidota; class Bacteroidia; order Bacteroidales; family UBA932; genus Cryptobacteroides. The sequence goes on from DGXN01000022.1 coordinate 2,916, forward strand.
TCATGCTGACGGGAACGCCGCCGAAGGACGGACGGAGGCTCTGGAAACTGCCGAACAGCACCACAAGCACAACGCCCAGTAGGAAGGCCAGCACGGCCCATTTGGCGCGGGGATTGACCTGTTTCTGCTCCTCGTCGGCCTTGTCCTGGAGGAGTCCTTCGCGGAGTCTTCTGAGGTATTCAGGGTCTTCCTCCAGCGGCTTGCCCACGAAGTTCTGGACAAACGAGGCGGCCAGGATAGCCAGGAAGGAGGCCGGGATGGTGACGAGGAAAATCTCTTTCATGCCGATGCCTTCCGCTCCCAGCAGGCTCTGGGACAGGATGGCGGCGGTGGCGGCGGAGACCGGCGATCCGGTGATGCCCAGCGAGGCCGATATGGTGGCCACGCTCAGCGGCCTTTCCGGACGGATCTTGGCCTTGAGGGCGATTTCCGAGATGATGGGAAGGAGGGCGTAGCAGGTGTGTGCGGTGCCGGCCAGCAGGCAGAACAGCCAGGTGACCAGCGGACCGTAGAAGGTGATATGGCCGGGATGGCGCCGCAGGAAACGGGCAGCCACCTCTACCATATAATCCAGCCCTCCGGCCGCCTGCAGGGCCGACGAGGCCGTGATGACGGCCACGATGATGAGCATGACGTCGATGGGAATGTTCCCGGGCTCCAGTCCGAAGACGAAGACCAGGATGAACACCCCCACCATCCCATACATGCCCAGGCCGATGGATCCCACCCGGGCACCGATGAAAATCATGGCCAGGACAATGGCCAGTTGTAGGAGTACCAGTGCAGTGGTCATAGTCGAAATCAATTACGTAAAAAAGTCTGAAAAGGCGACCCATATCAGGGCCGCCTTCAGCCGGAATCATGCGGGAGCGCTACTTGAGCAGCTCGTGGGAAGCGGTCATGGCCTTCGGATCCAGGGCTTCGTCCAGTTTCTCCTTGGTCATGAGGCCGTGCTCAAGCACCAGGTCATAGACGCTGCGGCCGGTCTGGAGGGCTTCCTTGGCCACCTTGGTGGAGTTCTTGTAACCGATGTACGGGTTCAGGGCGGTGACGATGCCGATGGAGTTCTTCACCATGTCGAAGCAGTGCTCCGCATTGACGGTGATGCCTTCCACGCACTTGGTGCGCAGGGTGTTCATGGCATTCATCAGCCAGGTCTGGCTCTCGAGGATGCATTCGGCGATGACGGGTTCCATAACGTTGAGCTGCAGCTGACCGGCTTCTGCGGCGAAGCAGACGGCGGTGTCGTTGCCGATGACCTTGAAGCAGACCTGGTTGGTGACCTCGGGGATGACGGGGTTCACCTTGCCGGGCATGATGGAGGAGCCGGGAGCCATGGCGGGGAGGTTGATCTCGTGCAGGCCGCAGCGGGGACCGGAAGCCATGAGACGGAGGTCGTTGCAGATCTTGGAGAGCTTGACGGCCAGGCGCTTCAGGGCGGCGGAGTAGCTCACGTAGGCGCCGGTGTCAGGGGTGGCTTCCACCAGGTCGGGGGCTTTTTCGAAGGTGTCGCCGGTGAATTCGCTCATGCGCTTGGTGCACAGCTCAGCAAAGCCGGGAACGGCGTTGAGGCCGGTGCCGATGGCGGTTCCGCCCATGTTGATCTCTTTCAGGAGGACGGCGTTGCGATCAAGGTTGGCCAGTTCTTCTTCCAGGTTGTTGGCAAAGGCGTTGAATTCCTGACCGGAGGTCATGGGAACGGCGTCCTGCAGCTGGGTGCGGCCCATCTTGATGATGTCCTTGAATTCTTCACCCTTGGCGCGGAAGGCTGCGATCAGGTCTTTCAGGGCGGCTTCCACATGCTTGTTCATGCGGACAAACGTGTAACGGAAAGCAGTGGGATAAGCGTCATTGGTGGACTGGGCGCAGTTGACATGGTCGTTGGGGGAGCAGTACTGGTACTCGCCTTTGTTGTGACCCATGAGCTCCAGGGCGCGGTTGGCGATGACCTCATTGGCGTTCATGTTCACCGAGGTGCCGGCGCCGCCCTGCATCATGTCCACGGGGAACTGGTCCCAGAACTTGCCGGCGACAATCTCCTTGCAGGCGGCCACGATCGCGTCGCCGATCTTCTTGTCCAGGACGCCGAGTTCGGCGTTGGCGCTGGCGGCGGCCATCTTCACGTAAGCCATGGCGATGATGTACTCCGGGTAGTCGCACATGCGGGTGTTGGAGATCTTGTAGTTGTTCAGCGCACGCTGGGTCTGTACGCCGTAGTAGGCATCGGCCGGAACCTGGAGTTCGCCGATAAGGTCGCTTTCGACTCTGAATTTCTGTTCTGACATGCTATAGAATAGTTATTAGTTTTTTGAAATGTTCACAAAGATAAGCTAATTTTTAAGATTTACCCTATCTTTCGCATAAAATTGAAATTAAGCGTTGGTCTCCGGAAGCAGGAGCCTGCGCACATTGCAGCCCGCGTAATTTCCCAGGACGATGACAGGGTAATACCACAGGATGGCGGGGTTCCACGTCCACGCGGCGACCAGGTACACGACGTCGGCGATGCTGTGGTAGAAGCCGCAGACGATGAACAGCGGCACGCCGAACAGCACCGGCACCAGGTTCTTGCTGCTCCGGTACAGCCAGACGGAGATGTCGATGATGAGACCGCAGCCGACGGCCCTGAGGAAACTGCGCCAGGGACCCTGCGCCAGGCGGCCGGCCACGACATCCTGCGCCCGCTCCACGGACTCTCCGCCGACGGAAAGCACCAGCAGGCCTACGAGAATGCACGCAATCACATTGAAAAGCCAGATTTGGGCCAAGGCGCCGATGTCGGTCATCACACCGGCTTTTCCGGTATACAGCAGCGACCCCGAAAGGACGACGCCGACAAGGCCGAAAGCAAAGATGACAGCGCCGGGGAGGCCTCCCAAGGCCAGGAATCCGGCAGCGCCCAAGCCGATCAGAAGGCCGGCAAAAAGGGAAAGGCGGTTATTGCGTGGCATAGTTTTAGTGGTTATCTCCTACGAAGTTAGCAATATTTTGCATCCTATCAAAAGAATGTTTACCTTTGGCAGCATGAAAAAACTTTTTACCGTTCTCGCGACTCTCGCAGCCGGTGCCTGGCTTTGCGCCGGACAAGCCGCCTATACCGTCTCCATCACTGACTTCGGCGCCGTCGGCGACGGTATTACCTCCAATACCCAGGCCTTCTCGAAGGCCGTCAACGCCGTGGCCAAAAAAGGCGGCGGACGCATTGTCGTTCCGGAAGGAATCTTCCTCACGGGCCCTATCGTCCTGAAAGACTGCATGGACCTGCACCTGGAACGCGGCGCCGTTATCCTGTTCTCCCCGGACAAAAGCGAGTTCCTGAAGGACGGGTCGGTGCGGCCGCTCCTGTCGGCCTCAAAACGGCACGATGTCACCCTTTCCGGTGAAGGGACCATCGACGGCAACGGAGCCTGGTGGCGGCCGGTCAAGCGTTCGAAAGTCAGCGACACCGAGTGGGCCGAATTCCTGAAAAAGGGCGGCACCCTCACCCAGGACGGCCAGCTGTGGTATCCCTTCGACCTCAAGCATTACCCCAATATCGCGGACGATGCCCGCGCCCAGGAGAAGATGCGTCCCAATATGGTGCGGTTCACTGACTGTGAGCGGGTTACGGTGAAAGGTATCACGCTGAGGAACTCTCCCAAATTCCATCTGGTCCCGCAGCGCTGCAAGGATGTGGTGATTGATTCGGTCACGGTCCGCTGCCCCTGGAATGCCCAGAACGGCGACGGAATCGACCTGATGAACTGTCAGAATGTGGTCGTGTCCCACTGCATCGTGGATGTGGGCGACGACGGCATCTGCCTCAAGGCCGGCGCCGGGGCAATGGGCGTCAAGGCCGGCCCCTGCAAGAACATCCTCATCGAGCACAATACCGTTTATCGCGCGCACGGAGGCTTTGTGATCGGCTCGGAATTCTCCGGCGGCATGGAGGACATCACGGTCCGGCACAACACCTTCCTGGGCACGGACACCGGCCTGCGCTTCAAGAGTGCGCCCGAGCGCGGCGGCACCACCCGTAACATCCGCATCTCCGACATCCAGATGGCCGACATCAAGGACCAGGCCATCGTCTTCGAAACCACTTATGCCGACCGGGCCGCCGGTTACGAGGACCGCGTCGCCGCCAAGACCGAGGCTTACCTCCCCGAATTCACCGATATCGTGATGGAGCGCATCGTCTGCCGGGGTTGTGAGACGGCCGTTTCCCTGAAGGGCCCCGTCAGCCTGCTGCACGGAATCACGCTCCGCGACGCCGTCATCTTCTACGAAAAAGACGGCCTTGTCGCCACCGACCCCGCCTCCATCGTCCTGGAAAACGTCACGCTTCAGACTTATTAGCGCTCAGGAGGTTGTTTTGACTGTCGGCAGATACATTTTCCCTATTGTCCTGTTTCTGCTGCTGGGCGCGGCGATAGGCTATACTGCGTTCCGGATCTGGCACATCCTTCCTTTGACAAAGGCTTGGAAGTGGGTGGTCACGGGCTTGTATATCCTGTGCTTCCTCCTCATGCTTCCGTTTTACAAGTTTGAGGAAAGCATACCCCTGCCCCTTGCCGCTGCCGTTTATGAGATCTGGACTTCCTGGCTCATCGTCTTCCTGTACGCGCTGCTCCTGTTCTTTGTCCTGGACCTCGGGCGGGCCGTCCGTCTGCTCCCCGGAAGTTTCCTGAAGGATTCCGTCGCGGGGACGTGCACTGTTTTCGGCCTCATTCTGGCGCTGCTGGTTTACGGGGGCATCCATTACCATCACAAGTACCGTGAGCAGATTACCGTCCATACGGGAAAGACCCTGGAAAAGCCGCTTCGGCTGGTCCTGGTGAGCGACCTCCATGCCGGGTATCACAACCGTCCCCGGGAAGTGAGCCGATGGGTGGACCTGATCAACGCGGAGCATCCGGACCTTGTCCTGGTTGCCGGAGACCTTGTGGACGGGCATCTGAGACCGGTCAGGGAATGGCATTTCGAGAAGGTCTTCAGGCAGATTGAAGCGCCTGTCTATGCCTGCCTCGGAAACCATGAATACATCGGCGGGGAAGAGGAAGCCCGGGCTTTTCTGGACAGCGCGGGAGTCACCCTGCTCAAAGACCGGGCTGCGCTGGAGAGCGGCATCAGGATCGTCGGCCGCGACGACCTGTCGAACCCCTGCCGTGCCGCCCTCTGGGAGCTGTTCAAGCCCGATTCCACCTTCACGCTTGTCCTGGACCACCAGCCTTACAATCTGGGAGACGCCCAGGAGGCCGGGGCCGATTTCCAATTCTCCGGCCACACCCACCACGGCCAGGTCTGGCCCGGCAACTGGGTGACGGATGCCATGTATGAAAAGGCGTTCGGCCTGTATCACCGGGGGAATACCACCTACTACGTCTCTTCCGGCCTGGGTATCTGGGGCGGAAAATTCCGTATCGGCACCCGCTCGGAATACATTGTCCTCGATATCGTTCCCTAATCCTTTTACGTTATGAAGGTATTCCGTTTCCTTCTTCTGGCTTTTTTCACGGCCCTGTTCTCCTGCTCCGGCGGGAAGGATCCGCAACAAATGAAAATGATGACGCCGGTGAGTTTTGCCGACGTCAGGATTGACGATGCTTTCTGGACGCCTCGTCTGCGGAGTCACAAAGATGTCACCCTGCCGGTTTGTATCGACCAGATCGAGAACCAGACCGGCCGCATCCGGAACTTTGAGAATGCCGCGAAAGGGGAAGGGACTCATTCCGGCATCTATTTTGACGATTCCGACGTGTACAAGGCCCTGGAGGGAATGGCCTATTCCCTGCAGACCGATCCGGATCCGGAACTGGAAGCCAAGTGCGACGAATGGATCGACAAGTTCGAAGCGGCCCAGCAGCCGGACGGCTACCTGAACACGTTCTTTACGCTCACGGGACTGGAAAACCGATGGAACAATATGGACAAGCACGAGATGTACTGTGCCGGCCACATGACGGAAGCGGCCGTGGCCTACTACAAGGCCACCGGGAAACGGAAGCTGCTGGACGCAGCCATCCGTTTTGCCGACCATATGATGTCCGTCTTCGGCCCCGAGGGGCGCCACTGGGTCCCCGGGCATGAGGAAATCGAACTGGCGATGGTGAAACTCTTCGAGGTCACCGGCGAAAAGAAATACCTGGACTTCGCGCGCTGGCTGCTGGATCAGCGGGGACACGGATATGGTTCCTATGGGAAGAATTCCACCCGGGATTGGCCCGAGGTCTATTATCAGGATGAAGTTCCTGTCCGCGAACTCTCCCGGATCACCGGGCATGCCGTCCGTTCCATGTACCTGTACTGCGGTATGGCGGACGTCGCCGCCTATACGGGCGACAAGGAGTTGACGGATGCGTTGAACCGCCTGTGGGAGCACGTGGTGAACCGGAACATGTACATCACGGGCGGGATCGGCCAGTCTTCCCGCAACGAGGGAATCACGGAGGATTACGATCTCCCCAACCTGACGGCCTACTGCGAGACTTGCGCTTCCGTGGGGATGGTTCTCTGGAACTGGCGCATGCTGCAGTTCACCGGGGACGGAAAGTATGGTGACGTCATGGAACGCTCCCTGTACAACGGCGTCCTGGCGGGCATTTCCCTGAAGGGAGACCGTTTCTTCTACGTGAATCCGCTGGAATCCGAGGGGAACCATCACAGGAAGGCCTGGTATGGCTGCGCCTGCTGTCCGAGCCAGATCTGCCGATTCCTCCCTTCCGTGGGCAATTATGTCTACGGAACCTCCGGTGACGCACTCTGGGTGAATCTGTACATAGGCAGTGAAATCACCGTGAAACTCCATGGAAAGGACGTCCGGGTGAAACAGGAAACCCTGTATCCCTGGGACGGTCACGTGAAGATGACCCTCGGGATGGACAAGCCCGTGAAGACGGAAATCCGTCTCCGGATACCGGCCTGGTGCAAGGATTACGCCGTCACCGTAAATGGAGAGGCGGTGGATGCCCCTGTGCGGAACGGTTATGCGGTCCTGTCCGGGAAATGGGCCGGCACAGACACGGTGGAACTCGCCCTGTCGATGCCTGTGGAAGCAGTCGCGGCTGACCCCCGCGTGAAGGAAAACCAGGGCAAACGCGCCGTTCAGCGCGGCCCCGTCGTTTATTGCCTTGAGGAAGTGGACAATCCGGAAGGTTTCGACGGCCTCACGCTCGCGGAGGATGCTCAATTTGACTTGAATGAACTGGACAAAAGTCAGTGGTGGGGCAATCCGCTGATGGAAATCAAAGCCCGTTCGGCCGATCAGACGCTCACCTTTATCCCCTATTTCGCCTGGGATAACCGGGAGGCCGGGAAGATGAAAGTCTGGATCCCCCTTGCCGACTGACCCTTCCAGTGGGTCCGGAGCGGAAACTGACACCTCAGGGACGGTTCCCCGGGCTTGGCAAACTTGGCCTGCCCTCCTGCAGAGGCCGGATACGCTGCGCATGACCTTGGGCCAGGCTTTGGCACAATCTGTAAGTCTTTGAGCGTCAATTTGTTGGTAATATGTCTCAAGCCCGAGGTGCGTTTTAAAAGTGACCTCGGGCTTAAAGTATTTTCGTAATGTGTTGATAGTTAGGCGTTTACGAAATTTGGCCAAGCCCGAGCCCGAATGAATGGGAGGAAAGAAGACCCTCCCCCTACCCTTGTGCGGGGGTGCACAAGCCCCCTGGAGGGTCTTCCTTCCTCCCATTCTATGTAAAAAAAGAGTGACCGAAAGTCACTCTCTCGTGCGGGTGAAGGGACTCGAACCCCCACGGCTTGCGCCACCAGATCCTAAGTCTGGGTTGTCTACCAATTCCAACACACCCGCGGATGGGACTGCAAATGTACGATTTTTTTTCACATCGGCCAAATCGGAAGAAATGCGTATATTTGCGTAGGATAATACTTTTGTTATGAAAAGATTACTTGCCGCTCTGCTCCTTGCCGGAATGCTGGATTCCGCCGTCCAGGCCCAGCCTCGTGAATGTATCAGCTTTGACAGGGACTGGGAGTTTGCTTTCGGCCATGCAGCGGATCCCGGGAAGGACTTCGGCTGCGGGACGGAGTATTTCAACTACCTCACCAAGGCAGCCTCCATCCATAACGAGGGCCCGTACAGCCCCAAGTTTGACAAGTCCCGGTGGCCGCAGGAGTGGAGAAGCGTCACCCTTCCGCACGACTGGGTGGTGGATCTTCCTTACGAGCGTGAAGCCAGCCACAGCCACGGCTACAAGACCGTGGGCTGGAAGTATCCCGAAAGGAGTGTGGGCTGGTACCGCAAGACCTTTACCATAGACCAGGCCGACGAAGGCCTTCACCTCTCCCTTCGTTTCGACGGCATTTTCCGCAGTGCCGACGTCTGGGTGAACGGTTTCTGGCTGGGGCACGAGCCCAGCGGCTATGCCACCCAGGTGTACGACATCTCTGAGTATCTGAATTACGGCGGCGAGAACCTTGTCGCCGTCCGCGTGGACGCTACGCTCGAAGAGGGCTGGTTCTACGAAGGCGCCGGCATCTATCGGCATGTGTGGCTGGAGAAGACTGCGCCCGTGCATGTGGCTCCCTTCGGCGTTTTTGTACACAGCCAGTTGACTCCCGGCCATGAGAAGGCCGACATCACCGTGGAAACCACCGTCCGCAACAACTCCCTGAAGGAAGCGCAGTACGTCCTGCAGCATATCCTCCGGGATGCGGAGGGGACTGCCGTCGCCGTCGCATCTACCGCCCCCGCCCGGGTGCTCCCCAAGGCCGATTCCCCCACCTCCGCCACCTTGGCGGTATCGGCCCCGCAGCTCTGGAGCCCGTCCTGCCCTTATCTGTACACGCTCACGACGGAGGTCCTCAAGGACGGCGCTTTGGTGGACCGCTGCGAGACCGTCTGCGGCATCCGCGAGCTTGTCTTCGACAAAGACAAGGGTTTCCTCCTGAACGGTGAGCGCCTGCAGATCAAGGGTGTAAACCAGCACCAGGACCATCCCGGCGTGGGTGTCGGCATCCCGGACGCCCTGCAGGTATGGCGTCTCAGGCAGCTTCAGAAACTGGGCGTGAACGCCGTCCGCACCAGCCACAATCCCGCTACCCCGGAACTGCTGGACGCCTGTGACAGACTGGGCATCCTGGTTCTGGAGGAGAATCGGCTCACCGGAGTGAACGAGGAGCATCGGCGCCTCCTCCGGCGCATGATTGAGCGCGACCGCAACCATCCCTCCATTATCCTCTGGAGCGTCGGAAACGAAGAATGGGGCATCGAGTGGAACGACAAGGGCACCAAGATCGTGGAATCCATGCGCGAGTTCTGCCATCGGCTGGACCCGACCCGCGAGATGACGGTCGCCACCAGTTCCGGACCCAATATCGTCATCGGGGCCGACGTCGCCGGCTACAACTACCAGCACCAGAACAAGATTGACGCCCTCCGGGAGCAGTACCCTGCCAGAAAAGGTTTGGGCACGGAGGAAACCACCGGCTGCGGCACCCGGGGCGTGTACTTCGACGAGCCCGGCCGCATGCAGGCCCTGAACCGCCGCAGCGACACCCGCGACAGCACGTACAATGTCATCGGCACGGGGTGGAAATTCTACAGGGACCGTCCCTGGCTGGGCGGCCTCTTCTACTGGACCGGCTTTGACTACCGGGGCGAACCTAACCCCCTCGAATTCCCCGCCACGGGCTCCAGCTTCGGCATCCTGGACTACTGCGGCTTCCCCAAGGACGAGGCCTTCTACCTGAAAGCCTGGTGGACGGACGAGCCTGTCCTTCACGTCTTCCCGCACTGGAACCTGCACGGCCACGAAGGGGAGCGCATCAGCCTCTGGGTGTATTCCAACTGCGACGAGGTGGCCCTTACCGTCAACGGCAGGAACCTGGGCCGCAAGAAAATGGAGAACGGCGGCTACCTGAGCTGGGACGCCGTCTACAAGCCCGGCAAGGTGAAAGCCGTGGGCTACCGCAAAGGCCGCAAGGTGCTGGAAAAAGTGATTGAAACCACCGGAACTGCCGAAAAAGTGTCTCTGGAGGCCGACAGGACTGCCCTCCAGGCCGGAGGAACCGACGTCGCCGTGGTCACGCTCTCCCTTCTGGATGCCAAGGTCCGCCAGGTTCCCGGCGCCTGCGAGGAAGTGACCCTCTCGGTGGAGGGCCCCGTGCGCATCCTCGGGGTGGGGAACGGCGACTCCGCCTGGCAGGCCGCCGAGCGTCCCGCAGACCCCGCCGCCCGTTCCTTCAGCGTAAAAACCTTCAACGGTCTGGCCCAGGTGCTCATCCAAACGATGGATGTGCCGGGCATCGCCACCCTGACGGCGGAAGGCGCCGGCCTCTCCGTCGCCGCACTGCCTTTTCAAATCCAATAGGTAAGTATGAAACGAATTCTCAGCTTTGTGGCAGTGTTCTTTGCTGCCGTTACGGCGCAGGCGCAGGTGCGCGTGTCCCTTCACGAAACCGCGCAGGATGAACCCCTCATTCCGGCCGAGATTTACGGTCAGTTCTCGGAACACCTCGGGAAATGCATTTACGAGGGCATCTGGGTGGGGCCGGAATCGGACATCCCGAATACGGACGGCTACCGCAACGACGTGCTGGAGGCCCTGAAAACGCTGAAAGTGCCCATCCTGCGCTGGCCCGGCGGCTGTTTCGCCGACGAGTACCACTGGATGGACGGCATCGGCCCGCGGGATAAGCGGCCCGCCATCCTGAACAGCAACTGGGGCGGCACCATGGAGGATAATTCCTTCGGCACGCACGAGTTCCTGAACCTGTGCGAAATGCTGGACATCAAGCCTTATATCTCCGGCAACGTGGGCTCCGGCACCGTCGAGGAACTGGCCAAATGGGTGGAATACATGACGGCCGACAAGGGCGCCATGGCCCAGCTCCGGAAAGCGAACGGCCGCGAGAAACCCTGGAAAGTCAAGTATCTGGGAATCGGCAATGAAACCTGGGGCTGCGGCGGCGACATGACGGCTGACTATTATGCCGACGTCTATAAGCGCTATTCCCTCTATGCCCGCAACTACGCCGGCAACAGCCTGTTCAAGGTGGCCTGCGGAGCCAACAGCGACGACTTCCAGTGGACGCGGACGCTGATGGAGAAATCGGCCAGCCGGATGGACGGGCTTTCCGTCCATTACTACAGCGTGGACAACTGGAACAGCAAAGGGAAGGCGACACAGTTTACGCCCGAGGAGTACTACGACCTCCTCACCAAGACCGTGGACATTGACCGCATCCTCACCACCCACAGCGAAATCATGGACCTGTACGACCCGGAGCGCCGCGTCGCCCTCTTTCTGGACGAATGGGGCACCTGGTTCGAGGTGGAGGAAGGCACCAATCCGGGCTGGCTGTTCCAGCAGAACACCCAGCGGGACGCCATCGTGGCCGCGCTGAACCTGAATATCTTCAACAAACACACCCGCCGGCTCCGCGGAGCCAACATCGCCCAGATGGTGAACGTGCTCCAGGCCATGATTCTCACTGACGGTCCCAAGATGGTCCTGACGCCCACCTACCACGTCTTCCGCATGTACAATGTCCACCAGGACGCCACGGCCGTTCCTGTGGACTACAAGGCCGACATCCTGACATCGGCCTCGGGACGGCAGATGGAGACCCTCAGCGTTTCGGCTTCCCGGGATGCCGAAGGCCGTTTGCATGTGTCGCTGGTGAATCCTCTGCTGGAAAAGTCCCAGACCGTGCAGCTGAGCCTGGACAGCCTCAAGCCCGCCTCCGTGACTGGAGAGATCCTTCAGGCTGCCCATATCACCGATTACAACGCCTATGGCCGGACGCCGGCGGTTGCACCGGCCCCTTTCAAAGGCATCCGCATCAAGGGGAATACGGTCTCGCTGACGCTTCCCGCCGCTTCCGTTATCGTTTTGGAGATCCGTTAGCGGGTTTGCTGAACTCGATACAGGCCCAGCTCTCGCGGCTGGAGGTCCCCTCCGGCTGCAGGCCCAGGGCTGTCGCGGCGTCGGCGATGGCGGGGACATCGGCCTCGTAGAAGCCGCTCAGGAGGAGGTGTCCGCCGCGGCGGAGGCTTCTCACATAGGTGGGAAGGTCCTGGAGGATGATGTTGCGGTGGATGTTCGCCAGGAGCACGTCATAGGTGCCCATCTGCAGGAGGGACGCGTCGCCGCAGGCGGTTTCGATGCGCGTTCCCACCCGGTTCCACCGGGCATTTCCCCAGGCCGACTGAGCTGCCACGGCGTCGATATCCACGGCAAAGACTTTCCGTGCCCGCATCTTGGCGGCGAGGATGGCCAGGATCGCCGTTCCGCAGCCCATGTCCACGACGCTGCGGCCGCGGATGAAGGACTCCAGGGCGAGCATCCGCTGCATCATCATGAAAGTGGTGTGGTGATATCCGGTGCCGAACGCCATCTGGGGGTCGATCCAGATGTTGAAGCGGGTGCGGGGGACGTTCTGGTTGAACGGGGCTTTCACCGTCACGGTCCCGTCCACCACGATGGGCTGGAAGCTCTCCTCCCAGGTTTTGTTCCAGTTCTGCCCCTGCACGGGAACGGCGGTGAATTCCCGGGCGAAGGGATAGCCGCTCAGGACCACCTTCACGTCCGAAGGCCGGTAATCCTGGGTCTGGATGTAACACTTAAGGCAGGGCTCCTCCACCACAAAACTGTCGAAGGGCAGCTCCGAGAGTTCTGCGATGAGGATATCGGCCCCTTCCTGGGTGAAAGGGGACAGGAGGACACTGACTTCCAGGTAATCGAAACTATTCATGGTCATTTTTCTCTGCGGCTTCCTGCTCCAGGCGGAGGACTTCTTCCTTCAGGGCCTCGCGGCGTGAGGTGACATGCTCCAGGACGTCGTCCAGGAGGGCTTCCATGCGGGCCATGGAACTGAAGGCCTCTTCCTCGGAGATGGGTTCGAAGGGCTGGGGAGGAGCGCTGCCGTCGTCCACCGTCAGGTACTGCTGGGAACGGTTCTCTGCGATGGCTTTCTCCACGCCCAGTTCAAAGATGTTGTGGATGGCGGCCACCAGGCTGTACTGCACGGTGTCCAGCTGTTTGGTGAACACGGGCACGTTGGCGCTGCGGTATTTGGCCTTTCCCAGGCCGTAGTGGATGTGGTCGAAATCCTCTCCCCAGGCATTGAGGCCGAATTTGACCAGCAGCGGCGACCGGATCACGGAGATGTGGTAGTCAAACTCCTCGGTCAGGTGCTGGGTGCCGCTGGCGGCCAGCTGGTACCGGTCTACGTTCAGCACGAAGGGATAGACCTCCAGGATGTTGTTGCGGATCATGCCGGTGACGGCCATGTTGTCGATCACCGCTTTTTTCTTGTCCTTGAACATCAGCAGGCGGGCAATCTTGGTGAACTGCTCGCTTTCGCGGAGGGTGAGGTCCTTGCCGGAAATCTTCATGATGCCGTCAATGGAAGGGAGCACCAGATTCATGCAGGTGTCCACGTCCGTGGTGGCGGCCAGCTCGCAGTCCAGGTCGCCGGCGAAGGAGGTGAGCATGGGCATGAGCGTGTCCACCGACGGGAAGAGGGTGATGACCTTTTCCGCGGTGATATCCACGAGGTTCAGGTCGAAGCCGGCTTTGAGGTCTTTCTTGGAACGGGTGGAATAGAAGCCTTCGAAGAAGATGTCGCCCATGTTGGAGGCGGCGATGGCGTTGGTGACCTGGAGGGTGCGGTCGCGCATGGCTACGTCGGCCGCAGCCCAGCTCACGAGGAGGCTGTCGTACTTGATGCCGCTGGCTTCCAGGGAGAAGTCCACCTCCAGGTTGGAGGGGATGACGATGAGCTTGGACCCGGTGCTGTCCGGAAGCTGCGCATCCTGTGCGGCCTGTTCCACCGCCTGGTCGCTGGCGTCCGCGAGCTCGGTGGGCTCCTCGTAGGTGGAGTAGTATGCGTAGCCGCGCATGAGCTCGTTGGCGTCGATGTAGTTGCTCCTGACGTCGGCTTTCAGTTTCAGCAGACTCCGGCCACGGCCGATGAGCGCACGGCGCAGTCCCGTCAGGCGGGCGGAGGCGGAAAGGTCGGAGACGCCGGATTGCACCGTGATGCTTCTCAGGTCCAGGGTGTCGTTGTCGAAGGAACCCTTGACGGCCGACAGGGTGGTGGGAAGCGGGAAGGACGGCATGACGATGCGGCCGCTCCCGAGGTCGACATTCCCTTCGATGTCCCAGTTGCGGACGTAGTCACGGATGGCGCCGCCCAGGCTGATGCGGATGTCGGAGGAGGCGAAGTCGTCCTGCAAAGCGCGGCTCTGGCGGCTCTGGCGGGCTTTCCGGAAGAGGGAATCCCGCGGAACGCCCGGGTAGACGCGCTGGAGGGAATCCAGGATGTGGTTCCTCCGCTCCGACGAGCGTTGCCGGGCCTGGTGCCGGGCGGCTGCGATGTCAAACTGCACGGCGGAAAGGTCGTAGACATTGGTGCCCAGGCGCACCCGCAGTCCTTCGCTGTTGGACGTGAGGCTGAGCCGGGGCGTGGGACGCTGCCGGTCTGCCGGCTCGATGCGGAAGGTCTCGCGGTTCCCTTCCAGCGCCACGCTCATCCCTTCTTCGTCCCGGAGGCGGAGGCTGCCGGCTTTCAGGAGGCCCATCAGCGGAGTGAACTGCTTCCCGCCCTTGAGGATATCGGCCGAATTCTGCAGCAGCAGGAGGATGTTCCCGCCGCGCACGAACATGTCTTTGTAGTTGACGTCCAGGGTGTCGGCGTCGGCCTTCAGGGCCAGGACGCGGGCGCCTTTGCGGAGGTTCCGGTCAATCTGGTTGCCCTTGGTCTGGACCGATACGTCCAGCTTGGGAAGGAATGCCGATATTCCCTGCTCCGCCATGTCCAGGGTGAGGTCCCGCGCGGTGATGTCCCCTTCGATGGACGCGGCGCCGATATGCACCATGTCCAGCTGCGAGAGCCTTGCCTGTCCGTGCAGGCGGGCGTCGATGCCGCCGGTCCCGACAATGCCCTTCTCCCGTGTGAAGGCGTTCGTGAGGGAATCCACCCGGGCGTGAACCTTGCCGCTGAGGCCGATGAGCGGGTCGTCCCCGAGGACGTCCTTCACCGTGGCGGTGGCGTCGATCCTGGCGCCCATCATGTCCACCAGCAGGCGGTTGACGTTGGCATTGACCAGTTTGAGGTTGTCGGTGGTGGCGTCGACATCCAGGGCCAGCCGTCCTTTCCGGCCCATTCCCTGGTATTCCAGGGTGGACATGGGAACCAGCAGGCGGGCGTCCACGGCGGGCGTCTTCCCGTTCCCCCAGGTGCCGGAAGCCTTGGCGTCAAGACTCACTATTGCGTTGGTCTTCAGTTTCTTCAGGGCCGGAATGTTGTCCTGGTACTGTTGGATCAGTTCTCCCAGGGGGCAGTCCTTGATAGCGGCCGAAAGGTCCATGTCCGTCTCGCCGTCCCTGTGGTGGAGCAGCGTGCCGCTTCCCTCCAGGGTCAGGGCCGACAGGCCCAGATGAAGGGAATGGATCCGGGCGCCGACTTCGCCGGGCTGCAGGTCCGGGACGGTGGCGTCGGCATCCAGATGGATGGGTACGCGGAGACGGCCAAGGCTGCCGGTGCGGAGGCGGGCGCTGGCGTCAGCGTCCAGGGTGATGTGCCGGCGGTCAACCCGGGCACGGAGCCGGTGCAGGGCTACCGCGACCGTGTCGGCCGGAAGGCGGCCCGACACGAAGAGGGAGTCGGCCTCGAGGGTGGCGTCGGAGGAGAGGAGGTCGGTGGTTTCCACCTTGCCGTCCAAGCTGAGCCTGCGCATGGTGAACAGGCCGTGGAGCGTGTCCTGAGGATGGGTGAAAACGACGAAGGGACGGTCCGTAAGGGCAATCCTGTCCACCCGGATCAGGGGCAGCGGCTTGCTTTCGGTGGTGTCTTTCTCCGAAGAGCCGATGGGCAGGATGTCCCAGTTGGCGGCGGTGGAGTCGAAGTAATGGGCGAAGATGCGGGGACGTTCCAGCGTGGCGCTGTGCACGTGGATGGTTTTCCGGTTCAGGAAAGCCATGTAGTCTACGGAAACGGTGAGCCGGCGGAAAGAGGCCAGGGTGTCGGTGCCGCCTTCGGGCACGCGCTCGTTGCCGGCCTTCATCAGGCTGAACCGCCGGCCCGTGTCCGGGTACAGGGTGTCGTACCGGGCGTAGCGGGCGTGCGGATAGGTGATGAGGAAGTCGTCGGCCTCTACGTTGAGGTAGGGGAAGCTCTTGATGACGTGGGCTTTCACCTGGCGGAAGCTCACGTCGCCCTCCACGTAGTCGGCGGCGATACGGTTCACGATGCCGGTGAGCACCCGGGGCCGCAGGAGCACCTGGACGGCCACCAGCAGCACCAGGATGAGCCCCAGAAGGGCCAGTACGGTATTCCGTATGAGCTTTCCCGCTTTCATCTTCCTATGGGTTCATGTTCCGGACGGCGCAGGCGACTTCTTCCAGCAGCCATTTGGGGGTGGAAGTGGCGCCACAGATGCCCACGGTGGCATAGCCGGCGAACCAGGCGGGGTCCAGTTCCCCTGCGCCGCCCACGACATAGGTGTGCGGGTTCACGGATGAGCACAGGTCGCTCAGGACTTTTCCGTTGGAGGAGGATTTTCCGGAGACAAAGACGATGACGTCGTGGCTGCGGGCGAAGGCGGCCAGCCGCTCGTGGCGGGAAGCTACCTGGGCGCAGATGGTGTCATGGACGGTGAGCTGCGCGCCTTTGTCCAGGAGCATCCGGCAGATGACGGCGTATTCGGAAGGGCTCTTGGTGGTCTGGGAGAAGATTTCCATGGGCTGGGAGAAATCCAGCGACTGCATGGCTTCTTCCAGCATGGCGGCGTTTTCCACCACCAGGGCGTCGCCGTTCACCTGGCCCAGCAGGCCCAGGACCTCGGCGTGACCTACCCGGCCGAAGATAATGACCTGTCCGCAGGCACCGTCCTGGTGCAGGCGGGCATAGGCGTCGCGGATGCGGCGCTGCAGTTGCAGCACCACCGGGCACGAACAGTCGATGACCGAGAGGTTGCGCTCCTTGGCGGCGGCGTAGGTGGAGGGCGGTTCGCCGTGGGCGCGGATCAGGACGGTTTCTCCGTCGGGGACCTGCTCCAGGCTGTCCACCGTTACCAGGCCGCGGTCCTGCAGGCGGGAGAGTTCGGCCTCGTTGTGGACGATGGCGCCGAGGGACCACAGGCGGTCTCTTTCAGAGAGATACGATTCTGCCCGGGAGATGGCACGGATGACACCTCCGCAAAAGCCGGAACCGGGATCTGTCTCTACTTTCAGCATGACAGGCCGGGCGATTCTTTCAGGCCGAATTTCCCCTGCAGCAGCCCCAGCATCCAGACCACTTCCTCGTGCAGGGTCATGTGCGTGTTGTCCAGCACGTAGGCGTCCTCGGCCTGCCGCAGGGGCGAGGTTTC
This sequence comes from Bacteroidales bacterium UBA4231, assembly GCA_002396335.1. GTDB lineage: Bacteria > Bacteroidota > Bacteroidia > Bacteroidales > UBA932 > Cryptobacteroides. The sequence goes on from DGXN01000022.1 coordinate 20,239, forward strand.
CCGGTGCGAATCGCGGTAATCGCGGTCGCGCAGGTTCTGGAGGACTTCTTCGAGCGTGGTATTCTCGCCTTTGGCGGCGAGTTCGTCGTAACGCCGTTGGGCACGGACGTTTTCGTCGGCCGTCATGAAAATCTTGAGCTGGGCGTCAGGGAATACGGTTGTGCCGATGTCACGGCCGTCCATGATCACCCGTCCGCCCTTTGAGAACTGGTGCAGGCGGTCGTCCACCCAGGCCCTGACGGGCGGAATGGCGCTGACCGGGCTCACGTACTGGGAGACTTCCCAGCCGCGGATTTCCCCTTCGATGCAGCGGTCTCCGAGATAGAGCTTGGTGGTGCCGTCTTCGTGGCGGAAGTGAAGATCCAGCGGAGGCATCACTTCCAGGAGGGCGGCCTCGTCGATCTTGCCGTCGGCGATGGCTCCCGCTTCCAGGCCGGCCAGGGTGACGCCGCGGTACATGGCACCGCTGTCCAGATACAGGAAAGCGAATTCGGCGGCGATAAGCTTGGCAAATGTGCTCTTTCCGGTAGAGGAGAAACCGTCTACGGCAATGATGATATCAGGAATGGCCATAATGACATAGTTTTCTAATTTACAAATGTAGAATATTTTTACGATATTTGCATAAAGATTTTGTTCCAATGAAAGTACTGATTGTAGACGACGAACGCGCCATCCGCTATTCCCTCAAGGAAATCCTGGAAATGGAAAATTACCAGGTAGAAACTGCCGAAAACGGCCAGGAGGGCCTGCAGAAGGCCGAAAAAGAAAAATACGACGTCATTTTCTGCGACATCAAAATGCCCCAGATGGACGGGATCGAGATGCTCTCCCGCCTCATCGAGGAGGGGATTGAATCCCCCGTCATCATGGTCTCCGGCCATGCGGACATCACCACCGCCGTGGAGTGCATCAAAAAAGGCGCTTTCGACTTTATCGAAAAGCCCCTGGACCTGAACCGCATCCTCATCACCCTGAAGAATGCCACCGACAAGGCCTCCCTGGTGAAGGAAACCAAAATCCTGAAAAAGAAAATCTACGGCCGGGAAATGATCGGCGAGTCGGCCCAGATCGCCCATCTCAAGGAGATGATCGCCAAGGTGGCGCCCACCCAGGCCAGCGTCCTGGTCACCGGTCCCAACGGATCCGGCAAGGAACTGGTGGCGCAGAGCCTCTACCAGATGTCGGAACGTTCCCAGATGCCGTTCGTGGAGGTAAACTGCGCCGCTATCCCTTCGGAACTCATTGATTCTGAACTCTTCGGCCACAAGAAAGGTTCCTTCACGTCGGCCATCAAGGACCACAAAGGCAAATTCGAACAGGCCGACGGCGGCACCATCTTCCTGGACGAAATCGGCGACATGTCCCTCGCCGCCCAGGCCAAGGTGCTGCGTGTGCTGCAGGAACGGAAACTCACTCCGGTGGGCGGTGACAAGGAAATCACCGTAGACGTGCGAATCATCGCCGCCACCAACAAAAACCTGCAGGAAGAGATTGTCAAGGGCAATTTCCGCGAAGACCTTTACCATCGGCTCAGTGTCATCGTCCTGAAGGTCCCCGCCCTGGATGACCGCAAAGAAGACATCCCCATCCTGGTGAACTACTTCTCCGAGCGCATCTGTGCCGAAAACGGCCGCCCCGCCCGCGAATTCAGCCCCGAGGCCGTCAAACTTCTCCAGGACCGCCCCTGGCCCGGCAATATCCGTGAACTGAGAAATGTCGTGGAGCGCCTCCTCATCCTGGGCGGAAATCCCGTCTCCGCCCAAGACGTAAAAGACTACGTCCTGTAATCACAACCCACCGAGGGGTGCACCTCCAGGTGCACCCCTCGGTTTTCCCGTGACCGTTAACTTGCTGTAGATCACGTGATTATACAAACAGGGGTGCACCTCCAGGTGCACCCCTCGTTGGTTTCTATTGGCTGAGGGAAGTCTTATTTCACGCGCTGGCCGTAGCTGCGGTCGGTGGTGTTGACGGTAATCACTTCGCCGGTTTCGATGAACAGGGGAACCATGATCTTGGCGCCGGTTTCCAGGGTGACTTCCTTGAGGGCGCTGGTGGAAGCGGTGTTGCCCTTTACGGCAGGCTCGGAGTAGGTGACCTCCAAGGTGACATAGGTGGGAAGCTCGCAGGTGAGGCAGCGCTCTTCGGGCTCCGTCATGTACATCATCTCCACGCGCTGGCCTTCTTTCATGAGGTCGGCGTTTTCAACGACGTCGTGGGGGAGGGTGATCTGCTCGTAGGTTTCTTCGTGCATGAAGTTGAAGGCTTCGCCGTCGTCGTAGAGGAACTGGTAGGGACGGCGCTCCACGCTGATGGTGTCAAGTTTGACGCCGGCGGTGAAGGTGTTCTCTAGGATACGGCCGTTTTCCAGGTTGCGGAGTTTGGTCTTTACGAATGCAGGGCCCTTGCCGGGTTTTACGTGCTGGAAGTACACGACAACGCAGGGTTTGCCGTTGAACATAATGTACATTCCGTTCTTCAGATCAGCAGTTGTTGCCATAAAAAATTGGTATGTTTAGTTAATCGTTAATGCAAAATAACTTACAAAAATAAGGAATTGTCCCTTTTTCTGCAAATTTTTGTGATTCGGACCCACCGGAACAGGGTGTCTTTTTGTAAATCGTCGCTTCGCGACCCCTCCCATCCTGCGGATGGGCCCCTCCCTCTTATGTGGCCGAGGGTGGCCACAGATTTACAAAAAGACACCCTGTTCCGGCGGGCTTCAGGCTTTGGGGTATTTCACCGTGAAGCAGGCGCCGCCGAGGACAAACGAGCGGGAGTAGGAGATGGAACCGCCGCAGTGTTCGGCAATCCGCCGGCAGATGGCCAGACCCAGGCCGCTGCCGCTGGTCTTGGTGGTGAAGTCGGGCGTGAAAATCTTCTCCTGGTTCTGTTCGGACACGCCCGGTCCGTTGTCTTCCACCACAATCTCGTAGAAGCCGTCGTCGGAGGAATTGCGCACGGACACCAGGATGCGTTTGCCGCCCTCTTCCCCGTCTACGGCCTGCATGGCGTTTGTCAGGAGGTTCACCACCACGCGGGTGAGCTGCGGGCGCGGAGCGTCCACCATGGCCCCCGGCAGGCCGATGAACTCGAGCGCCACGTCGTCCCGGGAGTCGAACAGTTCGGTCTCCTGCTTCACCAGGGCGTTCAGGTCCAGCCTTTCGGCCTTCTGGTCGTACATCTTGGCGAAGGTGGAGAACTGGTCGGCCGAGTCGGCCAGGAGGTCCACATGGTAGAGGACGGTCTGGGCCACTTCGTCGAAGCGTTCCTGCCACTGTGGATTGCCGGTGGTCTTCATCCGCATGAGCATCTGGAGCTGCAGCTTGATGGGCGTGAGCGGGTTCTTCAGGTCGTGCGCGACGCGGCGGGCCATGTCGGTCCAGGCTTTGTCCCTTTCGGCCTGGGCCAGGCGGCGGGAACTGTCGCCCAGGTCCCGCACCATGCGGTTGTAAGCCTGCACCAGCGGGGTGATTTCGTCGTCCTGGTCGTATTCGAGGGTTTCCAGATGGTCTACGTCCGTGACGGTCATCTTGCGGCGCAGTTCCGTGATGGGATGGAACAGGCCGGCCACCACTTCGAAGGTGATGAGACGGGAAATCATCAGCAGCAGGAGGAAGATGGTGATGACGGTGGCGATGTGCAGGATGGCCTCGGTCTCAAAGTCGTGGGTGATGTCCGTAAAGGGGGAGGAGACGATGCACACCATGCGCCCATCGCTGTTGATGATGGGGGCGTACAGGGCATAGTAATGCCGCCGTCCCACCCTTTCGGTGTGCATGTAGAACCGTTTGTGGCCGTACTGGATGTTGTAGAAGGCGTCGTCGTTGAGCCGATGTCCGAGGATCATCCGGTCGTAGACTTCGGGGGTGGTGCTCATGACCACGCGGCCGCTCACGTCGAACAGGGTGATGTCGCAGCGGAGGTTGTTGCCGACGGCGTCCACGGCCTGGAGGACCTCCGCAGTCTGCACCTGGTCGGGACCTTCCACGCCCCTGAGATGCTCCTGCAGCATGGACTGGAGGGTGTTGATGCGGGCGGTCATGATGCTCTGCATGTCGGCATTGTTGCGCTTGTAGACGAACCAGACGCTGAATCCGGCCATGGCCACCAGGGTAAGGATGAGGGATATATACACCACCAGGGAAATCCGGGTCTGGTAATAACGGCGGCCGCTGGAAGAGCGCCTGCGCCAGCACATCAGCGAGATGGCGACGAACGCCAGGATGGCCAGAAGGAAGCCCTCCACCACATAATAGAGCCATTCGGTGCTTACGCGCGAAATGATAACGGTCTCGCTGTCCGACACGTTGTACACAAAGTGGCACCAGCCTTCCATGTCCAAATGTCCGTCCAGGCGGTCCAGGTGGCCGGAATTGACGGTAGGATAAGCGTAGGTGCCTTTGTACTGCACCAGCCGGCGGTCGGCATATTTGGCCCAGGAGTAGGCGGGCGGGAGAGTGATGCGGCCGGGGTCGGCAATGCCCAGGAGGCTCAGGTAGCCGCGGTCCTCGCGGTTGTGTTTGGACTCGACGGTGACCAGGATGGAACTGGCGCCGTAGTCGCGCACGTAATAGGTAAAGAGGCCGGTATAGGATGTCCGGCCGCTGCCGATGGCGTTGTAGAAGAAGTGGGAGCTTTCTCCCAGCTGGACACCGCCGCGGAGACGCTCCTGGAACAGCATGGCGGCGTTTTCGTCGGTGCCGGGGTTCAGGACGGCGATGTCGTAGTCCTGCGAGATGCGGCCCATATAACTGCTCACCAGACGGCTGCGGATGAGGGCGTTGCCGTCCTGCATCACGGAAAGGGCGCCGATGACCGGGTCGGCCCCGATGGCGGATTCTACGGCGCGGAGCTGGATTTCAAGGGCGATGTCGCGGTCCATGGCGAGCCGGTTGGCCCAGACTTCCACCCGCTGTTCCTCTTTTTGGAAGCCCAGCGTCGAGGACATGACCACCAGATAGATGCCCACGGCCGCGGCATAGCCGATGCGGGCCGGGAGCGAGAACATGTCGTACCGCAGACCCAGGAGCGACCGGACCAGCGGGGAGAGCATCTGCAGGAGGATGGGAACCGTCAGGGAAAGCCCCAGGAAACTCAGGTAGACCACGGCCGTGTACCTGTTCAGCAGCGTGATCTTATACAGCTCCAGGATAATGTTGGAGTTCACGAGGATGCTCCGGAACACGAGGTGCAGATAGATCACGACGCCCGCCACCATCAGCAGGTTTCCGGCGGCGAGGACCACCTCCACCCACCGGGCGTTCAGCCGCCGGAGGGCCTTCAGGAAGGTCCAGCGTACCAGGTACAGGTCCAGTACCAGAAGGGTGATCAGAAGGTTCAGCAGGACGACGGCCCCCAGCGAATAGAGGAGGGTACCGTCGGCATACAGCAGGGGAGAGAACAGCTGCGAAGACTGTCCCAGCCCCCGGCCGTAGAGATACAGCCACACCAGCAGGGCGCTTTGTAGCAGGGCGGTCAGCACAAACCACAGGGCCGATGGATGCACCGACAGCAGCACGAGCGTGGCCGCAACCGCCAGTGCCAGGGCCAGCCAGATCAGGGACGAATGCCCCTGGGAGGTTTCTGCGAGGGTTTCGGCCGTGACTTTGAAAAGGGGGATTCCGTCCACGGAAACCGGGACGCCGACGCTGCCGGAAAGGGGCCGGACGGCGTAGCTGTTGTCCAGGCGGAAGTAGCGGTTGACACCGTTGATGGAGCCGGCGCGGAGTTCATTCACAATCTCCAGTCCGGCGATGATCCGGCAGCCGTCCTCTTCCACCGCCTTCACCAGATACCACTTGGGCCCCAGGTTGACGTAGCTCCATGTCGGGCCGACGTCGGCCAGAGGGGAGGAGAGATTGCCGCGGGTGTCGCCCAGACGCTGGACAAAGGTTCTGGGGCGGAGGTCGTCGCTGCGAAGGGGGAACTGGTTGGCCCAGCTCTGGAGGGTGTCGCCCGCATAGCGGTACACCACCATGTCTTCCGGCAGGCCGTTCAGGATCATCCACTCGTCGGCCCCTCCTTCCAGGCCTTTCCGGATATAACCGTCCAGACGCTGCAGGCGCTTTTCCACCTTGCGTCCCATGTCGGCCGCCACGGTGTCCAGGCTGCTTCGGGCCGACGAACTCACCAGCGACACGGCGAACACCACGGCCGCGGCCGCCAGCAGAGCCAGTGACACGAAGAGCCGTATGTTGCGTCTTTTATTCATGGTGATAAGGCTCTCCCCGGAGGATAGTGAAAGCCCGGTACAGCTGTTCTGCAAAAATAGTGCGCACCATTTGGTGCGAGAAAGTCATCCGCGAAAGGGACAGCTTGTAGCGGGCCTGCCGATACACGGCGTCCGAGAATCCGTAGGCCCCGCCGATGACGAAAATCAGGTTCTTGGCGCCGCTCCCGAGCTGTTTTTCCAGAAAATCGGCGAATTCCAGGGAGCGGTATTCGTGTCCGTGTTCGTCCAGGAGGATCAGGATGTCCTGCAGGCCGACGGTTTTCAGGATCAGCTCTCCTTCCTTCTCCTTGATCTGGTCCCGGGATAGGGCCTGGACCTTTTTGAGCTCAGGAATCTCGGTGACGGTAAAGGGGACGTAGTGCTTGAGCCGGGACGTATACACATCCAGGCCCTCCTTCACCCACCGGATATCGGTTTTCCCGACTGTCACCAATTGAACCGTCATTCTGAGCTTATTGTCATTTTGAGCTTATTGTCATTCTGAGCGCAGCGAAGAATCTTCATCGCAAATGTAACAATTCGGCGCGGAATTTGCAAGAAATACAGCGGAATGCAAAAACCGCTACATATCCTCGTCGTTGTCTGTGCCCTGTGCGCAGGCCTGTCGGCCGCTGCCCAGACTTCGAACTTCCTGCAGGCCAAATCCCATCAGCAGTATCCTGCAGGCGGGGAGTTCTCGGTTTTCTCCTCCATCACCAAGTATCTCTCCCTGGGCGACGCCGCCTCCCTCTCGTCCTGGTTCGCGGACAATCTGGAGGTCACCGTCATCTCGTCGTCCCGCATCTGTTCCAAGAAACAGGCTACGGAAATCCTCCGCACTTTCTTCCAGTCCAATACGCCGCGTTCCTTCCAGGTCACCCACAAGGCGTCTGAATCCAATAAGAAATACCTGATCGGCCTGCTGAATGCCGGCGGGGAGCTTTTCCAAGTCACCATCTACGTCACCGCTTCCGGGTCGGACACCTACAAAATCCAACAGCTGAACATCTCCCGCCAAACCGCCGCTTATTAGCGCGGTATTTTTGTTGAAAAAGTATCAAAATTTTGCTTATATTTGCAGCATGAGCAAGGTTCTGAACGAAATTACCCCTTTGTCTGAAAAGGACTGTTTCTACATCGTAGAACGCCATAAGAGTGAGTTTTTATTCCCTCTCCACACCCACGAAGAATATGAACTTAACTTCATCGAGCATGGAAAGGGCGTCCGCCGCATTGTGGGGGATTCTGTGGAAGAGATTGGTAATTACGAACTTACGCTCGTCGCCGGCGGGGAATTGGCCCATGCTTGGGAACAGGGACGGTGCACGGCGCCGGATGTGCGGGAGATCACCATCCAGTTTTCCCCTCAGCTGTTTACGTCGGATATGCTGGCCCGCAATCAGTTCTCCTCCATCAAGAAGATGCTGGACCGCGCCCGGCTGGGACTGAATTTCTCCATGGGAGCCATCATGAAAGTATACTCGCGTCTGGACACGCTGGCCACGACGCCGGACCGTTTCGACCAGTTCCTCCATTTTCTGAAAATCCTCTACGACCTGTCCCTGGACGCGGACGCCCGGACGCTTGCTTCGTCGTCCTACGCCCAGGCGGACCAGCAGTTGGAAAGCCGCCGTATCAAGAAGGTAAAGGATTATATTGCAGTACATTACGCAGACCAGGTCCGCCTTGAGGAAATGGCGCTACTGGCGGGGATGTCCGCCTCTGCGTTCAGCCGTTTTTTCAAGCAGCACACAGGCCGGAATTTTGTGGATTACGTCATTGATATCCGTCTGGGGAATGCCGCCCGCATGCTGGTGGACACAGAGACCGGCATCTCGGAAATCTGCTACAGCTGCGGCTTCAACAACCTTTCCAATTTCAACCGGACTTTTAAAGCCAGACGGGGTTACACCCCCCGGGATTTCCGCGCTCTTTTTACCAAAAACCGCGTATTTGTATAACCGAAGTCAAAAAAGTATCAATTTTAGACTTTTTTCTATTTGTTTGCCGTACATGCATGATGTATTTTTGCATCAGAAAAATATTTATGTCGGCCAACATAATGAATATAACACGTAAAACGCTGGTATGGGCACTTGCTGTCCTTACCCTTCTGGGCTGTTCCGCCAAACCGTCTTTCGTTACCGTTCAGGACGGTGAATTCTATCTGAACGGCAAGCCTTACACCTACATCGGCACCAATTTCTGGTATGGACCCATCCTGGCTTCGGACGGGCAGGGCGGTGATTTCCAGCGTCTTACCCGGGAACTGGACACCCTTGAGGCACTGGGGCTGAAGAACCTCCGCGTCCTGGTGGGCGGCGACGGCCCCTCGGGCGTTTTCTCCCGCGTGGAACCTACCCTGCAGCCTGCTCCGGGCGTGTACAATGACACGCTCCTCGTCGGCCTGGACCGTTTCCTCGCAGAACTGGGCAAACGGGATATGCGCGCTGTCCTTTACCTGAACAATTCATGGGAATGGAGCGGCGGCTACGGCCAGTACCTGGAGTGGGCCACCGGCGAAAAGGCGCTCATCCCCCTCGAGTCCGGCTACTGGCCCTTCATGCAGCAGATGCGCAAATTCCAAACCTGCGAAAGTGCGCAGGAACTCTTCTACAATCATCTGCGCGCAATCGTGGGCCGCACCAACAGCGTTACTGGCAAGCCCTATAAGGACGACCCCGCCATCTTCTCCTGGCAGATCGGCAATGAGCCCCGCTGCTTCTCCGACGACCCCTCCGTCCGCAGCGGTTTCATCGGGTGGATGGGAGAGTCGGCCCGCCTGATCCGGGAACTGGACCCGAACCACCTCATCTCCACCGGCAACGAAGGCTGGAAGGGCTGCGAGGAGGACTGGACTCTCGTGGAGCGGGTGAACACCATCCCCGGCGTCGACTACATGACCATCCACATCTGGCCTTACAACTGGGGCTGGGCCAAGGCCGATTCCCTCGCGTCACAACTGCCCACTGCCATCGCCAAAACGCAGGAATACATCGCTCAGCATGCAGAAATGGCCCGCCGCCTGGGACTCCCGCTCGTGTGCGAGGAGTTCGGTTTCCCGCGCGACGGATTCTCCCCGGAGCAGACTGCTCCCACCACTGGGCGTGACGCTTATTACAGCTACATCTTCTCCCTGGTCGGAAAAGACCTGCAAGGCGCCAATTTCTGGGGCTGGAGCGGTTTCGCCGAGCCCCGCCATACCCAGTGGCAGAGCGGAGACCCTTACACCGGCGACCCGGCCCAGGAAGCCCAGGGCCTGAACGGGGTGTACGTAACGGACTACACTGTTGACATCATTCAGGATGCAATCAATAATCTAAACCAATAATTATTATTAACCAAAACCAAGTAGCATGAAACAAAAATTTGTGACCTTCATGCTGGCGCTCCTCGCCACTACGGCCCTGTTCGCACAGAACAAGGTCACCGGTACCGTCACGGACGATATCGGCCCGGTCATCGGAGCCAGTGTCATGGAGAAGGGCACCTCCAACGGTGCCATCACAGACCTCGATGGAAACTACGTGATCACGGTGAAGCCCGGCGCGACACTCGTGTTCTCTTCCATCGGCTATGCAATGCAGGAAATCGTTGTGGGCAGCCAGTCTGTCATCAACGTGAAACTGTCTGAAGATGCCGAATTCCTCGACGAAGTCGTCGTCGTGGGTTACGGTACTATGAAGAAGAGCGATGTGGCCGGCGCTTCCGTCTCCATGAAGGAAGACGCCATCAAGGGCTCCATCATCACCAACCTGGACCAGTCCCTGCAGGGCCGTGCCGCCGGTGTCACCGCGGTACAGACCTCCGGTGCTCCGGGTTCCTCCTCCTCCATCCGCGTCCGTGGTCAAGCGACCATCAATGCAGGTGCAGAGCCTCTTTATGTGATTGATGGCGTTATCGTCCAGGTTACGGGCACCAGCGGTGCTTCCTTCGGTCTGGGTGATTCCCTCGGCAACGGTGCCGTTTCCACCATTTCCCCGCTGTCTACCATCAACCCCTCCGATATCGTGTCGATGGAAATCCTGAAGGACGCCTCTGCAACGGCCATCTACGGTGCCCAGGGTGCAAACGGCGTTATCCTCATCACCACCAAGCGCGGTAAGAGCGGAGACGCCAAATTCACCTATGACGGTATGGTCGCCATCCAGCGCCAGACCAGCCGTATCGGCCTCCTGAATCTGCGGGAATTTGCGGAATACTACAACGACCTCGCGTCGGTAGGTCTGCTGGAAGCCAATAACTACTATGCCGATCCTTCCGTCCTCGGCGTCGGTACCAACTGGCAGGACGCTATCTTCCGCACCGCCCTTCAGCATCAGCATCAGATCGGTGTCCAGGGTGGTACCGATAAGGTGAAATACTACCTGTCCGGTTCCTTCATGGATCAGCAGGGTACCATCATCGGTTCCGAGTTCTCCCGTTATTCCTTCCGTGCCAATATCGACGCGGCGCTGCGCGACTGGTGGAAGATCGGACTGAACGCTTCCTATTCCGCAACGGACGAAAGCCTGAAAAAAGCGGATTCGAGCGAAGGTATCATCACCTATTCCCTGACGTCCCTTCCCAGCGCCCCTATTTATGACTTGGAAGGCAACTATGCCAACCTGCAGATGAAGAATTACAACATCATCAATCCGGTTGCCATGGCGCTGCTCAATGACCGTCTTCTGAAACGTCAGAATCTGACGGGGAATATCTTCTCCGATATCACGTTCCTGAAGCATTTCACCTGGCGTGCAGAACTGGGTTTTGACATCGGCGCATCGAAGGCCGACACGTTCGACCCCACCATCAGCCTCGGTTCTTATAACATCGGCTCCAACAAGGCCCGTAACCAGAAGAACAGCAATGCTTTCTGGCAGTTGAAGAACTATATCACCTATGCCAACACGTTCGGTAAGCACAGCATTACCGCGATGGTCGGCCAGGAAGCCTGGGAGAGCACCTATAATTATACGTCCGTATATGCCACGAACCTCCCTTCCAATGCTATCCACAATCCTGCAATGGGTTCGCTGAACAAGCAGATCGGACACGGCTTCGGCTCTTCCTCCATGGCTTCCTTCTTTACGCGTGAAACCTATAACTACGACAACCGCTATATCGGAACGTACACTTTCCGTTATGACGGCTCCTCGAATTTCGGTCCCCGTAACCGTTGGGCCGGGTTCCATTCCTTTGCTCTGGCCTGGCGTTTCACCAATGAGAAGTTCTTCCCGGACGCCCTGAAGGGCATCATTACCGACGGTAAACTTCGTATCGGCTGGGGACAGACCGGTAACTCCAACATTTCCGGTTATCTGTGGGGATCAGCCATGAGTTCGATGGAAACGGGTCTTGGCGATTCTTACCGTATGGCCCGGTTCCCCAATACAGCCATTAAATGGGAAGCTCAGAATCAGTGGAACGTAGGTCTGGACCTGAGTTTCCTGGACAACAGGATCAACTTTGTCGTGGACTGGTATGACAAGCGTTCCAACAACATGCTGATGGAACTTCAGATGCCCAGCTATATGGGAACCCAGGGCAATGACTCTTCCAAGTACGCTGCACCTTGGGGTAACTATGGCGCTATCCAGAACACGGGTTGGGAGTTTACTCTTACCGCTCATCCCATTGTCAACAAAGACTTTGAGTGGACGACAGAGGCCCAGATTTCCTTCAACAGCAATAAACTGCTGGCCCTTGACGGAACGGCTGCCGCTGCTATCGTCGGCTATGGACAGTGGGACGACATTGTGACCCGTTCCAATATCGGTGAACCTCTGTACAGTTTCTACGGATATGTGACGGACGGCGTTTATTCTTCTTTCGAAGATATCGTCAACAGCCCGCTTGCCAGTGAAAATGCTGCTGCCGCTCCTTCCATGCCGGATCCGAATGACCCTTCCAAACTGATTCCCTCCGATGATCCGCTGGCTTATAACCAGTACACGACCGTCTGGGTAGGCGATATCAAATACAAAGACCTCAATAATGACGGTGTCATCAACGAACTGGACCGTACGACTATTGGCTCCCCGATGCCTAAATTCACCTTCGGCTGGACCAATACCTTCCGTTACAAAGCTTTCGATTTGAGCATCTTCATCAATGGCACCTATGGCAATAAAGTCTACAATTACCTGAATATGAACACGGGTAATATGAAGAGCGCCTGGGCCAACCAGCCTACCTCCGTGCTGGAACGTACGAAACTTGCTGCCATCGATTCGGAGAAGACTTATGACGGTACCAATAATCAGTGGGCCTGGTACAATGACATCAACAATGTCAAGATTGCCAATCCCGGTGCCAAACTTCCCCGTGCTACGCTCAATGACCCGAATGACAACGACCGGGTGAGCGACCGTTACATTGAAGACGGGTCGTATCTCCGTATCAAGAACATCACCTTGGGTTACACCCTGCCGAAAGCCTGGGCCCAGAAGGTGAAGATGGAGAATGTCCGGGCTTATGTCAATATACAGAACTTGTACACCTTCACCAAGTACACCGGTTATGATCCGGAAATTGGTGCCAGCACGACCTCCATCAACGTGATGGGTCTGGATAACGGCCGTTATCCTTCTCCTACGGTGTATTCGTTCGGTATGAGTATTACCTTTTAATTCGTGGAGATGACTGTTATGAAAAAAGCATTATATTTTTCCCTCTCCGTGTTACTGATGGTAAGCCTCACAGCCTGTGAGAAATTCCTGACCCGTCCGGTTGAAGACGGAGACAGCGAATCCAGCTATTATCAGAACGACGCCCAGTGTATTGCCGGTGTCAACTACCTGTACAATTCTCCCTGGTATGACATTATGCGAGGGTTTATGAATGTGGGTGAAAAACTCTCCGGTAACTATTATGCCGGCAGTGATGGCTATGTGCAGTTCAATGTCAGCGCTTCGGACAAGAATCTGCTGAATATGTCCCGTTCACTGTGGGCCATTAATTCCAATTGCTCTGCTCTGTATAACCGTCTGCAGACGGCAAACTGCTCCGAAGAAGTCCGCAACCAGTGCATGGGCGAAGTCCTGACCTGGAAAGCCTATGCCTATTTTACCATTATCCGTACTTTCGGTGACGCCCCGCTGATTCACGATGTCGCCGCCGAGATGGGAACCGGGAATTACAATAGCATCAATAAAGTGAAAAAGGAGGATCTCTACGAGTATGTCGTGCTCCTACTTGAAAAAGCGATGTCCCTTCTTCCCAAGAAAGTGGCGAATATGGACGGCCGTATCGATTATTATAGCGCCGAGGCTCTCCTTGCCAAAGTGTATCTGACAAAGGCCGGTGTGACCGGGACCCTGTCCCAGGCCGACCTGGACAATGCTGCCAAGTATTCCCTGGACGTCATCAAGAATTCCGGCCGCGAACTGATGCCCGTCTACAGTGATATTTTCCGTGGCTCCAACAATAAGAATATCGAGGCCCTGATTTCCTGGCACTGGATTGTCGGCTCACATTGGACGAGCCAGAATACGTTCCAGAGCGACCTGGGAATGGAAGGCTTCTGCGAAGTCGGAAATGTCTGGGGCAGTTGGGCAGGCCCCTCCATCGCATTGCAGGATGCTTTCGGCGTTCTGGCAACAGATAATCCTGCATCCCGTCCCGGTGATGTTGATGTTCGCCGTAAAGCTACCTATATGCTGGCCGGAGATACCTATTCTTATTTCTGGAGAGACAAGGGTGGCTTTGATTACCTCCGTTTCATCTATGACCCGACCTACTGGCCCGGCAATCTGGGAGCGAACAGCTCCGGCGGTACGGTAAAAAGCCCCACCGGCGCAGCCTGCGTAAAACATCTTTACGGTGACACGGCAGACCACCTTGCCGAATGCGGTCATGCCGATGACCGTATGGCCTACAGCGTGTCCACTCATATCCTTCGTCTGGCGGATGTCTACCTGATCTATGCCGAGTCCAAGTGCAAAGGTCCCGGTACTTCCACCACGGATGCCGACGCTCTGGAAGCTTTCTATCAGGTCCGTCATCGCGGCCGTTCCAATTACAACAAGCCCTCTTCCATTACTTGGGAAGATGTCTGGAAAGAAAGAAACCTGGAACTGGCCATGGAAGGTGACCGCTGGTATGACTACGTACGCCGTTCCTATTATGACATGACCGGCGCCATTTCAGAACTGAAGGCTCAGCGCAGGAATAGGTGGAATGGCGATCTTGACGCCGTCTATAAAGCTTATTATGAAGGTGGTGTCTGGGATGCTTCAGGTATTACATACGATACGGCGGACGCCTCCGCTTCCAATGTGACAGAGGCTACATTCAGTGTTCCTTACCCTTCCGAAGACGTGGTTTACAATCCGCTTCTGCTGGAAGAAGCTATCCATGTGGATGTCCGCGAAACGATTAACCTGTAAACGAGACGGAACATGAAAACTCAAATTACAAAGTTAGGCCTGTGGGCCCTGTTCGCATTGGCTTTGGCTGTGGCTGCAGTCTCTTGCGAGGATGAGCCTTACAAGTACAAAGTGGCAGACGGAAAGCCTGTCATCTATATGATTCGTCCTGCAGGAAACGCGCAGGACACGCTGATCACCAGCTCGTATATGGAGCAGTCTCTCTGCATTGTCGGTGACAATCTCAGGAGTGTTGTGGAAATGTACTTCAACGACGTTCCCGCTGTGCTGAATAACAGCTATATGACGGATCATACGATCTTGGTGGATGTCCCCGGAACGATCCCGGGAGAGGTTTCCAACACGATTTATTTCATCAACAGCCAGAAAGACACGGTCAAGTATGACTTCCAGGTCCTGGTTCCCGGGCCCAGCCTGCTGTCCATGTCCAATGAATATCAGCAGGCCGGTGAAGAGGCCGTCCTCGTCGGTGATTATTTCATCGATGATCCCAATGTTCCGCTGACGGTTACCTTCTCAGGCAACAAAGAGGCAGAGATCAAGAGTTTCACCAAGAACTCCATTACCGTGGTTGTTCCGGATGGGGCAGAAGAAGGTCCTGTAACGATATCTACAGTTTATGGAACTGTATCTTCTGTATTCCATTATATGGATAACCGTGGCATTCTGTTCGACTTTGATACCGATCCACGCAGAAAGGCTCATGGCTGGCACAATGACCATATGGACCTTATTACCGACGAGACTTCTCTTTCCGGGAATTATCTCCGCATTGGTAATGGCTCCGTGACCATGTCTGAAGCCGGTGGCTGGGATGACTCGAACTTTTCTTTCGAGTATTGGCCCGGTGACTGGACCGACCCCGTCAGCTATAATGACAGCCCGCTTCTGACAGACTATGCCGATTTCTCGGACTGGGAGAATATGTCAATGAAGTTTGAACTCAATATCCCTGCTTCGAACCCCTGGTCTGCCGGAGCCATGCAGATTATCCCTGCCGGCTTGGACAAGATCAGCGGAAGCGGCGCAGGTGTGGACATCTATGGAAATACTTGTGCCGGTGCGAACAACACGTTCTTTAAACTGGAAAAAGAGGGCGGTCTGAATGTCCCCCGTGCGCTCTATCAGCCTTGGGCTGCCCAGGCCGACGGCATGTTCCATACAGACGGCAAGTGGATTACGGTAACCATCCCCTTCTCCACGTTCATCTATGGATTCGACGGTACTGAATCGTCCCTCTCCTTGTCTGAAAAAGAATTCACCTCTCTTACGATCTTTGTCGTCGGCGGCCCTGAAGGGGTTGAGTGCAATCCGATCATTAAACTGGACAACATCCGTGCAGTCCCTAATAAATAGTTGATTATGAAAAAGATATTTAACATATTGACCATTGTTGCGGGTGCTGCTCTGCTGGTCCTCTCCTGCGGGAAAAAGGAACTGGACACCAATCAGTTCCCCGCTACTTCCGAAGTGGTGCTTAAATCGTATGGCCCCCGTCCCGTCGTCCGCGGCGGTGTCCTCCGCTTCGTCGGTATGAATCTGGACCAGGTGGCCTCCGTCACCATCCCGGGCTGTGAGCCTATCACGGACATCGAGGTCATCACTTCCGGTGTACCCAGTGAGATCCATGTTACTGTTCCCAAAGAAGAGGCCGAAGTAGGTACCGTCATCCTGACCACCAAGGCCGGGAAGACCATTGAGACCGCGACTCCGCTCTCCTATATTGAGACCATCGTCCTTGACAAAATCACTCCCGAAGAAGCCTATCCGGGCGAAGTGATCACCATTGAAGGTGATTATCTTCAGTTCATCCATGAGGTGATTTTCCCGAACAAGGTTTATGTCAGCGAGAAGGACTTTGTCAGCCAGGACCGTTATTCCATCAAAGTGACCGTTCCCGAGGAGGCCAGTTCCGGCCGACTGGGAATCGGCACCGTTGACGAAACGGTTGAGAAGGACGAGGACGTGCTCTCCGCTCTGAACGTATTGGAAGCTCCCTTCGTGGTAAAGACTGCTGTAGGAACCGTCAGCGGCGAATACAAAGCCGGCGAGACCATCACCATCAGCGGTACCAAGCTTTCCTTGGTAAAGAGCCTTGAACTGGAAGGCGCCACGGTGACAGACTTCACCGCGACGGATTCCAAGATTACCTTCACCCTGCCTGCGGAAGCCGCTGACGGAGATGTCATCATGGTAATGGCTTCCGGCGTGGGAGTCAATGCCGGCAGCATCACCACCAAAGTCCCGACGGAACTTGTCGCCGATCCTGCAACGATTAAGAATGGAGGTGTACTCACAGTCACAGGTAAAGATATCGACCTCGTGACCGGTGTCGAACTGCCGAATGCCGGCTGGGTAGATTTCACCAACGACGGTAAGATTACCTTCACGGTTCCTGAGGCTGCCCAGGCGGGCGACGTTACCCTGCATCTTGCCAATGGCAAGTCCGTAACGGTGGCTTATGCACTTGTCGAGCCTGCCATTACCGGCTTCAGCGCCAATCCTGCCTCCGCCGGATCTGATGTGACCATTAACGGTACAAATCTGGATCTTGTGAAGTCCGTCACCTTCGGCGGTGGTATTACCGTTGATGTGACTGCCACAGAAACCGCAATAACTGTAGCAGTACCGACGGCTGCGGAAACGGGTGAACTGACCCTGAATCTGAAGAATGGTGCAAGCGTCGAGGGACTGGAACTGGCCATCGACAAGCCGGCAGGGGCCTATATTGCGGCTCTGCCCGTCGACCCTATCAACGCCGGTGAAATGCTTATCATTGACATTGAGAATGCCGGCCACCTGACCGGTGTCCAGTTTGACGGCACCGATGTGACCTATATTCTCAACGGAAGCACATTGTATGTGCAGATTCCTTTGGAATCCAAGGCCGATACCGCCATTACACTTGTTTCCGACAACGGCTCCGTGACCTATAATCTCGCGGTCATTCCCGCAACGTCGATGACGAAGGTGGTATTCGTAGGACCGATCTCCATCGACTGGGGCGACAACCGCGTGTACATTGAAGATGCAATGATGGATGGTGTTCCTGATAATGCCGTCATGCACATTGAGTTCACGCAGCACGAAGCCTGGGGTCAGGTACAGATCAACTATGCCGACTGGAGTCAGATTCCGTTTGCCGGAACTGCGGACGGTTATATCAAGACCGATACGGTCAATGACAAGAGCGTCACTGAGATTGATCTGCCTCTCACTGCTGAAATCCTTGCCAATATTAAGCAGAAGTCACAGGAAAAGAATGAGGGACACAGCATCATTATCCAAGGTTCTGACTGGACCATCAATAAGATTTCCTTCAACTGGGAAATTTCGCTGGAGAAAGACCTTGCTGAGTTTGTGAAGAACACGGGTGGTACTCCAATCACCTATCCTTACACGCTCACATGGGGTGACGACGGCCGATTTGTCCTTCCCCAAAGCCTGCTGCTTGATGAACTGAAAGTAAAGAAGGGATCCAAGTTCTTGGTTTACAAAGATAAGTCGGTTACAGGCCAGGTGCAAATCAACAATTCCTCCTGGGCGGATATATGTTATTTGACAGACTGGAATGCTGAGTTTGAAGTGCTTGAGAAAGAGTTCGACGACACGATTATGGAGGCCGTCAACAACGGTGGCCTGGTAATCCAAGGCGCGCTCTCCGGTATCACTAAGATTGCCATTCTGCCTTAAAGGCTGTGTTTTTTAATCCGGAGGGGGCCGACCCTCCCTCCGGGTTCCATTCTGTCATTCTGAACGTAGTGAAGAATCTGTATTTATGAAAAGACAAGTACTTGTTTTTGCAGCCTTTGCCTCTGTGCTGGCCCTGTGGTCCTGCGGCGGCAAGGACAACCCGGAGCCGACAGGGCCCACAGCTCCGACCAGCATCACGCTCAGCACGGAAAGCATTGAGGCCGAGCAGGCAGGAGGGGAGTATTCCCTTACCGTTACCGCCCCTTCCCGCCCTTCGGTCAGCGAAGACCTTGACTGGGTAACGGTCAAGGACGGTGTCTATAACAGCAACACATTTGCCATTACCTATAAGGTTGCAGTTGATCCCAATCCTGCCACGCAGGAAAGAAGTGGGAGCCTGACCATCAAGGCCGGTTCGCTCACCAAGTCGGTTTCTGTCTCCCAGAAAGGCATTGTCATTCCTCCGGTGGACAAGAGCAAAATCTCCAAGACACCCGTTAATGCCAAAGCCACGGACGCTGCCAAGAAACTCTACACATTCCTGTACGACAGTTACGGCGTCAAGACCCTCTCGGGCGTCCAGTCCTGCGCCGCCCATACCAACGACTATGTCGATGCGGTTGCTGCCTTGACTGGCAAGCATCCTGCCCTGGCCGGTTATGACTTCCTCTACCTGCAGTTCTCTCCCACGCCGGCGGGTTGGTCCTGGAAGCAGGATTATACGGACATCTCCAATCAGGAAGAACATTGGAACAAGGGTGGCGTCATTTGCTACATGTGGCATTGGAACGCCCCCAAGGATGAACAAACCTTCCGGAACAACGATACCGGGGACGGAAACTACGCATTCTACTCTTCAAAAACCACCTTCGACATCCGCGAAGCCCTTAAAGAAGGCACCTGGCAGCATGAATTCGTTCTCCAGGACATCGACGAGGTGGCCGTTACGCTGAAACTCCTGCAGGACAAAGGCATTCCGGTCCTGTTCCGCCCCCTGCACGAGGCTGCCGGCAATTATGGTGACGGCGGTGCGTGGTTCTGGTGGGGAAAATACGGTCCGACGTATTGCAAACAGCTCTGGAATCTGGTCCAGGACCGCCTCCAGCAGCACCATGGGCTGAACAACATCCTCTGGGTTTGGACCATTGACTGCAAGAGCGGCAAAGAGTCCGAAGCCGCCCAGTGGTACCCCGGGGACGACAGAGTGGACATCGTGGGCTTTGACGTCTATGCCGACGACACCGACGCACGGAGCATGCAGTATGCTTTCATGCAAAAAATCGTCGACGGAAAGAAACTGACCACCATCTCGGAATGCGGCAACGTCCCTTCGCCGCAGAAGAACTTCACCGCAGGGTTGCCCTGGTCCTGGTTTATGGTCTGGTCCACCGGGGACGCAAATAACAACCCCGTCCCTACCACCTATCCTCTCAACACCAGTTCCTATTGGCAGGAACTGATGAACAGCGAATGGGTCTATACACGTGAATCTATGCCTTCCCTGAAATGATGAAAAAAAGTCTGCCCATACTGGCCCTTGCGGCCCTTCTTTTCTCCTGCCAAAAGCCCGATGACTCCGGTTCCACCACTCCCGCTTCATCGGCCCCTACTGCCATTACCCTGACACCTTCGGCCACTGCGCTGTCCGTAGAGGCGGAAGGGAAGGCGTATGACCTGACCATATCGGCCCCGGCCCGTCCCAAAGTGGAGATTCCGGCGGACGGAAAAGCGTGGATCAGCCTGAAAGACGGCGTATTCAAGGATTACAAGATAACCGTTACCCTGACGATTGCGGCCAATACCACGTACGATCCCCGTACGTCCGAGATTACGGTTTCCGCAACGGGCGTCCCTTCCCTCAAGCTTACCGTGAATCAGGAGGGCAAGGAGGTCGTCGTAGACCCCACCCTCCCGGACAACACGGCCGTGGCGATGGCAAAGAAAATTGGTTTCGGCTGGAATATGGGCAACCAGATGGAAGCCCACAATGACGGCAATCCTTCCGAAACCGCATGGACCGGAGTACTTTGTACCCAGGCTGCGCTGGATGCTGTTGCTGAAGCCGGGCTTAAGTCGGTCCGTATACCCGTAACTTGGATTAATCTTATCGGCCCCGCACCTGATTATACACTGGACGAGACCCGGCTCTCCCGCCTGAAGGAGATCGTCGGCTTTGCACACAATGCCGGGCTCTTTACAATCATCAATATCCATCACGACGGTGCAGACAGTAAGTATTGGCTGTCGGTCAGGCAGGGAGCGGACAATGACGCCATCCTGGACAAGATAGGAAAAGTGTGGACGCAGCTTGCAAATGCATTTGCAGATTGTGATGACTGGCTTGTTTTTGAGTCATTCAACGAAATTCATGACGGCGGTTGGGGTTGGAGCGACGAGTATTTGACTGCAGCGGGGAAGAAGCGTCAGAACGATATACTCAATGGCTGGAACCAGAAGTTTGTTGACGTTGTGCGGGCAACAGGCGGGAAGAATGCAACTCGCTGGCTGGGTGTTCCGGGATACTGCGCTTCGCCGGAATTCACGCTGGATGACGGGTTCAAAGTGCCGACTGACAAGGCCGGAAAAATCATGGTGGCGGTACATGATTATACACCATACAAGTTTGCCCAAACCGCAGAAGTCAACCAGTGGGGACATAACCGTACCGTGGAACTTAAGGACCCCACTTATGGTGAGGATTATATGAAAGAACTGTTCAACCGCCTGTATACGAGGTGGGTGGCTAATAATATTCCCGTCTATCTGGGTGAATTCGGCTGCGCAAACCGGACGGATGAGAAAGGTTTTGCCGCCCAGTTGTATTACCTGGAGTATATGTCAAAGTGTGCCAGTGTCTTTGGAATGGGAGGCTTGATATGGGATAATGGCGCAAAGGGAGCGGGGAATGATGTATACGGGATATTCAATCACGGAACGGGTGCCTACATGGATAAAGACCGAGGCCCCAGAATTGTAGAGGCTTGCCTGCGCGGCTACACCTCAACCGACCCCACCTATACCCTCCAGAGCGTGTACGACAGCGCCCCGCAGTTTTAAGCTTTCGCGCCTCGTCCTGTATAATCCGGCTCCCGAGCACGAAAATGGTCCTTCCGGTGCTCGGCCTACCCAAAACAAGGGCCCCGAGCACGAAAATGGCCCTTCCGGTGCTCGGCCTATCCAAAACAAGGGTCCCGAGCACGAAAATGGCCCTTTCGGTGCTCGAACTGCCCAAAACAAGTGAAAGAGATGAAAAAATACATGCTAATTGCTGCCCTGGCCCTGGCCTCCTGCAGCACATCAAACAAAAAACCCATGGAAACACCCAAGGACCAGCTGGTCCACCGCCTTTTTACCTATGCCGAGAACGGCCAGATTGCCTACGGCCATCAGGACGACCTTTCCTACGGTCATTCCTGGGTGGTTGAGGACTGGGAGAACGACCCGCTGGAGCGTTCCGACGTGAAGGACGTTACCGGAAAATACCCCATGATTCTTGGCTGCGACCTTGGCGGCATCGAGCTTGGGAACGAAAAGAACCTTGACGGGGTGCCCTTCGGCCTTATCCGGAAAGCGACACAGCTGCATACGCAGCGGGGCGGCATCGTCACCTTCTCCTGGCATCCGCGCAATCCCCTCACGGGCGGTGATGCCTGGGACGTGAGCTCAAAGGAAGTGGTCCGTTCCGTCCTTCCCGGCGGCGAAAAAATGCAGGAATTTCGCACCTGGCTAAAGCGTGCGGCCGATTTTATCGAATCTGTCGGCCCTGATGCGCCCATCATTTTCCGCCCTTGGCATGAGCATACCAGCAGCTGGTTCTGGTGGGGACAGGACCTTTGCACCACCAAGGAATATCAGGAGCTCTTCCGCATGACCTGGCTGTACTTTGTCAAGGAGCGCGGGCTCACCAATCTCCTCTGGTGCTATTCCCCCAATG
The DNA here is from genome assembly GCA_002396335.1 of Bacteroidales bacterium UBA4231. Taxonomy (GTDB): domain Bacteria; phylum Bacteroidota; class Bacteroidia; order Bacteroidales; family UBA932; genus Cryptobacteroides. The sequence goes on from DGXN01000022.1 coordinate 42,455, forward strand.
CGCCCATCACCCCCGAAAGCTATATGGAACGTTACCCCGGCGACGAGTTCGTGGATATCCTGGGGGCCGATTTTTACGAATTCATCGGCCCGGATGGAGAGGATAAGAGCGGGGCACGCTTTGCCGGCGTCATCAAGGATCTGCTTAACACGATGACCGCCCTGGGCACTGAGCATCACAAACTTATCGCGCTCAGCGAGACCGGTCTGGAGGGCATTCCGGACGCGCAGTGGTGGACCGAGGTGCTGTATCCGGCCATCAAGGACTACTCAATCTCCTACGTCCTCACCTGGCGCAACGCACACGACAAGCCCGGCCACTTCTATGCGGCCTGGCCCGGATTTGAAAACGAGGCCGACATGAAGGCCTTCAGCGAATTATCTGATATTGTATTTTTGGACTAGTTATGACTTTTGACGAGCGCGCTTCCTGGCTCCGCGAGAACCATCGGCAATTACTGGAAAAAAAGAATTCCCCTGTCGAGGGGAACGGCGTGTATGAGCGGTACGTAAACCCCATCCTGACGGCGGAACATGCTCCGCTGGAGTGGAGGTACGACTTCGACCGCACCCGCAATCCGTACTTGATGGAGCGGATCGGCATCCATGCGACCCTGAATTCCGGGGCCATCAAATGGAACGGGAAATACGTGCTGGTGGTGCGCGTGGAGGGAAATGACCGCAAATCCTTCTTAGCCGTGGCCGAGAGTCCCAACGGCGTGGACAACTTCCGCTTCTGGGACAGGCCCATCACCCTCCCCGAATGGGGCGAACCGGCCACCAATGTATACGATATGCGTCTGACTGCACATGAAGACGGCTGGATTTACGGCATCTTCTGTGTTGAGCGGAAAGACCCTGACGCACCGGCGGGCGACCTATCCTCTGCCGTGGCATCCGCCGGTGTCGCCAGGACCCATGACCTGGTGAACTGGGAGCGGCTGCCGGATATCCGGAGTGCTTCCCAGCAGCGCAATGTTGTCCTGCATCCCGAATTCGTGAACGGGAAATATGCCCTGTACACCCGCCCGCAGGACGGCTTTATCGACGCCGGAAACGGTGGCGGAATCGGCTGGGCGCTGGT
>DGXN01000003.1:0-14820 GCA_002396335.1 Bacteroidales bacterium UBA4231
CTCGTGAACACCGGCTGGAACGGAACTGGCAAGAGGATCTCGATCCGCGACACCCGCGGCATCATCGACGCCATCCTCAACCACAGCATCGACAAGGCCCCGACCAAGGTGATCCCTTACTTCAACTTCACCGTCCCTACCAAGCTGGAAGGTGTTGACACCGGCATCCTGGATCCTCGCGATACCTACAAGAATGCCGCCGAATGGGAAGAGAAAGCCAAAGACCTCGCCGGTCGCTTCATCAAGAACTTCCACAAGTATGAAAGCAACCGCGCCGGTAAAGCCCTCGTAAAGGCTGGTCCTAAGCTTCAGTAAATCAACGACTTACGCATAAAGGGGTGCACCTGCAGGTGCACCCCTTTGTTTATATGTGGCTGAGTGTCAGTTACTTGCGGAACAGGTTGAGGCCGTCGTAGAAGATGGCATAGGTGACCGGGAGGGAACAGAGGAGCGAAAGGATGGCGTACCAGGGGAGGAAGGTGAGTGACAGGATGACGGCCCAGATGATCAGCGTTATGGGCAGCAGCAGCAACAGGCACAGGCAGCGGATGCTGTTGCACCAGGCCTTGTCCGCCACCTTGCGGCAAAGGATCTCCGCCGTGAGCCAGATGGGGAGGCTCAGAAAAGCGGCAAAGGGCCAGACAAGAAGCAGGAGAGGGGAGGGCTTGTCTGTCTTGGGGCCCTGCGGTTCAACCATCCCGGCCATCTGCTCCTGAATATGGGAGCGCAGTTCCTGCAGAAGCTGTGCTTCCTGCATTCCCGGGTGCTGCTGCACAAAGTCGTTGATGTTGACGGGCTTCCCGTAGCGGACTTCGGCGGATCCCCTGTAGCGGAAGAAGTGGGAGTAGTTGATGCCCGTGGGCACTACCCAGGTTGGCCGATTCCGGGCACTGCGCAGCGCGATGCGGGCAATGCCCTTCTTGATGGGCTGGAGCTCACGTCCGGGATGGTGGGTTCCTTCGGCAAACATACAGAAGGGGACGCCGTGCTCCAGGACGTCGTCTATCTGGCCGAAACTTTCGTAGTTCTCTTTGACATGGGAGAGGCCGTCTCTTTGTCGAACCATCGGGAGAATGCGAAGGAAGTGGAGAATCTTCGCTACAGCGGGCCGATTGAAAATGTCGGCCCTGGAGCCGAAGGCTGTGGGCCCTTTCCTGCCGGCAAGGATGACCAGCGCGTCCATCAGGGTGTTGGTATGGTTGGGGGCCAGGATGACGGCTCCGTCGGAGGGGAGGTCTTCCCCCCGGAAGCGCAGATAGCGATAGCTTTGATTCGTGCACCAGTCCACGTAGGGCCGGAGGAGGCTATAGGCGCGGTTGGGCTGCCAGATTTCAGGCTTCATTGCGTCGGGAACGGTTGAAAATAGTGGCTACCGTGAGGCCGGAAATGATATGCCAGATGCCCCACCAGGCGGTGATGACCAGCATGCCTCCGTGCGGCGGGAAGCCGGCGAACAGACTGGTTCCCAGCATCAGGGCCAGACCCAGCCCGGAATTCTGTATCCCCGTTTCAATAGTGAGCGTACGCCGGTCGCGGAAAGGTACTTTGCCGATGGTCCCTACGCCGAAACCGATGAGCAGAGCCATCAGGTTGTGGATGAGGACGACCAGGAATATGTATTTGATGCTCAGGAGGAATGCGTTGATGTTGCTGCTGAACGAGAGCACCACCATGGCGATAAAAATGATGATGGAAAGCCACTGCAGCGGTTTTTTGAGCGCCTGGGCCACTTTGGGAAGATAGTGGCTGGTCAGGATGCCCAGCACCAACGGAATGCCCAGCAGGATGAAGATGGTCTTGAAGACGTCCCAGAGCGGAATCACCAGGGTAGGAATGGTGCCGGCCACACCGGCACTGTGCAGATACACGGTTCCCCATGCCCAGAAATTAAAGGGAGTCAGGAATACGGCCAGAGCCGTGGAAATGGCCGTCAGCGAAACCGACAGTTCCACATTGGCCTTGGCCAGGGAACTCATGAAGTTGGAAATATTGCCGCCGGGACAGGCCGCCACCAAAATCATTCCAAGGCCCATCATGGGAGAGATCCAGCCGGTGAGCAGGATGGCCAGGGCGCAAGTGAGGGCAGGCAGCAGCACCAACTGGCAGAGCATACCCAGCAGCACGCTCTTGGGCTTTTTGAATACCTCTACGAAAATGCCGGGCTTGATGCCCAGGGCCACGCCGTACATTACGAAGGCGAGGATGATGTTGATGGTGTTCATGCCACCGGCGTTCAGCTGCACCTGAATGCTATCGATGGTATGGATTACTTCTTGGGTCATGGGGCTTAGCAGTACTATGTACAAAAGTACTAATTTTTTGTATATTTGGGCAAGTAGAAGAAGCGGAACAGAACAGCTTTACGCTGTAATCGTAAGTCCGTCCCAGGCGGGCTGCACATCTGACGATATTCCCTTTTCTGCGCACAGCTCTTTCAGTTGGGCGCAGAATTGTTCATGGGTGGGGAAAGCATGGCTCAGGTGGGTGAGCCAGGTATGGCGGGCGCCGATCCTGCCGGCCAGCGCGAGCGCTTCTTCCAGGGAGAAATGCGAGTGGTGAGGGTGGTAGCTGACCGTATTCAAGGTAACATGCTCCAGCCCCCGCAGTTTTTCCAGTTCACGTTCCGGCAGTGTGCTCATGTCGGTGATATAGGCAATGTTTCCGAAACGGAAGCCCAGCACCGGCATTTGTCCGTGCAGGCCGCGGATGGGGATGACGTTGGCGTCGTCGTGGGACGCTTCCACCACCGCGTTGTCCGAGGGCTTCAGCGAACCGTCGGCCTGGCGGTAGAAATAGCCGATGTCGTGCACCCATTCCAGTTCCCCCGTGCCCCGGAGGGAATCTACCCGGAACGGCCGCTCGTCAATCAGATGGACATGCCACTCGGGGGCTCCGGGGTATTTATGCTCGGCAAAAGCGTAAGCGTAGTCATTCCGGAGGGTTTCCAGAACGCGCTCCTCGCAGTAGATTTCCGCGGCTTTCCGGTCGATGTAGTTGAACGAGCGGACGTCGTCCAGGCCGCCCGTATGGTCTTTGTGGTTGTGCGTCAGGAGGATGGCGTCCAGATGGCGTACGTCATGTGCAAGCATCTGGGAACGGAAATCCGGCCCTGCATCCACCAAAATGGTGAGCCCGTCCATCTCCACCAGGGCCGATGAACGGAACCGCTTGTCCTTGCTGTCGGCCGACTTGCATACCGCACACTGGCAGCCGATGATGGGTACGCCTTGCGATGTACCGGTTCCCAGAAAAGTCAGTCGCGTCATAGGACAACCTCCTCCAATTGGTTTACCGAGGCGGGGTCATAAGGCTTTTCCACCCGGATGTAATTGCCCGTGTATCCTCCCATGAGGCCGTTTTTGACGGACGACTCCCAGAGAACGGTCTCGGCGATTCCTTTGTTGGCGGCGACAAATTCGGCATGCAGCTGTTCGCTGAGGGCTTCCAGGCGGGCCACACGCTCTGTCTTGAGGCTGTCCTGCACCTGGTCCTTCCACTCGGCCGCCCGCGTGCCGGGACGGCGGGAGTAGGGGAATACATGGATGAAGGCAGGGCGGATGCGGTCTTTCAGGAAGTTGTAGGTCTCCATGAACAGTTCTTCCGTCTCTGAGGGCAGGCCTACGATTACGTCGATTCCAAAGAATACGAGCGGCTCTCCGGGGCGCTCCAGGGCCTTGCGGATGTAGTCGATCCGGGATGCAAACAGGGCTGTGTCGTAGCGTCGGCCGACCCGTCTGAGCAGGGTGTCGCTGCCACTCTGCAGGGGGATGTGGAAATGCCGCTGGAATTTGGTCCCGGAGGCGATCCAGTCGATGATTTCCGGTGTGATGAGGTTGGGCTCGATGGAAGAAATCCGGAAGCGTTCGATGCCGTCCACCTCGTTCAGCGCCTTCAGCAGGTCCAGGAAGCTTTCTCCGGTGGTGCGGCCGAAGTCGCCGGTGTTGACGCCCGTGAGCACGACTTCCTTCACTCCCTGGGCAGCAATGTCCCGTGCCATTTTCACCACCTCGCAGATAGGAATGTTCCGGCTCCGTCCCCGGGCGTACGGGACGGTACAGTACGCGCAGAAGTTGTCGCAGCCGTCTTGCACCTTCAGAAAACTCCTCGTCCGTTCCTCGCCCGAAGAATAGGCCCCGAAGGTTCCGGCGATGGCATCTTCCCTCTTACCTGGTTGAGGTTGGCCATGGATTACGACATCGACAAGTTGCTTCTTCTCCTCGGCGCCGAAGACCCGCCAGACGCCGTTCATGGCCTGGAGTTCGGCCTGGCGGAGCTGCGCATAGCAGCCGGTGACCACGATCCGGGCTTCCGGCGCGGTCTTGTATGCCCGGCGGATGAGGTTGCGGGACTTTTTCTCGGCCGTCTCGGTGACGGCGCAGGTGTTGATCAGGTATACGTCGGCCCGGGCCGTCCAGGGAACAACCTCCCAGCCGGCGGCTACAAAGCCCCGTTCGTAGGTGGATGTCTCTGCATAGTTCAGTTTGCAGCCGAGGGTGGTGAATGCTATTTTCATGCGAGCAGAAGGAATACGCAAGGACGCTTGCCGATAGTGACCGGCTCTTTTTTCCACTGTGTGACGGTGCGGGTGCGGATGAAGGCGTCTTCGCAGGTGATGTTGGCCGCTACGCAGACCCGGACAGTGCCGCTCAGCGTTTGCAGCATATCGGCAAACAGGGAATCATTGCGGTAGGGCGTCTCGATGAGAATCTGGGTCTGGCGGGCTGCGGCGGACCGTTTTTCAAGGTTTTTCAGCGCGGCGCGGCGCTCGTCTGTCTTGGCGGGGATGTAGCCTGCAAAGGCGAACGACTGTCCGTTGAGCCCGGATGCCATAAGTGCCAGCATCAGGGAAGAGGGCCCCACCAGCGGGACCACCTCTATATCGTGCCGATGGCAAAGCGCCACCAGCTGGGCCCCGGGATCGGCGACGGCGGGAAGTCCTGCCTCCGATAGCAGGCCGACATTGCAGCCGTCCGCGAATAGGGGAAGGAAAGCTTCCACCTCCGAAGGCCGGGTGTGTTCGTTGAGCTCATGGAACTCCAGTTCGCCGATATGGCCCTTGAGCCCGGCAAGTGACAGGAAACGGCGGGCCGTGCGGACCTCTTCCACGACAAAACGGTGCAGGGTGGGCAGTATTTCCAGTACGGAAGCGGGAAGTACGGCGGCAGGGTCTGTCTCGCCAAGGGGCGTGGGGATCAAGTAGAGTTTACCGTTCGGCATAAGGAGTAGATTTACCGGTTGAGTCAATTTGCAGGATGACGTTGCGGGCAGGACGGAGAATACTCTCCCGCTGGCGTCTTTCACGGGTAGCCCGGCCGACGAACAGCTCGCGGAAGAAGTCGACGAAAGAGTTGAATTCCCGTTGGTAGGCGATACCGGCGCCGTTTCGCTGGCTGTTGTCCAGGTAGTAGGAGAACTGGTCGGCCGAATGGGAGAACAGGTTCAGACGCAGGGAGCCGCTCCGGTTCAGCTTGATTTCAATGTCAATGTCGCCGGAGATTTCGTTGGTGGTGGTGCCGCCGACCAGCTGTTTGTTGCCCACCGTGCCGTTTACGATGACCCGGTTGTTGAACAGCTGGGTACTCAGGGCGACGTCGAAGATATTGCTTCCCGTCTGGGTGGCCTGGTAGTTCAGACCCAGGTCCAGCGGAATGTTCAGTTTCTGGAAGATGTTGTTCAGCTGGTCCGACATGATGCTGGAGACATTGGAATACAGCACGTCGGTACCGTTGGTGGTGATTCCGGATTCTTCGGCGGGCAGGAAATTGCCGGCGACCAGCAGGTAGACGAACTGTTTCTGGATCTTGTCGTCGGTGTTGAGGACGCTTTCCACCTGGGCCTGGGCGACGGGACTCAGGTCCGGAACATCGATGTTGAATTTTACCTCGGGATTGCTCAGTTTGCCGGTGATGTCGATTCCGCAGTTGACCGTCCGCCGGCCGATGGCAGTGTCGTCGGAGATCAGGTTTGAAAGGCTGGCCTTGGTCACATACAGGCCCTTGACGTTGAGGTCGGTGTCCCAGACATCGCCGTTAAAGCGGACGGAGCTGCCGTCCTGGATGGTGAAGTCGCGGCTCACGAGGTTCAGTACCGAGAAGTGGAAGCTGCCCTGGGAGATGTCGTAATTGCCGTTCAGGGTGAAGGAGCCCTGTGCCATCTGGGTCTCTATTTCCACGGTGCCGGTACCGGACGCCTTCAGGGAGTTGTCGTTGTCGATATCCAGATACACCTGGGTCTCGTTGTTGGGACGGATGCGCATGAGCACACGCAGGTCCCTGGCGCGGGACGCCGTGGTCTTTCCGGCTGCCATCATGACTTCGTACGGGTCTTCTTCCAGGAAACTCTCTTCTTTTTTGAATGTCAGCAGTTCATTGGACTGGCCGCTGGAGCGGGATTGGAGCGGGATGTGGACATCGCCGCTTTTTACGGTGCTGGCGTCAATGTTCAGAAGCAGTTTGTTGACCGGGCCGGTGATGTCTACCTTGCCGGAAGCGTAGACATCGCCGCTGACGATGGAATTCTCGCCCGGAGCCAGGGCCAGGGCGCGCATGTCCCGCATGGTCACGTGGGTATCCATGGACATGTCCTTGAATCCGTTCAGTGCGATGGTTCCCTGGATACGTCCGGTGCCGCCTTCCCCGTCCGTAAGGCGGATATTCTGGAAGTGGATGCCGTCGTCATCCAGGTCCAGCGGACCTTCCATCCGGTAGGGGACGTGGGTGAAATCCAGCGTCATCCGGCCGTCCCGGACATAGAGGTCTTTGCTGGCGAGGTGGATGTCCTTCAGGGTCCCGTCGGCCGATACTTCTCCGGACAGCCTGCCGCCGAACTCCGTGAACAGGGTGTTCAGGAAAGACTCCAGATATCCCATGTCCAGGCCGTCCAGCCTGGCGTCGGCGTGTATCCGCTGGGTGGACGGAACCAGGTATGCGTCGGCCTGCAGGGTGGTGCGGCCGTTCAGGTCGTTGTGGAGGGTGGCGTTGAAGCGGTTCAGTTCGTCGTCCCAGACACTGTTGATACGGACGGTTCCCAGGCGTTTTCCGGAGACGCGGGTAGAGTCGCAGACGATGCCGGCCAGCAGGCCGGGGGTGGGATCGTCGGAAGAGAGGATGACTGCCCGGCCGGTAGCCCGCCCGTCCAGGGACGGCATGCCGCCGGTGAAGGTGTTCAGCAGGCCCAGGTTGAATTTTTCCAGCGTGACGGTGAGCGTGTCGGCCTGACCGGGGGCGTATCCGCCGTTCACCAGCAGACGTTCGTCTTCATGACGGGCCAGGAGTTTGTCAATGCTGACCCGGCCTCCTCCGCAGATGATGTCGCCGGAAGAGAGCGACCAGCCGTCGCCGTTGTAATAGATGTTGGACGGCAGGGTGCGGGCCGACAGGATGATTCCGTCTTTGTCCTGCTGCAGGTCTCCGGTGATGTAGACCTCGGCCCGGGTGGCGGCATCTTCTTCATTGTCAAAGATATAGCCCAGGCCGATGTGGTTGTCGTCGGCAAACAGGCGCAGGCGGTTGTTCTTCAGAAGGGCGCCTGCAAGCGAGATGGAAGAGCCGGTGATTTCGCCGGAAAGGACGTTCGCTCCGTTGTCGAAGTCCAGCTTCAGGTCCTTGATATACTTTTCATTGATGGCGATACGGCCGGAGCGGACCGTGGCTTTCACCAGACCGTCCGGACTGACCTTCAGCCGGGCTTCCGTCTTGTTCTCCACATACAGGCCGGGGGACAGGAAGTTCAGCAGTTCCCGGGCGTTGGCCATTTTCAGGGAAACGTCGTATGAGCCGCCCGTGAATGGCGTAGGAGGGACTTCCCGCAGGAGGGCATTGAGGTCGCGCTCCAGGATCAGGCGCTGGAGGTCTTTCACGAAGTCGCCGACCGGATGGTCTCCCACAAAGCTGGCCTGCAGGAAGTCGGAATCCAGCCGCAGGCGGTGCAGGTTGTCATTGGTGTTGGCCCGGATGGTCATGTTTCCGATGTCGTGCCGTCCGGTGTCGCTCACAAGGAGGATGTCGTTGACGCTGACCGAGCCGATCAGTTCGTGTTTGTCAGTCCTGAGGAAGTTGGCATTGGTGACAAAACTGATCTTGGACTGTTCCCGCCTGTCGATATTCAGGGCGTGGAGGTCGGCATAGCCCAGGGAGAGGAAGAAGTTGTAGGCAGCGTTCCGGGTGCTGTTGGACAGGTTGAACACGCCCTGGAACAGGAAGTTGAGGTTGGGGTCGGCCGACGTGATGCGGCCGTCGAAAGCGTCCTCCCGGTAATTGCCTACGGCGGAGATGCCCTTGTAGTCGTAACCCAGCAGATTGAGCCGGTCCACCTTCAGGGAATCCAGCCGGAGTTCGGGACTGCCCGAGGGCAGCGCGGCTTCCAGACCGGTGCTGAGCGTGACAGGGCCGAGTTCTTCGATTCCGGTAATCCGCCCCAGATGCAGGTCTTCGGTGGAAAGGGTGCCGCCGATGGTGAGCGGATGCCGGTCGCTCTGCTCCAGGGTGTTGTGCAGGATGACGTCGGCCTTGGCCAGGCCCAGGGGGGAGGAGAGGGCTCCTTTTACGCCCAGGTGGTTGATGAGTCCGGAGACGTTCCCGTTGAAAGTGAAAGGCGTGTCCGGTGCTATGTTCTCCAAAGGAATGACGGTACCGGGCGCCCAGCCTTCCACGAAGCCGTCCAGCCCCCGGAAGCGGAAAGCGAGATTTTTGACCTGCAGGTCCAGCCGGGTAAGGTCCACTTCCGGCAGTCCGGTGATGGTTCCGGAAGTGAGGAAACGAATGTCGTGGTCTGTGTCGTGGACACGGATGCCGTTCAGTGCGATGCGGGGGACGGTGCCTTCGACATTGCCGCCTATGTGGCCCCGGAAGGAATAGGTGCCCAGGTTGGGCATGAAATGCGAAAGCGTGCGGATGTCCAGGAGCGTTTCTTCCGACAGGTTTGCGCTGATACGGATTTTTTCGATGAACTCACCGTAGTCGTCAATCGGCCCGTAGAAATTCAGGTCGTTGAGCCGGAGGTCCGAGAGGGAATCACTCAGATGCAGCTGGCGGATGTGCACCTTCTGGTTTCCGACGCGGACTTCCCGGGCCGATGCATCGTGGACCCGGAAGCCCGTGGCATCTTCATGGAGGCGGAGCTGCTTCACTGTGCCGATGACCTGGTCGTCGGCCACTTTCAGGCCATGGACCTCCAGGTAATCCAGCATGGCGTCCAGATGGTTCCAGTCGATGACTCCTTCCGGCACGGAGCTGCCCTCAAGGGCCATTTCCTCTGCTGAAATCGGGTTTTCCAGCCGGAAGCGGACGTCTTTCACTTCCACGCTCCGGGCTTTGAGGAGGTTCCCCCAGTGCATGGGCTCGGAATTGTCGGAAGGAAACATCCTGAGCGTACGCTGCAGGTTGGTGATGCTTTTCCCTGGGTGGTCTTTGTACGGCTCCATCACCAGGTTGAACAGGCCGCCGTGGAGGCGGATGTACCGGATGTCCGCAGGATTGCCGGTCAGGGCGCCCGCCAGGGAGAATTTGGCGGTAATCTTGTCGACCCTCAGGAGCGTGTCCATTCCCGGGAGATACGGGTCCCGGTCCAGGATGACGGCATCTTCCAGCAGCAGGGCGTCAAAGGGACGGACGGTGACGGAAGAGAAGGATACGTCGGCATCCAGCTGTTTTTCCAGCCGGGAGACCACTTCCTGGCCGATGGCCGTCTGCACTTTGGGCGACTGGATCACGATGATGCCCGCCGCTGCGAGAAGGAGCAGCAGGGCGAGGATCCAGAACAATATGTGCAGACCTTTTTTCACGTCGGGAGAAGGTTAAAAATCGGCCAGTCGGGAGACGGGGGCGACATCCAGCGGGGTGCGGACGCCGGCCTTGTACTGGAACCAGCCGGCCACGGCAATCATGGCGGCATTGTCGGTGGTGAATTTCCGGGGCGGGAGATAGGTGTTCCAGTGACGTTTTTCCCCTTCGGCGACAATTCTCTCGCGCAGGCCGCTGTTGGCCGACACGCCACCGCCGATGGTGATCTCCCTGATCCGGGTTTCCTTGGCCGCACGGATGAGTTTTCCCATCAGGACGTCGATGAGGGTTTTCTGGAAGCTGGCGCAGATGTCTTCCTTGTTTTTTTCCAGGAAGTCCGGGTCTTTGGCCATTTCGTCGCGGACGAAGTACAGGAGAGACGTTTTCACACCGCTGAAACTGTAATCCAGGCCGGGGATATTGGGCTTGGCGAAATGGAAGCGGTCCGGGTCGCCCTGTTTGGCCAGTGCGTCGATGACGGGGCCGCCGGGGTAGCCCAGGCCCAGCATTTTGGAGCACTTGTCAAAGGCTTCTCCCACGGCGTCGTCTATGGTCTGGCCCAGGATTTCGTACTCCAGCGGGCTTTTGACTATCACAATCTGCGAGTTGCCGCCGGAAACCAGCAGGCAAAGGTAGGGGAACGAGGGCTCGTGCACCGGGACGTCTTTTTCCCGGATGAAATTCGCGAGGATGTGCCCCTGCAGGTGATTCACCATGACCATGGGAATATCCAGGGACAGGGACAGCGCTTTGGCGAAGGAAGTGCCCACCAGGAGCGACCCCAGCAGGCCCGGCCCGCGCGTAAAGGCGATGGCCGACAGATCCTTCGCCTGAATGCCTGCTTTCCGCAGCGCTTCCGACACCACGGGCACGATGTTCTGCTCGTGGGCGCGGGAAGCCAGTTCCGGCACCACGCCGCCGAAGTCTTTGTGCACCTGCTGCGAGGCAATCACGTTGGAAAGCAGCACGCCGTCCGCCAGGACAGCGGCCGAGGTATCGTCACAGGAAGATTCTATTCCGAGGATCAAGTCTGCCATAGTTCATTGTTTTTTCGCACATTTTTCAGCGCAGTTGATTCCGTCCAGGGCCGACGAAACGATGCCGCCGGCATATCCGGCCCCTTCTCCGCAGGGGTACAGGCCCGGAACATCCACATGTTCCAGGGTCTCCGGGTCCCGGGGAAGGCGGATGGGGGAGGATGTCCTGGATTCTACGCCCAGAAGGAGGGCGTCGTTGGTATAATAGCCGTGCATGGAACGGTCGGCCTGCGGGAAAGCCCGGCGCAGCCTCGAGGCCACATGCTCCGGCAGCAGTTCGTGCAGGGGTGCGCTCACGGCGCCCGGGTGGTAGGAGGTTTTGGGCAGGTCTTTGGACACGATCCCGCGGCAGAAATCCTTCATCCGCTGGGCCGGAGCCGTGAGCGGGTGCTTTGCACCGTGCTCTTTTGCATAGGTGTACATGCTCCGTTCGATATCCCGCTGGAAGTCCATCAGGGCAAAGGGGCCTTGGTAGGTAGACGGCTGGTCTCCGGGTTCGATCTGCACGACGACGCCGGCATTGGCCCACTTGGAGTTGCGGGCAGCGTTGGACATCCCGTTCAGGACCACCGTACCGTCCTCCGTGGAAGAAGGAACCAGGATGCCTCCGGGACACATGCAGAAGGAGAATACGCCGCGTCCTTCCACCTGCTGGACGAAGGAATATTCGGCCGTGGGCATGAAGGGCTGGTATTTTCCGTGGTAGCGGATCTGGTTGATGAGCCACTGCGGGTGTTCTGTCCGGACCCCCAGGGCAAAACCTTTGGCCTCCAGGGCCCAGCCTTTCCGCTGGAAAAGCTCATAGATGTCACGGGCCGAATGACCGGTGGCCAGGATGACCCGGCGGGCCTTGTGGACGGCCGGTCCGCACTGCACACGGAAAGTGCCGTCGGCCTCCCGGGCAATGTCGGTGACGCGGGCGTCGAAGTGATACTGTCCGCCATGGTCCTCAATGCACCGGCGGATGTTTTTCACCACTTCCGGCAAGCGGTCGGTGCCGATATGGGGATGGGCGTCGATCAGGATGTCGGGGTGGGCGCCGAAGGCCACCAGCTGGTGGAGGACCTCCCGGATGTCGCCCCGTTTGGAGGAGCGGGTGAAGAGTTTTCCGTCACTGAACGCGCCGGCGCCTCCCTCTCCGTAGCAGTAGTTGGAATCCGGGTCGATGACCCCTTCCACGGAAAGGCGCGCCATGTCCACTTTGCGCCGTTCCACGTCCTTCCCGCGTTCCAGCACGACAGGCTTGAGGCCTTCCTGCAGGAGCTTCAAGGCGGCGAACATGCCGGCCGGTCCGGCGCCCACCACGATGACGGGCTCCGCGTCGTGGACGTCCCGGTAAGGCCGGATGGCGTAGGGCACATAGGGCTCGCCCTGCCGGTATGCCTGTACGCGGTAACGGTACAGGATGTCCTGGCGGGCGTCCACGCTGCGGCGGACCACTTCCACGTGGCCCACCATGCCGGCTTTCACGCCCAATGCCTTTGCCGCCGCTTCCCGCAGCTGCTCTCCAGTCAGCGTCCTGCCGATCTTTTCAGCGATTTCGAACTCCTTCATGCGGGCTTTCTACTGGTCCAGCTGGGCGAGGGCGAAGTCGTAAGCGCCTACGGAAATGGCCGTCGAGGTGCCGATCTTGTCGATGAGGATGCCGATGCGCTTCTGGGGATCGTAGGTGACGGTCTTGTCGGTGCCGTAGATTTTCAGCTGCCGGGCGTCTCCCTTTGCGAAGGCGGCGAATTCGGCCTCGTCGTCCAGGTTGTAAACCTTCATCTGGACGCGCTGCAGGACGTCTCCCGAGAGGGTGCGGACCGTTCCGCGCATTTCTTCCAGCAGGGCCGGCATGAAGTATTTGGCCGACGCGGAGATACCGCCGCCGATTACGACGATTCCGTCCATCAGCTGGGCGGCTACGGCGATGGCTTTGCCGGCGACGTGACCCATTTCGGCAAAGGCGGCCTTAGCGGCTTTCTGGTCACCGGGGCGGGTGCCTTCGGCGATGTCGTAGATGTCTTTGGGGGTGAGGGTGGCGTCCTGGACACCGGACTGCTCCGAATAGACGCGCTTGACGGCGCGGATGGCCACGCTGTCCTCCAGGATGACGCCCTGGATGTGCGGGTTGGGAAGGCAGTAGGTTTCCACGCAGGAGTTGTCTCCGCGGTTGAGCTGGCCGTTGATGACGCAGCCGATGCCGAAACCGGTGCCGAAGGTGTAGCCGATGAGGTTGTTGTAACGCTTGGAGCTGCCGGCGGCTTCCAGTTTCTCATTCACCTCGGGCAGGGCGCCGGAGAGGGCCTCCCCGAAAGCGAACAGGTCGCCGTCATTGTTGATAAATACGGGAATGCCGAAAACTTCCTTCAGATACGGTCCCAGGGCCACCCCGTCACGGAAAGAGGGGAAGTTCGGAAGATAGCCGCCGATGATGCCGGCGGGATAGTCGGCCGGACCGGGGAAGGCAAAGCTGATGGCCGAAGGCTGGATGCCGGCCAGTTGGTTGATTACATTCTTGAAGCCTGTCACCATGGTTTCCAGGCACAGGTCCAGATTATTGGCATTAGAGGGCAGGGTGATGGTTTCCAGAAGGAACTCTTCTCCCTTCATCGCATTGAATCTGAGCGAGTTGCCTCCGGCGTCGAGGGTCAGCACCACGCGGTTGTCATTCTTGTATTTACCCATATTGCAGTTGTGTAATAATTCAATCTTCAAAGTTAACCATTTTCCGTCAAAATCCCTAATTGAAGGGAAGTGACATTTCGGAGCCGGAAAAAATTGTATCTTTGTAAGGATGAACATGGATACCGCCATACAGTATCTGCCGGGCGTGGGTCCCAAACGGGCGCAGCTTCTGGAAACCGAACTGGGAGTCAGTACGGTCGGTGACCTTGTGCACCTGTATCCCTTCCGCTACATCGACCGCAGCTCCATCGTCCGGATTGCCGACGTGCACCCTGACCTGGCGCAGGTACAGGTGCGGGCCACGGTGATGAAGGTGCGCTTGCTGGCGAAAAACGGGGCGGAACTGCCGCCGGAAAAGCTCAAGTACAATGCGGTTTCCCGGCTCCAGGCCATCGTCAGCGACGGCAGCGGCGAGATGGAAGTCGTCTTTTTCAAGGGGGTCAAGTGGATGCATGCGCGCCTGGTTCCCGGGTCCGTGTTCATCTTCTTCGGCAAGCCTACGGTGTTCAACAATCACCTGAACATGGTGCATCCGGAGGTGGATGCGCCGGATGCGTCCCTTTCCGGCGGAGGGCTTACCGGTGTATACACCTCGACGGAGAAACTCAAGAACGCCGGCATCACCGGCCGGGTGATGACACGGCTTGTGGGCGCCGCCCTTGAAGGCATCCTGCCCGTGCTGGAAGAAACCCTTCCCGAGTATGTCCTGCGGGAAAAAGGCCTGGTTCCGCTCAGCTTTGCCCTTCGGCAAATCCATTTCCCGGTGGACCAGCAAGCCCTGGCCAAAGCCACGTATCGGCTTAAATTTGAGGAGCTTTTCCTTTTGCAGCTGTCCCTCCTCAAGCAGAAATATGTCCGCAGCCGCAGTGTGGTGGGCTTTGCCATGCCTTCGGTCGGGGAACCCTTCAACGCTTGCTACAACGCGCTTCCGTATGAACTGACCAATGCCCAGAAACGGGTCATCCGGGAAATCCGCGAGGACATGCGCAGCGGCCATCAGATGAACCGCCTGCTGCAGGGGGACGTCGGTTCCGGCAAGACCATGGTCGCGGTCCTGAGTGCCCTCATCGCTGTGGGGAACGGTTACCAGGCCTGCATGATGGCCCCTACCGAAGTCCTTGCCCAGCAGCACTTTGCGAATGTCTCCAAATACCTTGCGCCCACGGGCGTGAAGTGCGCTCTGCTCACCGGGAATACGGGTGCCGCCGCACGGCGCGAAATCCATGCGGGACTGCAGGACGGCAGCATCGGCATCCTGATCGGCACACATGCGCTGATTGAGGATACGGTACAGTTCCGGGCCCTGGGACTCGCCGTCATCGACGAGCAGCACC
>DGXN01000003.1:14886-22469 GCA_002396335.1 Bacteroidales bacterium UBA4231
CGAGCAGCACCGCTTCGGCGTGGAACAGCGGGCCCGCCTCTGGCACAAAGGCTGGCAGGGCGTTTTCCCGCATGTGCTGGTCATGACGGCTACCCCCATCCCGCGTACCCTTGCCATGACCCTGTACGGCGACCTGGACGTCTCCGTCATCGACGAGATGCCCCCTGGCCGAAAGCCTGTCCAGACGCTCTGCGTGGGCGAAGGCAAACGCCACGCCATGCACAATTTCATCCGGGACGAGATTGCCAAGGGGCGGCAGGCTTTCATCGTGTACCCGCTCATTTTCGAGAGCGAGAAACTGGATTACAAGAACCTGGAACTGGGCTATGAGGAAATCGTTAAGGCCTTCCCGCTGCCCAAGTATAAGGTTGCCATCGTCCACGGTCAGCAGACCCCTTCCGAAAAAGCGTTCAACATGGACGCCTTCGCCGCCGGCCGGGCCGATATCCTGGTGTCCACCACGGTCATCGAGGTGGGCGTGGATGTGCCCAATGCTTCGGTCATGGTCATCGAGAGTGCCGAACGCTTCGGCCTGAGCCAGCTCCATCAGCTGCGCGGCCGTGTCGGCCGGGGTGCGGAACGCTCTTACTGCATCCTCATGAAAGGCACCAAAGTGTCCAAAGAATCCCAAAAGCGTCTGGATCTCCTGTGCGCCACGGAAAACGGTTTCGAACTGGCCGAGGAGGACATGAAGATGCGTGGCCCCGGAGACCTGGAAGGCACCCAGCAGAGCGGTCTTCCCATTGCCCTGAACATCGCTTCCCTTGCTAAAGACGGCCTCCTCCTGTCCGACGCCCGCTCCTATGCCCAGCACATCCTGGACGGGGATCCCACGCTTTCGGAGCAAAAAAATGCCCCGCTTGCAGCACAGCTGAAGCGGGACAAATATGCGGTCAGGGATTATTCACAGATTTCCTAATTCTCTGTCCTGACGGCGGGCGAAATGGGAAGATGGATTATTTCATCCAGCGGTCCAGCCAGCCAAAGTAGCTGCGGTGCCAGTAAAGGGCATTCTGCGGCTTCAGGATCCAGTGGTTTTCTTCCGGGAACACGATGAGTTTGGACGGGACACCCATCATCTGGGCTGCGTTGAAGGCGGCCATGCCCTCGTCGTACGGAACGCGGAAATCAGATCCGCCGTGGATGCAGAGGATAGGCGTGTGCCAGTTCTGGACCAGTTTGTGCGGGGATCCGGCATAGTGGCGCCGGGCCTTGGGCAGGTCGCTCCAGGGAGAGCCGCCCTGCTTGATGCCGCCGAAGGTGACCCCGTCGCCCGCAGGGCCCGTTTGGCCTTCCTCGAAGGCATATTCGTGCAGGCCGCCGTTGTCCCAGTTGGGGAACCACATTTCTTCGGTGGTCATGTACATGTGCTCTTCGTTGAAGATGCCCGCGTGGGCGACGAAGCAGTCATAGACGTCGCCGTGGATGCCGGCCAGGTAGTAGACGCTGTAACCGCCGTACGAGGCGCCGCAGGCCGCTACGCCGCTGATGTAAGGCTCCGCTTTGATCATCTTGGCGGCACTCAGGTAATCCTGCATGTTCAGGCCCACGTAGTCGCCGGAAATCTGTTCGCACCAAGGCTGGCCGAAGGCGGTGGTCCCGCGCCGGTTGGGGAGTACCACCACATATCCCTGGTGGCACATGAGCATGTAATTCCAGCGGTAGCTCCAACCCTGGGAAAGCGTGCCCTGAGGGCCTCCCAGGCAGATTTCGATGGCGGGATAGGTCTTGGAGGCGTCGAACTGGGGCGGGAACAGGACCCAGGTGAGCATGTCCTCTCCGTCTACGGTCCGGACCATGCGGGCCTCGGTTTCGTGCTTGTCCAGCTGGGACAGGATGGGCTCGTTCTCGAAGGTGATCTGCCGGACGGCGTTGTCATTGACGGCGACCAGCTCCGTGGGGAAGTCCATGGAAGCGTAGGTGGTGAGGATGGTGCCGTCCTGCAGGATGCCGAACGGGGAGCCGAAGTCGAACCAGAGGTTGTCGGACGTGAGGCGTACGATGACGGGCTCTTCTTCGGGAATCACGTTGAAGATTCCCTGGACGCCTTCCGCCAAGGCGGCGAAGTACAGGGACCGGCCGTCATCTGCCCAGACAGGGCCGTCCGCGTTGTATTTGAAGGACGCGGTGACGTCACGGATGTTTTCCACGGCGGGATTCCCGGTCTGGCCTTCATCTTCCTGGGTGTAGACGACGTCGGCCACCATCAGGCGCACTTTGTCGGCTTCGTAGCCGTCGCGTTCCATCGAGAGCCAGGCCAGGCGGGTGCCGTCGGGGCTCCAGACGGGGTGGGTGTCATAGCCGCCTTCGGAGGTAACCTGCGTGGTCTCGCCGGTGAGGGGGCAATAGAGGTAGATGCAAGTGTTGGTGGAGAAGGCGTACTGCTTGCCCTCCAGCTTCTTGCAGGCGTAGGCGATGTATCGGCCGTCCGGGCTCCAGGCAAGGTCCGCGATGTCCGGGAACGGGCCGTTGGGCAGCTGGAACTTCACATCTTCGCCGCCGAGGATATCCAGGCCGTTTTGGATGACGCCGTTCCCGAGCGGTGCGATGCAGGTATGGGGGATCTCGGTCATCCAGTGGTCCCAGTGGCGGTACATCAGGTCTTCCGTGGCGTATGCCTGGGCTTTGTCCAGCAGGGGATCGGTGTCGGAAGGAACTTCCACTGCGCTGTGGACGTTGACGACATACATGACCTGTCCGCCGTCGGGGGAGAGGGCGTAGTCGTCGATGCCGCCGGGAATATCGGTCAGGCAAGTCCGTTCACCCAGCTTTCCGTCTTTGTAGGGAGCCTGAAAAAGCTGTCCGCCCTGCAGGAAGAAAATGGACTCCCCGTCCGGGCTCCAGCGGGCCGATGCAATGCTTTTTCCGTCCAGCGTGAGCGGGACAGGGTCTCCGCCTTCCACCGCAATGGTGTAAAGATTCCGGACGCTGCGGTTTTCGGCGATGTCGGTGTACGAGACGCCGTAGAGGATGGTTTTTCCGTCCGGAGAGAGTTGAGGGTCCGAGAGGCGGCCCAGTGACAGGAGCACCTCCGGCGTCATTTTCCCGTCCGCAATCTGTATCCGGGACGGGCCGATGTAACCTTGCTGCGGTTTCATGTTCGCATTGTTGCAGGCGACCAGGGCGCCGAGGGCGGCCACAGTCGCAAAGAATTTAACGTTCATATAATTGTAGTGCTTTGTTCAAGGCTTCTTTTACGCTTTGCCGGAGGCTTTCCGGCTCCAGGATTTCCAGCCGGTCCCCGTGTTTGCACAGTTCCATGATGAGGTTGGGGTTGGGGATGACGCGGAGGGCGAAAATGCAGTGCTGTCCGTCGGTTTCCACGAGCGTCTGGCTGGGGTGGAGGGGAAGGTCCCGCAGGTAGGCGGCTTCCCGGAGGGAGGTGCGCAGTTTCACCAGTACGGGCTGCTGCCCCTCTTCCGGGAGGTAGATGCCGTAGCTGGCTTCGAAAAGGGAATCGATGTCGAATCCCTGGGGCATTTTGAAGTTGTCGCCGGTGCGTTCCAGCGCGACGATACGGTCCAGTGCATAAGTGCGGAGGGAAGCGTTCTCCTCACAGTAGCCGACCAGATACCAGCGTTTGGCGAATTCTTTTACGGCATACGGCCGGACCGTGCGTCGGTCGGTGTCCGGGCTCAGGTATTTGCGGTAAATGATCCTGAGGACAGCCCCGCCCAACATGGCCTGCATCAGCGGTGTCAGATGGATTTGTCCGGAGGGGACGTCCTCTACGGAAACGCGCCCGCTCAGGCGCTCTTTCCCGAGGGTGAGGAGGCTGTTGACGGTGAAGGTGTTGATCAGGTAATCTACGGCTGCACGCTTGTCCACGGCACTTTCTCCGCGGTCGATACAGTAGCAGTTGGTGCTCCGGTTGCAGACGATGCTGAGGCCGAATACCTCCTCGATGGCGGCGCGGTGGTTATGGAAGCTGCGGCGGGAATACGGGCTCCCGTAGCGGGACTCCCACCTGTCCTGCAGCTGCCTCCAGGTAAGCCCTGCGTCCCCGGCCTCCACGAAGGTCTGGACCAGGAAAATGTATTTTTCCACCAGTTCCTGTACCATATACCTTACAAAGATAAACAAAAAAACCGGTTCGGAGGTTCCGGACCGGTTTTTTGTGGGGAGCGGGGATTATTTCTCCTTGGGAGCGAGGGCTTTCCAGACGCAGGCGCTGAGGGCACCGCCCACCAGGGGAGCGCAGATGAATACCCAGACATCCTTTAGGGCGTCGCCGCCGGCGAACAGGGCCGGGCCGATCGAACGGGCCGGGTTCACGGAAGTGCCGGTGAGGTTGATGCACACCAGGTGGATGAGGATGAGGCTGAGGCCGATAGCGAGGCCTGCGAAGTTGCCGGCACCCACTTTGCTGTCGGTGGTGCCCAGCACGACCAGGACAAACAGGAAGGTAGCGATCACTTCCACGAGGAAGGCACCGCCCACGCCGCCGGCGTTGGCTACGCCGTTGGAACCCAGGGCTCCGGTCAGATCCTGAGCGGAGACCACGTTGGCGACCAGAAGCAGCACGGCACCGGCGAGGATACCGCCGATGACCTGGCCCACCCAGTAACCGCAGGCGTCTTTCCAGCTCATGCGGCCGCTCAGGGCAACGCCCAGGGTGATGGCAGGGTTGATGTGGCAGCCGCTGATGCCGCCGATGGTGTAAGCCATGGCTACAACTGCGAGACCGAAGGCGATGGCCGTACCCACGACACCGGCCGGGGTGTTACAGCCCAGGAACATGGCCGTGCCGCAGCCCAGGAAGGTGAGCACGAACGTTCCGATGCATTCTGCAAAATACTTTTTCATATCAAAACAGTTTTGGTTTAGTGAGTCAAAAGTAGCATTTTTCTTTCAAAAAACAAACACAGCCTTTTCGTAAATTATTGTTATCTTTGCAAAATATGGAAAGCAAACCGCCCATCTACCTGTTCACTGACGGAGCAGCCAGCGGAAATCCCGGCCCGGGAGGGTACGGAATCGTGCTGCGCTGCGGTACCTACGAAAAGGAACTCTCGGGCGGTTTTGCCCTCACCACCAACAACCGGATGGAACTGCTGGCCGTCATCCTGGGCCTCGAACAGATCAAATGGGACAATGCGGAAGTCCACGTCTGGAGCGACTCCTCCTACGTCGTGAAAGCACTCAACGAGGGCTGGCTTGAAAACTGGAAGCGCAAGGGCTTCAAAGGCAAGAAAAACGTGGATCTGTGGCTTCGTTTCGACGCGGTTTTCCATCGGCACCGGGTGGCTTTCCATTGGATCAAGGGACATGCCGGCCATCCTGAAAACGAGCGCTGCGACCGTCTGGCCGTAGCCGCCTACCATCAGCCGGACCTGCCGGAGGATACCGGCTACACAAGCGAAAATCAGCTGTTATGAGTTTACCTAAATTAGTCGTCGGCATCACCCAGGGTGACAGCAACGGAATCGGATACGAAGTCATTATCAAAGCCCTTGCGGACGAACGTTCCCTGGAAGGGTTCACCCCGGTCATCTACGGGTCTTCCAAACTGATGGGATTCTACCGCAAGACGGTCCACAATATCGGCCCCATGGACATCAATGTGATATCTTCTGCGGCCGACGCCCGCCAGCGGAAGGTGAACCTGGTGAACTGCCTGCCGGACAATATCTACGCGGAGCCCGGCCAGAGCACGCCCGATTCGGCCAAGGCGGCCATCACCTGCCTGAAGGCGGCCGTACAGGACCTCAAGGACGGTCAGATCGATGTCCTTGTCACCGGCCCCATCAACAAGCGCGCGATGAACGACGAAGGCTTCTGCAACACCGGCCACACCGAGTATCTGCAGAAGGAATTCGGGGCCGACGATGTCACGATGATCATGGTCAGCGACCGCATCAAGATAGGCGTCGTCACCGGCCATATTCCGCTAAGGGATGTGCCTCGCAGCATCACGCAGGAGAGCATCCTCGGAAAGCTCCGCATCATGAAGGCTTCCCTGGAACGCGACTTCGGCATCCTGGATCCCAAGATCGCCGTCCTGGGCCTGAATCCCCACTGCGGCGACGGCGGCCTCCTTGGAGACGAGGAGCAGAACATCATCCTTCCGGCCGTACAGCAGGCCGTGAAAGAAGGAATCCAGGCTTTCGGCCCGTATTCTCCGGACGGTTTCTTCGGCCTGGGAAATTACAGCCGCTTTGACGCTACGCTCGCCATGTACCACGACCAGGGACTGGCTCCGTTCAAGGCCCTTGCCTTTGCGGACGGCGTAAACTTTACCGCCGGACTGCCGGTTGTGCGCACCTCCCCGGATCACGGCACCGCCTACGAAATGGCCGGCCGCGACGAAGCCGACCCCCGCTCCATGATGCAGGCCATCTATACGGCCATAGACATTTTCCGCCGCCGCCTGCAGTACGACACGCTCATGGAGAGCAAGGCCAACCAGCAAAAAGGACAGTAGCGTATGGCAGCATATCTGGAACAGATCAAACGTCAGGTACGGGAATCGGCCCGTGTGAAGGAAGCTTTCCTGGAGGACGAAAGGTCCATGGAAACCCTCGACGCCATCGCCTCCCTGCTTGTTCAGACGTATCGGAAAGGCGGCAAGAGCCTCTGGGCCGGAAACGGCGGTTCTGCGGCCGACGCCCAGCACATGGCGGCGGAACTGGTGAACAAGTTCCGTCTCAACCGCAGCGGCCTGCCCGCCATGGCGCTGACGGTGGACACGTCCATCCTCACCGCCATCGGCAATGATTATGGGTACGACCAGGTTTTCTCCCGCCAGATTGTCGCCCTCGGCCGCCCCGGAGACGTTTTCGTGGGCATTTCCACTTCCGGGAATTCGGAGAATCTGGTGAAGGCGCTGGACGCATGCCGGGAAAAAGGCCTTGTGAGCGTGGCCGTCGTAGGGGAGAAGCCCTGCAGAATGGATGCGTACGATTATGTCCTCCATGTCCCTTCTTCGGACACGCCCCGCATCCAGGAGTGCCAGACCCTGGTCGGGCACATCCTCTGTGAAATCGTGGAGCAGGAGCTGTTTCCGCAGGCCGATTAAAAATTTTTAATAATTTCCGGCACTCTTACTTACAATATCGGATTTTTTTCGTAAATTTGCGGCGCCTTAAAAAGCAATGATTTTATTAAACAATAAATTACAGTATTATGATCAAACTTGGTATTAACGGTTTTGGCCGTATCGGCCGTATGGTCTTCCGCGCCGCCGTTGAAAACTTTGGTAAAGACATCTGCGTCGTCGGTATCAACGACCTTCTGGATCCCGACTATCTGGCTTACATGCTCAAGTACGACTCCGTGCACGGCATCTTCAACCACGACATCAAAGTCGAAGGCAACTACATGATCGTAGACGGCAACAAGATCCAGGTCTTCTGCGAGAAAGATCCCGCCAACATCACCTGGGGTGCCCTTGGCGTAGACGTCGTCGTCGAATCCACCGGTTTCTTCCTCACCGCTGAACTTGCAGAGGCCCATATCAAGGCCGGTGCCAAGAAAGTCATCATGAGCGCTCCCTCCAAGGACGCTACCCCTATGTTCGTCTACGGTGTGAACCACAAGACCTATGCCGGTCAGACCATCATCTCCAACGCCTCCTGCACCAC
>DGXN01000003.1:22538-24365 GCA_002396335.1 Bacteroidales bacterium UBA4231
TGCACCACCAACTGCCTGGCCCCTGTGACCAAGGTCCTGAACGACAAGTTCGGTGTTGTCCGCGGCCTGATGACCACCGTTCACGCTGCTACCGCTACCCAGAAGACCGTTGACGGTCCTTCCAAGAAGGATTGGCGCGGCGGCCGCGGTATCCTGGAGAACATCATCCCTTCCTCCACGGGTGCTGCCAAGGCTGTCGGTAAAGTTCTCCCTGAACTCAACGGCAAACTCACCGGTATGTCCCTGCGTGTTCCCACCAGCGACGTCTCCTTCGTAGACCTCACCGTGGAACTGGCCAAGGAAGCCTCCTATGAGGAAATCTGCGCCGCCATGAAGGAAGCCTCTGAAGGCGAACTCAAGGGTGTGCTCGGTTACACTAACGAGGCCGTCGTTTCCACCGACTTCCGCGGTTGCCCCCTGACCTCCATCTTCGATGAGAAGGCCGGTATCCAGCTGGACAAGACCTTCGTCAAGGTTTGCGCCTGGTACGACAACGAATGGGGTTACAGCAACAAGGTTCTGGAAATGGCCAAGGTCATCACCAAGTAACTTTTCTTACAGCAGTGGCCTTCCTGAGGCCACTGCCTACATGGGGTATTAGCTCAGTTGGTAGAGCGATAGGTTCGCAATCTATAGGTCAGGGGTTCGAATCCCCTATGCTCCACAAAAAACGCTGTAAATCAGCATGCTACAGTAATTACGCATAAACTTGCCATGTTTATGCGTAATTTTTTAGGTGAACAGATCCTCAGCCCTAAGATACCCGTGCCGGACCAAATCTTCCCGGCTCCGGACAGGACTGGTGTAACCGTCGGCAATCACGAAAAGGTTATCCGCCACGGAGGAGATGGCGTCATAGTTATGATCAGTGACGATTATACCGTGATCCACACTACGTTCCCGAATCAGAGCCTTGACTTCGTCAATGTTTACCGGATCTACCTGCGTAAACGGCTCGTCCAGGATGTAGAAAGGAGCGTCGCTCAGCAATACCAAGTACAATTCTACCAGCCGTGCCTCGCCGCCGGAGAGCTCATAGATGTGCGAATCGTAATGGCGGGAAAACCTTGGCACCCTGTTGACGAAGGTCCAGTAGTTCACGCCGTACAGTTCAAAAGCCCGGTGCAGTTGCATCCCTTCCGGAATCAAGCGCCCTTGCGGCAGATACTTGATATGCTGGCCAATAGTTTGACGGTCTATTGGCTTTTCATCGATGCTCACCATCACATTCTCTACCCGGAGGCCGCCCATGAGGGCGCGGAACATACAGGATTTTCCGGCGCCGTTGCGTCCAAGAAGGCCGGTGACCATTCCGGTTTCGGAGGTGATATACCCGCCACTCAGGACCGTCTTCTGACCAAAGCGGACTACCACGCTGTCCACTATGAGCCTGTGCTTATCCATAGATGAAAAACATAATGGTCATGAGGATAGCGAGCGCAAGAAAGTCTATCAGAATGACGCTGGTGAGTAGTTTCCGTCGCGATAGACCCAGGTTGATGTAGAAGAAGATGGCGTCCCGGTCACGGAACTGTTTCACCAGGTACATGGTAATGGCCAGAAGGGCCACTTTCAGGATAAAAGAATCCACCATGAATGTGTAGGAGAATCCTAAGGTTTGGGAACCTGCGCACACCAGATTATACACTGCGCCAATCAGGAATATGCCTTTCCCATAGCGCCAAGTGAGTGATATGCGGTCCCGGAGGGTCATAATGCCGAATGGCATTCTAAGCAAAAATCAAACCAGCATATACACCCTCACATCCATCGCCTTCCCGTCCTTCACAACAGCCCTCGTTTTCGTCACAGTCCTTCCGCTCCACA
>DGXN01000020.1:0-2067 GCA_002396335.1 Bacteroidales bacterium UBA4231
ACCCTGATGACGGGTGCGGCCGGCTTTACCGTCGCTTTCCAGATTATGATCCGGGTTGGAAACAGTACCGACAGTGGCGCGGCAGGTAACGGGAACCATGCGGGTTTCTCCCGAAGGGAGGCGCAGGATGGCGTAGTTGCCTTCGCGGGCGGCGAGCTGGGCATAGGTGCCGGCCGAACGGGCCATAGCGGCGCCCTGACCGGGACGGAGCTCGATAGCGTGAATGAGGGTACCTACGGGAATATTGGCGAGCGGGAGGCAGTTACCCATATCCGGGGAAGCCTGAGGGCCGCTTTCCACCACCTGACCGACCTGGAGGCCGTTGGGGGCGATGATGTAGCTCTTCAGACCATCCTCATACTGGATGAGGGCGATGCGGGCGCTGCGGTTGGGATCGTACTCGATGGTGAGCACGGTGGCTTTGAATTCGTCGCGGTTGCGGACGAAGTCTACCAGACGGTACATTCTCTTGTGTCCGCCGCCACGGTAGCGCACGGTCATCTGACCGGTGTTGTTGCGGCCGCCGGTGGATTTGAGCGGAGCAAGAAGTTTCTTATAAGGCTTCTTCGCGGTGATCTCATCGAAGGAGCTGATAGCTTTGTTACGCTGACCGGGGGTTACCGGTTTGTACTTTTTGATTGCCATAATTTATTCTCCTTCTTAGATGTTAGCGTAGAAATCGATCTTGTCTTCACCGGCAAGCGTGACATATGCCTTCTTGTAGTGATTCATACGACCGCGGAGCAGGCCGGCCTTGGTGTAGCGCTGTTTGCGCTTGCCGTGGTAGTTGAGGGTGTTGACCTCTGCGACGGAGACACCGTACATCTGCTCGACGGCAGCCTTGATCTGGATCTTATTGGCCTTGCGGTCCACGATGAAACCGTAACGGTTGAGCTTTTCGCCCTCAGCCGTCATTTTCTCGGTTACGATTGGCTTAATTAAAATACCCATTTTCTTTTCTCCTTTACTTTACTCTTGCTGCGAGGATGTCCTGCACGCCGTCCACAAGCACCAGGGAATGGGCATTCATGATAGCGTAGGTATTGATCTCGTCAACGGTGATCACCTGCACGGAGGGCAGGTTGCGGGATGACAGGAAAATATTGTTGGAGTTCTCCGGAAGGACGAACAGGACCTTGCGATCGCCGGCCTTGATGGCGGAGAGGATGTTCTTGAATTCCTTGGTCTTGGGAGC
Source organism: Bacteroidales bacterium UBA4231 (assembly GCA_002396335.1). Classification (GTDB taxonomy): domain Bacteria; phylum Bacteroidota; class Bacteroidia; order Bacteroidales; family UBA932; genus Cryptobacteroides. Next base: position 1,196 of record DGXN01000020.1, read on the forward strand.
GTCCATGGCGAACGGTTCCACAATGACGATCTTGTTTTCCTGAGCCTTGTAAGAGAGGGCGCTCACGCGGGCGAGCTGCTTGACTTTCTTATTGAGCTTGAAACGATAGTCGCGCGGTTTGGGACCGAACACGTTGCCGCCACCCACGAAGATACCGGCCTTCAGGGAGCCGTGACGTGCACCGCCGCCGCCTTTCTGACGGCCGAGCTTCTTGGTGCTGTAGGCAACCTCGCTGCGGTCTTTGGTCTTGGCAGTGCCCTGACGCTGGGCGGCCAGATACTGGAGAACGTCGAGGTAGATGACGTGGTCGTTGGGCTGGACGCCGAACACCTTCTCGTCAAGGACCACTTTCTTTCCGGATTCAGATCCGTCAATCTTGTAAACAGACAATTCCATAACTTAGTCCTCCAGAATTAAGTAAGAACCCTTGGCTCCGGGAACGGAACCTTTAACGATGATAAGATTGTTCTCAGGGATGAGCTTCAGGACCTCGAGGTTGAACACTTTCACACGCTCGTTGCCCATGTGACCCGCCATGCGCATTCCCGGGAAAACGCGGGAAGGCCAGGAGGATGCGCCCATGGAACCGGGGTGACGCAGACGGTTGTGCTGACCGTGGGTGACACCGCCGACACCGGCGAATCCGTGGCGTTTCACGACGCCCTGGAAACCCTTACCTTTGGAAGTACCCACCACGTCGATGAACTTGACATCGGTGAAGACGTCTGCGACGGTGAGGGTGTCTCCGAGCTTGAGCTCTCCGGCGAAGTCAGCCGCGAATTCCACGAGCTTCTTCTTGGGAGTAGTTCCAGCCTTTTCGAAATGGCCCTTCAGAGCCTTGCTGGTGCGCTTCTCTTTCTTTTCGTCATAGG
>DGXN01000020.1:2194-69016 GCA_002396335.1 Bacteroidales bacterium UBA4231
CGAACCTGCGTGACAACACACGGACCAGCCTCAATGACGGTGCACGGGATATTCTTCCCGTCGGCACCGAAGACGGAAATCATTCCGACTTTCTTTCCAATTAAACCAGGCATTGGTGTTTGTTAATTAATTGTTTATAAATACTTTAGCCACTAAAAAGCGGCCCGCATACTCTTTTTGCGGACCGCAAAGATACGGATAAATATTTGAAAATCCAAAAGTTATCAACAGGTTTTTTCACAGCCTGTCAATGTCGGCCCAGCCGAACCGGGCGGGATAGAGCCAGGCCCTGGAAGTGTGCTCCATGACACCGTAGTCCAGGGAAACCTTGGGGCATTCCGCGTAGGCCCGCTCCACGAAGGCGGGTTCGCCGATATGGTCCTGCCAGCCGCGGAAAAGCTCGGTGACCTCAGGGAGGTATTTCTCCATCTCGGCGCAGATGGTGGAGGCCCGCCAGATGAAGATACCGCTGTTCCAGAAGAACTCGCCCGTGCGGACGAACACCTCGGCCAGTTCCAGCGGCGGCTTTTCCGTGAAGGTTTTCACCTGCAGGGGGCCGGCCATCAGGTGGGCATTGCGCCCTTCCCGGACCTGGATGTAGCCGAAGTTCACATCCGGCGTCTTGGGAACGATGCCGAGCGTCATCAGGACGTCGTTTTCCTCCACATAGTCGAAGGCTTCGCCGATGGTGCGCGCAAACAGGGCCTCGTCGCGGATGACAAGGTCCCAGGGAGTGGCCACGATCACGGCTTCCGGGTCACGCACAAGGAGCGTATAAGCCGCAAATGCCATGCAGGGCGCCGTTTTCCGGGCCGACGGTTCCCGCAGCAGGTTCTTTTCCGGAAGGGCGGGCAGAACGCGGCGCGCCTCGGCGGCGAAACGTTCCAGGGTTACCACGAGGATGTTCTCCTCCGGGACCACTTGCTGGAAGCGTTCATAAGTGACCTGCAACTGTTTGGGCGAGCCGGCACCGTCGGCCATGATGACACAATATCTGTGAGGATTCATAACGCAGAACTGATTTTACACATACATGGGAATCCAGGCCTGGGGAAAATAACGCACCACGGTATGGCCGCCATCGAACAGGACGGAAACAATGTCGAAGAAAACTTCCCGCCCGGCCAGCTTATTCTTATTAAGGTACTGGAGCGCAGCGGCGCTGATGCGCTTCTGCTTCAACGGGGAAACCTGGTCCGAGACGGACGTGGTGGCAGGCGCCGTCCGCGCCTTTACCTCTACGAAGTGAAGGCCGTCGGCGGCTTCTGAAACGATATCCAGCTCCAGATGGCCGGCCCGCCAGTTGCGGTCCAGGATCTGATGGCCGCGCGAGCGTAGAAAATCGCAGGCCATCTCTTCTCCCATCTCTCCTATCTTGCTGGTTCTGAGAACATTCATGGTTACAGGTCTTAGTCAAATTTTACCACCGTCACGCCGGATCCGCCAAACTGGATGTGCTCGTCAGCGGCCGATGTGACGCCGGGAACGGTGCGGACGTACTTCTGGATTTCTTCCCGAAGGGCGCCCGTACCCTTACCATGCAAAATTCGCACCGAAGGGACGCCAAGCATAATGGCATCGTCAATATATTTCATCACAATCTCCAGGGCGTCGGCCACACGCTCGCCGCGGACGTCCAGTTCTGTCTTGAAATTGGCTTTCCGCTCGGACAGGGAGCTGTCATACACCTGGCGCGGACGCTCCGAAGGGGCCTTGGCCACAGCCTTGTATTCGCTGGCCGTTATGCGTTCCACGCGGTCCAGGGGCATTTTTGTCGTGATGTTGCCCACAATCACCGTCACGGCCTTGGTGCTGACGACAGACACTTCGCCCACCATCCCGTTCTCCTTGATGCGCACCTTCTCCCCTACTTTCAGCGGGGCGTTCCGGAAGGCCGACAGTTTCCGCGCCTCTTCCTCCCGCTGCTGCATCTGCTGGAGGGTTTCGCCGTCGGCCCGGCGTCTTTTCCGGACCATCTCCCGCTCTTTCCGCTCCTTGACCGTGGCCAGTTTCCTGTCGATGTAGGCGTCGCGGCGGCTGCGTCCTTCGGCCAAGGCGCCCAGGAAGCCCTGCAATTCGGCACGGGCCTGGAGGGTCTGCTCCTTGTCGGCCTGGGTTTCGCGGATGGTGCGGATGGTGCTTTCCACCTGCTTGTTGGCCCCGCGCACAATCTTTTCCGCTTCCGCGCGGGCTTCGTCCAGGATGCGGCGGCGCATCTCCTTGATTTCCTCCAGTTCCTTTTCGTAACGGTCGGTGAGGCCTTCGAGGGTTTTGTCCGTAGCGCGGATGCGGGTGAGCTTTTCGTCCAGCTGGCGGCGGCTGCGGGCAATCTTGCGGAGGTTCCGCTCGATTCCCACGAACTGCTCGCCGGCGCGTTCCTCCGCGTCGTGGACCAGCGCTTCGGGCATTCCCATCTTACGGGCCAGCTCAAAGGCAAAAGAAGACCCCGGAAGGCCAATCTCCAATTGGAACAGCGGCGCAACGGTGGCCGCGTCGAACTGCATGGCGCCGTTCACCACGCCGGTCTGCTCCGACGAAGCGTACAGCTTCAGGTTGGTATAGTGTGTCGTGATGACTCCGTATGCTCCCCGTTCGTCCAGCTGGTGGAGGATGGCTTCCGCAATGGCGCCGCCGGCTGCCGGTTCCGTCCCGGAGCCGAACTCGTCGATCAGGACCAGGGTGCGGGCGTCGGCCACCTCCAGCATGGATTTCATGTCGGCCAGGAAAGAGCTGTAGGTGGACAGGTCGTTCTCCAGGGACTGGTCGTCGCCGATAGAGACCATAATCCGGTCAAACACAGGCAGTTCAGAAGTTTCCGACGTGGGAATGAGCATGCCCCACTGGAACATGTACTGCAGCAGGCCCACCGTCTTCATGCATACGCTCTTGCCACCGGCATTTGGGCCGGAGATCAGGAGAATCCGCTTGGCGGGCGTGAGGGTGACGGTAAGGGGGACAATCTGCTTCCCTTCCTTCCGGAGGGACTTTTCCAAAAGCGGATGGCGGGCTTTCCGAAGGCTCAGCGAGCCGTCCTGCGACACCACCGGCATGCCGGCGATGTAATCCAGCGCCACATGCGCCTTGGCCATATTGAAATCCAGTTCGCCGATCAGGGTTGCGCCGGCAATGAGCTCCGGCACATAGGGGCGCAGGAATTCCGCGAATTCATACAGGATGCGGGCGATTTCCCGCGTCTCGGCAAAATGGAGTTCGGAAATCTCGTTCTGCAGGGCCACAATCTCGGCCGGCTCCATGAAGGTGGTCTTCCCGGTGGCCGATTCATCGTACACAAAGCCCTGGAACTGCCGTTTTTTGGCCGATGCGACCGGGATGAGCATCTTGCCGTCCCGGATCGAGACGCTGGCGTCGGCATCCACGATTCCGGAGAGCTGGGCCTGCCGGAGGATGGCATTCATCCGGCGGGAGACGTTCAGTTCCTTGTCGCGGATGCTGCGGCGGATGGAATACAGTTCGTCCGACGCGGTGTCCTTAATCTCGCCGTGGCGGTCCAGAATGGCGTCGATGCGGCGGGAAACGTCGGCGGGGGCGCTGATTCCCGCGCACAGGTGCTGCAGGTTGGGGTAAATCCCCTCCTTCACCGAATGGAAGAAATGCAGGGCCTTCCGCAGCGTTTCCAGCAGGGTGCGCAGCTTCCCGAGGGACAGCAGGTCAATCGAAGCATTCTTGCCGACCGGTTCCAGGAAGCCGATGGCGTCGATGTAGCCGGAAGTGGGGAAATTCTCCTCGAACATGAGGATCAGGCGCATCTCGTCGGCGAGAAGATGCCGACGGTGGATTTCCTCCGCGTCGGTGCTGAATTCCTCCTCCTGCGTGCGCAGAGCGGCATATTCGGTGGAACAGCGCGCCTGAATCGCAGCGCGCACCCTGTCGAACCCCAGTTTTGCCTCCAGCCTCTCGTCCATCTACTGCTCCTCCTTCATAATGGAACTCAGGATTTCCCGCAGTTCCTTCATGTCCTGGACGGTATGGATTTCGCCGCCCCGGACAAAACTCACGTTGCCGGTTTCCTCCGAAACCACCAGGATGTCGGCGTCGGTGTCTTCGGAAAGGCCGATGGCAGCGCGGTGACGCATGCCGTAATGGGCAGGGATGTCGGTGCGGTTGGTCATCGGAAGCTGGCAGCGGGCGGCGGCGATGTGGTCGCCCACAATGATCATGGCGCCGTCGTGCAGCGGGGAATTCTTGAAAAAGATGTTCATGATGAGGCGGCGGTTGATGTCGGCCTCAAAACGGTCGCCGGTGGAGATATACTCTTCCATGGACGACTTGTGCTGGATGACGATGAGGGCGCCGGTCTTTTCGGCCGACATGGCCCGCACGGCCTCGCCCAGCTCTTCCACGCTGCGGCTGCCCATCTTCTCGTCCTTGATGCCCAGGATGCGGTTGAACAGCTGGCCGGTGCGGCGGGTAAGGCCCGACGTGACGGCAAATCGGTTCAGCAGATGGCGGATTTCCGGCTGGAAGAGGATGATGATGGCCAGTACACCTACGTCCAGCAGCGTGTTCAGCAGCGCGGTCATCATCCGCATGTTCAGGGCGCTCACCACCACCTGCAGGATGAGCAGGGCGACCAGCACCAGCACGATATTCAGCACGGACGAATCCCCCCTGATGCTGCGGATCAGGAAGAAAATCACGGTGGCCACCATCAGGATGTCCAGGACATCCGCCCAGCCGAAGCTCAGGAAGCCGAATATGCCCATCACTTGAATCATAGTCTGCAAAGATACGTATTTTTATCAATACATGAGTCTCACGGGACCCATGAGACCGGATTCACGAAGCGGAGAGCCGGCTTCCGGGCCGGCGATGGTCCAGGTCTTGCGCTCGGCTTCCGGGAGGGAAGCGTCGTAGGCGAGACGGTTGAACCAAGTTCCGGTGACCGCGATACGGAGCGTATTGCGCCCGGCTTTTCCTTCCAGGCAAAGCCGGTAGGGTCTGGCCCACAGCACGCCGGAGGGCACGCCGTTCAGCGTCACGTCGGCAATCATATCCACCCGGCCGAGGTCCAGGACCACCGGTCCGGCCTTGGGAAGGGTGAAGGTGGTTTCATAGACGGCCGTTCCGGAGAAGGCCTTTCCTTCCGGAGAAAGCGGGAGGTCTTTCCAAGCTGCCAGCGCGTTGATTTTCAGTGGTTTGTCAGGGATTCCCCAGCCTTCGGGGAACCGGAGGGTCCACTTGCTCAGCACCTTTTCCCGGCGGAGGTCCGGCACGGCGGCGGGGGCCTTCGTGCTCTCCGGGCGGAACACCACAAAGCAGTTTCCGGCCCGTTCCAGATCCAGGTGCACAAGTTGATAATCTCCTTCCTGCGTACTCTCGAGGCCGGTAACCTTGCCGCTGACAGCGTCCCACAGTTCGGCCTTCCCTGACGCCCGCAACTTAACCGTACCCTGAAAACCCGAACCGACGGGAGCCGCGATGTAGTACCACTCGGCACCCTGGGCCTTGCGGTGCGTCCAAAGGAGAGGCGCTTCGCACACGAGGTTCGGCGCCAGACCGAAGGCCTGAAGGCTGCCCGCCGTCACGGTGGGGGTCATCAGGACTTTGACACCGGCGGCGATCAGCTCCTGCAGCTTTTGCAGCGTCTTTTCCGAAAGCCGTTCCGGCTCGGAAACCCACAGCACGGAGTAGGAGATTCCTTCCGGGGTCGTCAGCCGTCCGTCCACCGCCTGAAGCCGGTTGAACAGGGCGTCCGGATTGCAATAATCATATTTGTAGCCTGCCGGGAAAGGAATTTTCTGGTCCGGCTTGTGGTAGCCCACTTCGTCGCCGGTGTACCACAGCACGTCCACGACAGGAAGGCCGCGCTCCAGCAGATAGGAGGTGCGGGACAGGTAGCGGGTGAAATAAGGCATGTATTTCCACCAGGTCTGTCCCCTGAGGAAAGGCGTCCCGATCTTGTTGCCGAAGCTGGTTCCCGGCGGGAGGAAGTCCACCTGCGGATTGTGGGTATACGTGTGGAACACATTGTGGGTGACTCCCTCGGTCATATTCAGGTTGGCCACTTCCTTGAGCATCTCCCAGTGTTCGTCCCAGGTGAGATCGAAGGAGGTGAAACTTTCCGCCGCCACCCGGCGCTTGCCGTACAGGTGCGCGGCCGACGCCGTGGGTTTGATCGGCTTGAAGTTCAGGTCGCCCACATAACCTTCCGAGAAAGGATGCCAGAATTCGGTCATGGGGACGTCGGCATACTTGTAGTATTCCATGTAGTCCATGGAGACGACGTCGCCGCCGGCGGTCTCGTACTGCACGTCCAGGCCTTTTTCGTGGGCGAGGCGCACCATTTCGCCGAAGAAGTTCTCATTGTACAGGGCCGTCTTCACTTTCCGCCAGTCCCCGAGGAACTTCGCGGTGGTTTCCGGACTGCCCAGCACATAGCCGGAAAGGGCAGGAAGCCAAGGGCGGAGGGCATAGCCGGCACGGGAGGCGAATTCGGCCTCCATTTCGCCGGTCCAGTTCTGGTTGCGGCATTCCCAGCTGTCCATGAGCATGCCGTCGGCCTTGCCCCGGAGCGGACCGTCCGCAAGACGGCCGACATAATGGGAGAACTGCGTCCGGGCGCCTCTGACGTCCAGTTTATTGCATTCCCAGCCCGTCGCGTTTGCCGGGGCGGGCGAATTCTTGTAGCCGATGTTCACATGGCCGTAACGGAGGATGGTCCAATTTCCTTCCGGGGCAGTCCAGTTGAGCCGGCCGTCCGCATCCATCAGGCCGGTCAGGTCCAGCACGGTGGACGGGTCCACATAGCTTTCGGCCGCCCGGACGGCCTTTTCCTGGTACTTCTCCCGTCCGCGCAGCGTGCGGCCGGCGGCTGCCCGCCAGTCATTCTGCCGCGCCGCCGAATAAAAGCGCAGGTAGGCCAGGTTCATCGGGTGCTCATGGGTGAAGGTGAGGCGGTACTGTTCCGCCTCCGGGACTTCACGCAGGGCCAGGACAAAAGGTTCATTGTCCTGCCAGCTGGCCATGGGAAGCTGCACATGGGCCACTTCCCGCTCCAGCCCGTCCCGGCAGACGACCCGGATATCCACGGTTATGCCGGGCGTATTGCAGAAAGCGTGGCTCAGCTCCTGCACGGCCGGCATCTCCAGAGTACGGAGCGGAGAGGATGTCCGGAAAGTGACTGTATGGGTGAGCGGTTCTTTTTCGGAAACACCCTTTTCGCCGCGGAGAAGGGCGGTCCAGGCGGCGTCGGCCTGGATGTCCTCGAGTTTCAGGGGTGAGCCGGTATCGCCTTCCGGCGTGGGAAAGGCGATGACGGAAATGTCGCGGTAGTCCCGCCACGGTTCCTCCGAGCGCTGAGGTTTGGGAAGGAGGATTCCCTGCGCGCCGCCTTTGACGTCGGTGCGGCTCCAGACCAGGTCGCGCATGGCGTCCTCGGGGGTAATCCAAGGGCCGCCGGCCATGGCCCAGCCGGGGCAGGTCTGCACGGTGAGCCGAAGATCCAGGCTGCGGGCCTTCTCACCCAGATACGCCACCATCCGGTCCCAGTCTTCGGACAGTGGGACGATGGGTTCCTTTACCTCCGGCCATCGGCCTCCGAAGGCGCCGTGGAACCACTGGATGCCGGAGATGCCGGCCTCGGCAATGGCTTGGAGGTCGGCGTCCATCCCCTCGCGGGAGACATTGTCGCCGATGAAATGGAACCAGGTCTGGGGCCAGAAATCCTTGGGCGGAGCGGCGAAGTATTTTTCGTCCTGTTCGCTGAAGGGGGCATCCAGGATGGCCTTGTCGGCCTGGATGGAAGCCACTTGGGCCTGGGCATAGACGGCTGCCACCGTACCCAGAAGGGTGATCAAGAGTCTTTTCATGGCGGATTAGCGCAATATGTCGTTGAGAATGCTGGAAGCCGCGTCGCGGGCACCTTCCCCGGGGCCCTGGATCACGAGCGGATAGGGATGGAAGGTACTGCGGATGATGATGGCGTTTTCCGTGCCGCTGAGGTGGTAGGCCGGATGGACCGGCGGTACATTCTTCAGGCCGATTCCGGCGCGGTATCCCTCCTCCGTCTTTTCCAGAGAGGCCACGAAGCGACGGCGGAAGCCTTGCTGCTCGGCCTGGCGGCAGGCGGCGGCAAAGCTGGGCTCATAGCTTTCCAGTTTCTCAAAAAACGCATCCAGGGAGCCTTCCAGGATGGTTTCAGGGACCACAGGGTCTATCTTGACCTGGCCCGCTTCCAGTTTTACACCGGCTTCCCGGGCAAGGATCAGCAGTTTCCGGAGGGCATCTTCTCCGCCCAGGTCCACGCGGGGATCCGGCTCGGTGAGGCCGGCCGTACGGGCCTTCCGGACCAGCGAGGCGAGGGACTCGCCGCCGGGGCGGTAGTCGCCCAGGATCTGGTTCAGCGTGCAGGATACGACGGCTTCCAGGGACAGGATTTCGTCGCAGCTGTTGGCGCCGCGGGCGATGGAATCCAGAATGGGAAGGGCACTGCCCACGGTGGTTTCATAGCGGAGGAAAGCGCCGTTTTCGCGTGCGGCGGCATGCAGGGCGGCGTAGTCGGCATAAGGGACGGCGAAGGAACGCCGGTTGGAGGAAACCACGTTCAGCCCGGCGGCAAACAGCTGGGCATAGCGCTGGTACAGGGTCTTGCTGTCAGTACAGTCCACGAAGACCGACCCGCGGGGCGCAACGGCGCAGACCCTGTCCACGAAGTCGCCTTCCTCGGAAGGGTCGGCGGGAGCTCCGGACAGGTCGATGCTGAAGCGGCGGGAGTCAGCCAGGCCGCCGATCCGGAGGGTCTTCCCGGTGCGGGCCTCAACGGTGGAAGAGGCCTGCCGCACCAGTTGCACGAGGGCTTTCCCCACCGCTCCGTAGCCGGCGACAAAAAGGTAGATCTGCTGCAGCGGCAGCGTCTCGAAAAACGCCCGGTGAAGGGCCTTCAGGGCCGATCCTTCCACGGCAGGACGCACCGTCAGCAGGACATTGCCGCCCTCTTCCCAGAGCCGCAGCGGGCCGATCCCGGCTTCCGTCAGCGCCTGCTCCACGGCCGGCACATTCCGGCTGCCGACCAGGCAGATTTCCACGACGCTCCCCTTCTGCTGCGACGCCAGGCCCACGTTCCGCTCTCCGGTGACATCCGAAGAGATGACCGTCTTGCCGCCTTCCGGGGCGAAGGTGTTCCGGATTTCGATGGCGATGCCGGCCTCCATGGCCGGGGCGACAGTGGGAGCATACAGCACCTTGGCACCGTGGGAAGCCATTTCCCGGGCGGCGGTATAACTCATCCGGGGGATACTGCGGGCGCGGGATACCTGCCGGGGGTTGGCGGTCATGATGCCGGGCACGTCGGTCCAGATCTGGAGGCTGGAAGCTTTGACGGCGGCCGCATAGAGGGCGGCGCTGTAGTCCGACCCGCCGCGCCCGAGGGTGCTCACCTTGCCGCTTTCTTCCCGGCAGATGAAGCCCGGGGCTACCAGAACATGGGCATCCGCAGCGTCAACGGCCTGCCTGATCCGCCTGTAGGTTTCTTTTTCATTGTCTTTGACCACCAAATCGCGCGAATCCAGCCAGACTGTGCGGCAGCCTTCGGCCTTCAGTTTTTCACAGAGAATGGTGGTGGAAAGGATCTCTCCGTACGTGACCTGCTCGTCGGCGGGGGCTTGGCGGAGTTCGGTGAAAAGGGCGTCCACCAACGCCTGCACGCGGGTTCTGTCGGCCCCGGTGAAAAGGCGCGTGACAATGTCCCGGTGGCGTTTTTCCATTTCCAGGAGGCTGTCGGGGCCGGCATTCAGGAGGGCGTCGGTGCAGCCGCTGATGGCGCTGGACACCAGGATGACACGCCGCTCCCGGGCCTCCATTTCCACGAGGTCCAGTACGCGGGACATATTGGTGGCGGAAGCTACGGAAGAACCGCCGAATTTAAGGACGCTGATTTCCACTATACAATCTTTAGATAAGAAAAAACTCAAAGCAACTCCCCGAATTCATGAATTCCCTCCAGCCCTTCGGTGAGCGTGGCGGCCACGACCGCCCCTTTTGCAAATCCCTCGCGGGAGAACGCCTCGTGCCGGAGGGTGAGCTTGTCGCACTCAGATGTCAGGGTAAGTGTATGGATTCCAGGGACTTCCCCCTCACGGACGGAGGTGATTTCGGGCTTCTCTCCCAGCGACTCTTCTACGATTGCACCCAGCGTCTTGGCCGTTCCGGACGGCGCATCCAGTTTGTGGATGTGATGGATTTCTTCTATCTCCGGCACATACCCGGCCCCTTTCAGAAGAGCCGACGCCTTCCGCACGGCGGCATACAGCGCATTCACGCCCAGAGAGAAATTGGAAGCGTAGATGAGCGGGGTGCCGGCGGCTTCGAAGGCGGCGAACACGTCGGCCCGGATGTCGTTCCAGCCCGTGGTGCCCACAACCGCCGCCTTGAAATGACGGGCGATAAAAGGATAGTTGGCCCGGAAGGCGTCCGGCGTGGTGAAGTCGATGCAGACGCACGCCTTTGCGACGGCCGGATCCACCGCCGTGATGTCCTCGCTGGCTTCCACCAACTCGATCCCCCTCCTTTCCAGCTCTTTCTCTACCATGTGGCCCATTTTTCCGTAGCCACTGATGATTACCTTTATCATAGTGCGAAGTGTAATCTATTGGATTATGTTTTGTATTTCACGGTACATCCGGACATACTGCTCCGTGGCGCGCACGAGGTCGCGGACGGAGACTTTCTCGTCGTCCCGGTGGGCCACGCGGATGGTGCCGGGACCGCAGATGATCTTATGGCCGAAGCCCGCAAGGTGCGGAGCGTCGCTGCCAAAAGACACCGGGGCCGACTCGAAGCCCGGAAGCGTCACATACCGAGCCGGCTGGTCGCCGCCCCGTGCCTCCACGGTCACATTCCCGGCGGAGGCCATCCAGTCCTGCACCGCCTGGTCGCTGACAAAAGTGGTGCGGAAATACAGCCGGCAGCGGAGCTCGGGAGAAAGGATGTTCTGCGGATTGTCACTGTGCAGAAGGCCAACGTTCCACGTGGTCTCCCCAAGTTCGGGGTCCATGCCGAAGTCTTTTTCCCTCAGCTTGTTATAGAAATCGACAAACAAGTCCACGGCACTGACACCATACTGCGGATAACCCGAATGGAAGGCCTCTCCACGGAAGGTGAGGTCATAGGACTTGGTGCCTTTGGAGGCCGACACCATCCGGTTTTCCGTCGGCTCTCCCACAATCAGGAACGGGGCCTTGAACCCGGTCTTGGAAAATGCCTTGGCTCCCCAGGAACCGGTTTCCTCCCCCGCGACAATCAGCAGGCCGAAGTCCGTGAACCCGCTCGCCTCCAGCTCCTTACAAGCCGTATACATAGCAAAGACCTGTCCCTTCGCATCGCAACTTCCCCGCCCGGTAATGACATCGGTCTCCCGGGAGGTATCGCCTCCGGAGGAACTCCGCTCGCTCCGCTCACTCCGGCCCCTCCCGCTGTTTCCTGCGTCATCCGCTCCGCGGATAACTTGTCTCCAGCGGGCCCCTCCCCCTGCCCATGTCCGGGGGTGGACATGTCCTCCGGAAGCGATACCTTCCGGGAAACTGGGCGTTATATACGGAGGAACGGTGTCCATGTGGGAGCAGAACACCACCTGGGGGGTGCCCCAGCGAAGAAACAGGTTCAGAGTTCCGTCACCCACTTCCATGAGCTCCTTGACCGGCGCCTGCAGGTTGTCATGCAGCCACAGCGCCATGTCCCGCTCCCTGCCGGAAGTGGAATCCATGGACAGCATGCCTTTGAATAATTCCCAATTCATCATTTTACTTTAGTACCAGGTGCGAAAATGCCCTTTTTTGCACCTCACGCCCTTGTTTTTTCCCTTCCCAGGTGCAAAAACGCCACAAAATGCACCTGAGGTTATGCCAGCCAGCCTTTTTCCAGGAGGTACTGGGCAATCTGGACGGCATTGGTGGCGGCGCCTTTCCGGATATTGTCGGAAACGCACCAGAGATTGAGGCCGTTCTCCACGGAAGGATCGCGGCGGATGCGGCCCACAAACACTTCGTCCTTGCCCCAGGCATCCAAGGGCATGGGATACTCGCTGTCGGCCGGATTGTCCTTGACAACGACCCCGGGCATGGAAGCCATCAGGTTGCGGGCGTCGGAGAGGTCGTACGGTTTCCGGAATTCGATATTCACGCTTTCCGAGTGGCCGCCCTTGACAGGAACGCGGACCGTGGTGGCCGACACGGCGATGGAAGCGTCCCGGAGGATTTTCCGGGTTTCGTTGACCATCTTCATCTCTTCCTTGGTATAGCCGTCCGGGAGGAAAGCGTCGATATGCGGAATCACATTCAGGTCTATCCGGTGGGGGAATTTGGAGCCGGAGCCGCCGGCGCGTTCCGCTTCCAGCTGCTCGATGCCCCGCTGTCCGGCACCCGTGACGCTCTGGTAAGTGCTCACCACAATCCGCTTGATGCCGTATGCCTGATGAAGCGGAGCAAGCGGCAGCACCATCTGGATGGTGGAGCAGTTGGGGTTGGCGATGATACGGTCCCGGGGAGTGAGGACGTCGGCATTGATTTCGGGGACGACGAGGGGGACGGAAGGGTCCATGCGCCAGAAGGAGGAGTTGTCCACCACATAGCAGCCTGCTGCGGCAAACTGGGGAGCCAAAAGTTCAGACGTGGCGCCGCCGGCACTGAAAAGCGCCAGCACGGGCTTCCGGGCGATGGCCTCGTCGGCACTCATGACCGTCCATTCGCGGCCCTGGAAATACACTTTCTTTCCCCAGGAACGGGCCGACGCCACCGGCAGCAGTTCCGTCACCGGGAATTGCCGTTCCTGAAGGACTTCCAACATTTTGGAGCCCACCAGTCCGGTGGCTCCTACAACAGCTACTCGCATAGTTCGTTTGTTTTATCTTGCAAAGATACGCAATTCCGGCGTTTTTTGTAAGTATACCCCTTGGAATCCCACTCCGGCATCTCCTTCGCGGAAATGATGCTGTAGAAATGGCGGAAGTCGGCCTTGAAGGCGGCGTCCGTGGGCCAGTAGGGAGCGGCGTTCCAACCGCGTTCGAAGATTCCCAGTGCCTTCGGAAGCATCTGATACATCGCATTTTCCTGGCTGCGGAGATTCTCCGACCACAGGCAGGCTTCCACGCCCAGGATGTTCTCCGGATGCAAAAGCGGAGTCTTCCCTTCCGCCGCCCGGCTCACGTCCTGCGGTTCCCAGGCCTTGTTCCAGCGGACAGAGGCATACAGATTCCAAGGCTGCAGGGCGAAAGAAGTGCGCTCATCCACGAATCCGCCCCATTCCAGGCCGATTTCGCCGGCCCCGTTGTCGTAAGAGAGGTCCAGGTAGGCGTTGGAGACATTGCTCAGCACCACCGGGAAGCCGGCGTTGGCAACGCTGTAGGCGCCGGGAAGGTCGGCCGTGGCAGGGTTCCAGAGGTTCAGGAAGTACAGGTTCTTTTTCAGACGTTCTTCGGTGGCCGGAGTCAGGTGCTGCGAAAGCTCCAGCCAGCCGGCGAGGCGGATGCCGCGGGCTTCGGCCAAATCCAGCATTCCGCTCACGAACTGCTCTTTCATGGCCGCAGGGTCGCGTCCGGACCAGGCGCCGGAAGGCACCTCATCGCCGCCGATGTGGATGGCTTTCAGGGGTACGCCCGCCCGGGAATAAAGAGCAAGGACCTCATCGAACACGACGCCGTAAAACTTATAAACGCTTGGAAGATATACACTTAGCACATTGTCCGTAAAGTCCTGTGCAGTCCAGTAGCGGGAACTGTCGGCCGGGTCCTGCAGGCGGAAACTGTCGTCGCCCGTACGGCGCTCATACGCTTCCATGGCCCGGATGGAAGCCCGGGAGTGGCCGGGAGTGTCGAACTCCGGCACCACGGCAATTCCCCGCTCCCAGGCATATTGCAGCAGGTCCACAAACGCTTCCCCGGTATAAAAAGTTTCCGTGCCGATCCGGCCGTTGGCGGTGGGCTTCAACGCCTCCGTTTCCCTGAGCTCCCAATCCGGCAGGGCATGGCGGGCGCCGAAAGCGGTCAGCTCCGGCAGGGGTTCGATCTCAAGGCACCAGCTCTCGTCGTCGGCCAGGTGGAAATGGAGGGTGTTCACCTTGTAGGATGCCAGGATGTCCAGCACCTGCTTCACCTCCGCGGGCGTACGGAAATCCCGCACTACGTCCAGCATGAAGCCCCGGTAGGGGAAGTCCGGCCAGTCTTCGATAACCCCTTCCTTCGCGTCCACCTTGGCCAGGGTGGTCCGGGCATAGAGAGCACCGTTCCCTACCGATTCCACCACGGGTTCGCCGCCGGAAAAGGTAATCCGGTACCAACCGTCGGGACGGGATTCGGGCGCACCTTCGAAGGGACGCATTTTCAGCTGCGGAATCAGATCCAGGGCGCCGACTTCCACAGGCTGGAACCAGGAAGAGTCGGCCCGGACGGCCGCATGCTCCAGGAAAGAGTATTCCACGGGCATGGGGCGGTCTTTCCGGCCTTTCTGCTGCAGCACGAAGCCTTCCGGCGCCCAGGAACGGCGCGGAAGCGGACGGCCCTGGTACGGGATGCTCAGCTCGGCACCTTTATGCTCCGGAATGTCGATATAGAAGGAAGTGCCTTGATAATGAACAATTTCCGGCCCGTCAGCCACGGCGTGATTGTCGAACAGCTCCTGGAACCAGACGCGGGAGCCGGCCGGAACGTTATTCAGGACAAGCGTATGGGCCGCCCGGCCGTTTTCTCCGACAGGACCCTCGATCCACCGGGCCGACGGGGCCGGCGTACACGAGGCGGCAAGGACAAGCAGCAGGGGGAAAAGGAATTTTTTCATATTCGGTGCATTTGTACAAACTTACGCTTTTTTTGCTTAATTTTGTGCAAATAAAGACAAAGAAATGGAAAAAACTCTGGTCAAGGGATGCGGTACGGCGCTCCTCACCCCGTTCAAAGGCAACGAAGTAGATTATGAGGCCTTCGCCGCCACCGTAGACTGGCAAGTCACCACCGGCATCGATTTCCTGGTTCCCCTGGGCACCACGGGCGAAACGCCCACCCTCACCGAATCGGAAAAACTCCAGGTCCTGGAAGTGACCCGGCAGCACGCGGCGGGCCGTCCTGTCGTGGCCGGCGTGGGGTCCAACTCCGTGCGCGGGACCCTTGAGAACATCCGGCTGCTGCAGGACGCAGACGCCTTCCTGGTGGTGGTCCCGTTCTACAACAAACCCCCGCAGCGGGGCATCTACGCCTATTTCAAAGCCATCGCGGAGGCTGCACCCAAGCCCGTCATCCTGTATAACGTCCCCGGCCGCACCGGTGTCAACTGCGACGCGGAAACCACCCTCGCACTGGCCCGGGATGTCCCGAACATCATCGGCATCAAAGAAGCTTCCGGGAACCTGGAGCAGTGCCGCAGCATCCTGGCCCGCAAACCGGAAGGCTTTGTCCTGCTGAGCGGCAACGACGAAGACACCTTCACGCTCATGCAGGAAGGCGCGGAAGGCGTGATTTCCGTGGCCTCCAACGTGTTCCCTTCCGCCATGGCCGACTTCGTGCGCGCCCTCAAGGAAGGCCGGATGGAGGAAGCCGCCCGCATGCAGGAACGGCTCCTGCCCTTGTTCAAAGCCCTTTTCGCCGAGCCCAACCCCATCCCCGCCAAGGCCGCCATGGCCCAGCTCGGGCTCATGGAAAACAGCCTGCGCCTGCCGCTGGTAAAAGCCTCGCCGGCCACGGAAGCGCTCATCAAACAAACCTTGCAACAGTTATTCTGATGGATATCACACTGGAAAAACTCAACGAAGTCCTGGATGCCCTGGAAAAAGGGGAACTCCGGGTCGCAGAAAAAAAGGACGGTGTCTGGACCGTCAACAAATGGGTGAAGGAGGTCATCCTGGCTGGCTTCCGCCTGGGCGCCATCCAGGACATGTCCCAGGGGCAGTTCTCCTTCTTTGACAAAGACACCTTCCCCGTCCGGCATTTCTCCCAGGCCGACGGCGTCCGCATCGTTCCCGGCGGCTCTTCCATCCGCCGCGGCGCCTACCTCGCCCCCGGCAGCATCGTCATGCCGCCCGCTTACGTGAATGTGGGCGCCTATGTGGGCGAAGGCACCATGGTGGACAGCCACGTCACCATCGGCTCCTGTGCACAGGTGGGACGGAATATCCATATATCGGCCTCCACGCAGATAGGCGGGGTGCTGGAACCGGCGGGCGCGCTTCCCACCATCATCGAGGACGGCGCGTTCGTGGGCGGCAACTGCGGCATCTATGAAGGCACCATCGTGGAAGAAGGCGCCGTCATCGCGTCGGGGGTCATCATCACTTCCTCCACCGCCATTTTTGACGCCACCACCGGGCAGTTCATCCGCCGGAACCAGGACGGACGCATCGTCGTGCCCCGCGGCGCTGTTGTCGTGAGCGGTTCCAAACCCATCGTCCGCGACGGCAAGCCCCTCGAAAGCGGCGTTCACCTGTACTGCCCCGTCATCGTCAAGTACCGCGACGAGAAAACCGCCGGCAGCATCCACCTGGAAGACCTCCTGCGCTAAATGGACTATTCGAAGTTTTTTTCGGCCGACGTTCCCTCCTTCCTGCGCTCCCCGGTGCGGGAAATCTTCCGGAAGGTGGACTTGAGTGCCATCTGCTCGTTCGCAGGGGGCTATCCCGCCGCCGTCACTTTCCCTATGGCCGACATCCCCGGCCTCACCGCCCGCGTGCTGGAAAAATACGGCACCAAAGCCCTGCAGTACGGTGCCACGCAAGGGGTGCCGGAACTCCGGGAAGTGATCGCCGCGCGCTACGGCGTGCCGGTGTCCCAGGTACAGATCACCACCTCGTCCCAGCAGGGCATCGACATCTGCACCCGCGTGCTGGCGGACCCCGGCGACATCATCCTGGCCGACAACCCCGTTTACCTGGGCGCCCTGCAAAGCTTCAAAGCCTACCGGGCCAACGTGATGAGCCTTGAAAATTATCTCCGGATGGCAGGAGACGCTCCCTCTGTCGGCCACCCGAAATTTATCTATGTGATTCCGGATTTCAACAATCCCAGCGGCCGGACAATGAGCCTGCAGGAACGGGAAGAGCTGGTCCGCGTGGCGCGTGAACTGGATGTGCTCATCGTGGAAGACAGCCCGTACCGGGAGCTCCGTTACAGCGGGGAACCCCTTCCCACCATCCGCTCCATGGCCCCGGAACGCACCCTGCACCTCGGCAGTTTCTCCAAAATCTTTGCACCGGGGTTCCGGCTGGGGTGGATTATCGGCCCGGAAGCGCTGCTGGAGCAGATTTATGTGTGCAAGCAGTGCCTGGACCTGTGCCCGCCCGTCTTCGACCAATACCTGGCCGCGGAATTCATGGGCAGCGGGGCGCTGGACAGGAACCTGGAAAAGACCATCGCCGAATACCGCCGCCGGAGGGACCTCATGGTCTCCCTCCTGGAAAAATACATGGGAGAAGGCGTCAGCTGGACCTACCCGGACGGCGGCCTCTTCCTCTGGCTTACCCTGCCGGAGCAGGTGGACACCGTCGCCCTCTATGACCAGGCCCTGGCCGCCGGCGTCGCCTATGTGGCCGGCTCCTTCTTCTACACCGACGGCAGCCACCGCAACACCATGCGCCTGAACTTCTCCTTCGTGGCCGAAGAGAAGATGGAGCCCGGCATCCGCCTCCTGGCCCAGCTCATCGCTGGCAGGCAAGTGATTGATTCTTAACGTTTTACAGAAATCGCCTCCGGCAAAAAGTCGCAGGCGATTTCAGGAAGTGATTGTATGTCAGAAGTTTACGTGCCACAGTTATTTAAGTTCTCCGGAGCGGGGAACGACTTTGTCGTGCTGGACGGCAGGAAGGCCGACATGAGCGCCTTCCGGGAAACGTCGGCCATCGTACGCCTGTGCCGGGAATACCGCACCGACGGGCTGATGATCCTCTCGGAAGCGCCCGGCATGGATTTCTCCATGGAATTCTACAACCCCGACGGCAGCGGCGGCATGATGTGCGGCAACGGAGGCCGATGCATCACCGCCTTCGCCGCCATGCAGGGCATCCTCCCGGCCGACGGCAGCCGTCACTACCGCTTCCTGGCCCCCGACGGCGAGCACGAATCCTGGATCCTTTCCGAGGAACCCGGCCTTTGGACCGTGCGCCTGAAGATGATCGACGTCACCGAAGTGCGCCCTTCCCGCGGCGGCTGGTTTCTGAACACCGGCACCCGCCACCTGGTCCAGTTTGTCCCCGACGTGGCCCAGGTGGACGTCGCCGCCAAAGGCCCCGTCCTCCGGCACGACCCGGAATACGCCCCTGAAGGCACCAATGTCAACTTCGTGGAAACAGCCCCGGACGGGCTCCATGTCCGCACCTTCGAAAAAGGCGTGGAAGGAGAGACCCTCGCCTGCGGAACC
This sequence comes from Bacteroidales bacterium UBA4231, assembly GCA_002396335.1. GTDB lineage: Bacteria > Bacteroidota > Bacteroidia > Bacteroidales > UBA932 > Cryptobacteroides. The sequence continues at coordinate 20,542 of DGXN01000020.1, forward strand.
GGGCTTACCGCATCTGCCCTGGCGGCCTGGAAAGCGGGGATCCCGCCGCTGGACAAAAAAGACGGCACCGTCCGGTACCGTCTTCAATGCCGTCGCGGGGACTGGCTGCAGGTGGAATTCACGCCCGGCGATGCGGGCTTTACCGGCGTTTACCTGACCGGACCTGCAGAGCGCTGTTCCCTGGACTAATAGTTTTCGGCCTTGAGCTGGAAGTAGCTCTGCGGATGGGCGCAGACAGGGCAGACGGCGGGAGCCTTCTTGCCGACCACGATGTGTCCGCAGTTGGAGCATTCCCAGATGCAGTCGCCGTCGCGGGAGAAGACCAGTTCCTTCTGGACATTGTCCAGGAGCTTGCGGTAGCGGGCCTCGTGCTGTTTTTCGATGGCGCCTACCATGCGGAATTTGGCGGCAATCTCCTTGAAACCTTCCTCGGCGGCTTCCTGGGCCATGCGCTCGTACATGTCGGTCCACTCGAAGTTCTCGCCCTCGGCGGCAGCGGCCAGGTTCTCGGCAGTCGTCGGGATGTCTCCGCCGCAGAGATACTTGAACCAGATCTCGGCGTGCTCTTTTTCGTTGGCAGCGGTCTCTTCGAAGATTTTGGCAATCTGCACATAACCTTCCTTCTTGGCCTTGGAGGCAAAGTAGGTGTACTTGTTACGGGCCTGGGATTCACCGGCAAAAGCCTCCTGGAGGTTCTTTTCGGTCTTGGTTCCTTTCAGATCTTTCATATTGTTGCAGGGTTTTGTGATTGTTGTACTTATGCACGGGTAATGTGGGCACCGAGGGCGTTCAGCCGGCCTTCGATGTTTTCATAACCACGGTCAATCTGTTCAATGTTGTCGATGGTGGAAGTGCCTTTGGCGCTCATGGCGGCCAGCAGCATGGCAATACCGGCACGGATATCCGGAGACACCAGCCGGGCTGCCTTGAGGGTAATGCGGTGGTCGTGGCCGATGACGACGGCTCGGTGCGGGTCGCAGAGGATGATCTGGGCGCCCATGTCGATGAGACGGTCCACGAAGAACAGGCGGCTCTCGAACATCTTCTGGTGGATGAGCACGCTTCCCTTGCACTGGGTGGCCACCACGAGCATCACGGACAACAGGTCCGGGGTGAGGCCGGGCCAGGGGGCGTCGGCGAGGGTCATGATGCTGCCGTCCAGGAAGGAGTCAATCTCATAGCTCTCCTGTGCAGGGACGTAGATGTCGTCCCCTTGCTGCTCCAGCTTGATGCCCAGGCGACGGAAAGCGTCCGGAATGATGCCCAGGTCGTAGTAGGAGACGTTCTTGATGGTGATGCTGCTCTGGCAGATGGCGGCCATGCCGATGAAAGAACCCACCTCGATCATGTCGGGGAGGATCTTGTGCAGGGTGCCGTGAAGGGTTTCCACGCCGTGAATCCTTAAAAGGTTGGAACCCACGCCGTCGATGAAGGCGCCCATGCGGTTGAGCATCTTGCAAAGCTGCTGGAGGTAAGGCTCGCAGGCGGCGTTGTAAATAGTGGTCGTGCCTTTGGCCAGAACGGCAGCCATCACAATGTTGGCGGTACCGGTGACGGAGGCCTCGTCCAGGAGCATGTATCGGCCCGTAAGGCGGCCTTCCTGGGTGAGGTGGAACGCACGGCGGGAGGCGTCGTACTCCATGGCGGCGCCCAGCTTGACCATGCCGTCCAAGTGGGTGTCCACCCTGCGGCGGCCGATTTTGTCTCCGCCGGGCTTGGCGAACCAGGCATGGCCGAAGCGGCTCAGCAGCGGGCCGACAACCATGACGCTGCCGCGGAGTTTGGCGCATTTCTGGACGAATTCCTCCGTCTCGATATAGGCGGTGTCCACCTGGTCGGCCTGGAAGGTGTACATGCCTTTGGCCAGACGGGTGACCTTGACGCCCATGTTCTGGAGGAGTTCGATGAGGTTTTTCACATCCAGGATTTCCGGAATGTTGGAGATGGTGACGGGCTCGCTGGTCAGGAGCACGGCACTGATCACCTCCAGCGCCTCATTCTTGGCGCCCTGCGGAGTGATGGTTCCGGACAGTTTGTGTCCGCCTTCGATAATGAATTTTGCCATAGTTCACAAATATAAGCTTTTTTGTTGTATTTTTGTGAAATTTCTTTCGCGTATGAAGCGGTATTTCTCAGTTTTCCTTACCCTTGCCCTGACACTGGCTCTGCAGGCACAGCAGCTACCCAATTTTGGCTTTGACACCTGGTCCAAAAGCGGCGGGGCGTGGAACCTGTATGCCAAAAATACCCCTGAAGGGCAGCGCGTGTGGGACACGGCCAATCACGGACTCAGCATCCTGGGAATTAACGGCACCGTGCCCGAGTACGAACACGTCGCCGCAGCCGGCGAGGGCAAAGCCGCCGTCAAGATGGTGAGCCGGAAAGCTTTCGGAAAATTTGTGGCCGGGAACCTGTATACCGGACGATTCGTCCGCGTCGTGAAACTCAGCGGGGCCGAGATGCTCTACGGCGTTCCTTTCCAAGGAAGGCCGAAGTCCCTGAGCGGTTACATCCACTACATCCCCGCGGTGGTGGACCAGGCCAAAAAGCCCTGTCTGGACCGAAAAGGGAAGACGGACATCGCCCGCATCGAGGTGGTTCTGACCGACTGGACAGCCCCTTACGATTTCACGTCCAACGACGGGAATTTCATGGACAACGCGACGGACCCGTCCGTCATCGGCCGGGGTTATCTGGATATCAGTGAGGATACCGGGGGCTACATCCCTGTCGAGATTCCCATCCGCTACCGTTCCGACAGGAAGCCCACCTACGTGCACATCACCCTCACCTCCAGCCGCGACGGAGGATACTTCACCGGCGGCACCGGAAGCGCCCTGTACGCCGACGAATTCCGTTTCAACTATTAAAATCAGACATGTTCCACCTCCGGACGGAGGGTGATGCCGTACTTTGCCTCAACGGCACGGATGACCTGATTCTCCAGGCCGATGATGTCGGCCGGACTTGCTGTGCCTGAGGCGTTTACGATGACGAGCGGCTGATTGTGGAATACCTGTGCGCCACCGTTTCTGGCGCCTTTGAAACCGCACTGGTCGATCATCCAGGCAGCCGGAACCTTGATTTGGTCCCCCACTTCAAAATGGGGGACGCTGTACTCCGGCCCGTTGTCTTCCCGGGCCGTGGCCTCTATACGGGCAAAATGCTCCCGGCTGATGACCGGATTGCAGAAAAAGCTTCCCGCACTGCCCACTTCCTCCACAGCCGGCAGCTTCTTCCGGCGAATGTCAATGATGGCGTCGCGGATATCCTGCGGAGACAGGGGGAAGGCTGTATCCTCTGAAATCTCTGGCCACCCTCGGCCAGATAAGAGGGAGGGGCCCGTCGGCGAAGCCGATGGGAGGGGCCGAAGCGAAGCGAAGGCGATTTCAGAGGATACAGCCTTCCCCCTGTCTTCCAGCGCTTTGCGGATGCCGCCGTAGTCCAGTTTGGGCTGCGGCGTTTTCGAGAGCCGATAAGTGACGGCCGTGATGATGTACCTGCCTTTCCACTCTGTCTTGAACTTGGAGGTACGGTAGCCGTAACCGCAATCGGCGGGGTCGATGTGGACGAATGTCCCGGTTTCCCGGTCGTAGGCGCGGATGCCACAGATGATGTCCTTGGCCTCCACGCCGTAAGCGCCGATATTCTGCACGGCCGACGCCCCGCATTCGCCAGGGATGAGCGAGAGGTTTTCGGGCCCCCAGAGGCCTTCGGCAGCCGCCCAGGCGCAGAAATCGTCGAAAACTACGCCGGCGCCCAGGGCCCAAGATTCTTCGCTGAGAGATTCTTCGCTTCGCTCAGAATGACAGATGGCCACATGCAGTACCGTGCCGGGGAAGTCTTTGGTGAAGAGGAGGTTGGAGCCGCCGCCCATGACCATGACAGGCTGCGGCAGGGCATTCCAGTCCAGGGCTGCCAGATCGGCCTCTTCCGTCACCTCGACAAACAGGGCACACTTCACCTGCATCCGGAACGTGTTCCGGCTGGAAAGGTCGAAGTCTGTTTGCCGGATAATCACTCAGCCTGGGGATTTAGGGCAATCTGAAGCTCATCCAGCTGGCTTTGGTCGATTTCCGACGGGGAATCGATCATCACATCGCGGCCCTGGTTGTTCTTAGGGAAGGCGATGTAGTCGCGGATGGTGTCCTGACCGCCCATAAGCGCGCAGACGCGGTCGAAGCCGAAGGCCAGGCCACCGTGCGGCGGAGCGCCGAACTTGAAGGCGTTGATGATGAATCCGAACTTGTATTCGGCCTCTTCGGGGCCGATGCCCAGAACCTCGAACATGCGCTTCTGCATGTCGGAATTGTGGATTCGGATGGAGCCGCCGCCCAGTTCGTTGCCGTTGAGCACGAAGTCGTAGGCGTTGGCGCAGACGCGCTCCAGGTCTTCTTTCTTATCGCTGTAGAACCACTTCTCGTGCTCCGGCTTGGGGGCGGTGAAGGGATGGTGCATGGCGTAGAAGCGCTGGGTCTCGTCGTCCCATTCCAGGAGCGGGAAATCCACAATCCACAGCGGAGCGAACTCCTTGGGGTTGCGAAGGCCCAGGCGTCCGCCCATTTCCAGGCGCAGCACGCCCAGCATGGTCTGGACTTTGCGCTTGGCAGGGCCGCTCATCACCAGCATCAGGTCGCCGGGCTTGGCTTCGGCCTTTTCGGCCAGTTTGGCCAGGTCGTCGGCCCCGTAGAATTTGTCGATGGAGGATTTGAAGCTGCCGTCGGCATTGACTTTCACGTAAATGAGGCCTTTGGCACCAACCTGGGGGCGTTTTACCCATTCGGTGAGCTCGTCAATCTGCTTGCGGGTGTACTCCGCGGCGCCGGGGACGCAGATGGCGCCGATGTAGGCGGCATCGTCCAGCACGCTGAAGCCCTTGCCCTTGGCCACGTCGGTGAGTTCGTGGATGGTCATGCCGAAGCGGACGTCAGGCTTGTCGGAGCCGTACTTGTCCATGGCGTCGTACCAGCTCATGCGGGGCATGGGGTTGGGGATATCCACGTTCAGGACATTCTTGAAGATGGTGCGCATCATGCCCTCGAAGGTGTTCAGGACGTCTTCCTGCTCCACGAAGGACATCTCGCAGTCGATCTGCGTGAATTCGGGCTGACGGTCGGCACGGAGGTCCTCGTCACGGAAGCAGCGCACGATCTGGAAGTAGCGGTCGTAGCCGGCCACCATCAGGAGCTGCTTGAAGGTCTGGGGACTCTGCGGCAGGGCGTAGAACTGGCCGGGATTCATGCGGGAAGGGACCACGAAGTCGCGGGCGCCTTCCGGGGTGCTTTTGATGAGGTACGGAGTTTCAATTTCCATGAAACCGTTGGCGTCCAGGTAGTTGCGAACCTCGTGAGCTACGCGGTGACGCAGGGCCAGGGCGCGCTGCAGCGGGCCCCGGCGAAGGTCCAGGTAGCGGTATTTGGCGCGGAGGTCCTCGCCGCCGTCGCTTTCTTCCTCGATGGTGAAGGGCGGGGTCACGCTCTTGTTCAGGATATGGATGGCCGATACTTTGATCTCGATGTCGCCGGTGGGCATCTTGGCGTTTTTCGCCTGACGCTCAACGACTTCACCCTCGACCTGAATCACGAATTCACGGCCCAGGGAGGTGGCAGTTTCCACCAGGTCGGCGGGAGCGTCGGCCTCTACGACCAGCTGGGTGATGCCGTAACGGTCCCTAAGGTCTACGAAAGTCATTCCGCCCAGTTTGCGGGCTTTCTGCACCCATCCGGCCAGCGTTACCTGCTGCCCTTTGTTCCCAATGCGGAGCTCTCCGCATGTGTGTGTTCTGTACATGATTTATGCTGTTTTTGTCTATTGCTTTTATAACAATCTACAAAAATAGCAAAAAAAGCTGAATTATGTGCCGTTTATGTTATCCGGGCATTGAGTTCGGGACAAGGTGGAGGTTGAAAAAACAAGCCCGCCTGAAAATTGTCAATCGGCTCCGAGCAATCGGGCAATCGGGCAATGAAGCACTTTGGAGAGGCGCACAAGGGTGGAGGCTTCGGCACGGGAGAGATCCTGGGTGCCCTGTTCATAGGCCCGGATCATCCTCAGGGACACGGTGCTACGGTCGGCCAAGGCTTGCTGGGTGAGGCCGGCATTCTTCCGGCACTCCTTCAGGGACAGCGCCTGTGGCCGATAGTAGGTGTCAAAGACATCGAAGACTTTGGTGATATCGGCCTCATGTAGGGGATGGAAGAGTTCGTGAACCTTCTCAACGGGAAGGCCGTTCCGATCGATGGAGGCGAAACTGGCTCCCCTGTACCACTGGTACTGGCAAAGGACCCAACCCGTCCAGAAAACAGAGGAATCATCCAAAGGGAAAGAATACTTATCATCATAAGGAAGGGTTCCACCGGTATTTTCCATTACCCTCACGGCTAATTCTATTCCACTCATTCCTACAAGAAACTTAGGATGACCGGATTCAATAGCCTTGTCAATCCTGCTGGAAAGGAAGCGGTCATAAAAATCCCTCAACTCCAACCCGTTCCAAGTGACGGCATAATCCATCATTACGGCGATGTTTTCTTTTGCCGCCGGCAAATAGTCTTTATCGTAAGCGTGGATCATCGTTTTTCCATTTATTTCGGTAAATATCAATGGCATAGATTCCGTCCGGCGCAGGCGCTTCCAGCTTCATCCGATAAAACGCCTCTTTTGCCTGAACATCCCTTTTCTGCCTGCGGGGATAATAGACAGAGATATCCACCGGCTCGGCAGTCATAAACACCAGTGCTTCAAAGGCTTTCTCGCTTTGAAGGAAGACCTGTTCTCCTAAATTTCCCAGACGGAGAGCACGGGATAACTGTTCCAAATTGATGGTGTTATTGAGGAATAGCTGGGCAAAGCCGAAATAGGAATCGTCGGCCCGGTATCCCCGAACAATATCAAATTGGCTTGTTTGAGGTAAAAACTCCTGTAAGATGAACTCTTTTATCGCTGAAGGAAGGTCTTGTTTCGTGTCAAAAACACGGTTGTTCAGAAGAATGGCCAACCAGTTAAGGACGTGATAACAAGGCCCGGAGAGGTCACAGACCTTTAGATCATAACTTGGCTCAAAACTGTAGTGATTGACAAAGGCCGATGGGGCCTCCGTGCATGCCCATTCCCTGGCCAGATCCAGACTGGGAGTACAATAAAAACCTTGCCCGAAGTCGTTGTGGAGCCGCCCTCCCTTTTTGGAAGGCCGTTCCACAACTTTATCGGATCCGTGAAACAGTATGTTTTCCATCTCTTTGCAAAAGTGACGTTATAGCGTCACTTTTGCAAAGATAACGAATTATTCTGAATTACCACAATTTAGGCAAAGAGGTTATTCCCGGACGCAGCGGACGTTAAAGCCCATGTCCGGGGAACGAGACCAAATTGTCTGATCATCTTGAAGGACTTGAATTTTCGCACACGCCCCGTCCACCGTGGCTGCCCATATCGTACCATTACCGGGATTATAATAGGCACCTTCCGTCCCGAAATAACCACTGGCAGGGAATCCTCTGCTGCTAGTGAAATACTGCTCCCCCATGCCTGTAATCTCACTTGAAGACGGCATTCTCCATCCCGGGGGACAAGGATCAAAGATGGTTTTTCCGGATGAAGACCAGAATGTCATCTTAGAGTCATCAGAACACCAATGGTCACCATTCGTCCAGCGAGAACTTCCGTTCACCTCGACATAGTAGCTGACAGGCCTCTGGATAGAGGTTGCAACGTTTACCTTTCCTACCTGAACGGATTTTTCGGTTCCCTGAACTGCCGCAAGGGTTGTCCCGGAACCCGGTCCCACGAACGGGTCTTTACGTCCCCATTGGTAGTACATTCCGTAACTGAGAGGCGAACCAACACTTGTACTGAGCGCACCGAGATTACGGTTCATCATCTGCACGCTATTGGCTCCAGTCAGATAAGATTCATCATAGTTGTGGAACCAAATATGCCAACTCCAAAGGATGTTGCCGGAGCCGTCCTTGATGGCCACCAGAGCGTTTCCTTCTTTGTAAGTATCGCCTGTTGAGAAATAGACATAGCCGTCGGCATAGCTGATGTCCTTAATCAGTTCACCGGCAGCAGGGGCGACGGTCGTGTTGAAGGTAGCCCAGACCAGCTCGGCGGAGGCAATGGTCGCAGGGTCGGTATCCTTGCTTATACCGGCCAGATCGGCATAGCCGTTACCCTTGACAGTGGCCTTGAGCTTATATTTCCCAGCCGCGGAGACAATGTAGCAGTTGGCGGTGGCCAGGGCGCTGAGGTTCTTGTACTCCGGAGCGACAGTGGACACGGCGCGGACGGGAATGAATATATAGCGTCCGTCTGAGGAGTAGTCGGCGTCGCCTGTTTCGGCAAAATGGAGTTGCCTGCAGACCCAACTATGATCTCCCCATCTGTTGCTTGCAGTGGCATCCCAATCACCCATGTATCGGCCTTCATCGCTGTGGAAGGCAGTTCCGTCCCAATAGCCTGCCGCGGGGAGATAGATGACTCCGCCCGCACCTGTGATGGAACGGGTCTTGTTGCCGCCATCTACGGGATACACCCAGCCGGCAGACCAGGTGTTGCTGTTATAATCACCCTTTGTCTTCCAGCCCGGTCCCAACCAGACTGTTGCTGGGTCGTCATAAGCGTCAAGCGTGCAATTGGCATTGTACTTAAAAAGATGGCTGCCATCGTCCGTGCACCAGAAATTACCGGAGATGTTAGGGTCCTCCTTGAAGCACCAGAGCGGGTCCTGCGACCAGGGAATAATCTCCCCATATTGGAAATAGAGACCGAAATCATCAACATCGTCCGCACCGACATTCCGGTCGGCGAAATACAGGGATCCGTCCCCGTACAAGTCCACCTTGTCCGGCTCCGAAGCCGCGCGCACCCATCCGGTATTGGGTAGTTTCACTGCGCTATGACTGGAGAGCGACTTGGTGAACGTTCTGGTGAGGGCGGGACCCTGGGTATCAAAGAGCAGGAAGCGGCGTTCTTCGGCCGAAGACCAGGCCGACTCGTCGATGATGCCGCTGAAAAGGATGCCCTCGCCGTATTTGCAGCCGGCCATGGGCTCGCCGTATGCGCGTTCCTTCTGGAAGAATACGCCATCCTGACCGAGGGTATAGCAAGACGCCGGCTTCACCTTCTGCACGGCCAGGCGGTACCGGTCGTTCTCATTGTACCTGTCCCCGTCCGCCGCGATGTAGAACTGGACGAACCCGTCCGGAATGGTCATGTCAAGCGTTCCGCTGAGGGTGGTTACATCGCTTGTGGAAGTGAGGGTGTAGGCAGACTGTTCCGCTTTCAGATAGTAAGTGAAGATATTTCTTGTGGTATAGCCATAATTCCTGTCCGAGCCCTGGAAAACATCAAAGGCTTTGAAAGTGTAGCTGCTGCCATCTTTCGAGACCAGAAGTGGAACGGGCGTGTATCCGGAATAGGCCCCGAGCCGGAACGGGAAATACACCGCGCTCATGGTGGCGCCGCTCTCTTCCAGGCCAGTGCCGTCCCAGCCGTCCGAGAAGGCCGCGTCCCAGCCGGAGGCCGTTCGGGTCAGCGTCGCATACTTCGGTGTGTCAGAAATAGTTACGTTGTTGAAGAACACATACACCACGTCGCCAGTCTCCCAGCCGGTCTTTACGGCCTTGGTCTGCACGTCCGCTTGATTTACCTGAATATTGAACACAATTCGGCCTTCTGTCTTTTCCGCAGCAGGTTTTTCCTCCGGTTCAACAGTTTCTTGCTCGTTGATTTTCGCGCACGAGAGTGCGGTAGCAACGGCCAGCAGGGTGATGATCCAAATCTTTTTCATAACTCCTCCCTTTTTTACCATGTTTCTTCTGGGTTGAATGAATTGAAATCAGGGGAAGCCACAAGGATGGCCTGCTCCATAGACAAGTCGAAAGACTTGACTTCCGGCTTTTCGTAAACCGCTCTCTGGTCTGTTGTCAGTGTTTTTTCCATGGCTATAACGAAATATTTTCAAAAATACCCTCCCAGCGGAGATTTATCGCTCCTATTTGTAGAGCTGTTTGCCTGTTATTCCCGGACGCAGCGGACGTTGTAGCCGTGTCCTTCGAATGAACCGTCTCCCAAGGTTGGACTTCCCCCGTTGTCGGATGCCAAAGCGTTGCCATCGCCACGCGCCCACACACGGATGAGGCTTCCAGTGTTGTTGTGGTCGGATCCCCAGCGGTCTCCAGTGGCAGGGTACCAGGCCTCGCCATTGAATACACAGCCGTGGTACGTACTCCAGTCGCCATTCTTAGGAACAAAAGATGTAGAATTGAATCCTGAAGCACTCCAAAGGTTCGAAGGGCCTACATGCCAGCCTGGCGGGCAGGGGTCGAAGATGGTCTTGTCGCTGGCGGTCCAGTAGTTTGGACTGCCGCCCCAGCCGTTTGTTCCAAAGACCACGGTCGGTCTCAGGATAGAGGATGCGAGGTTCGAAGAGCCCGCTGAACTGGTATATGTGCCAAGGACGCCAAGAGCAGTATAACCGGTACGTGTCGCCGACATCATGAACGGATCTTTCCGGCCGTTCTGATAGGCGAAGCCGAAGTCCAGGGCATTGTCTGCGGCATAGCAGTTGGTCAAGGCGCCCAGGTTGCGGTCCATTACCACATAGCCGGAGCCCGGATATGTCTGGGCCTGAGCGGCAAGATCGTCACTCTCAAACCATAGGTGCCAACTCCACAGGATATTGTCGGAGCCGTCCTTGATGGCCACCAGAGCGTTTCCTTCTTTATAAGTATCGCCTGTTGAGAAATAGACATAGCCGTCGGCATAGCTGATGTCCTTGATCAGTTCACCGGCAGCAGGGGCGACGGTCGTGTTGAAGGTAGCCCAGACCAGTTCGGCGGAGGCGATGGTCGCAGCGTCCGTGTCCTTGCTGATACCGGCCAGATCGGCATAGCCGTTACCCTTGACGGTGGCCTTGAACTTATATTTCCCGGCCGCGGAGACAATGTAGCAGTTGGCGGTGGCAGAGGCGCTGAGGTCGACACAATTATTTACAGGTCTCACCAGGCAGGAGGGATAACTGCTGCTGTAGGTGTACATGTAATGAGATCCGTTAGTCAGAATGGTGAGACCCCTTGCATCACCACTGCCGGGCGAAGACAGGTAAACGTCGGAATTGGTTCCATGAGGCAGAAACAGAAAACCGCTGTCGGCCTTGACAACCGATCCCAACTGACCGTGGACTGTAAGCAGGGTGAAGGAACAATTGTCGTTGATTCCCTTGAGTTGATCCTCAGTGGGGAGCGTCACACCCAGAGCATAGGCGCTGCCGGGAGTGTAGGTCACATCTATTGATTCCGGGACAGACTGACCATAGTTGCAACTGTACCACTCGCCCAGCGAAGTGCCTGATTTGTACAGTTGCACAGTGATGTCACTGCCTACGGGGACCCATTTACCCTCGTTTGGCGTCCCGGAAACGACCGCATAAACATTATCATTGGCCGGCAGTTTCACGGCGCTGTGGCTCGAGAGAGTCTTTCCGCTGACGAAATAGTCGGCGCGGGAGTTGTCGGCGGTCTTGGTCTTGGCGAAGTAATAGCTGCCACTGTAGGCATAACTGCCGTTGAGCTTCCCGCTGAAAAGGTAACCACCCTGATAGGCGTAACCCGTCATATCGTTGCCTGCGATCTTGTCGGATGTTTCCGTGATGGTGCCGTCGGCGGATATGGAAGCCACACCCACGGGAATCACGGCATCCGTGCCGAGGGTATATGCCTCGTTAACGGCCGACGCATCCTCCACGAAGAACTGAACATACTCGTCAGGGATCAGCATGTTTAAGGCCCCGCTCACTTCGTTGTCCTTGACAGTATACGGAAGCGATGCGGTAAGGTAGTAAGTATAATACGTCTTGTCGAATATGAAACTCGTTCCACTGGCGGAGACAACCGCATCACTGCCGAAGGGCAGAAAAACCGCCCGCATCGTGCCGGTGTCACCATTCTGAAGACCGAGAGCATCGGGGGTAAGCGTCGCACCGTTATATTCGGCCGAGGTCCACGACGTACCATCGAATGTCATTTTCAAGTGTTTCGGAGCAGCGGCGCCGGAGAAGAACACATACACCACGTCGCCAGTCTCCCAGCCGGTCTTTACGGCCTTGGTCTGTCCTTCCGCCTGATTCACCTGAATATTGAACACAATTCGGCCTTCTGTCTTTTCCGCAGCAGGTTTATCCTCCGGTTCAACAGTTTCTTGCTCGTTGATTTTCGCGCACGAGAGTGCGGTAGCAACGGCCAGCAGGGTGATGATCCAATTCTTTTTCATAACTCCTCCTTTTTTTACCATGTTTCTTCTGGGTTGAATGGATTGAAATCAGGGGAAGCCACAAGGATGGCCTGCTCCATAGACAAGTCAAAAGACTTGACTTCCGGCTTTTCGTAAACCTTCTTCCGGTCGGTGATCGGGTGTTTTTCCATGGTATTGTATTAACGCTTAATTTTCACTTTCCTTGTATTTGCGGCCCTGGACGTCGTTCGGCCAGAAATAAACCCTGGGATTACTTCGGCTGAGCAGCCTGTCAGGAGCAGCGACAGCGAGCCGACCATCAGAGAATGACAAAACAGGGGACCTTTCATAAATTATCTGATTAGTTGACAAATGTAACCATCCTCCCGCGCAGGATAACTCCCAATGAAAGAAAAGCCAACTTCTATTAGGCGAAAATGTCAAAAGAGAAGGTGATTTTACTCCTGATTCGGGAATTAGGAGTGTGTTTTTCGGAAAGTGAATCAACCGACTGGCGGAATTATCTTATCTTTGTACCGTATGAATAAACGCTTGACCTGCTTAATCCTCTTCCTTGCTTCGGCCTTTTCAGCGGCCGGAGCGGGTGTTCCGACGGTCAAGATGGAGGCCCGGCGCCTGCCGGATTTGAATATTCCGCGCATGGGCCATGCGCTTTTGTATATCAACGGTGAACTCACCGTCATCGGCGGCCATACCACCGGTTTCATTCCCACTGCAACGGCAGAGTTTTTCAAAGATGGCAAGTGGACGGTCATCCCCTCCCTTTACACGCACGACAACGGCTTCTGCCTCACGCTGAGAGACGGAAATGTCCTGCTGGGCGGAGGGCTTTCGGAAGCGTTCGGCGTGGGACAGAGTTTCTCCGTAGAGCGCTACCTCCCGGCAGAACATTCTTTTGAGCCCATTCCCATTCTGGACCGCAGGCGTGCAGCCTCATCGGCCCTGGAAATGGAAGACGGTACCATCCTGGTTTCCGGAAACTGGTATGCGGCCGACGCGCTGGAACTGTATTCGGCCACGGACGGCTTTGTCACGGTGAAGCAGACTGCCGAAAACCGGAGCTACCCCTGGATACTCCCCACCGCGCCGGACAACGCCATCATTTTCAGCGCTGTCGATTCCTGGGGAAAACGGGGTCAAGGACGGGTGGACCGGCTGCATGGGGAACCTTTCGAGGAGACGCTGCTTCGGTCGTCGGCATTGCCCATGTGTTCGGATGCCAACGCGCAGCGGAATCCCTGCAAGATCGGAGACTACGACTACCTGCTCCTGACCCATAATGACAGTTTGGAGTTCAACGGCATCATGCGGATTCACAAAGAGGATTTTTCCATGCTGGAACTTCAGGTGCAGATCCCTCTTGAAGGAGTAAACGGGCCCATCCGTTATTATCACCCGCTTCTCGGTCATGGCGAGAATGCCTGGGCATTTGGAACCGATACTGACGGACGGGCCTATCTCCTTCAAATTGGCTACAAACCCGCCCTGAAAGGCGGAAAGGCCACGCTCAAGCTGCACTACACGGATCCCTTGGAGGATCTGCCCATGTACGGCGCCTGCACCATGCTGCCTGACGGACGGATTGCCCTCGCCGGCGGAATCGACGGGTCCAATTATAAGCCTTACGCTTCCGCCTATATCTTTGACCCTAATGAGGCGACACTTGTTGCCGACTCCGGCTCCCGCGTCCGGTCGGCCGGAATGGTGGCCGGCATACTTGCGGGACTGGCCCTGGCTGGCCTGGGCTGGTGGCTGGCACATCGCAGAAAAAAAGCCCACGGAGGGCTTTCTGTGCCGGATCAGGCGGAATTGCCGGAACCGCAGATCCAGCGGGACCGGGATCTTTTTGAGCGGGTATCGGCCCTGATGGAAGACGGCCTGTATACACAGAAAGGCCTCACCATCGCAGACCTGGCCACCGCCCTCGGAACCAATACCAAGTATATTTCCTCCTGCATCAACGCCGGGGCCGGCTGCTCTTTCCTGGATTATATGAACGGCTACCGGATCCGCTTCGCCCAGAAAAAGCTGCTGGAAGAGCCCCAGATGCGAATCTCCGACATTGCCGACGCCGCCGGCTTCGCATCGGAATCGGCCTTTTACCGGAATTTCAAGACGGTCACCGGATTCACGCCGGCCGAATGGCTGAAACAGCAGTAGGTATCCCCGCGAAAAAATCGTACCTTTGCATCCATGACAGAAGTACGCGCAAAAAAAGCCCTCGGGCAGCATTTCCTGACAGACCAGAAAGTAGCCCGCGCCATTGTGGACGCGCTCGGCAGGACAGTTACGCCCGTGCTGGAGGTCGGCCCCGGGATGGGGGTGCTGACCCAGTATCTTTTGGAGCGGGAGGACATTGACCTCAAGCTCATCGAACTGGATTCCGAGAGTGTGGATTACCTCCTGACGCACTTCCAGGGCATGCAGGGGCGGCTCATGGAAGGAGATTTCCTGGCGCTGAAGCTGGAGAAAATCTTTCCGGGAGAATTTGCCATCATCGGCAATTTCCCCTACAACATTTCTTCGCAGATTTTCTTCAAAGTACTTGATTATAAGGACCGTGTCCCCGAAGTGGTTGGCATGGTCCAGAAAGAAGTGGCCGAGCGCATCGCCGAAAAACCCGGCTCCAAAACCTACGGCATCCTGTCCGTGCTCCTGCAGGCCTGGTACGACATCGAGTACCTGTTCACCGTCGGCTCCGGCTGCTTTGCGCCGCCGCCCAAGGTGGAGAGCGCCGTTATCCGGCTTACGCGGAACGGCCGGACGGACCTCGGCTGCGACGAGGCCCTGTTCAAGACCGTTGTGAAAACCGCCTTCGGCCAGCGGCGGAAGATGATGCGCAACCCCCTCAAACCCCTCGCCCGCGCCAAAGCCGACCGGCTGGGCTGGTCTGAGGAGCAGCTGCAGGACTTTCTCTCGCAGGAAGTCTTCACCCTTCGGCCCGAAAAACTGGGCGTGGAGGACTTTGTCGCACTGACGAATCTGCTTGCCTGACAAACTCCGGCTCCTTGTAAACACCGCCCGCAATCCCTCAAGGGGTGCACCTGGAAGTGCACCCCTGTTTACGTAAAAGACTGTTACACAGCTTATTGAGCGCTTGCTACATCTCAAGGGGTGCACTTCCAGGTGCACCCCTTGGGGAGGGGGAAAAGGACTAGAACTGGAAGTAGATGAAGCTCTGGAGGTCGGCGGTGATGAACTGGAAGAAGAAGACGATGATCAGAACCACCACGACGGCCATCCAGCCCAGGGGCAGACGGGCAAAGGCAATCCGGTAACGGCGCTTGAAGCGTTCCGGGAGCCAGTGGATGATCATGCCGATGACAAACAGCAGCAGCACGGTCCGATGCTGCCAGGCCATTGCAGGCACCAGGGAAAGGTCCCAGGCCGACCCGATCTGATTCACCATGTTCTTGGCGGTATTCCAGGCCTGCTCGTTGGCAAGGGCCGGGTCCAGGTTGGAACCGCTGCGGAAGAACAGCCGGGTGAAAGTGATGAACACGAAGGTCTGGAAAATATCCCAGGCCCGGGAAATCCACCGGGCACGGGCCGACGGCAACCTGACCGGAATGACAACCCCCTTCGCGGTAAGCGCGGGCGCATTCATGACGGCATCCTTCCCGAGGACTGCCCAGCGGTAAAAGAACTTCACCAGGGTCCCCGCAGCGAGAATCAGCAGCCATACCGTGAACATGTTCCACACCGGAGCGTGCGTCAGACGCATCAGCAGGGCGCTCGAAGCAAGGAAACCGTTGATAATGAGCAGCTTCATCAGCATGCTCCGCTTGGTCCAGATCTTATAGATAACCATGCCGATGCCGTTGAGCCCGCCCCAGATCATGAAATTCCAGCTGGCACCGTGCCAGAGGCCGCCCAGCAGCATGGTATTCATGGAGTTGATGTTGGTGGTGATGAGCTTGCGGTCTCCGGGGCGTTTCCAGGCCCAGAGGCCGATTCCGGCAGAGAGCACAAGCACCCCGAACGCCACCCACCAGCTTCCGCTGAGGAAAGAGCCGAAAACCGCTACGGCAATGATAATGATGTACGTGCCCGCCGTGGCGTTGCGGTTGCCGCCCAGGGGGATGTACAGGTAATCCCGGAGCCAGCGCGAAAGGGTCATGTGCCAGCGGCGCCAGAACTGCTGCGTGTTCACGGCCTTGTACGGCGAATCAAAGTTCTTCGGAAGGTAGAAGCCCATGAGCAGGGCCACGCCCGTGGCGATATCCGTGTAGCCGGAGAAATCGGCATACACTTGCAGGGAATAGCAGAAAAGGGCGCTGAGGTTCTCGAAACCGCTGTACATCAGCGGATTCTCGAACACGCGGTCGCAGAAATTGACGGCGAGATAGTCGGCCAGGATGAGCTTCTTCAGCAGGCCGTTCATGATCCAGAAGACAGCGATGCCGAACCAGCGGCGGCTCAGGTTGTAGGGCTTATGCAACTGCGGGATGAACTCCGAGGCCCGCACGATGGGACCGGCCACCAGCTGCGGGAAAAAGCTCAGGTAGAAGCCGAAGTCCAGGAAGTTCTCCACCGGCGAAATCCTCCGCCGCTGCACGTCCACGATGTAACTCACCGCCTGGAACGTGAAGAAGGAGATGCCCACCGGGAGGATAATGGCGTCGACCCGGAAAAGGCTGGTGCCGGTAAGGATATTCAGCCATTCGCCCAGGACGTCGTGCACCTGCAGGTCCAGCCCCAGGAGGTTGTTCACGAAATCCGTCAGGAAGTACGCGTACTTGAAATACGCCAGGATTCCGAGGTCCACCACCACGCTGGCAAACGTGAGGGCCGACCGGCCTTTTTCCGACCGGATCCTGTGCAGCCACTTTGCCGCGAAGAAATTATAGACGATCACAAAGAGCAGCAGCGCCAGGAAGACACCGCTGGTCTTGTAATAGAAGAACAGCGAAAACGCAAAGAGATAGCCGTTTCTCAGGAGCACCTTCGAATGCAGCAGCGAGAATCCGGCAAAAACGATGGCGAAAAAGGCCCAGAAATAGAACTGGGTAAACAGCAGCGGATGGGCCTGGTCAAAGGAGAACAGGCTCACGAAAAAATCGCGTATGATGTCCCAGATGGTCATTTCCGGCGTTCATAATAGCTGTCCATGATGGCGTCGAACAGCAAGTCTCCGATGAGCCGGTAGCCTTCCGTCGTAAAATGCACCTTGTCACCCTGGGCCAGGCCGGCTTCCTGCCAGCGGGCCATGGAACCGGCGCCGCCCATGACCGCATACCAGTCCCAGAACACGCCGGCACACTCGCGGGCGAGTTCGGCAAAAGCAGCCTCAACAGCCTCCGTATGGGGGTTGACGCCGCGGCGGTACCAGCTGTCGTTGATTCCGCTGAACAGGATGGCGCAGCGGGGATTCACTTTCCGCACGGCCTTCACCAGGTCGCGGTAACGGGCTTTGAACCGGGCCGGATCAAAATCGGCCCCTTGGATGTCATTGATGCCGATGGAGAAAATCACCAGATCCGGCATGACGCGGCGAAGGTCCCGTTCCCAGTTTTCGCAGCGGAGCCAGGAAGTGGTGGCGGCGCCGTTGACGCCGGCCTCCGACAACGTGAAACCGCCGCCCGGACGGTCCAGGTACAGGCCCCGGAGCGTATAAGACCCTTTCCCTTCAAAGGCCACTTGCACCCAGTCGGTGTAATACGGCAGGTCAAAATGGCCTTTCACGCCCCGCAGCGTGTCTTTTTTATTGAGCAGCAGGACGGGTTCCAGGCTTCCTTCGCCCAACAGGTCCACCTTGTTGAACGTATAGCGGTGCTGCAGCATCCGGGCCTCCCGGGGCAGCAGGTCCACCACTACCCGGGCCGACGTATCCTGCGCCGTCACCGCCATGCCGGTAAGGCCGAGTTCCACCCCGCCCGGCTTGAGGCAGGTCACGCTCTCCCAATTCCCCGAATAGGACGAGGAATAGCTCACGGGCGTGTTGGTGCCGGCCGCGGAGAACGGAAAAACCAGTCCCCTGCCTCCGTCCATGCCGTATCGCAGGCTCAGGAAATGCGTGCGGAGCCGGTCGCTCAGGGTCCCGCCCTGTACATGCGACCCTCCCACGTGGAGCACCCGCACGTCACCGCCGCCTGTCAGCAGCAGGGTATCCAGCTTCCGGAAAAAGATGTCGAGGGTGGGAGAACTGCCGGCCGGCTTCTGAAGGGAGTTCAGGTCGGCGCGGATAAAGGGGTAATGGGTGGCCCGGCGGCCTGCGAAAGAAACCGTCGGTGCGATAAGCAACATTATGAGAATCAGGCGCTTCATGGTCTCATTGCCTGTTGGACTCTCTCTGCGGGAAGGGTTTTGCGCAGCTGGTAGAAGTCGTAATACGTCAGGAGCGAACGGCTCAGGGCGTCGCCCACTTTCTCAGCGCCGGCAGGGGTGAAGTGAATGTAATCCGGCCCTGCATAGGGCGGTTTGTGCCGCACCCACTGGGTCATGGAATTCTCGCCGCCCATCATGCGGTAGAGGTCCCAGTAGGCGGCATTGTTGCTAAGCACAGTCGACTTCAGGGAATCCACCAGTTCCGGAAGGCGGGGCCAGGTGACCACGCGGCCGTTCACGCTCTTCCCCATGTCGGACGGGCCGATGAACAGGATCTGCGCCTGGGGCGCCACTTCATGGAAGTATTGGATCTGCCGGGCGATCTGCTCCTGATACTGCTCGATGACCTTGGTGCTCCGGGCCACGGGCATATAGTTTCCGCCGAACTGAAGGATGACAAGACGGGTGTCCGTAAGGGTGAAACTGTCGGCCATCAGCGGCTTGGAGATGCGGGTGAAAATGGTTCCTGAACAGCCCCGGAGCGGGATATTGTCCACGGCGACGCCGCCCGTACCGTCGGCCCCAAGGGCATAAATCTCAGCGCTGCCCTTGAAGCTGAGGACCACTTTCTCCACCGGACGGGAGAACTCCCAGGTCAGGAGGATGACACCGCTTTCCGACGTCTCTTTCACGGGTGCCGGACGGAGGGTGTCGGAGACGGCGCGGACGGAGAAATCGGCCGACGGGCGACCCGCCAGCACACTGATTCGCTGGAAGGTCTTCACTCCCTCCCGGGCCGACTTGTTGCGCGTGCCGCGGAGGGTCACGGTGCCGCCGCCCGAGAGCTGGACCACCTGCGCCAGGAGGCCGTAGCGGTTATGCCCCGCCCGGACGGTGGTGGAGTCGCCGTACATGGTGTACTGCACGAATCCGCCGGACGCCGACCGCTGGATACTGGCCGACGGAACATTCCCGATCACCGGGAAAAAGCCGGTGCCGATGCCTCCGAAACGGTCCTGCAGGGCCTCGCGAAGATCCTGCGAGATACGGTCCATTTCCAGCTGAGAGTCGCCGTAATGAGCGACACGTACCACCCGGTCCTGGCTGTCGGCCTGCTCCATCTGGCGGAAGAGCGGGTCGAAGAAGCGGTAATTGTCGGCCGGAAGGTAGATCCGGTCCGGATTGGTGTAAAAGAAGTCGTGGTAATACTGCAGCGTGTCGGATTCCATGCGGAAGCGGCTTTGAACGGTCTGCAGCACGGAATCTACGTCTACTTTGGCCTCCCGGGCGTCACGCAGGGTACGCTGGTAGGAGGCGAAGCGAAGGGTCAGGGGCCCGACAGGCACGCCGTCGGCAGGGACGGTGAGCCAGAGGACGCCAAGGAGGGCGAAAACGCCCAGAAGCCACATCAGAACTTGTCTTGCTTTCATCTTCTATCTGTCAAACTCCACTACTAACGTGCTGTACGGCTCCACCTCTGTATTGTCCGTTATCAGCTGGGTTTCTCCCGTAAGGACATTCCGGCCCACCAGCAGGCTTTCCGTCATTTCCTGATACCGGGTCCACGGGACTTTGCAGGCCTCCGGGGAATTGTTCACAAACACGAACACCACGTCCGTGTCGTTATAGCGGAAATAGCCATAGGTATTGTTCTGCGGCAGGAAGTGGAGGGTTTTTCCGCTATGGATGACTTCCTTGTCCCTGCGCCAGCGGAAAAGGGTGCTGGCGTAGTTGTAGAGGTCCGCGGCGTGGGTGTAGGCGGTGTCGGCCCTGGCTTTTTCACGGCCTTCGGGGGTGAAGAGGTTCACCCGGTCGCCGGCCCAGCCGCCCGGGAAATCCATCCGGAGACGGCCGTCGTCGCGTTTGGGATTGCCGGTGGCGAACATCATCTCGTCCCCGTAGAACAGCTGCGGGATACCGCGGAGCGTAGCAAGGAGGGTATACGCTATCTTCATCTTCCGGGGATCCCGGCCGAAGGTGTCGGCCACGCGGGCCACGTCGTGGTTGGAGAGGAAGATCAGGATGTTCGAAAGGTCCTTATACAGGAAGTCGTGGGACAGGGCGTTGTACACGTCCAGGATGTCGCCGCCCTGCTTCTTTCGGCCATGAGGGGCCTCCAGTGCGTCGGAAATGGCCTTCTGGAGAGGGAAATCCATGACGGTGGGAAGGTGGGAGTCAAAGCCGTCCAGATTGGGATGTCCGGCCTGCCAGTAGGCAACCCGGTCGGGGTCCGTGGTCCAGTTTTCGCCCACGATATTCAGCCAGGGGTATTCGTCCCGCACGGCCTTGGCCCAGGCGGCCATGGGCTCTTTCTCATTGTAGTACCAGGTGTCCACCCGGAAACCGTCCAGGCCGGAGAACTCGACCCACCAGACGGCCCACTGCTGGAAGTATTTCAGCACAAAGGGATTCCCGAGGTTCATGTCCGGCATGGACGGGACAAACCAGCCCGCTTCCATGACGGTTCTGTCGGCCTGGGAAGCGTTCGGGTCCATGGCGATGGACATCTGGTGATTGGTGTTCACGTAGGGGGCGTTCATGTGCACCCAGTCCGGGAACGGGAGGTCCTGCATCCACCAGTGTTCGGTGCTGCAATGGTTGGTGACCACGTCCATCACAATCTTGAGCCCTTTGCGGTGCGCCTGCTGCACGTATTCGCGGTACAGGCCGTTGCTGCCGAAGCGGGGGTCGATGTGGTAGTAGTCGGTGCAGGCGTAGCCGTGGTAGGAGCCCCGGGAGGCGTTGTCCTCCAGCAGCGGGGTGCACCAGATGGCCGTGGCGCCCAGGTCACGGATGTAGTCCAGGTGATCGATGATTCCGCGAAGGTCTCCGCCGTGGCGGGCGCCGGGGTTCTTCCGGTTGGGTTTTTCCACCGTGACATCCGTGCTGTCAATGGACGGGTCGCCGTCCGAGAAACGGTCCGGGACGATGAGGTACAGAAGGTCGGCCGATGAGAAGCTGCGGCGGCGTTCCCGGCTCCGCTCAGCGAAGGTGTAAGGCATGCGGAACTCGGTTTTTCCTTTGCGGAAAACCAGTTCGCAGGTGCCTGGGCGGGTGTTTTTCCCGACGGCGATGTCCACGAAGAGGTAATTGGGACTCTCCGCCTTGTGGACGGCGGTTACCTTCACACCATTCAGCCCTTCGGCCGTGACGTCGAAGGCGCCGATACCGGGGCCCTGCACCATGAGCTGGAGCGGGGTGTTCATGCCCACCCACCAGGACAGGGGTTCGATGTGGCGGACGGGTTCCTCGGCGGCGGCGGAAAGTGAAAGGGCCAGGGCGGCGGACATCATGAGTCTTCGCATGGCTTAGAGTTTAATGCTTACCTTTGCGGCCTTCCCGGCGGCATGTTCGGGGAGACGGACCACAGCCTCGCGGACTGCGGCGTCGAAACTGCATTCCAGGGCGGCTCCGTCCAGCGTGGCCGAAGGACAGCGGTCCACGCCGCCCAGCACCAGCGTCAGCACGCGGGTGTCGGCCATTCCTTTATAGGACCCTTCACGGGGGCCGATTTCCACGGTCAGCGTGCTTCCCGTGGCGTTTTTGCTGATACGGGTGGTGGCAAAGTCGGTGGGATAGGCCTGGGACTCGCCGTCGTCTTCATAGTGGACGCAGGTGCTGCGGCCCTTGCCGGGGGCGATGTAGATGCGCCAGGCATTGGTGGCCTCCTGCAGGTTCTGGATGCCTTCGTGCGCCAGCGGGATGATGGCGCCCGCCTTCACGAACCAGGCATTCTCCGAAATGGTGTAACGGAGTTTCTGCACCGTTCCGCCGGGCAGCATCTTGTGGTGGGCCATGTCGTACCACTGGGTGCCGGCAGGGAGCCATACATCGCGGCGGGAGGTACCGTCGGCCCCCATGGGTTCGCAGATGGTGGCGGCGAGGATCCGGTCGCCGAAGAAGTATTCCTGTTTCCAGGTGTAAGCCTCGGAGACATCCGGATACTCATAGTAGAGCGGACGGCACAGGGAAATGCCCGTTTCATAGGCTTCGCGGGCCATGTCGTAGATGTACGGCGTCAGGGCATAGCGGAGTTCGAGGGCGTCTTTCATGTACTCGTAGTGGTCAGGGAACATCCAGATGCGGCGCTCGAACAGGGCGCTGCGGGTGCTGTGGGTCTTGAAAATGGGCGAGAACACGCCGTACTGGAGCCAGCGGGTGAACAGCTCCGGGTCGGTGGCTTCTTCCTTGGGCTGCCAGTGGCCGCCCAGGTCGTGGCCCCAGTAGCCGTACAGGACATTGGAGGCCGTGGCAGTGAATTCCGGCAGGTAGCCCAGCACTTCCCATTTGATCTGGGTGTCGCCGGAGAAGCCCAGCTGATAGCGATGGCTGCCCAGGCCGCCCCAGCGGTGGTAAATCATGGGACGGGGGGACTCGTCGGCCTTCAGGCCCTTGGCCATGCGCACTTTGTCGTTGAAGAAGATATGGTTGATCCAGAAAGTGTTGCTCAGGCCTTTCACGTATCGGCTTTCCTTGTACTGCTGCCAGTCCAGCCACCAGAAATCCACGCCCTGCTTCTCCAGCGGGTGGATGATGGAGTTGAAGTAAGCGTCGGCCCAGGCCTGCTGGTCCATGCGGTAAGGGACGGAGGCGTGGTAGCCGGGTTTGGCCGGGCCGCCGTAAATCTCTTCGCCGCCTTTGTAGACATACCCTTCGGGGCCGTCGTAGTCCGTGGTGCGGGAGAGATAGTCCTTCACGAAGGCCGGATACACCTTCTCACGCGGGATGATGCCCACGGCGGGATGCAGGTTCAGGGACGTCTTTAGGTGGAGGCTGTGCACCTCGCCCAGGAAGCCTTCCGGGTCTGCGATCAGGTCCTGGTTCCAGGTGTAGCCGGTCCAGCCGATGCCTTCGCCGTGATCGTCGCGGCAGCCGCGGCGGGCGGCGCCTTCCCACACCTCATGCCATTCCATATCGATGACCATCACATCGATGGGAAGCTGGCGCTTACGGAACTCGTAGCCCAGGGCGAGGAACTCGTCGTCCGTGTAAGGCCAGTACTTGCTCCACCAGTAACCGAAGACAAACTTCGGGGGCAGAGGGATGCGGCCGGCAACTTTGGCATAATCGGCCAAAGCGGCCTTGTAGTCGTGTCCGTAGGCGAAAAGATAGAGGTCCTTTACATTTTCTGACGGGCGCTCCGCCACCCAGGAGCCCCAGTCGGAGTCGTCCTTGACAAACAGATGACGCGTGCTCTCGTCCACGATGGCCCAGCCGTCGCGCGACAGGATACCGGGTTCCATCGGGTCCGTATAATTGATATGCTCCGGTCCCGAGCATCCGTCCAGCGTGCGGGCCGTACCCATCAGATTGGCCGATGCGTCGGCCCCAGGGGTCCAGGTGACCGTTTTCCCGTTCAGGCGGAAACTGGCGCTGAGGTTGCCGGGCGTGAATTCGCCTCCCTTGTACACCAGCGTAAGGGCCTTGGTCTTGATGGTGACGCCGCTGCCGCTGTGCTTGACCGTGAACTGGGGCACCGGAAGATTGCGGTTCACGATAGCCAGTGTGGCATTGTCCTCAAATACGCCCTCCGGGCTCCACTCCATGCGGATGAGCCGGTCGGTCAGGACGGTGAAACGGGCCTGTCCGGCCTTCACTACCGCCGCCGGATTGGCCACGGGATTGTCTTCTGCAAATGCCAGGACGCCCGAAAGCGCCATCCATCCGGCAAGAACCATGATCAGTCTTTTCATATCATTTGTGTTAGAGAACACAAAAATACAAAAAAATGCCGCACGTGCAAAAAGGAGTGAGGTTCCACTTGGCGCAGGTGCCAACCTAAAATGGCGCAGGTTGTCTCCGCTCTTGGCGCAGGCCCCAGCCCAAATGGCGCAGGTTGTCCCCGCTCTTGGCGCAGGCCCCAGCCTGAATGGCGCAGGTGCGTTTTTATGGCCAGGGCCTGCGCCGCAAAATGCCATTCTACGCTCTCCAATGGCGCAGGCTCCCCACCCAAAATCGCACCTGCGCCAAATCTGCAGACACCTGCACCAAATAACCAAACACCTGCGCTACACTCTGTATACACTACTCCTGCACATACACCGTATGTACACAAAAACGGCCATACAAGTCACTCTGCGTGTACATACACCCAACGATGCCCAGCGGAGAGTGGAACCACCGCAAAAACCGTGACACCTAAGTAACTAAATCACAATAAGATACAAGAATCGCCTACGGCAAAAAGCCGGAGGCGATTTCAGGAAAACACTGAGTGTCAGTTGGTTAGGTGTCAGGGTTATTCGGCTACACAGCGGATGTTGCCCGCACGGGACTTGCGCTGCTCGGTAACGGAGATAGAACCGCTGTCGACATACATCTGGTAGGCGATGTTCTTGTCGCCGCTGGAGGCATAGGAACTCCAGATGTAAGCCCGCACACCTTCTTTCTCCAGGGAGCCCTGGTCGATGTAACCGGGCACCGGGAACACGGTGGCAGGGTCGCCGGCCTTGAACCACTTATAAGTAGTGTTGAATTCGTAGCCGGTGGCACCGGAAATACCGCCCCAGAAGGTTTCGGCCTTGTCGCGGTAAGCCACGGAGTAGCCGGCCGGGCACGGGTCGTAGACGGTCTTTGTCTTGGCCCACAGGCCGTTGTCCATTTCCGTGGTCCAGTCCTTGACGCTGTCACCGCCGGTCTTGACATAGGCCGTCGGGTTCTGGACGGATTCGGCAACGGTCATCAGGGCGGCGTCGTAGCTGACGCTGCCGGCCACGCCGGTCTTCGGGGACGGGAACGGATCTTTACGGCCCCAGGCATAGAACAAGCCGAAGGAAGTGACGGGAGGTTCGGCCTCATCGGCTTCGGCGGCAACCAGGGCACCCAGGTTGCGGTCCATCATGGCATTGGCGACGATTCCGCCGAAGGTGCTGCTTGTAATCGCAGTCGCCGGAATCCAGATGTGCCAGCTCCAGAGGATGTCGCCACCGGCATTCTTGGCGGCGATGAGGGCGTTGCCGGGGGTGAGGGTGGCAGGGGTCTTGAAGACGATGTACGGGTCTTCACCGGCAGCCTGGTCATAGTCAGCGGAAGCGATGATATCGCCGGCCGACGGGGCTGTGGAGGTGTTTTTGGTCTCCCAGAGGACGGAGACGGAGGCCACACCGCTGAGCACGGTGGCGCTGTTGCCCTTCACGGCCTTGAACTTGAAGGAGGCGCCGGCATTGGCCGGGACGCTGCCGTCGACGATGTAGCTGTTGGCCGTTGCGGGATCACCCAGATTGGTAGCCGTAGCGACATCCACGCCGATGGTGTTCGGATGGGACGTCGGCGCCACGTAGTCTTTCAGGTTCCCGGTGACGTTGCCGAGGGGCAGGAGTTTACCGCGAGCCACGTTCACCGCTTTGCTGGTGGTAACGATCTTCTTGATGGACCCTCCCTTCAGGAACTGAATAGTGAAACCACCGGAGAAATCAGTTCCATTGGGCAGGCAAATATAGTTAACAGTAGTACCATCACATACAACATCCTCGGTAATCGTGGTCAGAGGACCGGTACTGCCATTATTGAAATTCCGCTTATCCAAAGAAGAATTGCCATCCTGGATACGGACTAAATATGTCGTATACCCAACAACTTCACCTCCATTTCCTGAGAAAGAATAAGAATCAAAATCTCCGCTCACTGTAAAGGAAATAATCCCGCAACAATTATAGAGCGTGAAAGAGTTTCCGTCGTTGACCGTATCGTTGTTACAACCAGCCATCAACGGAAGATTCGTTTTCTTGAAACTCGAGTAATACCTAGTGCTCCCATTACTATAATCAGAAACTGCCGAAGCCGGATACTCAATATACAGATTGGAATGGTAGTCTGCCGGCTGACTATGTGGAGAAGAAATCGTGGGAATACTGAACGTAACTTTTTTATTATCAGCACTCAAGGCGGTCCCAGGATCACCTACCCGAACAATTGTGGAATAAACATCGGATCCAGATGTTCCCATTTTGGATCCATGAATCAAAATCTCATCTCCGACCTCCCAGGTGCTCTTTCCAAGATCGCTGATGGCCACCTTGGAATCAGGGGCGGGCGTTTCAAAGGTGCAGGTAAAGGTTCTCATCACCGGTTCGGTTACCGGAGCTTCAGAGGGGTTTTTCTGGCAGGCGACGGCGGCAAGGGCCAGTGCGGCTGCGGCAAACAAAATCTGTTTTCTCATAACTTCCATCCTCCTAATAAGCCATGGGTGCATCCAGGAAACCGGAGCCCGGGTCAATCACATCATAATCCGGAATGGAGCCGGACACAGCAGCGCATACCGGTTCGCGGTATGCCATTTCAATTGCCTCAGTACGAGGCGGTTCATAAAAGTTTTTCATATCATTAAAAATGGAGTTCTATTCAAGCATCAGGGCCTTCAAGTCGTCGATGTCCTGCTGAGGTACACCAATTTTCAAGAGATAGTTCTCGGTGCGCTCCTGGAAGGTGGAACCGGCGGCACCGTCTTCCCAGATCCGCTTATAGGCCGACGGGAAGGTATAGTTGTCCAGCGTGTGCTGGTATTCTCCCTGGTACATGCTCCAGTCGGCCGGAGAGAAATAGGTCAGTTCATAGTCTTTGGCGATGTCGCCCAGGGAAACGCCCAGGACGCCCAGCACCAGCATGGCCATGGTGCCGGTACGGTCGCGCCCGGCGGCGCAGTGGAAAAAGACGGGCTTGCCTTCCCGCACGCACTTCACCAAAAAAGTAAAAGCTTCTTTAACGCCGGGTTTGCGGTCGCGCAGCATCCCGTTATAGCCGCTGTCGAAGCCCGGGGCGCAGAAGGCCACGGAAGAACCCAGCGGCGACGAAGACGGCACGTCGGAGGCTTCGCGCAGGTCCAGTTCGGCGCGGATGCCGTCAGCGAGCATTTCGGCACGGCCGGTGGCGCTGGCGTATCGGCCGTCGATCCGGCCGCCGCGGTAGATTTTCCGGTAGGCGACGGTTTTGCCGTCCAAGCCCTTCCAGCCGCCCAGATCCCGTCCGTTGCGGACGTTGGGGGCATAGTAGACCTGATGCAGCAGGCCGGTGGTGCTGAAGCTGCCGCGGGCCACCACGGCGCCGCTGGAAGCCGACACCAGGTATTGGTAGGTGACGCCGGGCACCAGATTGGTCACTTCCTGCTGTTTGCTGCCGGCCGGGAGAGAATAGCTCCGGCTCCACTTCCCCTCCCAGAGCTGAAGGGTCAGCATTCCCGCAGCGGGATCAGGCTCCCAGGAGATGGTCACCACAGGAGGGATGTCGGCCTCGCCGGGACCGCCGCCGGGATAGCCTTTGACGCGCGTCGTGCCGGGATTGCTCACGGAGACGTTGGGATAAGACACTTCTTCCAGATACTTCTGCACGTAAGCGTTGGTGACAAGGTAGCTCGGAGTTCCCGCAGAGGGCTCGGTGGACGCGCCGGTGCCCAGCAGCCGCGAGGAAACGGCCCGGGAAAGGGTCCAGTCGGCATCGTCGCCGTCCGCGGCCCAGTACATGGCACCCAGCAGCCCTTTCTCCTTGACATAGTCGGCTTTCAGGCCGATGGACAGCTCATTGTCGTAGCTCAGGACCATCTGCCCCGACGCGTCGGTCAGATACGGCACCTTGGCTGTGGCATCCCAGCATTCGTTGAATCCGGCAGTGGAGATGTCTTTGTAATAGACGAAGTTGTCGCCCGGGTCGTCGGCCGTGAAACTGCGGTTGTCGTCCCTTCCATAGAAGGCCATCCCGAGGGTCATTTTGTCGTAGGGAACGCCGGCCCTGTAATGCAGGGTCACCGACTCGTCACAGCTGCGACGTGTCATTCCGGAGGCGTACAGGGCCGAATTGTGCTGCGGCGGGTTGCCCATGTCGTAGGTCATCAGGTTCACCCAGTCCATGTAGTCGATAAAGTCGGGAAACTTGACATACTTGGCGCTCGAAGAGGACGCCATCGTAATGAGTTTGTCCTTCCCGAGGGCCACCCGCAAGTCCTTCACCAGCAGGGTGAAATTCTTTGTGTCCTCCGCAGCGTATGAGATTCCGGCCGACCCGCTGGTCGGATACTCCCAGTCCAGGTCAATTCCGTCCAGCCCGTAGCGGTTCACCGCCGCCAGGCAGTTCTGGCAGAATTTCTGCCGATGCTTCTCGTCGGCCGCCATCTCGCTGAAATTCCCTGCGCCCCAGCCACCGACGGACAGCAGCACCTTCAGGTCGGGTGCGGCCACTTTGAGGTTCACGACCCGCGCCAGGCGGGAAGGCGAGCTCACTTCCAGCGTCTCGAAATCACTCCCCACCTTCCCGAAAGCATAGCAGATGTGGGTCAGATAGGTCGGATCCGGGAGGGTATTGCCCCAGGAGGTCACATAGGCCACGACAACAGGGCCGGAGGACTTTGTCCCGGGTTTTTCAGGCTCTGTGGGCGTTACCGGCTCCGTGGGCTTGACGGGATCCGTCGGCGAAGTGGGCGGTGGAATCACCAGATTCGTGTACGGCTCCTCGCAGGACAGCAGCACCGCCGGCAACAAAAGCAGAAGCAGGTGTCTGATATTCACGTTACAGGTTTGTAAATTCTACTTTATGCAGTTTGGAAGGGTTGCCGGAGTCGCAGTCGTCGGCAATCCAGATGCAGCTGTGGGCGCGGTCCACGCAGACGGCTTCCGGATTCCAGTTGGCGAAGTCGCCGATGTAGTAGGTGGCCAGGAGTTTGGTGGCGGCGCCGTTGAACAGGTACAGGGTGAAGGGCAGGTACTGCGGCCGGTCCTTGTTGGAGTTGGAATCCAGCACCCAGAGATAGTCGCTCACCGGATCGTAGCACAGGTCGCCGATTTCGGAAATGGTGGAAGTGACATTGCGGAGGCTCCTCGCTTCGGCAATCCGGGTGCCGGTGGTGGAATAGTGCATCAGGGTAGCGCTGGTCTGGGCGCCCAGATACAGGTCGCCTTTGTACCAAGCAATGCCTTCGATACCGGAATTCCCCATGTTCTTGGCCTCCTCGACGGTGTCGATGGCATTGGTCTTTCCGTTGTAGGCGGGCGCCGCAATCTTATACACGCGGGCCGGCTCGATGGCCATGTACAAGTCGCCGGTCGAGGGGTCGATGGTGAGGCCTTCCATGTCGGCATCGTGGTACCAGACCTGCTGGAAGCTGTAGTCGAAGTTAATCCGGTACAAGGTTCCCTTGTCGTGCACACCCCAGAGGAAATCACCGTCTTTGGACAGGCACAGGCCGGAGAGTTCCTCCACCTGGGAGGTGCCGCTCTGCAGTTTCACGGTGGTCACTTTTCCCATGACGGGCAGGTCCTTGGGCGTGTCGGGCTTGATGTTCTCCTCGGGACGCTCCCATCGGCCCGGGGCGTCGGGATTGCCGTCCATGGCGTGCTTGACGGCGTGACGGAGGGTTCCTTCGTCGTTGTCGTGCCGATATTCCCAGATCATGCAGCCCAGCATGCCGCGGGACTTGAGGTATTCCACCTTGGCGTTGATGGACTCGACGTCCTCATAGCTGGCGTACATTTTTCCGAGGGCGTCGCCCAGGTAGGGCACCTTGGCCACGTTGTCCCAGATCCGGTAGTTCACGCCTTTGACGTCCATGCCGTCGCAGGTGCCGTTGAAGAAGATGTCCTCCAGCTTGCTGTAGTCCACGGAGGAAGGGTAGCGGTTGCCGGTCTTGAGCTTGTAGCCGTCTCCATGGCCGTAGAACGCCAAGCCGAAGTTCATCATCTGGTAAGGGATTCCCTGCTTGCCGTGGAAGATGTCGTCGATGGCCTCGGCGCAGCAGCGGCTGCCCGTGATGGCGCTTCGGTACAGCGGCGCATTGTGATACGGCGGGTTGCCCTCGTCGTAGGTCATGACGTTAATGTAGTCGATATAAGGCAGCACACCCACGTTGTCGGTGTATTTCCCGCTGTCGGAAGCGGCGTAGGAGAGGATTTTGTCGGGCATCGCCTCCCGCATTTCCTTGAACAGGGTGACGAAGTTGCCCCAGTCGGAGGGGTCGGCCCCGTTGATATATTCGCCGTCTTTGGCGGCGTATGTGGGATACTCCCAGTCGATGTCGAAACCGTCAATGCCGTACTCCTGGCAGAGGGCGACGCACGCATCCACGAAGGCTTTGCGCTTCTCGGGGTCGCGGGCCATCTGGGACCAGCCGTCGGCATTCTTGCCCCAGCCGCCCATCTGGAGTTTCACCTTCAGCTCCGGATACTGGGCTTTGTAGGCCACGAAACGCTGGATGAGCGAAATGCTGCCGGACGGGATTTCCAGGCCCACGCCGTTCACTTTGTCCTGGAAGCGGACGTGCCCGACATTGATGTGGGTGAAGTTGCGCACCTCTTCCAGTGAAGGGAAGACGGACTCCTTGGTGTACTCGGTATAATACACTTCGATAATGGGCGTCTGGCCGATACGCGCAAGACGTTCGGGATTGTTGACGATGACGTCCATCGGGTCGTCAGGGCCTCCCGGAGTAGGCGGGGTGGGGTCGCCCGGGTTGAAGGGGTCGCCCCCGGGGATTTCACCGCTGGTAGGCTTGGTATTGGGGGCAGGAGCCAGCATGCCCATCACCTCTGACGTGCAGCCCGCGCAGGTGAGCATCAGGATGCCGATGGCCGATGTAAGCAAAAAGAGGAAAAGTTTTGAAGTTTTCATCTCTACTCTGTTTTAATGTTACTTGGCACCCGGGGTCCGGGTCAGCGGGCCCCGGATGAAAAAACTATTCGGCTACGCAGCGGACAGAGCCGGCCTTGGCCTTATGGAAACTGCTGTTCTCAAAGTTCTTGTCTTTGTTGAACAGGCAGTAGGCGCGGGTGTCTTCCCGGCTGGTTGCGGACCACACGAAAGAACGGGCTCCTACTTTGTAATAGTCTCCGCCATAGCAGTCAATGTACCCGGCGGTGGGGAATACATGATCGCCGAAGATATACCGATAGTCAGCAGAGGTATCCCAGCCCGTTCCGGAGGTGTCCCACATGGGCTTGGAACTGTCTCTGACCGGGACGCGGTATCCGGCCGGGCAGGGGTCATAAATGGTCTTCTTGCCAGCGTTGTCCCATAGGTCGGCCGGATGGGTTTCGGTCCAGTCGGAATTGTCGGTATTCGGCACGTACACATACTCGGTCGGGTGAGCGATGGCATACTCCACAGAAACCAGGGCGTCGTGCTTGGTCATTCCCTCGCCCGCAACTGCCGAAGCCTTGTTGCTGGAAATGGAAGCACTGCCCGGGAAGGGATCTTTTCTGCCCCACTGGTAGTACAGGCCTATTGACAGCGGGTCGGAATCACCGGTGGCTGGCGTCACCACCAGGGCACCCAGGTTACGGTCCTGCATCTTGGCCAGGCCGGCCAGGCTGGTGGCGTCCAAATCGGCCACAGGGGTGGCGGGAATCCAGATGTGCCAGCTCCAGAGGATATTGCCGTCGGCATCCTTGGCGGCGAGGAGGGCGTTGCCGGGAGTGCCGGTTGCGTCAAAGAGGATGTATCCTTCGCTGATGCCGCAGGCTTTGATGATGCTGGCAACCTCGGGGGCCGTATCAGTATTGACGGTCTCCCAAAGTACCTCGACGCTCTCCACTGCACCTACGCTTTCGTCCGAATTACCCTTCACTGCAGCGAACTTGTATTCGCCTTCTGCATAGACGATATAGCTGTTGGCGCTGCCTTCCTCGCTGAGGTCGATAGCCTTTGCCACAGGCTCCGGAGGAGTAGGCGGGGTAATGGCGCTCTCGTCTACCACTACGCAGCGTACAGATGCGGCTTCCTGTTTGAAGTAGTTGGCATAATAGTAACCATCCTTATCCTTGCGGATAATCTTCAGACGTGCACGAGGATTGGAATGGGCCGTAGCGCTGTGAATGATGGAGCGGGCTCCTTCATATCCCACACTGGCGCTGCTGGAATACCAGCCGGCCATCGGGAATACAACTTCGCCATAAGCAAAATTGTTTGTATCCCAATTGTAGACCCAGCCATCGTTGCCGTTTACCCACAGACCGGTTTCGCTATTGTAGGAAGGAACTTTGTATCCCGGAGGGCAAGGATCATAAATTGCCTTATCGCCGCTTTCGGTTTCCCACAGATATGCCAGATCCTCTTCGTTCCAGTTACCTGCACTGTCCGACTCACTCACTTTAATGAATGCAGTAGGATTGGCAATGGCAAAGGCAGTCGATTTAGGGCCGTCTTCAACCGTGACAGCGGCTGTAGCCACAGCAAAACCAGGCAGCGGTGTGGAGCGACCCCACTGATAGTACATACCATAGGTCTCACGGCCTGCAGCTGCTGCAGTAGCCTTATCCAAAGCGCCCAGGTTGCGGTCCATGACAGGCAAGCTGTAGAAGGCTGCGTCAGTGATGTTTTCTATCTCCGTCGCGGGCACCCAGATGTGCCAGCTCCAGAGAACGGTACCGTCAGCATCTTCGGCTGCGATGAGGGCGTTGCCGGAAGTGCCGGTGGCAGTAAAGCTGATGTAATCGCCGTTGAAGCCGGAATCGGCAATGATGGCGCCTTCAAGCGGAGCCGTGTCGGTATTGACGGTCTCCCAAAGAACTACCACGGAGTTAATATCACCCACGCTTTCGTCGGAGTTACCCTTCACAGCCTTGAACTTGTAGGCGCCGGGGGCGGTGACGATGTAGCTGTTGGCGCTTTCCTTTTCGCTCAGGTTGGCCATTCCGTCCGGTTCTTCCGGTTCGGGTGAAGGCATCTGGGCGATGGTGATGGTCTGATAGATGTCAGACTCCTTTACGGCATCGGCAGAAATACCATCCTTGACGATGAGCACAGTGCCCAAACGGCCGCTTTCGGTGTCGTCGTTGGGATCCAGGCTCAGGGTAATGGTGTAGGTCTGGCCCTTAACCGACTGAAGGTGAATCCACTCGTTCTGAGGAAGCACCTGGAAGTTGACATTGGACACGACGATGGCTTCAATCACGTCGCCGGCACCGGCGGCAACATAGTCGGCCATGCCGAAGAGCTCGTCGGCCTGGGAATTCACTACTGTAACGCCTTCGGGCTCAATGAGAAGGGTGGCGGTAGATACAAGGCCGATTCCGCTGTCAGCCACAACAAGCATCTGGGCGGCGGCATTCTTCTTTATGGGAGTGATTTCGATGGTCTTGGCATCGGCATCAATCTTGACGCCGAATTCGAGGGGATTGTAGCCGGCCACCTTGACGACGGTGCCCTCCGTTACAGCGGTAACGTCATAGTGCACGGTGATGGGTGCGCCTGCGGTATACGCAAATTCTTCCACTTCCAGAGTGAGCTTGAAGGGCTCCGCGAAGGGAATGTTCACCGTTGAACCGTCGGAGAGGGTGAGAACCACAGCCTCGTCGGTGATCTTGATGTCGGTGAAGATACCGTCTACCAGGGTTGCGCCTTCATTCTGCACCTGGCCGAGGACAACGGGCTCGCCGCCGTCGATAGAAACAAGCAGATTGCCGTCTTCGTCAATTGTGAACTCGGGAGTCTGATAAACAGGGACTTCCTTGCCGTCGACCTGGATTGCGACACCGTCTATGGCCCAGACAAGGTCGCCGGCGCCGTTTTTGATTACGCCGAGCACCGGGCCGTCATAGTCGGCCTTGGGAGTGATTTCGAAGTACTTGATGTCACCGTTGGTGTAGGTGATGGTGACACCTACGATCTTGCCGGTTTCAGGGTCGGCCAGTTCTTGCACTTTGGCCACGAGAACACCGCCACCTACTGCAGTCTGGATGGCCGTGATCGAGCCTTCCAGGTCGCTCACCCTCTTTTCCAAACCATCAATCCGGGCCTTGAGGGTGCTGTCGTCATACTCTTTGGCGCAGCCCACAAGCAGGAGGGCGGCAGCAAAAGCTAGTAAAATCTTTTTCATAAGAGGTTATATTTTTAGTTTATCAATTACTCTGTAACACAACGGACGCTGCCGCCGATGGCGCGGGCTTTCTGTCCTTTCTTGGAAGAGCCTCCTTCTACGAGTTGACAATAAGTCAGGTTGGCCGTGTCGGCATCCATGTGGGTGTTCCAGATGATGGATGCGCCGGCGACGAAGCTGCCGTCAGGGTTCATGTAACCGCAAAGCGGCAGGGTAGAAACAGGGCTTCCAACCTGGAAGTAGCCGTTGTCGGCATCGTAAAGCCATCCGGCAAGGGTGTTTCCGGCATCAGTGAAGATAGTTGCCTGTTTACGGCCGGCTACACAGTATCCGGGCGGGCACGGGTCATAAATGGTTTTGCTGCCGCTGCGCTCCTGGTCGCCCCAATCCATACGGTCTCTGTCGGTACACCAGTCGATGCTGCCTACATTTATGATACTTGTAGGCATTGCGGCTGTCTCGGCATGGGTCACAGCCCCTTCATGGACAGAAGTGGTAACTCCTGCAACAGCGGCAGCCTCGGTGGAACCGGCAGCTCCGACACCGGGGAACGGGTCTTTGCGGCCCCACTGGTATAGAAGGCCGAAGGAACGGGAATCGGCCACTGCGCCGCTTTGTGTATCAACCAGAGCACCCAGGTTGCGGCTCATCATGGAAACACCGGTCATGTAGCTGTACATGATGGTTTCGGGCTGGGTTTCGGGAATCCACAGATGCCAGCTCCAGAGGACCTGGTCGTTATCGTCCATCAGGGCCACAAGGGCATTGCCCGGCTTCAGCGGATCCGGAATCTGGAAGCATACCGCTCCGGTTTCTTCGTCGTAG
The DNA here is from genome assembly GCA_002396335.1 of Bacteroidales bacterium UBA4231. Taxonomy (GTDB): domain Bacteria; phylum Bacteroidota; class Bacteroidia; order Bacteroidales; family UBA932; genus Cryptobacteroides. The sequence goes on from DGXN01000020.1 coordinate 55,679, forward strand.
GTAACGCCGCTTACTATGCTACGCTCGGCAACCGGTTCAATGCCGCACTCTGTTTCCCAAAGAATTTCGGCATGGTCGCCGCCGGTGACTGCATCCATGGAATTACCCTTCACGGCCGTAAACTTGTACAGGCCGGGGGCCGAGATGATGTAGCAGTTGGCACTCTCGGCAGCGTCGATACGGACGGCAAGGGACGGGTCGATATCGTCGGCAGCCTCGACAAGATGTTCGGTAACATCGCCCAAATCCAGAACGCCGCCCACTTCCACGGCTACGGCTTCCTTCTCAGTTATACCTTTCACAGCTTTTCCTTCCTTATTGAAACGAAGGATAAAGCCGCCGGTGAGGTCCAGGCCTCCGGGGATGAAAAGGGTGTTGGGAGTTACGCCGTCGGCCACCAGGTCGGTGGACTCGATGGAGGTTGAAGGGTTCTGGAGGAACTGCTTTAGGTTCTTTTCCGTATCGGTAATCTTCACCTGATAGGTGTCGAAGCTGACAGGAACGTCCTTGCGGCCTATGAAGGTATAGCTGTCATAGTCACCTTCTACCACGAAGGAGAGGACGCCGCACAGGTTCAGGAACTGGAAAGTGTCCCCGCTGTTGCACGCGGCCAGAAGCTGCGCGTTGACGTTTTTGAAGGCGCTGTAATAGAAGCAGTGCTTAAGGTTCGCCACCGCCTCTGCGGGGTAAGCCGCATAGAGCGTGCTGGAGCATTCATCACTCTTGTAGGGATAAAGGCCGTCGACCTTTTTGGTGGCGCTTTTTCCGTCGGAGGAAATGTCTCCCGATTCCAGGGTAACGACAACCTGGTTCGCCGAGTATTCGCCGTGCACGACAATCTGGTCTCCGCTCTCCCAGGCCGTTTTCATGCCTTCCGAATCAGTTTCGGGCAGGACGAATGTCAGGGTGCGGGACTCAGGCTGGACCTGCGGAGTCTCGGGCTCAACTGGATCCGCTTTGGGAGTGCAGCCGAAAATGGCGGCGCAAACGCTTGACAATAAGGCTATTTTAAATATCGCTTTCATAATCGCATGCATTTTAATCGTCCCAATTCATCGGAGCCGTGTATTCATACCATTCGCAGACTGCGCTTCCGCCCTCGTCCACGCCAAAGTAGATTGTGGAGCTCTTGCCCCAGAGGATGGTCCTCAGAAGGTTCTCGCTGCTGTCGAAACTGCCGGCCTCGACGCCGTTCACAAGGAAGGTGACATGGCAGTGCTCGGCGCCGCTGGGGTCGAACTTGACTGTGAGGTCGATGGGCTGCGTGAAGTCCACGTCAGTGAAGGCGGAGATGCTGGGCTTGTTGCCGTCGCCGGCCACATTGAAGTCGAAGCTTACCTTGGCATCACCGGGACGCAGGTCTGCCTTGATTTCGGCACTCTCGCTATAGGTGAACCAGTGCCTCACGCGCGGATTGCCGCCGTTGGCGTCGGCCTGCAGGTCTTTCCAGTGGAAAGTATAGGAGCCGAACTCCATGCTGCGGCTCAGACGGCACCTGGCCGCAAACAATGTCCCGACATCCTTTGTGTAAACCGGAGTATTGGCCCAGTCTGATTTCCACAGGCTGATTTCATCATTGTTTACATAATAACGGACAGGATCTATCTTGTAGGCCTGCTTTACTACAACTGGCTTTTCCACCTGGAACTCGTCGGCGCTGTCCACTACGTTTTTCACCACAATTTCGGCCCTGCGCATAGAAGAACCGGTGTTTTCGGTAAAGCTGATACTGATGGTACCGTTGCCTTCGCCGGAAGGGGTTTCGATGGTGAACCAGTCGTCGCTTTCGGCGGCTTTCTCAACAGTCCATTTGGAGTTGGAAAGGAGCTCCAGTTCGGCAGAAAGCTGGTCGTAACCGGCGCGGATTTCTTCAGACAGAGGAACCAACTGGACACCGTCCTGCGTGAATTTCACCAGGGCCACGGGCTCGTCATGCCGGTCATAGACGGTGACTTCAGCATAGCGAAGCTCAGATACGTTCTCTTCTGCGTTGATTACGACTTCGCCTTCTCCTTCACCGCTTTCTCCTTCCTCGATGGAGACCCAGTCTCCGTCTGTGACTTTGCTGGACCAAGGCTGATTGGAGTGAATGTGGATCGTGAACTGACCGCCGGACTTCTCTACGTCAAGAGCCAGTTCATCCTCGGGAACGCTCAGGAAGGCTATGCCTTTCTGGGACACGGTAATGGTTTTGCCGACCCAACCGTTACTCTGAATGGTAATCCGGTCGGTGCGGTCGTCCAGGAAAGTATTGTCGTAGTACTGGACTCGGACGGTGGTGGGTTCCGCTTTGCCTACATGAAGGGTTTCCGGATCCACCGGCTGGCCGTCTTCGTCGGATATTATGCACCAGGTAGGGTGCTCGCTTGTTATGGTCCAAGGCTTGGAGGAGGCCACCAGGATGGTAAACGCCCTGGCGTTCACTGCCTCCAGCGAGTAGCTGTCGTCGGCCCGGTAGCGTAGTTCCACCGTGTCAAGCGGCTCCTGCTTGGACTGCTGGCAGCCCGCAAGCCCCGGTAACAGGGCTGCGGCCGCACAGAGTATGTTAAACAACTTTTTCATAATTACTCAGCAATGACGGTAGGTGTGCAGGATTTTACAATATACCAAGTAGCAGAGCCTGAGGAGCCGCTGTCCGTTCCAAAGAAGTAGTGACCGTTGGCGTCGGAGTTGCCGGCAAACGGAGAGGTGCTTGTGTGCACTTTCTTGCTGCTTCCGTTGTAGAAGAACTCAAGGTCAATTTTGGACGGATCGCCGGCATTGGGCTTGAAGTCCACGCGATACTCGGTAATGGCATTCATCTCGTCTTTGGTAATATCGAACGTGGTCGATCCATAGGTAGTATGGCCACCATTGGTGCGCAGGCGCTTGTTGCCGTTCAGGGAAATCTGGCACTGAAGTTCAGAGTCTCCGGCTGCATCGTGGGTGCACATCCAGAACTGTCCGGCATCGTCAAAGTTCTTGTCGCCTATTTCAAGGACGATTGATACATAACGGAAAGGATCCTTAAGCGTGACGCGTGACTTCCTGTCACCGAAAATCTTAACGGAACCGTCTTCCTGAACTTCCGCACCCTCGAAAGTGAAGTTTATGTCCTTTGTGAGTTCCAGCTCAGCCCTGTTGGCGCCGGCGACTATGGCCACGGTGCCGGTCTGGGGAGCGAAATATTTGTTGAAGGGAGTGGTCAGTTTGAACTGGGTGCCGTCAACTTTTTCGACCGTCCAGTCAGGGTTGCTGGTTTCGGGAGTCCAGTCCATGTCGGCATTCACTTCTATGAAGGATATTGCATAGCCGCCGGGGATGGTAGTTGATTCGGGAGCCACAATTTCAAAATTGAGTCCCTTCTGCGTTACGTCGAATGAGTAAGAGGTGTCCCCTGCCGATACAGTGATGGTTCCACCGCGCACCGCACCGTCGTTGGCTCCGGCGGTAGCGGTTACAGTGGCATTGCCTTCGCCGCTGTCGCTGTCGAAGCTGAGCCAGGTCTTGTCGGCCGTTACTGTCCAGGGCAGTTCGGTGCGAATCTGGAATGCCTGGGAGCCACCCTTTGATTCGAATACATCCTCGAAGGCGCTCACCTCGAACTTGGCTTTCTGCGTAACCTCGAAGGATTCCTCTTCATCGCCGGCAGTCACGGTAACCGTTGCCGTGCGCTCCAGGACCGTGGAAGGATCAGCCGTGGCGATTATGGTGAGGGTGCGGCCTTCGGGGTCGGGGGCTCCGTTTTCGCGGTTGAAGTGCAGCCAGCTGACGTCGGTAGTGATTTGCCAGTCCTCGTTGGTGAGGATAGTAAATGACAGCGGACCGCCTGCCGCGGAGTAATCCTGGGCAATAGGGGTGACGAAGAGCCTGCCGAAGCGTGCCTGGGTGATGGTTACTACATAGGTCTTTTTCACGCCCTCGCCGCGGACGGTGAGGGTGACCTCGCGGTCGTAATCCTCTTCATTGGGCTCGAAACTTACCACCACGTCGCTTATCAGCGAAGAGCTTGCGCTCGACGAGGGGGTGACGGTACACCAATCGGCACCGCTGGACCGGGTGATGGTCCAAGGGGTGTTGGAACTCACATTGAAGGTAATTGTTCCGGGATTGGTGGAGGGAACGGTATAGGTTGTCAGCGCATCGCATTCCATCCGGACGGCGGCCGCAGCCTTTTCAGGAGTCACCTGCGTGTCGATATGGAACTGCTGGCAGGCAGCGGCTCCGGCAAAAGCAACAAGCAGGGCTAACGTTCTTACGATTGTTTTCATATGGCAATTTGTTTTATTCAAAGGTTAGACTACCATCCGGTATTTTGGGTAAGGTTGGGATTGGCGAAAACTTCGGACTGAGGAATTGGATAGAGGTTCTGGCGGGCGGCCCAGGTGCGGCTTTCCACCGTGAAGCGGCTGTAATTGAAGCTTGAACCGCTGCGGGTAATCTTTACCCCGTCAATCTGCCCCTGTGTCTGCTGGCCGATATCCCAGCGGCGCACATCCCAGAAACGGTGGTCTTCGAAGGCGAATTCCACCCTCCACTCACGGCGCACCGCTTCGCGGAAGTCGCTGTAGGAAGTGGCTTCCACATCCGGCATGCCGGCGTTGAGACGAACCTGGTTGATGGCATCGGCAGCGCTGATGGTGAGGGTGCCGTCGGTCTGGGTGGGACTCTGGAAGTACTCGTTGGCGGCTTCGGCATAGCTGAGGAGTATTTCAGCATAACGGGAAACAATCCATTGATGCTTGAAACTTGAGCGGGCCTCAGGGACGAAGCTCGTCTCTTCCTGGATATACTTTCGGAGGTAATACCCGGTAGGAGTGCCAAGGTCGCTGCGGGTTGCGCTATAATCGCGTCCGCCTTCAAAAGTCTCTATGGTGCTGCCCTTGAAGGCCATCCCATTTGCCAGTATGGCCCGCGCAAAACGGGGATCACGGTTCTCGTATGGCTTGGTGATGTCGAATTCGGGATCGGCAGTATGCCATCCGTCCTGGTCAAGCGTAATGTCATAGCCGTTCAGGGTCTGGAAAGCATCTACCAGGTTTTGCGTAGGATAGTTTCCTGCCATATAAGAACGGGAACCTTCCGTGAAACGGACCGGGAAGTTTGTCAGTTCAAATCTGTCGTCTTCGCTTCTCAGTATGGACATGATCACTTCCGGCGAGAGGTAATTGTTGGCCTTTTCGGCCGGATCCAGCCGATACAGCTGCATATCCATCACCTCTTTTGCCGCCTTGGCTGCTTCCAGCCACTTTGCCCGGTCGCCCGAAGGATTGTGAAGAGGTGACGCTGCATAAAGAAGAGCCTTGGCTTTTACCGCCAGGGCAAAGCCCTTGGTGACACGGCCGATTTCCTCTCCCAGCATTCCGGTCCAGCTAGTGGGGAGGTTGGCGGCACATTCGGTACACTCGCTCTCAATGAATTCAATCACCTCATCGAACGGCGTTTTCTCTATTTCATTGGCCTGCTCTGCAGTGAGCATGGTCATAGGGACCGGGATGTCGCCATAGCGCCTGGCCAGTTCAAAGAGATAATAGGCACGGAGAACACGGGCTTCGTAAGGATAATACTTCAGGTGTTCCAGCCACTGACTGTAATTGGCATCATACTGGAACATGCTAATATCCACGGTTTCCATCGACTCGAGGAACTCTGCAACACTGCGGACAGCATTATAGAGGCTCCATTTGTCGTCCACGGTCTGGAGCGGGCTCCAGTTTCCGTTGATGAAACGCTGGACAGAGGCGTCCTGATCGGCATACTCGGCATCATCGGAGCCGCACTCACGCATGGCACTGGAGACGTCGGCGATATTTTTGCACGGCATATATCCGTAAATATTGGTCAGCATCCGCTGGATATTGCTGTATGTCGTATACATATCCTCACGGGAGTAATCGCTGGATGTTTCGTCGAATTCCAGGAAGTTGCAGCCTGCAAGAAGGAGCGCAGCGGATAAAATATAGAATAACTTTTTCATACCTTTCGCTCTTTATTATTTGATGATACAGACGGCTACGCGGTTGCTGTCTGGGCTCATGGAGCTGTCCTTGTCGCTTCCGGTGCCGGAATAGCTGATTCGGCTTGCGGCAATGCCTGCCTCTTTGAGCTTTTCTACCACGACGGCTGCGCGTTCGGCCGACAGGCGCTTGTTGACATCGGCTGTACCGGTAGCGGTATCGGCATAGCCGGTGACCGTGATTTTTGCATCGGGGTTGTCCTTCAGAATCTGGGCGATGCGGCCGAGTTTGAAGGCCTCATCGGGTCTGAGCTCAGCCTTTCCGATGACAAAGAGAAGGTCGTCCTCGTACGTGCCTTCCAATGTGGAGGCGGGGACTTTCACTTCTTTCACGACTTCTTTCACCACCTCTACGGGGACTTCCTTAACAACTTCGCGGTCAACGTATTCGATGACCTTTTCAGGGACGTAAGGATCAACCTTGGCTACGCTTGCAGGACGTTTGGAAGAAGCCTTTGAGCCTTCGGACGAGCCGAAGTTGAGCTTGATTCCGCCCCAGAAGGTACGAGTAGAAGGATAATAGGCGCCAAGCTGCTCCGGATCGGCAAAGTGGATATTGTCCAGGCTGAACAGGTTTGTCGCCATGAGGAATACCGTAGCGTCGCAGAGACGGAGCAGGCGCTGAGGGATGGTATAGGAGACACCAACGTTGCGCAGCTTGATAAAGGAACCGTCGCGGTACCACAGAGAGTTATTACGGTAGTTGTTGGCGTTGGCCTGCGTTGTGAGTCTCGGCATGGTAGCCAGGTGTTCGCGGCCGGGAGCCCAGGTGACCTCCCTGTTGAGGAAGGTATCGGAAATGGTGCCGTTGCCGACAAGCGGCTGGTACAACGGGCTGTCAAGGAGGTTGATGGTGACACCTGTCACACCTTGGAAGTCGGCATACATCTTGAGTCCTTTCCAGCCGATATTAAGACCGAAACCGAAGGTGCACAGCGGAGTTGAGGAGCCGAACATCTTCACGACATCCTGGCTGTCGATAACTCCGTCGAAGTTCTGGTCCTGGTATTTTAGGTCGCCGGGACGCACCTCGCCGAAGGTCTGGCGGGGAGAGTTGTTAATCTCCAGCTGACTCTGGAAGATGCCAATGACTTCAAGACCGTAGCGCTGTCCCACGGGGTTGCCCTTGCGGTACAGGTAATCGTACATCTGGTAAGCCTGGCCGTCGTTGATGACTTTGGAGAAAAGCCAGGCGCCGTTGGCATAGGCCCCATAAGAGAAGTCGCCTATCCTGTCGTTCCAGTTCAGGGAGAGATCGACGCCTTTGTACGACTGTTCGCCCAGACTCTGCTCGTTCACGCTAACGCCAAGAACGCCGGAGATGTTGGAAGGACTGATGAGAATATGGCTGCGGTTTTCTATGAAGGCATCGGCATTAACTGCCAGGCGCTTGTCGAACAAACGGACATCTGCGCCCACGGTGACCTTCTTGGAAAGCTCGGGGGCCAGGGTAATAGCTGCCATGGCACCTTCCTGGCGTCCGCTGAAGGAAGATCCACCGTTCTGGCCGAAGTAATAGCTGTTGCCACTCACATAGCGCTGGCGCCAGAGTTCATGCTCAAGGTCGCCGTCGCTGCCGGCAAGGCCTGCCGATGCATAAAGTTTCAAATACGGGTCGCCCGGCAGAACCACTGCCGCAACACTCAGGGCCGGGTACAGGTTGAAACGCTGTCCTTTGGGCAGATATGCCGATCCTGAATAGTTTACGACTGCATCTGCGAAGATGCGCTCTTCCCAGTTATAACTGACACTGCCCAGGATTTCCTGAGTTCTGGATGAGTTGTTCTGGCCGCTGAAAATCCAGGAGCGCTGCCTGTAAGCTGCGTGAGCCTCAAGGTGATGGGGGCCGAATTCGCGGGCCCAGTTCAGTCGGCCCTGGATCTCAAACTTCATCTGAAGGTTGGAGAACCAGTGGGAATAAGAAGGAGTCTTGGGGTCAACTCCGTAGTAAAGCTGTTCACTGAGAATGTAGCTCTGGTCTCCCGCGGCAGCCGTAGTGCTTACAAGCTCTGAATAGCGGTAACCTTTCGCTACTTCTTCGGACAGGCGGCCGATGTAATCGAAAGCTACGTTCACATCGGCCCACAGGCCTTTGGTTACAGCCCCAAGGTCCTGACGCAACATAACGTCGGCCAGCACTTTTGTCTGGGAATAGAGTTTCTGGCCGCTGTCGCGAAGCATGGCGACCGGGTTGGAGGCTCCGTAAAGGGGTGTTCCGCCATAAGTGCCATCCACCTGCTTGATCGGGAAGGCTGCGGCGGGGAGACTGTACAGAACCGATTCCAGGCGTCCGCCGTAGTCGCCTTTGTTGAACTCTGCAAGACGGGCCATGACGCCCACCTTCATCATGGTGGTAGGGGTGATGTTGACGTCGATGTTGGCCCTTAAGCCAAGACGGTTGTCAAAATGGTTGGCATTGTAACGGTCGTCCGTGTTGCTACGCTTGTAAAGGAAATCTTCTTTGAGGTAGTCAACGGCCGCAAAATAGCGGAAGTTCCTGTTGCCTCCGGTAAAAGTGAACTGGGCATGGTGGTTGTCTCCATGGCCCCTGTAAATTTCATTCCACCAGTCAACATTCGGGTAAGCGTAAGGATACTGTCCGCTGTATAGAGCAAGGAGCTCGGCATCGTTGTAACGGGGTGAAAGGCCGTCCAGGCTACGTGCCTCGTTCATCATGAAGCCATAAGTATAGGCATCTGAGAAATCAGGAGCCCGGAAAGGAAAGGCAGCGCCGTACTGATACTTTGCCGTCACCTTGAGCGGGGTGTCTTTTCCTCGCTTGGTAGTGATGCAAACTACTCCGTTGGCACCTTTTACACCGTAAAGAGCAGCTGCCGCAGCATCCTTAAGGATGGAGATGGATTCTATCTCCACGCCTGAAAGATCGTCCATTTCCCTGGGGAAACCGTCCACCAGGATAAGAGGACTGTGGCTGTGCAGACGAAGGGACAGTTTCAGCTTGGACTGGTTGGAGTCGTAGGTACTGGAACCGTTTTTCACCAGCAAGCCCGAGAACTGTCCGTAGAGTGCATTGGAAACGTCCGCCTCCGGGCTCTTGGCGAAAATATCACCGTCCAGCTGCTGGTTTACATTCGCCCGAATCCGGAAGGAATTGCCAAGCGAAACGGAATCCAGCATGGACCGCGTCTTTTCATCCTGAGCCGCTGCCTGAACAGTTAGCAGGAGGAGAAGCGGAAGAGAAATATATTTAAAAAGCTTTTTCATCTTCGGGTACATTTTTAGGTTACCAACCCGGATTTTGAGTCATTCCGTAGCCTTTGTTTATTTCACTGGTAAGGATAGGAGCCAGATACCACTTGGTGTCCCAACTGGTGTACCACTGACGTCCGGGGAAAGCATCAATCTCCTGGAAGGTGAAGGAGGTGGCGTTCTTGGTATCGTTACCAATGGCACGGAGAGCCTTGAGAGGAGTTGTGAAAGCCTCAGTAAGGCCATAGCGAACCATGTCGAACCAGCGGACTTCTTCAAAGCCGAACTCAAGTTCCCTCTCGAGGAGGAGAGCCTTGCGGAATTCTTCCTGGCTCATTCCCTCTTCCAAAGGTTTCAGGCCCACTCGTGCGCGGACTGCATTCACCCAGGTATAGGCCTTGTCTGACGGACCGCCGTCGGCCTCGTTATAGGCTTCGGCAGCATTGAGGAGCACTTCGGGAAGGCGCATCATGCACCAGTGCGGCATTGTATTGCGGTCCGAACTCTGCTGAAGAATGTATTTCATCATCAGGAAGCCGGGGCAGTTGGACTGCGCATACTGGTGGTTGCTGTAGGAGCGGCCGACAGTACCGTCACGCCAGATGTCTCCCGGAACGCAGATGTTCTCGTACAGGCGCGGGTCACGGGTTTCAGAGAATGTTGTCGAACTCACTTTCAAGGTACCGTTCGGATCCTGCTTGAAGAAAGGCTGCTCGGGCCAGGAGCTCTTGTCTTCCCAGTTGAAATCTTCCGGGAAAGGAGTTCCGTCGGCCCAGGGGAACTTGTTCACCCATGTAAGGGTGGCTCCGTTTCCGAAGTCCCCGGTACGTTTGATCCAGTCATCGTGATAGGAAGTACTGTTGCTCTTACGGATGGAAATGATGGTCTCTGTGGTTCCGCGTTCAAAATAACCTTTGCGGTATGCAAGGCGGTAAGCCCTCGGGGTAATGAGTCCCGTTGTCGCATCCGGGGCGGCCTGAATCATGGCGTAATAGCCGTTGGACAGCAGTTCACGCATAAAATCATCGGCTGCCGCTTTGGCTGCCTGCCAACGGGCGGGATCGTAATTCATATAGCAGGCATACTCATTGGCCTGCGGATGGAAGGGCTTGTCGGAATTGAAAGTAGGAGATGCGGCGAAGCACAGCACGCGAAGCTTGAGGCCAAGGGCGGCCGCACGGGTAAGGCGTCCGTCATCGGCACCGCTTACGCTCCAAGGAAGGTCCGGAGCAGCCTCCGTACACATCCTGACTATGAAATCGACCGTCTCCGCAAACGTATTCCGGGGATATTCCATCGTTTCGTCAAGCTTAACCGAGTGGTCAAGAATAGGCACGCCGCCCACATAGCGGAGCATGTTGGCGTACGAGATGGCAAGGCACATCTTGGCCTCGGCCTTCTTGCAGGCGAGTATGCCGGGGTCTGCGCCCGGGATACGGTCTGCGTTCTCAAGGAACAGCCAGGCGTAACGGATAGCAGTATAGTCCTTTTCCGAGCCAAAGCAATAATTCATGCCGGAGGTGCCGCTTGTCAGAGAAGCGTTGAGGGCGCCGTTATAGTACAGGCCGACGGGGCCGTCGCCTTCGGTGTTGATATTTGAAATATAGTGGTCGGTCAGGGATTCTATGATATCTCTTCCCAGAAGGTCGTCAAAACCGGAGGGAATGCCGTAGGGAAGATAATAGTATGCTTGGGCCAGCACTTTGTCGGCATCCTTGACAGTGGCGAAAAGGGTGTCCAGCGTGGCACCGGAACTCTCAGGTGCCTTGCTAAGGCCGGCGTCTCCCAATTTGAGACTCTCGCATGCGACCAGCCCCGCTCCCAGCAGGACAAGGGTCAATATTTCTGCAAATCTTTTCATCTCTCAAAGGGCTTAGAATGTGATATTGATGGCCAGGTTATAAGTCTTCACGAGCGGATACTTACCGCTGGAACTACTGGAGGTAGCCTCAGGATCCTGAAGTGTCATGTATGCGAACGTAAGCATGTTGTAGCCTGTGAACATCAAATTCAGGGAGCTGATTCCCAGTTTGTCGAACAGTTTGTTGCGCGAGAAAGTATAGCCGAAACTTGCGCTCTTGAGGCGGATATAAGAGGCATCCTGCACCCAAAGAGTGGACAGGTAATCGTCTCCGCCGTTCCAGTTCCAGTTTGTCATCGTAAAGCGCGGAAGGGTGCCGTCTTCGCGGCCGGGAGCCCAGGGGTTGTCGTTTGGAATCCAGCAGTTCTCGGCAAAAACGGTCAACAGTCCGCGGTGACCGGTATTGGTGAAGGGGTTGCGGTAGTCGGCGTTCAGCTTACGGCTCACATTGGTGGCCGCCACCCAGTTGAGGGCCAGGTTGAAACCTTTGTAGCCGAACTTCCAGTTTGAGCCGAACACCCATTCGGGGCGGTTTGGATAACCGCCTCTGACACGGTCGTTTCCGTTGATGCGGCCGTCTCCGTTCACATCCTTGTACATGGCATCACCGGGATGAACGGTCACGCTTGGCTGCGGGAGGTCGGGATTGAGGCGCTCAACTCCGTCAGCGTCTGTGTAAAAGTCGCTTCTCTGATAAAGCCGCTCAAACTGATAGAGAAGATAACGGTCGGTAGAACCGCCAGTTTCGGCCATATAGGGCTCGCCGGGGGTAACCTCGTCCATGTTGATGATCTTGTTGCGGGCAAAGGTCACATTGGCGTCAAGGTCGTAGGTGAATGCGCCGATATGGTCTTTCCAGCCAAGAGCAACCTCGAAACCTTTGTTGTCAACTATACCCAGATTCATGTCGGGCGGAGAAAGGGCGATGATGCCGGGCAGCGTTTTGGGAGTGATCAGAATACCTGTGCGATGCTCGGAGAAAATATCACCCGAGAAATGCAGGCGGTAATTGAACATGTCAAAATCCAAACCCACATTGTATTTCAAGGCCGTTTCCCAAGTAACGCCGGGGTTGCCGGGAGTTCCCAATGCGAAACGGGGAACGCCATCGGTCTTGCCTGCGCCGAAATAATACGAACCGGCATCGGTCCAGACACCTTCCATATACATAAATCGGCTGTCATTGCCCTTGTCGTTACCAACTTTACCGACAGATGCACGCAGTTTAAGGAAGTCTATCCAGCCGACATGCTTCATGAATTTTTCCTCGGAAACTACCCAGCCGATGGACGCCGACGGGAAAAGACCGTAACGGGTTTTTCCGGGGGCGAAGTTTTCAGAACCGTTATAACCGGCCGAAACGTCCACGAGGTATTTGTCGGCATAGCCGTAAGTAAGTCTTCCCACGAATCCTACATAGCCGCGGGGCAGATAGGAGAGCTTTTTAAGCGCATCCCTTGAAGAATCCTGGTAAGGATAATAGTCGCGGGACTGATTGTAAAGCAACAGACCGCTCACGGCATGTTTGCCGCCGAACTTGCGGCTGTAGTCGATGCGGGCTTCCAGATACCAGGACTTGTCGTCGGACGTGCTTTCGCTATAGCTGAGCGTGGGTTCACTGCCGGAAATCTGGGGGATGATGGTCTTGTCAAAAGCCGGGTCGGATATGCTCAGTCCGGGGGTATTGACGAAACCGGCGAAGTGCAGGGTCTGTTTGTAACCACCGCTGCCCGTACGCTTTTTGTTAAGCGACATCTCCGTGTCATAGCTTCCTTTGATGGAAGCACTCAGGCCCTGGGTAATGAAGTCCAGACGTTGGGTAAGGGTAACATCCATACCCAGGGTGGTTTTGTACTTGTTTTGATAACCGGCCCAGTAATAATACTCCCAACCATTCCATGCCGTAAGGCTCTTAGGCAGAGTCTCTGCGTCCTTTTCATTTGTAATGGCCATTCCGTTTACGATGCCGGGGCTGCCGGTAGGGTGAGCCCATAGCATGGAGCGCATCCAAATGTTGTCTGCGGTGGAGAGAGGTTCCCGGGTGTCGCCGATAACTCCGCTTATATTGAACTTCATGTCCGTTGTTTCGGTGAGCTTGAAGTCCAGGTTGGCACGGTAGTTATATCTGTTGTAGGAATAGTTGTTGTCATAACCCATGCCCGGAATCTGTTTCAGCAGACCGTTCTGGTACATATAGCCCATGGATACGAAATAACGCACTTTGTCCGAACCTCCGCTGATGTTGATATTGTTCTTGGTCTGGAGGAAGGCC
>DGXN01000005.1:0-61465 GCA_002396335.1 Bacteroidales bacterium UBA4231
GTTGGGGCAGGTGATGCGGTGGATTTTGATGCCGTCGGTGCGGGTGACAAAGCCGAAGACGTCGTCGCCGAAGACCGGATTGCAGCATTTGGACATCTTGTAGTCGATGCCTTTCACGCCGCGGGCGTTCAGGACCAGGATGTCATCCTTGGATTCGCGGGGACGGGCCGACCGGGATGCCGCCTGCGCCGCTTCCGCCGCCTCGACGGCCGCCTGATGGCGCTCCGCTTCGCCGAGGATGTATTCTTTGATGGTGTTGACGTCCAGCTTTTCGTCGCCGATGGCGGCGTAGAAGGCTGTCAGCGAACTGAATCCCAGTTTGTTACGGAGCTCCGTCAGCATCGAATCCGGCAGTTCCAGCTTCCAGTTGCGCAGACGCCGCTCCAGGAGTTCCCGGCCGTCGGTGGCCCGGGACTGCTCCTGTGCGGCCATGGCCTGCTTCACCTTGGAACGGGCCTTGGACGAGACCACCCAGCCCAGCCAGTCGGGGTTGGGCCGCTGGTTCTTGGAGGTGAGGATTTCCACCACGTCGCCGGTAGCGAGCTTCTCCCGGATGGAAACCGCCTTCCCGTTCACCTTGGCGCCCACGCAGTGTGAGCCGATGTTGGTATGGATGCCGAACGCGAAGTCCAGCACCGTGGCGCCGGCGGGAAGGATCCGCAGCTCACCGGTCGGGGTGAACACGAAAATCTCCTTGGAGGGCGGCTGGGGCAGGTCTTCGGTATCCTCGTCCGGATGCTCCAGGGCGTAGCGCACGGAAGTGAGCCAGCGGGTCATGGTCTCCTCGCTCTTGACGCCTTTGTACGACCAGTGGGAGGCGAAGCCGTTTTCGGCCACATCGTCCATCCGCTTGGTACGGATCTGGACCTCCACGTAGGCGCCGTCGCGGTTTTTGACGGTGATATGGAGGCTTTCGTAACCGTTGGCCTTGGGGTTGGTGACCCAGTCGCGGAGCCGGCGGGTGTCAGGCTCGTACTCTTCGGTCACGAAGGAGTAGACCCTCCAGCACAGGTCCTTTTCCAGCTTATGGTCCGCGCCGTCGCAGTCGATGATAAAGCGGATGGCAAAGATGTCGTACACTCCCTCGAAGGGAACTTTTTGCTTGAGCATCTTCTGCCAGATGGAGTAGGCCGCCTTGGTGCGGATCTTCAGTTTGTAGCGGATGCCGGCATGGTCCAGCTTCTCTTTCAGCGGGCCGATGAATTCGGCCATCAGTTTCTCGCGGTCCCGCTCCCCCGCCTTGAGCTTGTTGGTGATAAGGCGGTACTGTTCAGGCTCCGCATAGCTCAGGTAGGTGTCCTCCATCTCCCGCTTCATGTTGTACAGGCCCAGCTGGTGCGCCAGGGGGATGTACAGCAGGAGGGTTTCCAGCACTTTGCGCTCCCTGTCGGCCTTGGGGAACATCCGGAGGCTGCGCATGACTTCCAGGCGATCGGCCAGTTTGAGGACGGTGACGCGCGGGTCGCGGGAGTACTGGATGATGAGTTTCTTGTAATTCTCGGCCTCCAGGCGGGTGTCCTTGGGCTTGATGGTGGAAATCTTGTTCAGGCCGTCCACCAGGGTGCAGATGGCGTCGCCCCATTCGGCGGGCTTCAGTTCATAAGCGCCCATGCGGCAGGCCTCGTGCAGGAAAACGGCGGCGACACAGTCGGCGGAAAGGCCGATCTCGTCCGCCACAATGCGCGCGACGCCCTCCGGATGCCCCATGAACGGGGATCCGTCATCCCGGGTCTTGTCCTTCAGCATCCGGGCGGCGACGTCGTACGCCTTGCTGATGAGGGCCTGCCCTTCGGAACTGTATTGCGGGAAGGAGATCATTTGGCGGCACGCATTCGTTCAGTGAGCGCGCGCTGGAAGGCGCGGGCATTTTCCAGGTGCTCGGAGTAGGAGGAGGCGAAGCGGTGCGACCCGTTGAAGGAAGGGTCGGCGCAGAAGAAGATGTAGTTGTGCGAATCCGGGTTCAGGACTGCCTCCAGGCAGCTTTTCGGCGGGCAGGAGATGGGGCCAGGAGGAAGGCCGGCATATTTGTAGGTGTTGTACGGCGAGTCCACCTCCAGATGGCTCCGGAGGATGCGGCGGGGTTCATAATTGAAGCAGAAGGCGATGGTGGGATCGGCCTGAAGTTTCATGCCGGTGCGCAGGCGGTTCAGGTATACCGACGCGATGGTGGGCTGCTCCGGGACATAACGGGTTTCCCCGTCCACGATGGATGCCAGGACAGACACTTCCGCGGGCGTAAGCCCCTGCTTCCGGGCGGCGGCGATCCGCTCCTCCGTCCACCAGGCGTTGCGCTCCTTGACGAAGCGGTCGAAAATCTCGCGGACCGGGGCCGTCCAGAGCATCTGGTAGGTATCCGGGATCACCATGGTGAACAGTTGGGGCGTATCGATGCCGTAAGGGCGGAGAGAATCGGCCGAAAAGACGAAAGCGGCCACGTCCGCCGAATCCGCGAGCATCTGGGCGCCGACTTTGCGGGCCAGGACGCCGGGAGTGCGGATGGCGCCGGAGAGGGTCAGGTTCACGGGCGTCTGCCAGCCTTTGTGGAGCATCCGTCCCACATACATGCTGGAGCAGGTAGAATCGATGAGATAATGGCCCACTTTAAGGGTTTTCACGTCCTTGAAAACCCGCTCCAGGCTGCCCGCTTTCCGCACATGGCCGGACGCGAGGAGGGAATCCTTCACGGTTTCAGGATCCATCCAAGGGTACACGTACAGGTCCATGGTCCCGGTAAAATTGGAGGCTTTGCGGTCGTACCAGGCATGGTAGAGCTTGATGCCGCCGGCAAAGGCGACGGCAAGGGCGACAGCAATCAGCACCCAGACAACGGTCTTTTTGGTTTTCATGGGCTTAACGAAGTTTAATCTCGTCTCCTTCCACCAGTTCCACGGGGGCGGCGAAGCCGTTCAGCTTCATGATGGCTTTCTCCCGGACGGCATAGCGCTGGCAGATGGCGTGGAAGTCCTCGCCGTCTTCTTCCACGATGTACAGGTCCAGGCCGGCAGGGGCCTGATTCTTCTTGGCCGCAAGGTATACGATGGTGCCGGGGAGGAGGGCCGGTTCGGTTTTCAGGTCGTTGTAACGGAGGATTTCCCATTTGAACAGGTGGTAGTACTTGGCGATGGAGGCATAGCTCTCCCCTTCCATGGCGTACACGAAGGGAACGCCGTTCAGGGAGTACAGCTGCCGGCTCAGGGCAAAGTGGAATTCTTCCGCCACAGGGGCGTCCACGCCGTTGCGGACGGCAGGGACGGCCACGGGCTCCTCGATTTTGTGCGGGGCCTCCGGCACAATGGCCTCTTCCTCCTGGGTGATGCGGTCAAAGCGGTAGAGGTTGTACTCTTCGATATATTTGATGAGTTTGGAGGGGTACTTGGGATCCGTAGCGTAACCGGCCTGCTTGAGACCGTAAGCCCAGCCTTTGTAGTCGGTGCGGTCCAGGTCGAAGAGGAATTTGTAACGGTCGCGGTAACGGAGGAAATCGGAGTGGTCGCGGAAACTTTCTGCGGCCGAATCATAGACGCGGAAGCATTCGTTGCGGGCGTCGTCGTCTTCCCGCATGGAACGGCCGGTCCAGCCTTTATGGCACTTGATGCCGAAGTGATTGTTGCCCTCCGTAGCCAGTCGGGAAAGGCCGGAACCCGACTCCAGGATGCCCTGGGCCAGGGTAATGCTGGCCGGAACGCCGCTGCGGAGCATTTCCTCCACGGCGAGGGCGGAATACCGGTCGATGTATTTTTGCTGTGGCGTCTGACCCCACGCCGTGAGGCCCAGAACGCTCAAGAGGACGATCAGAAAATTTCTCATAACCTTGCTAAGTTAAGAAGAAATTTTCAAATATCGTAAACCTCTCCGTCAGATGTTGAAAAACTTTCCGGGAAAATGCGCCTGCACTCCTTCTCGTAGGCTTTGATGTCGGCACTCCGGGAGGAATAATGGCCGATCAGGAGTTTCCCCACGCCGGCCTCTTTCGCGAGCGAGGCGGCCTGGACGGTGGTGGAATGATGACGCTGGGCGCCCTGCGCGGCGAGTTCATCCAGATAGGTGGTCTCATGATAGAGGACCGTGGTGCCCTTCAGCCAAGCAGCCTCCTCCGGGAAGGGGGCCGTGTCGGAGACATAGGCATAACTGCGCGGGACAAAAGGTTTGTAGGCGGCTTCCGCTGCAGGGATGACGGAACCGTCGGCCCGCAGGACATCCTCTCCGCGCTTGAGGGTGCCGATCTCCGTAAGCGTCAGCCCATACTGCTCAATGGCCTCCTTCCGGACATTGAAAGGCGGCTCCTTCTCCTGGAACAGGAAGCCGAAGGTCTCGATGCCATGATTCAGCGGGAAGGCCTTCACGCAGATGCTCTTGGACTCGAGGATGATTTCCGGCTCTTTCATCTTCAGGGGCGTGAAACGGATCTCGAAGCCGATTCCGTCGCCATAGTAGCTGAGGAAGAATTTCAGCAGCGGGCCGAAGGCGGGCGGCGCAAAGATGCTCAGGGGCGTCTGCCGGCCTTTCATCCCGAGCGTGGACAGCAGGCCGAAGAATCCGAAAACATGGTCGCCGTGAATGTGCGACAGGAAGAGGGAATCCAGTTTCATCATGGGGACACCGTACTCCACCATGCGGTACTGGGTTCCTTCTCCGCAGTCGACGACGAATAAGCGCCCGTGCAGGGAAACTGCCTGGGCGCTTTGATTCCGGCCCCTTACGGGCATGGCAGAAGCCGTGCCCAGCAAGGTGACCTTAAAGGTATTGGGGTTCTTACTCACCCTTCTCCAGCTGCTCCTTCAGAGCGGCAAGAGCGGAGATGTCACCAAGGGTGGTCTTCTCCACAGAGGTCTGGACCTTCTTGATGGCTTTCTTGGTGCCTTCGGCCTCGGCGGTCTCGCGGGCCACTTTGGCTTCCTGATAGGTGCGGACGTGGGAGACGCGGATGGTGCGGGTGCTGCGGCGCAGATCCACAACCTTCACGGGCAGGGTCTCACCGACGAGGGCCTGCTTGCCGTCTTCCTTCACGAGCTCGCGGTTGAAAGCGGTGGCTTCGGTACCGTCGGCGAAGGTGAGGGTGGCGTTCTTGTCACCGATAGCGGAGACAGTGGCGTCCACGACAGTGCCCACAGGATACTTGCTTTCCAGCTCGTCCCAAGGGTTGGGAGTCAGCTGCTTGTGGCCGAGGGACAGCTTGTGGCTGTTCTCGTCGAAGTCCAGGATCTGGACGTCGATCACGTCGCCGCTCTGAACCATCTCGGCGGGATGCTTGATCTTGTTCCAGCTCAGGTCGCTGATGTGGATCAGGCCTTCAACGCCGTCCTCAAGCTCTGCGAACACACCGAAGTTGGTGATGTTGCGGACAGTGGCTTTGTGCTTGGAACCCACGGGATACTTCTCGCGGATGCTCTCCCAAGGATTGGCGGTGAGCTGCTTGATGCCGAGGGACATCTTGCGGGCCTCGCGGTCCAGGGTCAGGATAACGGCCTCGACCTCGTCGCCCATCTTCAGGAATTCCTGAGCGCTGTGCAGACGGGGGCTCCAGCTCATTTCGCTCACGTGTACCAGGCCTTCCACGCCGGGTTCAACCTCGACGAAGGCGCCGTAATCGGCCACGGCGACGACTTTACCCTTGACGGTGTCACCGACCTTGAGGTCAGGGGAAAGAGCCTCCCACGGGTGCGGGGTAAGCTGCTTCAGACCCAGGGCGATGCGCTTCTGCTGCTCGTTGAAGTCGAGAACCACGACATTGATCTTTTCATCCAGGGTAACCACCTCTTCGGGATGGGAGATGCGGCCCCAGCTGAGGTCGGTGATGTGGATCAGACCGTCCACACCGCCCAGGTCTACGAACACGCCGTAGTTGGTGATGTTCTTGACGACACCTTCCAGCACCTGGCCCTTCTCCAGCTTGGAGATGAGTTCGGCACGCTTGAGTTCCTGCTCGGCCTCGAGGAGGGCTTTGTGGGAAACCACCACGTTGCGGAATTCCTGATTGATCTTCACGATCTTGAAGTCCATGGTGGTGTCCACGAATACGTCGTAGTCACGGATGGGTTTGATGTCGATCTGGGAGCCGGGGAGGAAGGCCTCGATGCCGAACACATCCACGATCATACCACCCTTGGTGCGGGTCTTGACATAACCCTTCACCACTTCACCGCTCTCATAAGCGGCGTTAACCATATCCCAAGATTTGAGCTGACGGGCCTTCTTGTGGGAGATCACCAGCTGGCCTTTGCGGTCCTCGGCGTTTTCCACGAGAACTTCCACCTTGTCACCGACCTTCAGGTCCGGATTGTAACGGAATTCGGGGGCGGAGATGACACCTTCGCTCTTGGCGCCGATGTTCACGACCACCTCACGCTTGTTGATAGCGGTAACGACACCTTCCACCACCTCGTTTTCGGTGACCTTGGAAAGGGTCTGCTCGTACTTGGCCAGGGTTTCTTCCTTGGAACCCTTCTCTACGCCTTCGTTCTCAAAGGCATCCCAGTCGAAATCCTCGGGAGCCACAGAGGCGTTGAGCACGGCCTTCTTGGTTTCTTTCTGGACAGGAGCGTCGTTCTGGAGCTCTTCTGCCACATTCTTAATTTCTTCAGACATAATTGTTTTGGTTGAAAAAACTAGTAGTTAAACATTATTTCTTGAGCCTTTTTCCGGCACCGGGTTCCCCCTCACGCGGAAAAAAAGCGCGCAAATATACAAATAATTATTTGATTTTACAAAACTTGCCCCCTTTACGCACCTCACATCCTGCCGTGGCGCAGGTCTTGGCTTGCTTGGAGCAGGTTTTGGCTTGCTTGGCGCAGGCCCCCGGACATATCGCCTTGCTCCCGTGGCACCCAAGTCACTGATACTGAGCCGTTTCCTGAAATCGCCTCAGACAAAATGCCGGAGGCGATTTCAGCATCTTGCTGATTATCAGACGCTTAAGTGTCAGCGCAAAAAGGGCATAACAATCCCTATCAAGGGGTTGTCATAAAACGGGCTACAGGAGTTTTTTCCGGCGGAAAAGGTACCAGACAATGAGGCAGCTGAGGACCATGAGGCCCAGGATGATGATCCAGTTCCAGACGGCGGCGTTGGGGTTGTCGGCGTCGATCATGGGGAGCCGGACGTTCATGCCGTAGAAGCCGGCGATAAGGGTGGGCGGCATCAGGAAGACAGAGACCACGGCCAGGATCTTCATGATTTTGTTCTGTTCCAGGTTGATCAGACCCAGAACGGTGTCCTGCAGATATTCCAGACGCTCAAAGCAGAAATTGGTGTGACTCAACAGGGAACTGATATCCTGCAGGAGGACATTGAGCCGATTCTCCAGCGAACGCGGCACCTTGGTGGAACGCATCAGGTTGGAGATGAGGCGCTGCTTATCCACGACGTTTTCCCGAACGACCATGGTGTTTTCCTGCATCTGGGAGATGTCCAGGAGAAGTTCCTGGTCGATGTCCTCTTCTTCGTTGATGCGCCTGGCGTACTGGGAGATTTCCTTGGAAAGGAGCTCGATCATGTCGGCATCCAGGTCGACACGTTGGTCCAGGATGCTGGCGAAGACGGTGAAGCCGGAAGGGTACTGCCGCGGATTCACCTGGATACGGCGCTGGAGCTCAGTGAACGAGCGCAGGGGCACTTCGCGGAGGGTGGCGAGGGTTTCGTCCACGATGGTGAACGAGACGGCCTGCATCATATACTCGTCGGGACCCGGGGTAAGGAAGTTGGTGTTGGCGAAGATGGCGTCGTCCGACTCGAAGTAGCGGGATGACGATTCGATTTCCTCGGCCTGGGCGCGACTCTGGATTTCGGTGCCCATGAAAGCTTCCACCGCACGCTTTTCCGCGCCGGTGGGCTGCACCAGGTCGATCCAGATGGTGTCCGCAAGGGAAATACTAAGGAAATCTTTCTCCGACTGGGAGAGGAGAATTTTTCCGTTTTCTTTGTAGAAGATACTCAGCATATCTCTAAATCTGTTTTAGCTCCGGGCCAGTCGCACCGGATGGGATTGTACGTAATAAACCAGCCGACATTACGGAAAAGTCAGCGTGCAAAAGTACGGAAAAATTCTTAAAAAACAAGCGGCAGAAGCCAAATAAGGAAAAGATGCACGGGATAAAAGGCGTAAAACAGGTATTTTCCCACCGGACCCTGGATAAATCCGCGTTTTCCGTTATACAGGTTGATGGGAATGAAGGCCAGTCCGGCCACCCAGCGCATGGGCAGCATCGCGCATCCCACGACCGCCTGCACCGGCGGCCAGCGGCGGAGCGCATACAGCATCAGGATGAAGGCGTAACCGGTGAAGCCATAGTCGGCCCGCAGGAAAAACGCAATGACAAAAAGGCCGATGAGACTACCCCACAGATACCGGGCGTCATCCTTGAAACGCTCCAGGGCGCACAGGCCCAGATACCCCAGCAGCAGGGTGAACATCACATTCTGCTTCGGGAAAAACAGCGACCCGCCCCACACCAGATTCCAGGGAATCTCCGACAGGAAGGCAAACACCAGCAGACTGATTCCGTAACGCCGGCGGTCCCGCGTATGCAGGAACCCTTCCACGATCAGGAAAGCGAAAATGGGAAACGCCAGCCGGCCGAACATCCGGCACAGCATATAAGGCGTGATGTCATGGGAACGGACAGTAAAGAGCACCTCCTGGAAAGCCGGAAGCCTGGACCAGACGAACATGGCCAGATGATCCACGAGCATGGACACCATGGCCAGCACCTTGAGGGCGCTGCCGCTGAGAATCTGCCAGGAGTGACTTGTTTCCATTACGCTTCGTATTCCGTGGGATCGAATCCTTCCAGGGCCTCTTTCCGCTCGATGCAGGTGCCGCACTTGCCGCAGTGCTTCTCCCCGCCCTTGTAGCAGGAATACGTGAGGCTGTAATCAATGCCGAGGGCCTTCCCCCTCAGGGCAATCTCCCGCTTGGTGAGGTGACAGTACGGAGAAAGCACCTTGACCCCATTGTACGTCCCCGTACGGACCGCCTCGGCAATGGCGTCGATGAATTCGGGCCGGCAGTCGGGATAGATGGCATGGTCGCCGCTGTGATTCGCCAGAAGGACGGCATCCTCATCGTAGCTCTCCGCAAGGCCGGCCGCCACCGCGAGCATGATTCCATTGCGGAAAGGCACTACGGTGCTGTGCATGTTCCCGTCGGCATAACTGCCCTCGGGAATCTCGCCGCCGCTCTGCAGAAGGTCGCTCCTGAAATACTGGCCGATAAAGCCCAGCGGAATAACCAGGTGCCTGATGCCCAGGCGCCTGCAGTTTTCCTTCGCGAATTCGATTTCCCGCGCATTGTGCTTGGAGCCATAGTCGAAACTGACCGCAAGCGAAATGCGGTCTTTGTACTCGTACAGCAGCGTCGTGCTGTCCAGTCC
Source organism: Bacteroidales bacterium UBA4231 (assembly GCA_002396335.1). Taxonomy (GTDB): domain Bacteria; phylum Bacteroidota; class Bacteroidia; order Bacteroidales; family UBA932; genus Cryptobacteroides. The sequence continues at coordinate 9,369 of DGXN01000005.1, forward strand.
TCCGGAATATACTAAAATCATCGTGGCACTTAACTATCTATCAATCAATGTTTTCCTGAAATCGCCTGTGACTTTTTGCCGTAGGCGATTTCAGGAAGTTGCTCAGTATCAGGCGTTTGCTGTCCAGGCTTGGAAGACTTGGCGGGCCGATGCAACGGCTTCCACCACCGTCTTCGGGCCCAGGATGCAGTCTCCGGCCATCCAGACGTTCGGGAGACCTTCCACTTTGCCGGTTTCGTCGGTAGAGGGCCAGCCGGATTCGTTCATGACTGCGGAAGTCCCCGCGAACAAGCCGAAATCCGGCTTTTCGCTGATGGCCGTCAGGAGGGTGTCGCATTCGACGAAATGGTCCGTACCGTCGATAATGCGGGTAACCACGCGGCCGCCGTCCTCCGGCTCCACGTTCTCACAGTCGCGGAACACGACGCCGCCTTCTTTCACCTCGACGGGGGCCTGGAACACGCGGAAACGGACGCCGTCGGCCTTGGCTTCCTCCACTTCCAGCGGATTGGCGGGCATGTTTTCGAAGGTCTTACGGTAGTAGACCCAGGTTTCCGCACCCTGGCGGACGGCCGTACGGCAGGCATCCATGGCCACATTGCCGCCGCCGATCACGATGACTTTCTTCCCCAGGTCGAAGGCCGACGGATCCTTCAGGAAAGGCAGCGCCTGCAGGGAATGCTCCTCTCCGGGGATGTGCAGGGTGGCGGGTTTTTCCGCACCTGCACCGACAAGGACGGCGTCGTACCCGGCGGACAGTTCCGCCAGCGTCACGTCCTCCCCTACCTTCACACCGCCGCGGAAGGTGATGCCGGCCTCCGCGAACATCGTCTCGAAGGCGTCGCAGTATTTCTTGTCCAGGCGGAAGGCGGGGATGCCGTAGCGCAGCACGCCGCCCATCCGGGGATTGGCGTCCAGGAGGGTGACGTCGGCCCCGGCCTCATAGAGCCAGACGGCCGATACCAGGCCCACGGGCCCGGCTCCCACCAGGGCGTATTTCTTCCCGGCCAGCTCGGAGGAGCGGCGGGAAAGTTTATGACGGAAAAGATAGGCGCCCGAGATTTCCTGCTCGATCTCGTACCAGCGGACGGGCACCTGTTTCACATTCAGCACGCAATGGCCGTAGCAGAACTGCTTCCAGTCGCAGACCAGGGACGTGACGGCGCTGAGGGGATTGTTCCGGAAAAGCAGTTCTCCTGCCTCATCCAGACGGCCTTCTCGGTAGAGGGCCATCGCCTCAGGGACGGGCGTATGCACGGGGCAACCCTGGAGGGCGCATTTGGGCTTCTTGCACAGCAAGCAGCGCATGGCTTCACTATTCATCAGTCTTAGTTTTAGATAGGTTATTAGGGTTTAAATAGCTGTCTGTTCGCGATGGAGCGGCCGAGCGTGAGGGCGTCGGCATACTCCAGGTCGTCTCCGAAGCCGAGTCCGCGGGCAAGCGAACTGACCCGGATGCCGCTTCCTTCGATCTGCCGATAGATGTAAAAAGCGGTGGTCTCCCCTTCCACGTCGCCACTGAGGGCGAGGATAACCTCGGCCGTTTCGGGGGAAGGAAGGGCCTGCACGCGCTCCTTCAGCTCCTGGATATTCAGGTCCGAAGGGCCGACGCCGGCGATGGGCGAGATGATGCCGCCCAGCACATGGTATACGCCGTGGTACTGCCCGGTAGCCTCGATGCTCATGACGTCCCGGACGCTTTCCACCACGCAGATCTGCCGATGGTCGCGCGTGTGGTCCGCGCAGAGGGAGCAGACCTCGTCGTCGGAAATCATGCGGCAGATGCGGCAGTAGCGGACATTGTCGCAGAGGTCGTTGATGGCGCCGGTGAAATGGTGCACATGCTCCGAGGGCTGCTTCAGCAGGTGCAGGGCCAGCCGCAGCGCACTCCGCCGCCCCACGCCGGGAAGCGAGCTAATGGCCTCCACCGCCTCGGTGAGAAGGGCCGACGGATAATTCTCTTTATATGCCATAATACGATTTCAATCCATTTATGGGGGAAGGAAGGAAGGCGGAGAAAGTGATGCCGTACTCCGCGCCCAGGGTCTGCAGGATATTCCGGCAGGCATAGCCGAATCCGCCCACGACCCCCACCGGAAGCGCGTCATACTGGCCGATGGTCCGCTCGAACAGCTGGCGGAAATTGCCGTCCACCAGCGCTTTGACGTACGGGTGGGCATAGTTTTCCAGGAGGAAAGGGGCGTATGCACCCAGATAGCGGGCCGGACCCGGCTGGCTGTACACATGGCTGACCAGCGTGGAATAATCCGAGGCGAACCGCGCCCGGAAAGCCCGGGCGATCTCCTCCGGGACAAAGCCTTTCAGGAAATCCGTGAGGAACAGGCGTCCCAGCACGGCGGCGGAGCCTTCGTCCCCGAGGATAAAGCCGCCGCAGGGCACCTTCTTCACCACTTTTTCCCCGTCCCACTGACAGGTATTGGCTCCCGTGCCGACAATGGCCGCGATGCCTTCCCTGTGTCCGAGCGCCGCATGGGCGGCGGCGATCAGGTCCGAGTACCAGTGGATGGAGGCATGGGGAAACCAGTCGGAGAGGTTGACGGGCGGGGTGTCCACCAGGGCGGCCGCATAGAAATGCACCTCACCGACATCAGGGCCGACCTCCTTCGCTACGCTGTCCAGGATGGCGCGCAGTTTCGGAAGCGGGGTCTGGGCCAGGTTGAAGCCCTCCGTGCGGAGAAGCCGTCCTCCGGAGAGGAGCCAGTCCGCTTTGGTGGCGCCACAGTCTGCGATGAGTGTTTTCATACCCTCTAATTTACGAGTTTTCCGGCTTTTTTCCAATGAAAATACCCATAAACCGCCGAAAAAACATAAACGGCATAAAGAACGGCCATCCAATACTGTCCGGTTGAGATGCACAGGAGGGTGGAGAGAATGTCGGCCACGATCCAGAGGACCCACTGCTGAAGGTAAGACTGGGCAAGCCACCAGGTGCCGATGACGCTGAGCATGGTGGCCGCGCCGTCAAGGAAAGGAGCGGCGTCCCCCACCATACGGAGGATCCAGATGACCGCAAGTCCGCCCGCCACGAAGGCCGCGGCGCTCCAGAGCGCCACGTTCCGCGGCAGCGGGGTCAGATGGATGTCGCCTTCCCCGACGGCCTCTTCGGCCTTTTTCCACCGGATGAATCCGATGACCGAGACAGCCACATAATAGAGATTCAGTCCCATCGACGCCCAGACATGCTGGACGCCGAAACTGAAGGCGCAGGCGGCACCGGTCAGGATCCCGACCACCCACATGGCCTTTTTCTGCAGGATTTCCAGCACCACGTACAGGACGCCGGTCACCATTGCAAAAATCTCAATACCTTGAATAATACTATCCATTGAAGGGTATGTGGCTCATAAATAGAAAGCCCGCGTGGGGCGGGCTTCTATTTTGAGCCACTCATCAGGCTCGAACTGACGACCTGCGCGTTACGAATGCGCTGCTCTACCGACTGAGCTAAAGTGGCTTGACCGGTTATTGATGAACCGGGACTGCAAATATACAACTTTTTTCCATTTCCAACCAAACTTTATTTGCAGACCTTGCCCGAAAACCGTATTTTTGCAAATATTTTTTGACTCTATGCGTTCTGATATTATTGTAATTGGCGGAGGAGCCGCCGGACTTGTGGCCGCCGTCGGCGCTGCGAAAGTACTCAGTGCCTCTGAACAAGGCGGTACCGTCACCGTTCTGGAGAAAATGCCCAAGGCCGGCCGTAAAATCATGATTACCGGCAAAGGCCGCTGCAACTTCACCAATGTCAAGGACTGGACCGACTTCTCTTCCCACATCCGCACCGACTCCAATTTCGCCAGCCCCGCCTGGCACAACCTGACGCCGGAAGGGGTCATCGGCCTGCTGAAAGAAAACGGCATGCCGTCGGTGGTGGAACGCGGAGACAGGGCCTTCCCGGCTTCCCACATGGCGGGAGACGTGGTGGACACGCTCCTGAGGGCCTGCACCCTGAGCGGAGTGAAAGTAGTGACCGACTGCGAGGTGAAGACCATCGACGTCACCGCCCGCGGCTTCTCCCTGGACTGTGTCCAGACCACCCGCAAGAAAGTGCGCATCCCGGTGGACGATCCCCGGAAACTCCGCCCCGGCAAGCCCGCCCCCACCCGCGAGGAGATTACCATCGAACCCGTAGAGTACAACTGCCGCAAGCTCATCATCGCCACCGGCGGCCTGTCCTATCCAGGCACCGGCTCCACCGGTGACGGCTACCTCTGGGCCGAAGAACTGGGTCACGGCGTGGACGAGTGCTTCCCGTCCCTCACCGCCCTGGTGCCGGCGGGATACAAGGAATCGTCGGCCCTGGCAGGAGAGATCAAGGAAGCCTTCCGCGGACGCACGGTGTACGGCAAGAAGAAAGAAAGAAAGATCGCTCCCCTTCCCGCCTGGTACCCCAAATTTGAAAAGCACATCGAGCGGATCACCCCGCTCAGCGAGCTGGGCGGCCTTTTCAACGCCAACAACCTGGACAACGTGCAGCTGTCCCTCCTCGTGAACGGCGAATGCGTGCAGCAGGAGTTCGGCGACATCGAGTTCACCGACGGCGGTCTGGAAGGCCCGCTGGGCTTCATGGTGAGCCGCCGGGCCGTCAAAGCCCTCATCGACGGGCAGAAGGTGGCCGTCTCCATCGACCTCAAGCCCGCCGTCGAGCTGGAAAAACTGGACGCAGACGTCCATCAGAAATGGGAGGAAGTCCTTGCCGACGAACGCTCCAAAGGCCAGAGTTTCCAGCGCCTTTTCCGCATCATGCTCGGCAAGCTGATTCCGTGGAACATCACCCTCGCCTTCCTCAAGACCAATTCCAAGGTAAGCGTGGACACCCTCGCCGCCGCCCTCAAGGACTGGAAACTGGACATCGCCGGTTTCGTGGGCTTCGAGCGCAGTGTCGTCACCGCGGGCGGCATCTCCACCGCAGAGGTGGTCGCCAAGACCCTGGAATCCAAGAAAGTGAAAGGCCTCTACTGGGCCGGCGAAGTCCTGGACATGGACTGTGACACCGGCGGCTACAACCTCCAGATGGCCTTCGCCACCGGTTACCTCGCCGGTGAATCCGCAGCAAAATCATTACAAGAATAGAGAATATGGACAAGAAATCTTATGCTTTCGGCATGAGCGTGGCCTCCAGCTTTTACCAGCAGGGCATCCACGTTGCCAACATCGACGACTTCCTCGCCGGCCTCAAGGCCATGCTGACGGGAGCCCAGCCCGCCATCTCCCTGGAGGAAGCCGGCGAAGCCCTGGAAGCTTTCTACAAAGAACTGGAAGAAGAGACTTCCGAACGGGCCGCCGCAGCCGGCGCCGCCGCCAAGGAAGAAGGAGAGAAATTCCTGGCCAAGATGGCCAAGGATCCTGCCGTGAAAGCCACCGGCAGCGGTCTCATGTATAAAGTAATCAAAGAAGGCACCGGCCGCAAGCCCAAGGCCACGGACAAGGTCTACTGCCACTACGAAGGCACTTTTCCCGACGGCCAGGTATTCGACAGCTCCTACAAGAGAGGAGAACCCATCGAGTTCGGCCTGAACCAGGTCATCAAGGGCTGGACGGAAGGCCTGCAGCTGATGTCGGAAGGCGCCAAGTACGAACTCTACCTCCCCTATCACCTCGCATACGGGGAAACCGGCACCCGCGGCATTCCGCCGTGCAGCGCCCTCAAATTCGTGGTTGAACTCATCGAAGTGCGCTAAAGCATGTACTACGTTACAAAAAGGCTTGAGATCTCGTCGGCCCATGCCCTGAATCTCTCCTACGAGAGCAAGTGCGAGGACCTGCACGGCCACAACTGGATCGTAAAGGTCTACTGCAAGAGCGAAACCCTCAATGCCGACGGGATGGTCACGGATTTCACGCACATCAAGCGGGACATCTCCGGCGCCCTGGACCACAAGAACCTCAACGAGGTGCTGCCCTTCAATCCCACGGCGGAGAACATCGCCCGCTGGATCTGCGACCACGTGGAGAACGCCTACCGCGTGGAAGTCTGGGAATCCGAAATGAACATGGCCGCCTACGAGCGGTAAGCGATGTACCGGATCAACGAAATATTCCTGAGCCTGCAGGGAGAAGGTTTCTGGACGGGAACGCCCATGGTATTCGTGCGCTTTTCCGGCTGCAACCTTCACTGTCCCTTCTGCGACACCGACCACTCCGCCTTCCGGGAAATGACCGGGGAACAGCTTCTGAAGGCTGTCCGGGAGGCGGGGAAAGGGTGCCGCCGCATCTGCCTGACCGGCGGAGAGCCCTCCCTCCAGGCCGACGGAAACCTGATCCAAGCCCTCCACGAAGCCGGCTACCGGCTCCATATCGAAACCAACGGTACCCGTCCCCTCCCGGAAGGCCTGGACTGGATTACCCTGAGCCCCAAGGCCGACGTCCCCGCCCTGAAAGGGGACGGCACCGTCGTGCTCCCGGAAGCCCACGAGGTAAAACTCGTCTTTGACGGCTCCCTTCCGCCGGAGACCATCGCCCGGTGGGCCGCCTTCCCGGCCGCCTGGCATTTCCTGCAGCCCTGCGACACAGGCGACCCTGTCCGCAACGCCGCGCTGCTGAAAAAGACCCTTGCCACCATACAGGCCGCCCCGGACAGCTGGCGGCTGTCCCTTCAGACACACAAACTGCTGGGAATCCGTTAAGCCCGCCTGAGCCAGGAACCGCTCCGGAGACGGATCAGGAAGATGATTCCGCGGAAAGTGAGTTCCACCGCCATGCAGATCCAGAACCCCGTGAGTCCATAGACACGGGTAAGGAAAATGGCCGGCAGGATCCGAACCACCCACATCGAACCGAAGTTCATGATACTGGGCCACCGGGTGTCACCGGCGCCCACACATGCGCCGTATACCACGATGGAGGCGGCGTAGCCCACCTCGGCAAACGCTTCTATCCGGAGACAGCGCGCGCCCGCCGCAATCACGTCCCCGTCCGGAGACAGCATGCCCATCATCTGGGGCGCGAAGGCATACATCAGAATGGCCAGAAAGCCCATAATCCCCATGCCCAGCAGGGTGGTAATCCAGGCGAAGCGGGTGGCGAGGGGTTTCCGGCCCGCTCCCACCGACTGGCCCACCAGCGTGGTGGCGGCGTCCGCGATGCCATAGCCCGGCATGTAACAGAAACTTTCGGCCGTGATGGCAAAAGAGTTGGCGGCGATGGAGATGGTGCCCAGCGGCGCCACGATAACGGTGGAAGCAATGTGCGCCCCGCGCATGAGGATATTCTGCAGGGCCATGGGGCCGCTGATGCCGAGGGCCTTCCCCACCACCTGCCGCGTGGGACGGAAGCTTCCTTTCTCCTGGGTGAGGCGCAGTTCAGGGGAACGGAACGCGAGGAAGCTGAACATGGCGATGCCGGTAATCACCTCTGCCAGTCCGCTCCCCAGCGCAGCGCCCATCACGCCCATATCCATCACGTAGATGAACAGGTAATTGAAAGCCACGTCCAGCACGCACATGCCGATACTCAGGATGCTGGGAACTTTCATGTTGCCGCTGGCCTGCAGCATGGCCGCGCACGTCCAGTCCAGGATCATGGCCGGCATGAACAGCGACATGATCAGGAAATACTGCGAAGCGTCCGGAGCGATGTCCGCCCCTCCGCCCAGCCAGTACGGGAGGGCATGGGAAACGGCCGCCCCGACAAGGCCGACCACCCCGCTGAATCCCAGGGTGCAGACCAGCCCCTGCCGGAGGATACTCCGGGCAAGCGAGAAGTCGTTGGCGCCGATCGCATGCGCCACCTGCACGGAAAAGCCGCTCGTCGCCGCCATGCAGAACCCGCCCAAAAGCCACAGGCAGGTACTCACAAGGCCGATGGAAGCCCCGGCCGCCGCCCCGAGGTGCCCTACCATGGAAGCGTCGATGTACTGCATCATCACGGAGGACAGCTGGGCCAGGATAGCCGGATAACTGAGCATGAGGCACAGTTTCAGCTGCTCTCCCGTCGAGAGGGTGCCGCCGTTGCGGATGGTGGAAAGGAGGATATCTTTGCCGGAAGCCATGCGTTTATTCGGAATAAGGCGGAACGTCGCCGCGGTCAATGAGTTCCCGCAGCACGTCCAGATAGGTGCTGTCGGCCGTGCCGAAAGCCGACCGCAGCGCTGCGAGGGTATACCGGCCTTCCCGCGCGTCGATCCACGTTTTCAGGCGGGTTTCCAGGTCGCGGGGGCGGGGTTGCGCGTCGCGGCAGAGGTCGCATTTCCCGCAGGGGGCGCTGTCCTCCTGGCCGAAGTAGCGCAGCAGGAACTGCGCCCGGCATTCGTCCGTTTCCCCCACGTAGTCCAGCATGGTCTGCACCCGTTCGCGGTAAGTGCTCCGGAGCATCCGGTAGCGCTGGGGGCTCAGCTGGACGTTGCCGGGCTCGAGGCGGCCGTGGCTGATGTACAGGACGGTGGCATGGTCGGCGGGGATGTAGCGGATGACGTGGTTGACGCTGAGGCCGTACAGGAGCTGGCGGAGCGCCGGGACGCTGACGGAGCAGCGGGCGGCGACGGCCTCCTCGTCGATAGGGGTGACCATGGAGAAGATGCCGGTGTACAGGCGCATGAGGGTTTCCAGGACCTGGGGCATCAGCGGGTCCGGCAGGTCGGTGGAATAGAGGGCGTTGCGCTCCACGTCTATGCGGACACGGGTCTGGATGTCCATGTCCTCGGCAAGGGTCCAGTGCCCTTCCCGCTCGATGTATTTGACGGCATAGTAAGCCGGCGCCTTGAGGAGGCGGAACTGCTTGCAGAAGGCGTCCAGGTCGAATTTCAGCATACGGCCGATGCCGGCTTCGTACGGAATCCCGAAGAAGATGTGCACCTTCTGATAGATATCGGCAATGTACTCGAGCGAAGGGAAAGAGACTTCCTCGATCTGGCGGAGGCGCTGCTTGTCCGTGCCGTTCCACAGGAGGACGGCGTAGGAAGGAAGGCCGTCACGGCCCGCACGCCCGGCCTCCTGGAAGTAGGCTTCCGGAGAATCCGGCACGTCGGCATGCACGACAAAGCGGACGTCCGGCTTGTCGATTCCCATCCCGAAGGCGTTGGTACACACCATCACGCGGGTATTCCCGTCCTTCCAGGCGGCCTGTCTGTCGGCCCGGGCAAGGGCGCCGAGCCCCGCATGATAGAAAGAGGCCGATACCCCCGCAGCACGGAGCGCAGCAGCCATTTCCTCCGCCCTGGCGCGGCTTCTCACATACACGATGCCGCTGCCGGGAACCCCTTCGCAGATGCTGCGGATCTGACCCGTTTTGTCCTGGACCTTCCGCACGATGTAACTGAGGTTGGGCCGCTCGAAACCGGCCTTCATGAGATTGGGTTCCTTGAAGCCCAGGCGGTCCATGATGTCGGACGCTACCAGCGGAGTGGCCGTGGCGGTGAGGGCGATGACCGGGGCGCTGACGCGCTTGCGGATTTCCCCGATCTGGAGGTAATTGGGCCGGAAGTCATAGCCCCACTGGGAGATACAGTGGGCCTCGTCCACCACGATGTAGGAGATATTCAGCACCGACAGGTACGACTGGAAAAGCTGGGTCTGAAGGCGTTCCGGGCTCAGGTACAGGAACTTGTAGTCTCCGTAAGCGGCGTTGTTCAGGGCCAGGTCCACTTCCCGGCGGTTCATGCCGGTGTGGACGGCCATGGCTCGGATGCCGCGGCGCTGGAGGTTCTGCACCTGGTCTTTCATGAGGGCGATCAGGGGGGTCACGACGAGGGCGAGGCCCTCTTTCATCAGGGCCGGGACCTGGAAACAGACCGACTTGCCGCCGCCCGTAGGGAGGATGGCCAGGACGTCCCGGCCTTCCAGGGCTTCCCGGATAATCTCCTCCTGCCGGGGACGGAAACTGTCATATCCCCAATATGTCTTCAGGACCTCCTGTGGCGTCATAGTATGCGAAGGTACGCATTTTTTTCTTATATTTGCATCTATGATTGCACTACTTATCCCCCAACCCGACGACCGCCTCCTCGGCGCCCTGGTTTTCCAGGCAAGCAAGGAGTTCAAAGTATATGTTCCCGCCGACAGCACCGCCGCCCAGGATTACGAAGGCAAGTTCCCCGTAGTCCAGGGTACGCTGGAAAGCGTCCGGGAGCCCCTCGTCTGCGTTCTGGAAAAAGGCGCCGCCCCGGGCAAGGACTTTGTGAAGAAAATCCTCCGCACCGCCCGCCGGCATCCGGAATTCGACGTCTATCACGTGAACCTGGAAGGCGGGAAAACCTTCCCCCGGAAGGCATCGGCCGCCAAAGTGTTCAAGCTCACGGTGGTAGAAGGGGTCAGTGCACCGCTGTCCGGCTTCATCTTCCGCACCGACAAGCTCCGCGCCCGCGCCGTCCTCAGAAAAGACGGGTCCCTGGACCCCATCCCTACGGTCCTTTCCGTGGCAAAGGATGCGCCTGTCCGCAACGTCTGGCGCGCCACCCTTCCCTGGACCGCGCCCGAAGAAGGCAAAGGACCCGCCCAGGAAGAAGCCCGCATCCGCGAAAAGCTGGACCTCTTCCGCTGGAGCGAAACCTATTTCGGCGACGAGAACTACCCCCTGAGCGTCGGCGACCAGCTGGACCTGTTCGCCACCGAGGTGGCCAAACTCTATCCCAGCTACTCCCCCGAAAACCTCAAAGAGATCATGATGAGCTTCCAGGTGGCGCAGGGCACCATCCGGAAAGTCAGGGCCTCATCCGCGCTGAAAAGCGCCCTCAAAGCCCGCGGCAAACAGCTGGATTAAAGGTTCAGAAGCGGAGAAGCCACGCCGCGGTGGAGCACCCTGAGGGCAATGGTTCCGGGCGCCGCACCGGCCTCCTCCAATGCAGCCCTGGCACTTGCGTAGGCAAGTTCCGGGGTATTGTTATTCCCGCTCAGGTGGCACAGGAAAATGTTCCTCAGCCCCGGATGCAGGAACTGGCCGATCGCCTGGGCGCAGGCCCTGTTGGACAGATGGCCGATCCCGTGGCTGATGCGGTTTTTCAATTCCTGGGGATAGTCGCCGCCCAGGAGCATGTCTTCGTCGTAATTGGATTCCACCACGACCGTACTCGCAATCGAGGCCCAGTGCAAGGCCTCCGGCGTAGTGTGGCCCATGTCCGTCATCAGGACAAACAGCTCTTCGCCGCAGCGGATGGCATAGCCCACACACTGCGTAGCGTCATGCGGAACCACAAAGTACTGGACGTCAAAGTCTTCCGTCACGGGATTCCAGACATGGGCGCTCAAATCCTGCCTGCAGGGGCCGATCCATTCCCGCGTGAACGGGTGCCTCAGCAGGGCGTCGTGCAGGGTGGGCGTAGTCCAGACGGGCAGGGTGAGCCGCTTGCAGAACGAGCCCAGGGAGCGGATATGGTCTCCGTGGTCGTGGGTTACGAGGATGGCCGACAGCCTGTCATACCCCAGATGCAGGGCTTCCAGTTCCTTTTTTACGCGGCGGATGCTGACTCCGGCGTCGATCAGGATGCCGGAATGAGGTCCCAGAAGGAGATAGCAGTTTCCGCAGCTGCCGCTAGAAAAACTGACGAATTGCATCACGGCCGGTTCTCCTCCTCACAATAGCGGGAAATGACGTCGTAGGCTCCTTCCACGCCCAGTTCACCGGCGCGGGACAGGTCGATACAGCCTTTTTCCTTGTCTTTGAGATAAATGAGCACCAGTCCGCGGTTGAAGTAGGCGTTCCCCATCCAGGGGTACAGGCGAATGGCCTTATCATAGCTGTCGATGGCCAGCACGAACTGGGAACTGAGGCAGTACAGGTTGCCCAGGTTGAACTGGATGAACGGGAACGACGGCAGGATGGCGGCGGCCTGCTCCATGTCGGAGAGGGCTTCGGAGTAATCGTATTCCCGGGTCACCTGCTCGCGGACACGGGCGCGTGTGTTGCCCTTGTCGTCCATCGTCAGGGTCTGGACATTGGACTCGAAGGAGGCGATGAACTCAATCATCTCGGCCCGCAGGGCGCCGCGGTTCATCAGGTAGAAGGCCTTGTGGTACGCGTCGTATGCGGTGGAAGGCTCTGCCTGAACGGCGTCGGAGAAGTGCTGAAGGGCCGACGTATACTGCTTCTTGCCCATATCCTGCAGGCCTTTCAGGAACGGATCCTGCACGGGTTCCGTCAGGATGTCGGCCGACAGATCCTGCGCGGCGGGGCTGTCCGTGACGGTGACGGGCAGGGGCGAGAGGGCCAGGAAGTTATCCAGCAGGCGGTTTTCGTAGCGGTGCTCGAGGGCTTTGTTTCCGCTTTCCCGCTCCATAACGAGGGCGAAGCGGTAGAGAGGCTTCAGGTTGATGTCCACGTCGCGGTGGCGGAGCATCTCGTCCTCGAAGCCGCCGCTGCGGGCGAAATCGGCATCGAGGGCCAGCAGGGTGCTGTATTTGCGGGTAGTGTCGGAGAAGTTGGCGCCGCCGGCGGTGGCTTTCTCGTATTCGGCCACTTTGGCGCGGGCGGTGCGGTAGTCTTCCCGGGAGGCACGGCTCATGCCCAGCTGCAGTTCCACGAAGGCGCGGTTCATGTAGGCCTTGGCAAAGTCGGGATACAGTTCGATGGCTTTGTTGTAGTCGGCCAGGGCGTCGTCCCAGCGCTGCATTTCGATGAAGAAGCCGGCACGGTTGAAATAGGCCAGCACGTTGCCGGGATTGATGGCGATGACCCGGTCCATGTCCGACAGCGCGCCTTCATAGTCCCCGACCTGCGCGCTCAGAAGGCTCCGGTTGTACAGGGTGAGGGCGTTGCCGGGCTCGTATTTGAGAACGGTGTTGAGGTCCTCCATGGCGCGGTTCAGGTCGCCGGCTTCGGAGCGCACCAGGGCACGCTGGAAATACGCCAGGGTGACGGTGGAGTCCAGTTCGATGGCCTTGTCCAGGTCCGCAAGGGCCTCCCCGTACTGCTTCCGGGTGGCTTTCAGGGTTCCGCGGCGGATGTAGCCTTCCGGCTCGAAACGGTCCAGGCGGATGGCATGGTTGTAGTCCTCAAGGGCTTTGGTGGTGTCGCCGAGGAACAGGTAGGAGGCGCCGCGGTTCAGGTAGGAAGAGGGGTCCTTGGGTTCCTGGCGGATGTATTTGTCAAAATCGGAGACGGCGCGCTCGAACTGGCGGCTCAGGAAGTAGGTGACGCCCCGGGTGAAATACAGCCCGGAGGACCCGGGACGCAGCTGGATGGCGCGCTTGAGGTCCCGGAGGGCGCCGTCATAGTCGCCGGTGCGGCTTTCGGTGATGGCGCGGTAATGGTAGCCGGATGTGAAGACGGGGTTCAGGCGGACGGCGGTGGAAAAGTCGGCCTTGGCGCCGCGGATGTCGCCCAGATTGTACTTGGCGATACCCCGGTAGAAAAAGGTCCAGTAATCGGTAGAATCCAGCTGGGCCAGGATGTTGAAATTGGCGACGGCGTCGCCCAGGCGTCCGTCCTGCAGGGCGGTGCGGCCCCGGAAGGAGAAGACGTCTTTGTCATACTGCGCATGGGCCGCCCAAGGGAGCAGCAGGAGTGCAAACAGAAGGACCAGGCGATTTTTCATCAAAAAAATTTTCATTTCAGCCGTGAAATATCTAATTTCGCGCCAAATGACAAAGTTAGCAAAAATTTTTGGGATATTGCTTATCGCATTCTGCCTGCCTGCAAACGGGCAGCGCGTCCGCTACACCATCAGTCCCAAGAATGCCGAGACGGTCCTTCACAAAGAGAATGTCCGCGCCACGGTGGATTACCTCACCGCACCCTCCCTCGGCGGCCGGGCCACCGGCAGCGACGGCGCCCGCCGGAGCGCCCTCTGGCTGGAGAACCGTTTCCGGGACCTGTCCCTGGAGCCGCTCGGCGGCAGCTGGATGCACGGCTTCCGGATCAGCTCCGAGCTCTTCGGCCGGAATGTACTGGGGCTCATCCCCGGCAGCGGCACTCCCGCCCGCTATGTCATTGTCATGGCCCATTATGACAACCTGGGGACCCTCGGCGGCACATTCTATCCCGGGGCCGACAGCAATGCCTCCGGCGTCGCCGCCCTCCTGGAACTGGGCCGCATGTTCCGCCATATGGCCGACTGCAAAAAAAGCTACGGCACCGGCCTGATCCTCGTCGCCCTGGACGGCAAGGAAAAAGACCTCTGCGGAGCGGCCGACCTCTGGCGCCTTCTGAGCGGCGGCAAGCTCCTGGACCCGGTCAGCGGCAGTCCCGTCCAGAAAGACCAGATCGCCCTGATAGTGAATCTGGACCAGCTGGGCGCCACCCTCTCTCCCCTTTCAACCGGCCGCCCCGACTACCTGATGATGCTCTCCGAAGAAGGCTCTTCCCGCCGCAGCACCCTCGAGAAGGTCAATCGGGAGCAGGGTATCGGCCTGCAGCTGGGTTATGACTATTACGGCAGCAAGGATTTCACGAACCTGTTTTTCCGCCGCATCAGCGACCAGCGCGTTTTCCTGGAGCACGGCATCCCCTCGGTGATGTTCACCTCCGGCATCACCCTCAACAACAACAAGCCTTACGACGACGCCGACTCCCTGGACTACGACATTCTCTGCCGGCGCATCCGCCTCATTTTCTACTGGCTGGACAAAGTACTGTGATTTTTCTGCCGATTTTGCTATATTTGTGAGTTAAACAAAATCGGATGAAAGATTTCTGGAAAATGATGAGGCAGTACGCCTCTCCCTATAAGAAATACCTGTCGGCGGCCGTGGTGCTGAATATCCTGTCGGCCGTCTTCAATATTTTCTCATTCATCCTGCTCGTCCCCATCCTGAACACGCTGTTCAAGGTGGACGACAAGGTGTACCAGTTCATTCCCTGGGGCACGGGAGAAGGGTTCAAGGAAACCCTGGTAAACAATTTCTACTATTACGTCTCTTCCATGGCCGCGCAGTACGGCGCCATGAACGCCCTGCTGATCCTCGCCCTCGTCATGGTGGCGTTCACCGCCCTCAAGACCGCCTGCTACTTCGGCTCCAACGCCGTCATGATTCCCATCTCCACGGGCATCGTGAAGGACATCCGCTGCCGGATCTACAACAAGATCCTCCTGCTCCCCATCGGCTATTTCTCCGAGGAACGGAAGGGAGACATCATCGCCCGCATCAGCGGCGACGTCCAGGAAGTGGAGAATTCCATCACCGCTTCCATCGCCATGCTCATCAAGGATCCCATCCTCATCGTGCTGTACTTCGGGTTCCTCACCTGGATGAGCCCGGAGATGATGCTCTTCACCATTGTCTTCGCCCCCACCTTCGTGTGGGTGATGGGCCTGATCGGCAAGCAGCTCAAGCGCAATTCGCTGGAGGCCCAGAGCCTGTGGAGCGACACCATGAGCCAGGTGGAAGAGACCCTGGGAGGCCTCAGGATTGTGAAGGCCTTCAATGCCGAAGGAAAGATGCGCTCCCGCTTCGAAGCCATCACCGACCGCATGCGGTCCAAAGTGGCCCGCGTGAGCACCCGGCAGACCCTCGCCCACCCCGTGAGCGAATTCCTGGGCACTATCATGATCATGGTGGTCCTGTGCGTAGGCGGCGCCATGATCCTGAGAGGCGAAAGCTTTTTCGGCGGCAAGTTCATGGACGCCTCGCAGTTCATCTCCTTCATGGTCATCCTATACTCGGTCATCGAGCCCATCAAGGAACTCTCCCGCACCTCGTACAGCATCCGCAAAGGCATGGCCTCCATGGAACGCATCAACAAAATCCTGGAGGCCGACAATCCCATCCAGGATCCGGCCCACCCCCTCCCGCTCACCGCTTTCGAGCACAGCATCCGCCTGGAGGACGTCTCTTTCTCCTACGACGGCAACCGCCGGATTCTCAGCCATATAGACCTTGAAATCCCCCGCGGGAAAATGATTGCCATCGTGGGAGAATCCGGCGCCGGAAAATCCACCCTCGTGGACCTGATCCCCCGCTTCTGGGACGTGACGGAAGGCCGCATCACCCTGGACGGGAAAGATATCCGCGAGGTCACCGTCCGGGACCTGAGGGCCCTGATGGGCAACGTGAACCAGGACCCCATCCTGTTCAACGACACCATCTTCAACAACATTGCCTTCGGCGTGGAAGGTGCCACCGAGGAAGAGGTCATCGCCGCCGCCAAGATTGCCAACGCGCATGAGTTCATCATTCAAAAGGAGGAGGGCTACCAGACCAATATCGGCGACCGGGGAAGCAAACTTTCCGGCGGTCAGCGCCAGCGGCTTTCCATCGCCCGGGCCATCCTCAAGAACCCGCCCATCCTCATCCTGGACGAAGCTACCGCCTCCCTGGACACCGAATCCGAACGCCTGGTGCAGGACGCCCTGGACCGCCTGATGTCCAGCCGCACCACCATCGCCATCGCCCACCGCCTGTCCACCATCAAGAACGCGGACCTGATTGTCGTCATGCACGAAGGCCGCATCGTGGAAAAGGGCACGCACGAACAGCTCCTCGCCCTGGGCGGCTATTACCGGAAACTCAACGACATGCAATCCCTATGACCCCCAAGACCCTCAACGTCCCCCTGCTACCCGCCGGCGTCAGCGACATGGACACTGCCATCGAGCTGTACGGCGCCCGTTTTGACGTAGACTGCGTCAACTGGCCGTCGGCCTTCCCCTATGCTCCGCTGTGCAGCGGAAGGGTGGCCCGCACGGCAGATGCCCTGGTGGTGGATTTCCGCGTCAGCGGCATGGACCTCAGGGCCCGCAACCAGGCCGACAACCTCCGTCAGTGGGAAGACAGCTGCGTGGAAGTGTTCATCGAGAATCCCGACGGCAGCGCCTACTACAATTTCGAGATCAATCCCCTCGGGAAGGTCCTTGCCGCCTCCGGCCCCGCCCGCGAAGGCCGGGAAACACGGCCTCAGGATGAGATGGGTCAGATTCTTCGCTTCGCTCAGAATGACATCCGTCAACCTGAGGAACTTGCGGCGAAGGATCTCGAGGGGGTGCAGGCATGGCGCATCGGGGTCGTGATTCCCTTCCGGCTTGTCGGCGCAGACCCCGCGAACCTTCCCCCGGTCCTGAAGGCCAACTTCTACAAGTGCGGTGACAAGACCGCCCATCCCCATTTTTTGAGCTGGAGCCCCGTGGGGACGCCCCAGCCGGATTTCCACAGGCCCGACTTCTTCGGGCAGCTCCGCCTGGTATGACCCGCCCGCAGAAAATCCTCTTCCGCATCCTTTTCTTCCTGTACATAGCAGGGGTGCTGTTCCTGTGTTTCGGCCACTTTGACACGGCGCCGGACATTCCCGCATCCTTCCTGGGCATTCCCATGGACAAGGTGGTTCACTTTACCATGTTCTTTCCTTTCCCCATCCTGGCTTTTCTGGCCTTTGACCAGTTTACGGAAAGCGTCCGCTCCACCCTCCTTTTCACCGGCATCACTTTCCTCACGGGCGTGCTGCTGGCCCTCGGGACGGAATGGGGACAGGCCCGCCTGACCACTTACCGCAGCGGCGACCCGCTGGACCTTGCAGCCGACCTGACTGCCCTCATCCTCTCCTCCCTCCTCGTGATTGCCTGGGACATCCATAAACAGAAAAAATGAAGCGACTTCTCCTGACCCTCCTCCTTGCGGCCGCCACCCTCCCCGCATTATCGCAGAATCCCCGTGCAAGGGACTTCTCCACCGCCGTCGATTCCCTGCAGGCCCGCCTGCAGCGCAGAACCGGCGTAATCAGCCCGTTCAAACTGGAAAAGGTGCTCGTACGCGGCAGCGTGCTGGACTTTTACTTCTCCCAGAACATGTCGGCCTTCCCCTGGCGGACGGAGGATGTGGGCTGGTTCAACCGGCAGTTGCAGGAACTGGGGAAACAAGCCATGAAAGGGCATGCGATGGGGACGGTCTATGTCAACAAGCAGAAGCTTTCCGAACTCCCCACCCCCGTGGTCAAAAACGACGGGAAACCCCTTCCTACGGATCTGAGGGTGGAGGATCCCCGTAAAAAAAGCGTCCCGCTGGTGAGCGGGAACGACTGGTGGCCCCTGGGCCTGAGCGGCCGGCACATCGCCCTCTGGCAAAGCCACGGCTATTACTGGGAACCGGAGACGGACCGCTGGGAATGGCAGCGTTCCCCCAACCACCGCACCTGCGAAGACGTGTACACCCAGAGCTACGTCCTGCCGTTCCTGCTGCCCATGCTGCAGAATGCCGGCGCCGTCGTGCTCACTCCGCGCGAGCGGGATCCCCAGACCCATGAGGTAGTCTGCGACAACGACCCGGCCTTCTCCGGGAAGCGCGGACCTGCGGTCCGAAGGGAAGGAAACTATGCCGAAAACGGCTCCTGGCGCAGTGCAGGCACCGGTTTTGCCGATGCGCAGGAAACCTACTCTGGCTACGACAATCCTTTCACCATGGGCACCGCCCGCGCCACTGACACCGGGGACGGGACCGCGTCGGCCCAGTGGCGGCCGGACATTCCGCAGAAGGGGGAATATGCCGTCTACGTATCCTACAAGAGCGTTTCCGGCAGCACCACCGACGCCCGCTACACCGTGCATCACCTGGGCGGGGAAACCCTCCTGCACGTGAACCAGCAGATGGGCGGCGGCACCTGGATCTACCTGGGCACCTTCCTTTTTGACAAGGGAACCAAAGGCTATGTGGAGCTCACCAACAAGAGTTCCGTCAAAGGCGTCATCACGGCCGATGCCGTCCGCTTCGGCGGCGGAATGGGCAAGGTGGAGCGCAGCGGCAGCGTTTCCGGCGCGCCCGCCTATGTGGAAGGCGCCCTGTACAGCATGCAGTACGGCGGGACGGACCTCCACCTTTTCGACGACTGGGACCGCGAGTACACCAAAGACTTCGCCGGCCGCGGAAAATGGGTCCAGGAGCTGAGCGGGGGCTCCCGCGTAAACCCGTCGGCCCGGGGACGGAACATTCCGGTGGACCTGTCGCTGGCCTGGCACTCGGACGCCGGGGTCACGCCCAATGACAGCATTATCGGCACGCTGGCCATCTATACCCTCCTGTGCGACGGGTCGGACATGCTCCCGAACGGGGAAAGCCGCATGAACGGCCGCCTGTACAGCGACATCGTGCAGACGCAGGTGGTGAGCGACATCCGCCGGGAATTCGAACCTCAGTGGACGCGCCGCCAGCTGTGGGACCGCTCCTACAGCGAAAGCCGCACCACCGGCGTTCCGGGCCTCCTGCTGGAGCTCCTCTCACACCTGAATTTTGCCGACATGCGCTACGGTCTGGATCCGACATTCCGCTTCACGTCGGCCCGGAGCGTGTACAAAGGAATGCTCAAGTACCTGAGCGCCCGCTATGGTTGCAACTACGTGGTGCAGCCGCTCCCCGTGCACGGATTCCGCGTCCGCCTGGAAGACGGGAAGGCAGTCCTGAGCTGGGAACCTACGGCCGACGAGGCGGAGCCTACGGCCACCGCAAAGTACTACCGGGTATATACCCGCGTGGATGACAAGGGCTTTGACGCCGGCTACCAAGCCGACGGCAACACCGTCACCCTCCCCCTCGAGAAAGGCCACCTGTACAGCTTCAAGGTAACGGCCTGCAACGACGGAGGAGAGAGTTTTCCGTCGGAGATTCTCTGCGCCGGCTACCCTTCCGCCAAGGCCCGGAAGGTGATGGTGGTGAATAACTTTACAAGGGTATCGGCCCCCACCTGGTTCGACACGCCGCAGTATGCCGGCTTCACGGACGAGCTGGACAGTGGCGTACCGTGGGGCACGGACCTCCTGTTCGCCGGCACCGTAAACCAGTACGACCGCACGCAGGAATGGACGGACGACGACAACCCCGGCTTCGGCGGCTGCTATATCGACCATGCCGGCGGCAAAGTGGCCGGCAACAGCTTCGACTTCGTGGCCCTGCACGGCAGGGCGCTTCTGGATGCCGGGTATGCGCTGGAATCCTCTTCTTCGGAGGCGTTTGACGGAAAGACGGACGCATTTTCGATGGACCTGATCTGCGGAAAGCAGGTCACGACGCGCGTGGGCCGCGGTGCCGTTCCGGACCGTTATACGGTATTCCCGGAGGCGCTGCAACAAGCCATCACGGCCTACACCGCCGGCGGCGGAAATGTAGTCCTTTCGGGCTCCTACATCGGCACGGATGCCTGGGATGCCATTTATCAGGGCGTTCCCAAGGGGCAGGAATCGGCCAAAACCTTTGTGCAGAATGTGCTGGGATACAAGTGGGTGACCAATTTCGGCGACAACGGCGGAAAAGTGGATGCCGTCCGCGGCTCCCGCCTTCCCGCCGCCACTTACAACCGCGACTGGTCTGAAACCTATTACCGAATCGAAAATCCCGACGGCATTCAGCCCGCTTCCGGCAAAGGCAGCATCCTCATGCGCTACCACGCCTCGCGGATCCCCGCCGCCACCTGGTACGAGGCCGACGGCTACAAAGTCGCCGCCTTCGGCTTCCCTCTGGAGGTCTCCCCTCAGCTCCCCGACATCCTGAAATCCGTCCTGGGACGATTCTAAACAGAATACAAAAACCTTTGGGCTACATCCTTTCCGGAAGGTCGATGCCCAGAAGGGACATGGCGCTGCGGAGGGTGCGGGAGAGGGTGGCGATGAGTTCCAGCCTGTAGCGGAGGACAGCCTCGTCCGCTTCTTTGAGGATGGGCGTGTCGTGGTAGTACTGGTTGAACTCCTTCGCCAGGTCGTAGGCGTAGTTGGCGATGACGGCGGGACTCAGGGCGGCGCCGGCCTCGGCCACTTTGGCGGGATACAGGCCCAGCAGCTTCACAAGGCGGATTTCCTTGGCCGAAGGCTGAGCATCGGCCTTGATATCCTCCGGGCCGAAGGGGACCGTCGCCTTCCGCAGGATGCTGCAGATGCGCGCGTGCGTGTACTGGATGAAGGGACCCGTGTTGCCGTTGAAGTCGATGCTTTCCTTGGGATTGAAGAGCATGGTCTTCTTGGGGTCCACCTTGATGATGAAATACTTCAGCGCGCCCAGGCCGATCATGTGGTACAACTTGTCCTTTTCCTCTTCGGACAGGTCTTCCAGCTTGCCGCTTTCCTCGGAGGTCTTCTTCGCCTCCTGGTACATGCTCTCGATAAGGTCGTCGGCATCCACCACCGTGCCTTCGCGGGATTTCATCTTGCCCTCCGGAAGTTCCACCATGCCGTAGGAAAGGTGGTAGATCTGGTCCGCCCAGGCAAAGCCCAGCTTTTTAAGGATGAGTTTCAGCACCTGGAAATGGTAGTCCTGCTCGTTGCCCACCACATACACGTGGGAATCCAGGTTGTAGGTGTTGAAGCGACGCTCGGCCGTACCCAGGTCCTGGGTGATGTAGACGGAGGTGCCGTCGCCGCGGAGGACCAGCTTGCGGTCCAGGCCGTCGGCGGTGAGGTCGCACCAGACGGAGCCGTCGGCCTCTTTGACGAAGACGCCTTCGCGCAGACCCTTCTGCACCAGTTCCTTCCCGAGGAGGTAGGTCTCACTCTCGTGGTCCACCTGGTCGAAGGTGATGCCGAGGGCCTTGTAGGTTTCGTCGAAACCCTTGTACACCCAACCGTTCATCATCTCCCAGAGGGCGCGGACGTGCGGGTCTCCGGCTTCCCAGTCCACAAGCATCTTGTGCACGTCGTCAATGACTTCCGGGTGCTCCTTCTCCATCTTCGCGTAGGCGACGTAGCAGTCTCCCACAAGGTGGTCTCCTTTGATGCCGGTGGATTCCGGAGTTTTTCCGTCGAAGAGTTTTTCCCAGGCGTACATGCTCTTGCAGATATGGACGCCGCGGTCGTTCACGATGGTGGACTTGATGACCTGGTTGCCGCAGGCCTTCAGGATGCGGGATACGCTGTCGCCGAGAAGGTTGTTGCGGATGTGCCCCAGGTGCAGCGGCTTGTTGGTATTGGGGGACGAGAACTCCACCATGATACGCTTCCCGGTGGCGGGGAGCTGGCCGAAGGTCTCGTTCGAAGCGACCTCCTGCAGCGCCTCGTTCCAGTAAACCGGCGAGAAACTCAGGTTCAGGAATCCTTTCACGCTATTGTAGGCCGATATTTCCTTCACGTTCTGAACCAGCCACTCCCCGATAGCCGTCCCGGTTGCATCCGGCGCCTGACGGGTGATCCTGAGAAGCGGGAAGGTGACCAGCGTGTAGTCTCCCTCGAACTCCTTGCGGGTAACAGAAACCTGAAGTGACGTTTCCGCCACTTCAGTGTTGTATATGGCCTTGATGGCCTCGGCAGCCTTCTGCTGGATAAATACTTCCGGCGTCATCCCAGATACGATTTAAGGAGTTTGGAGCGGGACGGGCTCTTGAGGCGGCGGATAGCCTTTTCCTTGATCTGGCGCACACGCTCACGGGTGAGGCCGAACCGTTCGCCAATCTCTTCCAGGGTCATTTCCTGGCAGCCGATGCCGAAGAAGCTCTTGATAATCTCGCGCTCGCGGTCCGTCAGGGTGCTCAGGGCGCGTTCGATTTCGGTATTGAGGCTCTCGTTCACGAGACCCCGGTCGGCGGACGGGGAGTCGTCATTCGGGAGGACGTCCAGGAGACTGTTGTCCTCCCCTTCCACGAAGGGAGCGTCCACGCTGACGTGGCGGCTGCCCACCCGCAGGGTATCCGAAATCTTGTCCTTGGGGACGTCGATCATCTCGGAGAGCTCTTCGTTGGAAGGCTGGCGTTCGTTCTCCTGCTCGAATTTGGAGAGGGCCTTGTTGATCTTGTTCAGGGAACCCACCTGATTCAGGGGCAGGCGGACGATGCGGCTCTGCTCAGCCAGGGCCTGGAGGATGCTCTGACGGATCCACCACACAGCGTAGGAGATGAATTTGAAGCCGCGGGTCTCGTCGAACTTCTCGGCGGCTTTGATCAGGCCCAGGTTGCCTTCGTTGATGAGGTCGGGAAGGCTCAGGCCCTGATTCTGGTATTGCTTGGCCACGGAAACCACGAAACGGAGGTTTGCGCGGGTGAGTTTCTCGAGGGCCTCCTGGTCCCCTTTGCGGATGCGCTGGGCCAGTTCCACTTCTTCGTCGGGAGTGACGAGCTCTTCGCGGCCAATCTCCTGCAGGTACTTGTCCAGCGACGCGCTTTCGCGGTTGGTGATGGACTTGGTGATCTTTAGCTGTCTCATTACTATCTTATAAAATTTTCGGTCAGTCCTTTACGTAAAGAACTGACCGAAAATCTTTTGCGGGGCTCTGCGGCAGCTCTTTACTTGCCGAAGCCGAAGTAGAAGGTCCGTCCGCTCTTGTCTACACCTTCGATGTAAACGCCACGGGAGGCTTTCTTTGCCTTCGCTACGACATCTTCGGGGTTTGAAACGGGAGCGTCATTCACATAGAGGATGATTCCGCCCACCTTGGCACCGGCATCCAGCATCTTGCCGCTTCCCAGGGACACGATCTCCACACCGCCGCGGACACCCAGGGTCTTCAGGGTCTCAGGGTCTGCCGCTTTGAGGCGGGCACCGTAGAAAGCGATGGTACCCTCCAGATCAGCTTCGCCGTTCTCCTGTGCAGCGGCCTGGAATTCTACCGTAACCGTCTGTTGCTTTCCGTCACGGATGATGGTGATATCGGCCTTGTCGCCGGGGTGGTATCCGCTTACCTTGGCCTGGACCGAGGAGGCGTCCGTAATCTTCTGTCCGTCAATGGCTATGATGACGTCGTCCTTCTTGAGTCCGGCTTTGTCGGCGGCACTTCCTTTCAAAACCTCGTTAATATATACGCCCGAAACGGAGGAAAGTTTCATTTCGTCGGCAATTTTCTTGTCCACGGTGCCCATGGTGATGCCCAGGACGGCGCGCTTCACGGAACCGTAGTCCATCAGGTCTTCGGCCACGCGCTTGACGATGTTCACGGGAACGGCGAAGGAATAGCCGGTGTAGGAGCCGGTCTGGGAAACGATGGCGGTGTTAATGCCAACCAGTTCGCCTTTCTTGTTCACGAGGGCGCCGCCGGAGTTGCCGGGATTCACGGCCGCGTCGGTCTGGATGAAGGATTCAATCTTGAATTCGCCGGAGTAGTCGGGCATGGAACGGCCCTTTGCGCTCACGATACCGGCGGTAATGGTGGAGCGGAGCTGGGCACCGAGGGGCGAGCCGATAGCAAGCACCCATTCGCCCAGGCGAAGCTGGTCACTGTCTCCCAGCGGGATGGTGGGAAGACCTTCGGCGTCTACTTTGATGATGGCCACGTCCGTTGCCGGGTCGGTTCCCACGACGGTGGCGTCATACTGCTGGTTGTTGTTCAGGGTGACCTGAATCTTGGAAGCGTTGGCCACGACGTGATTGTTGGTGACGATATAGCCGTCGGGGCGGATGATGACGCCGCTTCCGCTGCCTTTCTGCTCACGGGACTGAGGCTGGCCGAAGCCATACTCGTCGCCGAAGAAGAAACGGAAGAACGGGTCGATATTCTGATACTGCTGGCGGCTCTGGACCGTCACTTCCACATAAACGACGGCCTCCACCGCGCTTTCTGCCGCGTAGGTGAAGTCCGGATAATCAGAGTCTGCCAAATTGACAGTACGGGTCTCTACGACTTTGCCGCTTGCGTCGGTCACGACGGTGGTGGGCTGGGAATCCGTCTGGGGAGCCGTAGCCTTCACGACACCGAATGCGGTGAGGCCACCGGCCAGGATAGATAGTAGTACAGTTGTCATGTTTTTCATCACTATGTTGTTTAATCTATATTCCGAAGAACAAAAAAATCAAATCTTATGCCAATTCGAGGAAAATGATTATATTTGTGAGTTGAGAATAAAAATAGAACGCTATATGAAACTGACCATTTCCAGCACCAATCTCCTGAAGGCCCTCATGGATGTCTCCAAGGCCATTCCTACCAAGAGCCCCCTCCCTATCCTGGAGAACTTCCTGTTTGTTCTGAAGGACGGACGCCTGGAGATCACAGCCTCCGATTCTGAGCTCACCCTCCGCACCGCCATCGAGGCCGACGCCGCCGAGGAAGACGGCGCCATCGCCGTTCCCGCCCGTCACATGATAGACCTCCTGAAAGAGCTTCCGGACCAGCCCGTCGGCATCAAGACCCTCTCGGACAGCTCCTTCGAGTGCAGCTGGGCCAGCGGCAACTCAGTCCTCCCCTACTTCCCGGCCGACGATTACCCCGAAATCAAGACCACCACGGACGACGCCCTCCACGTCACCTTCCCGGCCGAAAGCCTTACCGACGGCATCCAGAGCACCGTCTACGCCACCGCCGACGATGAAATCCGTCCCGCCATGAACGGTATCTTCTTCGACATCGACCTGGAAAGCACCACCCTTGTAGCCTCCGATTCCCACAAGCTCATCTGCTACACCACCAAGGACGTCAAGGCTTCGGAGAAAGCCTCCTTCATCCTGCACAAGAAGCCGGCAGGCGTGCTGCGCTCCATTATCGGCAAGGATGTGGAGAATGTGGAAATCGCCTTTGACAGCGCCACCGCCCAGTTCACCTTCGGCAGCACCACCATGGTGTGCCGCCTGGTGGTGGGCAAATACCCCAAATACCGGGATGTCATTCCCATGGGCAACTCCAATATCCTGCAGATTGACCGTCAGCTCCTGCTGAACACCGTCAAGCGTGTGGCCGTATGCGCCAACAAGGCCTCCAACCACATCAAACTCACCCTCAAGGAAGGCCAGCTGGAAATCAGCGCCCAGGACCTCGGCTTTGCCCTTGCCGCTTATGAGAAGATCAACTGCAACTACGCCGGCGACGAGCTCACCATCGGCTTCAAGTCTACTTTCCTGACGGAAATCCTTGCCAATATGGGCTGCAACGGCATTGTCATCAAGTTTGCGGACGCCCGCCGCGCCGCGCTGATCCTTCCCGCCGAGGAAGAAGCCGAGACCGAGAAAGTCTGCGGTATCCTCATGCCCATTATGATCCAATAGAATCGCAGAATCAGGGTGTCTCTTTCTGAACCGTCGCTTCGCGACCCTTCCCAGCTAGAGGCTGGGCCCCTCCCTCTTACACGGCCGAGGGTGGCCATGGGTTCAGAAAGAGACACCCTGATTCATGCCAGTACCATACTACTGCATTATGGAATTGAATTTAGAGAGACCGCTGCTGTTTTTTGACATCGAAAGCACGGGATTGAATATTGCCACGGACTGTATCTGTGAGCTGAGTTTTGTAAAGGTGCTGCCCGGTGGGGAGACGCGTATCAAGACCTGGCGCTTCAAGCCGTGGGACTATGCGGCCCAGCGGCAGTATCCCATCCATCCGCAGGCATCGGCCGTAAACGGGATCAAGGATGAGGACCTCGCCGGCTGCCCCCGCTTCTGCGACTGCGTGGACGAGGTTATCTCCTGGCTCCAGGATGCGGACCTGGCCGGTTTCAACTCCGCCAAGTTCGACCTCCCCATGCTGGCTGAGGAAATCGAACGCGTCCGTGTCTATATGCAAAAGGACCTGGACATTGACCTTCACGCCAAGCTCATGGTAGACGTCCAGAACATCTATCATTTCATGGAGCCGCGGAACCTGAAGGCCGCCTACCGTTTCTATTGCGGCGGCGAAGATTTCGAGAATGCCCACACCGCCGAGGCCGACACACTGGCCACCTACGAGGTCCTGAAAGGGCAGCTGGACATGTATCCGGACAAACTCAAGAACGACGTCCAGTTCCTCTCTTCCGTCGCCGGACGTCCCCGCACCGTGGATTATGCCGGAAGGCTCCTCCTGGGCGAAAACGGCGAGCCTGTCATCAGTTTCGGCAAACACAAAGGGAAGACGGCCCGGGAAGTGTGGAACACCGAACCGTCCTACTTCTCCTGGATCGAAGGCGGCGACTTCACCCTGGACACCAAACGCCAGTTCGCCACCCTGAAAGCCCGTTTCCAGAAAGAGCGGAAAGAGGCATTAAACAGACCAGCCACCACAGACGAACTGCAGGGGCTGGCCAGTAAATTCAATAACGGGAAACTGTTCTAGTTCAGTTTGAACACCACCGGGAACGTATAATTGACAGCCACGGGGATACCGTTCTGGTTGCCGGGAGTCCATGCAGGGGATTCACTCACCACGCGGACGGCCTCGTTGTCCAGCACTTCGCTGACACCCTTGAGCACTTTCACGTCCTTCACCTCACCTTCCTTGTTGACGGTGAACTGGAGGATGACCTTACCCTGGGTACCTTCGTCGATAGCCTGCTGAGGATATTTGATATTCTCGTTCACCCACTGGGCGAAGTCGTTGGCGTCGCCACCGTTGAAGGCGGGCTTGTTTTCCACGGCTGCAAACGGAATCACGGCATCCGGGTTCTTCTTGAGGGTTTCTTCAATGGATTCGAGGAGTTCACCGGACTGGGCGGCGGAGAGTTTCTCCACGGCGTCACGGATGTCCACATCTTCGGCGGCTTCGATGGCCTCGATGGCCTGGTCAATGCCTTCGGCTGCGGTGGCAGCCACTTCTTCTGCGGCGGCGTCCGCGGCCTGGGCCTTCTTGGAACCGTTGCCTTTGCAGCCCACCATGAGGATGGCGGCAGCTGCCATCAGAACATAAACTTTACGCATAATTATTAAGTATTTATTGGTTAGTAAGCCGATTTTTGCAAAATTACAAAATCTTTCGCAAACTTATTCAACCTCAACGTAATAATTTAATTTCTCCGGGCTGCCCTTGAAGATGCTTACCAGGTCTTCGAGCACAAGGTCCGGACGGACGGGACCGGTTTCCCAAAAGCGGTTGCCGCCGCCGGGGGTCGCCTGCGCCGTATTGTTCCAGACCGGTTTGTCCAGTACGGGGAAATGGGCGAAGAGCGGGTGGACGGCCCGCAGCTGTTCTTTGCTGGAACACCAGCCGGGGTGAAGCCAGCAGTCGGCCTCCTGGGCATAGCGAAAGGCGGTTTCGAGGTCGATGACGGACGATTCCTGCCGGCCGGGGACCGCTCCGAGAAGCTCGCCGCCGGCGTCATGAATGAGCCGCGTCATATAATTCTCGCCACCCGGGATGAACCACTGCTCCGCGTACGGAATGTTGATGAGCACCTTCCGGCTCTGCACCGGCTGTACCAGGGAGAGGTAGCGGTCCAGGACGGCGGAGAAGACGGAATCAGCCTCGGAGAGCTTTCCGGTGAGGGCGCCGAAGAGTTTCACGTACTCCGCGCGAGCCAGCGGATGGCTTTCCAGGTGCTCGGACAAGACGACGGTCCGGATGCCCAGTTCCCGGAGTTTCTGCAAGTACGGCGGCTCTGCGGAGGAGACCGCATAAGTCAGGAAAAGATCCGGGCGGGCACGGAGAACAGCCTCGTAGTCGAGGGCCGCATCGTACCCGACTTCCACTGCATGCACCTTTGTATTGCCGATATAGCGCAGTCCGGAGATGCCCACGGCCGCATCGTCGGCCCCGATGGCTTCCAGGAAGCCTATATAGGAGCTGGACATACAGATGAGCCTGCGGAAAGGGCCACGGAGGGTGTCAGCGCTCCCCCGCGGGCTCAGGACCACGACGCTGGAATCCGGAAGAAGTTTAAACCAGCGGGCATACTCCATCCCGCTTTCCTTCTGGGCTGCCGGACCGGCACACGCCACGGCCAGCCATGTCGACACACAAAGCACAGCCAGAAGCCGATTCTTTGTCAACACGGCAAGGAAACCGCCGGTTTTGGCGGAAACAGCGGCCGTGTTGACACGCAGAGTGCCAAACAAAGCCCTTATTCTGTCAACACGGCAACGCATATTAGAAGCTGAGACGGATTCCGCCCATGAAGTTTCGACCGGGAACAGGATAGCCGGAGACAATCTCGTATCGGCAGTCCAGGACATTGCGGGCCTGGGCGAACAGCCCGATGCCCACGCCGCCCAGCGTGAAATCCTTCGAAAGACTCACATCCAGCGCATTCCAGTCGGGCATTTCGCCGGCGGCGTCGCGGCGGCCGGAGCGGAGGTTCCATACGGCGCCCAGCTGCCAGCCGTTCCAGCCCAGGCGGCCGTCTACGGAAAGCGTATGGCGGGCCACGTAGGGAATCTGCTGGTCAAAGGTATAGCTGTCCGGCGTCTTGTCCAGGGCCTTCTGGAAGCCGTAGCGGGCAGTCAGCGAGGCTGTCCAACTGCCTCGGGCATAGTCTGTGCCCGCGAGGACGTCGGCCCCGAAAGCCTGCACTTTGCCCACGTTGAAGGGCAGCCAGATGTTGGGATCCGCCACCGTAGGGGCCGACACGATCTTGTTCGCGAGCCAGTTATAGTACCCGTCCACACGAAGCTTCGGCGTCCAGGCTCCCGCTTTGCGCTGGAAATCCACGCCCAGGTCCGTGAGCCAGGCATCCTCCGGTTTCAGGTCCGGATTGCCGTAACCGGGATAATAGAGTTCGTTGAAGGTGGGCGTCCGGAAAGCTCTGCGGCCAAAAGCCACCAGGTCAAGCCCTTCCACAAGCGTGAGACGCAGGTCGGCCGACGGAGAGACGCTGTTCCAGGCCGCCCCGTTTGAGTCAAACACGCCGGCATATTCCACGGCCAGATTGGCCTTGAGCCGGCTGAAACGGAAGGCCGATGCCGCCGCCACCACTGTCTCCAGCCGGTTCTCAGTATACAGGGTGGAGGCAAGGCCGGCGAGCGACAGGTCTGCCGCCAGGGACAGTTCCCACCAGGGTTTGACCCGGAACTTGTGGGCACTGCTCAGCTGGAACTCCGTCTGCCGGTAGTCGGTATTGCCCCACTCGCTCTGGTAGAAGAGCTTGTCAAAGGCGGTTTTTCCGCTCAGGTGAAGCGTATACACCGGGCCGAAGTGCCTTCTCAGGAGGAACTGGCCCAGGACATTGCGGTCCTGCTGCCGGTCGGCGGAGGGCCAGGAAAGACTGCCGGGAGTGCCGCGGTCCGCACCGTTGTAGTAGACCTTGGCATGGAAATCGCCCTCTTCCAGAAGGCCGAAGAGGTCCACGCCCGTGCGGAGCTGCTTCAGGTCATTGTTGGTGCGGAGCGTTCCGTCCTGCAGCGGGAAATCCCCCCGGGTCAGGGTCCCGCCTACGCTGGCGGAAAGACTCCAGCGGTCGCTCAGGCGCCCGTTCAGCCGGCCGTACGGCAGCCAGGTCCCGAAGGAACCGTAAGCGAGTCGAACCTCGCCGGATACCGGGGCATCCCCGAAGACGGGACGGGCGGTCATGAAGGAAAGGCTGTTCTGGGCATAGTCGGCCACCACGGCGCCTGTGGATGCGAGATCCAGCATGCCCAGGTCGGCCTGGCCGGACTGAATATTCTTAACCCGGACTCCGTCGATAAAAAGGGAGGTATGGGCGCTGCCGAAGCCGCGGAGGCTCACGGACTTGAGGCCGGCGAGAGAGCCGTAATCCCCTACATACAAGCCGGGAAGAAGATTCAAAGTGGAGGTGATGTCTCCGGAGGGAGAAACCCGGAGCGTGTCGGTCCGGGAGATGACGAGGCCGCGGTCGGCCACGACGGTGGCGGCCTCCAGCGAGTCGGGCACGGCTGCAAAGAGCGACGCCCCTACGAGAAGTGAGAAAAGCATTTTGATGCGTTTATACCGGAACTTGCCCCCGAGTCCCTACGTTAAACTTGACAGGGGCAGGTCTTCTGACTGAGTCCCGGCAAGGCCGCCTTCTCGGTGCGTCTGGCCCGGTCTGACCGGGCATCTCACCAATGGCATCGAGGCCTTCCGTTCAAGGACATCACAGCTGCGGGCACAGTTCCGGATTGGCACCGGCTTCCCTATTGAGGCTGAAAAACAGCGCACCTCTGTCCGGGGACAAAGGTACGCAAAAGATCGCAGACGGGCAAGGCTATTTTTCGGGCCAATTGTCCGTACGGAAGGGCGGAAGAGGGATTCCGTAATCCGTAACCACGTTGGCACCTTCCGGCCAGTTGCGGAACGCATAGCGCACGGCCACAGGGGCGGGGACATCGGGCGAAGATACCACGATATCGCTGCTGCCCCACTCGATCCGGGCCTGAGCGGGATGCCAGACGCGGTCCTCGCCCGCGATTTCGAAACCGCCGGGCACAAGCCTCTCCGACGGGCCGAACACGCGGAAGCAATTCCCCGAGCCGGCCACACCGTCAAAATGCAGGCGGACAGTCCCTTCTTCAATCTGCATGGACTTGTAAAGAGGCGTGGCAGGAAGGCCGCTGACGCCGTAATCCCGGGAAAGCGCAAGGTAAGCCAGCCGCTCCCCCACTTCCTTCTTGTAAGGAGGGTGGATGCAGTCCCTGTGGCCGACGTCGGTCGTGGGAGCCACACCGCTGAAAGGCAGCACGGAAGGGATGCGGTACTGCTGCTCAATCAGAAGCGGCAGTTTCCGGGAATCAGGCTCATCGTAGCTGTACGGGGCAATCTGGACCAGATAATAGGGCATGTCGGCCTTTCCCCAGAGGGTGCGCCACTCCTCCACCATGGCGCAGGTAAGGGCCACATAATCGTCCGAATTGTCCAGGTTGGCTTCTCCCTGGTACCAGATGAAGCCGCGGGCCGCATAATGGCGCAAGGGATAGATCATTCCGTTAAAAAGCTGACCGGCAGTGACCTCCATCCAGCGTTTGGCCTTGGAACGTTCCAGGTTGATACCGGGAAGCGCCTCCAGGGTACGGGTGCTGAGCCAGGCCTCGATGGGTGTCCCGCCCCAGTCCGTCGCAATAAGGCCGACAGGGACCTCCGGCATATAGCGGGAAAGCGTCTTGCCAAAATAGTAAGCCGCGGCGCTGAACCAGGCCACATGCTCCGGCGTGCTGGTTTTCCAGGCGCCGCTGCAGTCCTCCTGCGGGGAATCCGCATTGTTCCGCGCCACGGTGAACATCCTCAGGAGCGGCGTGGAGGCGGCGTCGGAAATGGTTTCCAGGGCGCCTTCCACCCGCTGGTGCTCCCAGCCGGCGACAGGCATCTCCATATTGGACTGGCCGCTGCAGATCCAAACCTCGCCGACAAGGACATCCTTGAGTTCCAGGAAGTCGCCGTCGCTGATCCGGATGCTGTACGGGCCGCCGGCCTCCGGGGTGGCCACCGACACTTGCCAGCTTCCGTCCGCATGGGGCTTGCATCTGTATTTTTCCCCGTTCCAGGATGTCTGTACCGTTACAGCGGCGTTACGGTCCGTCGTTCCCCAGAGCTTCACCCGGGTATTGCGCTGCAAAACCATCCCGTCTCCAAGGACGGACGGGAGCGTCACCTTGGCACCTGCTCCGCAGCACAGCAGGAGCAGCACAAGGGTTATGATCCATTTCCTTCTCATTCTTTTGCAAAAATAGCAAAAGTATTGGCAGAAAGAGTCAGCGTCAGAACATCCGAGGCGGGAAGCGGGCTGGCGTCTTCCAATTTGTCGGTGAACAGCTGCAGGCTGTAGCCCTCACACGGCTCAGGAAGCCGGACGGAGAGTTCCACAGGCTGGTCCGACACGTTCACAAAGGCCAGGGAATACGTCCCGGACGGGGTCCGGGCGGCGGTCGCAGACACGCCGTCAGGCAGGCTGGCTTCCAGTTTCAGGATCCGGCTGCCGGCAGGAAAATGCCTGCACATCAGGCTCCAGGTATAGTACCAGGGGCGGATTTCCTCCTGGGAAGGGTCGCCGAACACTTCGGCCCCGAGGATGTTCCACATGCCCCAGAGCTTGACATCCTCCGTCAGGCCGGAGTCGCCGTTGGAGTGCATGGCATCGTCCAGCATCCAGGCGGCCGCGCCGGAAAAGCCGGAATTCATGACGCTGCAGAGCATGACTGCCATGTCCAGGGCATAGAACGTGTCATACACCAGCATGTTGCAGTCGCTTCCTTTGGTGAAAGGATGCCCCTCCACCCTCCTCCAGTATTCTTTCGCGAGGGAAGAGTCGGCCGGGTCGGAGAAATACTTGAAGCCGGCTTCGCCCAGGATAATGGGTTTGTCCGCCAGGGCCTTCATCTGCCTGAGCGTTTTCTCGAACTCCCCGCTTCTGACATACCGCTGTCCCGGATAGGCGTGCATGTCATAGATGCCGATTTCCGGGACTTCTTCCACGGTTGCCTTCAGCCAGCCGGCCGCATCGTAGGGCGATGCCGGATTCCGGTAGTCGATGACGGCATCGGGACCGGCCAGGGAAACGTTTTCCTTCAGCGCGGGGTATTTGTCCATTTCGGCCCGGAATCGGCGCACCATCTCTTTCCAGAAGGCAAAGTCGCCGTTGGAGGAGGCCCAGTTGCCGTCGGGCTCGTTGAAGATGACAAAATGCCGGATACAGTCGAAGCCCTGACCGTCCACCAGATAGTTCAGGTGCTTTACCGAGGCCTCCACCCACTCCTGGGAGCCTTTCATCTCCCAGGCAGGCGGGTTGTACTCGCCGTAGACAACCATCACGCCCCTGCTCTGGCAGTAGGACAGCAGTTTCAGGAGCTTGTCGGCATGACGGGTGTCCTCGAAGCCGCTGCCGGTGTAATAGGTGAAGGGGCTGTTGATCATGCAGCGGACATACTGCGGTTTCATGTAGTCGAGCCGCGCATAGAGCGTATCCCAGTCGGCCTCCGTGAGGTCGTGACCCCAGGAAACGGCCTCGTCATAAGGGTCCCATTCCACGCCGTTTCCCAGGTAGCAGGGATTGATCACTTCCTGGCTTACGCGGACTTCGACGGGACGGGAACAGGCCACGGCAAACAGCATGGCGGCGGCGACAAGCGGATGGTTTTTCATTGGACCGTTATATTCTCTACGGGTTGATACATTTTGGGAAGGTCGCCGCAGAAGAAGGTGTCGGCACGCGAGTACATCTTCTTGAAGCTATCTTCCGAGACATGGCCGGGGAAAACGGAAAAATAGTGCGTCCCGGTTTCCATGGGGTCATATTTGTTGCGCCAGGTCACCAGGAGGCTCATCTTCCGGCCGGCCATGGGGGCGGCGATGTTGGTGATCCAGTAGTCGGCCACTTTGAAGCCTTCAACGCCCGTTTCCGTGACACCGCAGGGCTTTTTCTTTTCCGTGGAAAGCTGGGACAGGAGCTTCAGGTTGCCCAGGAAGATATCGTTCTTGATGCCCTGGTAGCAGTCCATCCCGATAAAGTCCACATAATTGTCTCCCGGCCAGCGGAAGAGGAAGTCGGCCGCTTCTTTCTTGGAATCCATCTGGGGAGAGATGGCATAGATGAAGTTGTGCACGCCCGCCTTTCTCAGATAATCCACGAAATACTTCCACAGGCCCACGAACTCCTGTTCCGTAGTGGCCGATTTGCCCCACCAGCTCCAGGTCTGCGTGTGCTCGTGGAAAGGACGGATGATGACCGGAATCGTTTTGCCGTCGCTGCCCTTCAGGTTCTTGGCCATGCTGGCCAGGCGGTCCAGCCAGCCGTTGAACTTCTTCTGGGTTGCGCTGCCTGTTTTCAGGATCTCCGAAGCCGCCTGGGACGTCTTGCCCGAATCCAGCCAGGCATCGTCCCCGGTGAGGGGATCGTTCAGATGCAGGCAGGCGGTAATCACCATGCCGCGGTCATAGGCCTGTTTCATCAGCTTCAGGCGCAGGGCGTTGGCTTCCGCCTCGTCATCGACACGGTCGTCCATGAAGGTGGAAAAATCCAGGCTGTAGACACCCGGGTAGTCACCGCAGACAGCCTTGGTGTCGGATCCGCCTTCCTCTCCGTACCACTTGCGGCCGTACATCAGGTCGTCGTGATGGCCGAACATCCAGCCTTTTTCCCGGAGGGCCCAAAGGTTTGCATAGAGGGCCTTGGTCTCCGCCGTTGCCTGTGCGTCGGCAAGCGTCAGGGTCACGGATTCGTTGTCATCCGAACCGGGAACGGGATCTTCGCCAGGTTTTCCGCAGCAAATCACCAGGCATGCGGCCAGCATAGTAACAAATAGACTCTTCATTATTTCACAGTTATATTTTCGGCCATTTTATACATGTCGGGGAGGTCTCCGCAGAAGAAGGTGTCCTCACGGGCGTACATCTTCCGGAAAGACTCCTCCGACGGATGGCCCGGGTACACGGAGAAGTAGACATTCCCCTGCTCCAACGGGTCATACTTGTTGCTCCAGGTCACGAGCATGCTCATTTTCCGCCCGGCCATGGGAGCAGCGATGTTTTCTATCCAATAATCGGCATTCTGGAAGCCCTGGACGCCGATTTCCGTTACGCCGGCGGGCTTGAGCTTTTTCTCCGAAACACTCCGGAGCAGCTTCAGGTTGTTCAGGAATACGGTATTGTTGATGCCGATATAACAATCCATTCCCATATAATCCACATAGTCGTCTCCCGGCCAGCGGAAAAGGAAGTCGCTTTCCACCTGCTTGGCATTCATGGCGGGAGAGATGGCATAAATCAGGCTGTGTACGCCGCGGGTCTTCATCCCGTCCACCAGGAAACGCCACAAAGCTACGTATTCCTGCGCAGTCGTGCAAGAGCTTCCCCACCAGCTCCAGGGATGGCCATGCTCGTGGAAGGGCCTGAGGATGAGGGGAATCGTTTTCCCGTCACTTCCCTTCAGACGCTTGCACAGCGCAGCCAGGTTGTCCAGCCATGCGTTGAACTTCACCTGGGTGGGGCTTCCGTCTTTGAGGATTTCGGCCGCCACCTGATTGCTGGAATTGTCCCAGGAGTCGCCGCCGGTCAGCGGATTGTTCAGGTGCATGCAGGCCATCACCACCATGCCGCGGTCATAGGCTTCCCGGATGGTGCGTTCCTTGACGGGATTCTCTTCCAGCGTCTGCAACGGCACTTCGCGGCCGTCCATGAAGGAGGCCACGTCCACGGCATAAACCCCGGGGTAGTCCCCGCAGACATCCTTGGTCTCGGACCGGCCCTCATCGTACTGCCATTTGCGGCCGTTGAGAAGGTCGTTCTGATGGCCGTACATCCATCCCTTGTCCCGGATGGCCCAAAGATTTGAATACAGGGCTTTTGTCTCCGGGGTGGCTTCCTTGTCCACAAGGGACAGCGTCACAGGCTGCGCGTCCGGCTCTTCCGGTTGTGTCGCAGGGCCGTCCCCCTGGCAGGAAAACAGCAGGAGGACGGTTGCGACGAGTAGCA
The DNA here is from genome assembly GCA_002396335.1 of Bacteroidales bacterium UBA4231. Taxonomy (GTDB): domain Bacteria; phylum Bacteroidota; class Bacteroidia; order Bacteroidales; family UBA932; genus Cryptobacteroides. The sequence continues at coordinate 45,167 of DGXN01000005.1, forward strand.
TGAAAATATAGCGACGTTGCATCACTATTCAGAAGGAACTTGTTTTTCAAAGACCATCACATACAGCAGCGGGCTGTTCACGAAGCGGTCGTAGTCGGTCCACTGATAGGCGGCATCGGAGGAGGGAGCGTCGGCCAGCGGCAGGGCCAGGGCCATGCAGCCTTCAGGAATAACAAGGGCGCTCTTGCCCAGGAACACATAACTGCCGGGGAGCAGGATGGGCACGTTGTAGGTGATGATGCTGCTGATCTTGATGGTGACCGTTCCGCAGGGAGACTGTTCCGTGATGTCGTCCGGATTGAAGGTGTAGGTGGTCTCGGTATGCGGCAGCCAGCCGTACCACTTGGAGCAGTCGATGTTGACGGCGACGCCGGCCTTCTTCCCAACATACATGTAGTCCCAATAGCCGCCGTCGGCGCCGGGGCCGTAGAAGACCGTGCCGCTGAGGCTGCCCTCAGAGGAAGGCGTGAAGGTGAGGATATTGTCCTTTTCCTTGACGTAGTTGCCGTTCCAGCACCAGCTCTTGGCCGTCGATTGGTCCTTGGTGATGGCACCGACGGAACCGCCGTACACCCACTGTTCCTTCACCTTCCAGTCGCCAGGCAGGTCAAAGACGGGAGCCGGTGCCGGAGGTTCCACGGAATTCTTGCCTTCGGTGCCTTCGGTCTTGGCTTCGGCAGGAATCTCATCCACGGGGCTTACGAGGACGAAGAAAATCCGGGGGCGCTTGACAAACTTGTCATAGTCGCTGTAGATATTGGTCCAGTCGTCCACACCGCTGAGATTGAACTGGAAAGCGTTCTGCTCCACGGTGAGCACCTTGCCTTCGTAGACGGTGTAGTCTCCGCCGCTGAGGAACTGACCGGTGGTCACTTTCCCGTCGGCATCCGTGAAACTGATGGTGTTGTTCACATAGTCGCGGACCCAGGTACTGGTGCCGACAGGAATCTGACGGTAGAATTTATGCAGGTCGATATCGGTGTCGCCCTCCTTGTTCACGGCCGCCTTGAACAGGCAGTTCCAGTGTTTGGCGTCCACACCGCCGTAGTGGATGCAGGTGCCGGTGGTGTTGCCGTCGGCCATGATCTCATCCAGGGTAAACTCCAGATAGTCGTCATATTCGGCTGCAGGGCCGTGCCCCTCATCCGCATACCAGCACCAGGACTTGGTGGAAGGCTCCATCAGGGCTCCGCCGCCCCATTCGGGGCCTGTTCCGCCCCAGACCCTGGAGGAGGTGATCTTGTATGTACCCAGGATGGTCTCCGTGAATTCCGTCATGACAATCGTGTACGTACGGGTTTTCCCGGTTTCGGAAGTGACCGTGATCGTAGGATCCGCAGAGCCGGTGAAGTCAACGGTCTCTCCGCGCTGGACGGACGACTTGGCATTGTAGGAGAGCTCCAGGGTCTCCAGCGTCACCTTGGACATATCTTCCACCAGATTGGTCGCCAGGGAGACGTTGATGATACCGGTGGACGCGTCCGTGTCCTCCACCTTGGCCAGGCCGGCTTGTCCGGCAAACTTGATGTTCAGGATCTTGCGGTCCTGATTCCAGCTGCCTTCCTTTACAGCGTTCCAAGGATCCTTGGTACAGGCGCTCAGTAAAACAAGAGCGCCCATTGCAAAGAATAATATACTGCGTTTCATGTTTACTTGATATTAGGATTGAGGTCGGTCTCGGAGGCCGGGATAGGATAGAAGACGATGTCGTCGTCGGAAGTGACGCCCTGCTCGGCCAAAGCTTTTACCGTGTGCAGTTTGCCGGTGCGGCGCAAGTCATAAGTGATGTTGCCCTCGAAGGCCAGCTCATACATCCGTTCCCGGATGACGGCCTCACGGAAAGCTTCCTTGGAAAGACCGGTGGCGAGGTCGCCCAGGCCGGCACGGTTGCGGATGAAGTTCACCAGTTCGTAGGCTTTCTCGGTGGGACCGGCAGCCTCGGCATAGGTGAGGGCGATGTCGGAGTAACGCATCAGGAAAGGCTTGGTGGAAGTCTTGTCTCCGGAGAACTGGGGATCCACGAACTTGCGGCAGAAAGGATAAGTGGCATCATTGCCCGGCGTGTAAGTCCAGACTACGTTTCCGCCGGCATCGTACACCTTGGTGACCATGAGCCAGTCGCGGCGCAGGTCGCCGGTCTCGAAGCTGTTGTAGAAGGCATCCTCGGTCTTGTACTCGCTCCATCCGTCATGGGTGGGGATATACTCGTCCGTGTCGCCCTGCTTCAGGTACACGGTACCGCCGGCGATGTAAGGGATGTACATCTTGGAAATCTTGGAATACTGGCCTTCGGTATCACCGGTACGGTCCATGCTCATGATGAACAAGTGCTCGGGGCCGTCAGGATAATCCACGTCGAAGATGTGCATGAGGTCGGGGTCGAAGGCGTAGGTGGTCTGCTGGGGGTTGTCCACCACGGCGCCCGCATATTCCACAGCCTTTGCGTAGTAGGTGTCCACGTCAAAGGACATGTCCCGGTACTGGGCCACATTGTTTTCCTTTGCCGATGCCAGGTACAGGTAGGCCTTGGCCAGGAGCCCCTGGGCGGCAGCCTTGTCCACGCGGCCGGGTTCCGGCTTGGGATAGTACGGGAGCCGGGTTATAGCCGCCTCCAGGTCGGAGATGATAAGGCCCCACAGCTCGTCCAGGGATTCGGCCAGGCTGGCAGCCGTGTCGTCAATGGTGGACACGACCTCCTTGTGGATGGGCACGCGGCCGAAATTACGGGCCAGGTTGAAGTAAGAATAGGCACGCATGAAGTAAGCCTCGCCGGTGTAACGGTTGATCAGGTCCTGGTCCATTTCCATGCCCGGGACATTCTGGATCACCGCATTGGCCCGGTTGATGGTGATGAACGAGTACTTGAAGAAGTTGCCCAGGGCAATGTTTCTCTTGAAGTTCTCCATGGTCCAGGAATCCAGGTCCTTGGTGCTGGACTGGGCATCGCCCTTGGGATACAGCTCGTCGGTATTCATGCCGCCCAGGAAGACGATGGCACGGGAGTATTCAAGATAGTTGATGGCGTCGTAGATGTACATGGTGGCAGCCTGTGCATCGGCCTCCGTCTTATAGAAACTTCCTTCCGAATAGAAGCCGTAGGGTTTCTCATTCAGATTGCAAGCGGCCAGGCAAAGTGCTGCAAGTGTGAAAGCAAATATTTTTTTCATGGCTTCCCGCATTAAAAGTTAAAGTCAATACCAAAGGTCCATCTTCTCAGACGGGGATAGCCGCCGCTGTAGATGCCGTTGGCGCCTACTTCGGGGTCGTAACCCTTGAACTTGGTGAAGGTAAAGAGGTTGTCCACATTCATATACAGACGGATGCTCTCCAGGAACTTGGTCTGTTTGCGGAGCGGGATGGTGTAACCCAGAGCCACGGTCTGGATACGGACGAAAGAGCCGTCCTCCACCCACCAGTCGGCAAAGCGGGTCTGGCGGTCGTCACGCAGCGAGGGATAGTCGTTGGTGGGATTGTCGGTGGTCCAGCGCAGAGGATTGTTGTTGGGCTGGCCGAACGCCTGGGTGTTGATGACGTCGTTGCCGAACACCCCGTTGAAGAAGATGCTGGCATCCAGGTTCTTCCAGGCGATGTCGAGGCTCAGGGAAGCCAGGAAATCGGGGTTGGGGTCGCCGATGAGGGTGCGGTCGTTCTCGTCCACGGTGGCGCTGTCGTTGATGTCCACGTACTTGAATTCGCCCGGTTCGGCATCCTTGCCCGTGAGGCCGGCGGTGAGGCCTTCCTCGAGGCTCTGGACAATGCCGGCGGTCTTGTAGCCGTAGAACACATTGATAGGCTGGCCGATCGCGAGAATGTTGGTGTAACCGCGGAACTGGCCGGAACTGGTGCCGTTATACTCGTACAGCATGCCGGTGTTCGGGTCGGTCATCAGGCCGGACTCGATGGCGTTGCCCAGGCTGAGCACACGGTTGCGGTTGTGGGTGAACATCAGCGTGCCGCCCACTTTCCAGTCACGGTTGGAGTATGCGATACCGTCCACGGTGATTTCGATACCGGTGTTCTGGATCTTGCCGTCATTCACCCACATGCGGTCGAAGCCGGAGGAAGGGGCGATGTTGCGCTCACGCAGAAGGTCGTCGGTGATTTTGTTGTACCAGTCGACGGTAAGGTTCAGGCGATGGCCAAACAGGCTCACGTCCATACCCACGTCCACCTGGGAGGTGGTTTCCCATTTCAGGTTCTTGTTGGGGATACCGCCCCAGAGGACATAGATGCCGTTGTCGCCGGTGCGTCCCACCTCACGGCCGGGGCCGATGGCGGTCTGCCAGGAGCCGTTGTAGTAGTACTGGTGCTGGCCGTAACGGCTCAGGGTCTGGTAAGGGGAGATACCCTGGTTGCCGGAAACGCCGTAGGAGGCGCGGAACTTCAGGACATCCAGCCATTCCACGTCCTTGAGGAAGCTTTCATTGTGCGCATTCCAGCTCACGGCGCCGGAAGGGAAGATAGCCCACTTGTTGCCGGAGCCGAACTTGGAGGAACCGTCGGCACGGGCGGTGAAGGTCACGAGATAACGGTTGTCGTAGCCGTAATTCAGACGCATCAGACCGGAGACGAGCTGGCTTTCGGACAGGCCGTTGGAGATTTCGTACAGTTCGGGGTTACCGGCTGCGAGGTTCTCGTTCCCGAGGGTCTCATTCACGAAATCCTTGCCGGCAAGGCTGGAAGAACGGGCACGGTAGTTTTCATAGGAATAACCGGCCATGGCCGTAATGTGATGCTTTTCGGCCAGGACTTTGTCGTAGGTGCCGTACACATCCACCACAATATTGTCGTCCTTGCCGTTGGTGATCTGGCCGAAACCTTTGTTGAAGGTACCGGATTCGGAGTACTTCTTGGGGTTGTAGATGTCCTGGATGCTCTCGCCATGCTTGTAGTTGAACTGGCTGGTGAGGATGAATCCGTCGAAGAGCTTCCACTCGATACCGGCATTGGCGATGACGCTGAGGCCCTCGGTGGTATTGGTGGAGAGTTCTTTCAGGGCAATCGGATGATAGTAGTCGCTGGCGCTGTACAGCCAGTAATTGCCTTCGTCGTCGTAAACGGGGAAGATGGGATTACGGTTGTACGAGCGGCCGGGATTGTAGTTGCGCCGGCTGCTGGTGATGTTGGCACCCGCCTTGAGCAGGAAATTCTTGAACAGCTTATGCTCGACGGAGAATTTGCCGCCGAACTTCTGATACCAGTCGTCCACGAACACGCCGGTGTTGCGGTAGTAGTTGGCGCTGGCCAGGAAACTGGTCTTGTCGTTGGCGCTGCGTACCTGCACGGTGGTGTTGTTGGAAACGGGGAGTTTGTTCAGGACCAGGTCGTCCCAACGGGTGTTGGTGGTCCAGGTGGTCTGCAGTTCCTGGATGGAAGGATAGTAGACGCCATTGGCGCTCACGGCACCTACATACAGCGGAGTCATGCCTGCATTCAGCTTGGACTCGTTCTGGGTGATGGCCATCAGGACGGGGTCACGCCAGAGGTTCAGCTCGGAAGTCATCTGGGACAGCGTGGTCTGCTGACGGACGCTGATGGTCGTCTTGCCGGCCACGGCCTTGTTGGTGGTAATGAGGATGACGCCGTTCGCACCGCGGGAACCGTAGATGGCCGACGCCGATGCATCCTTGAGCACTTCCATGGAGACGATGTCCTGCGGATTGATCTGCGAGAGGTTGCCGGCGTCGCCGAAGGGGAAGCCGTCCACGACCAGCAGCGGGGCATTGGAGCCCTTGATGGAAGAATTACCGCGGACACGCACGATGGACGATGCACCGGGTTCCTGGGAGTTGTTGGTAATCTGGACACCGGCGATACGGCCCTGCATCAGGCTTTCAATGGAATTGGCAGGGACATTGGTAATGCTTTCCGTCTTGACGGAAGCCACACTGCCTGTAAGGTCGCTCTTTTTCATCTGGCCATAACCTACGACCACGATCTCTTCCAGGAGTTCGCTGTCCTCGGAAAGGACGATTGTGAGCCGGGTGCGGCCGCCGAGCGCTTCCTCCACGGTCTTGTAGCCGATGAAGGAGGCTTGGATCACGGCATCCGCAGCCACATTGCTGAGCGTGAAGTTACCATCACCGTCGGCAGAGGTACCGTTCATGGTACCCGCCACGATGACCGAAGCACCCGCGACAGGCGCCCCGGAGGGGTCTGTCACCTTACCGCGAACGGTAAGCTGCCCTGTCTGGGCAAGTCCGGACCACGATCCAGCTACCAGCAGGAGCGCGGCGAGGAAAGAGTGGATTTTTAAGCTCATAAACTTACGGATTGGTTATTTGTTAGGGTTTGTTTTCCTTTATAAGATATAGTTCTACGCGAAAAAATTATACTTTTTTGAATTTTTTTAGAAAGTCCAGTAAATCGGCCAGGGGACAGGTCGCGACCCCGACGTATTTGTCGGCACAGCCGTAGTAGACATACAGGATCCCGTCCACTACGACATTGCCTGTCGGGAAAACGCAGCCATTGTAGAAGCCGTCAGTCTCGTAAGGGAATTCCGGTTCCAGGATGGGTTCCGGGGTGCGGGCAAGCACTTTAAGGGGATTGTCCCGGTCCAGCAGCACAGCACCCACGCTGTAGTGCGCGACACCGCCGTCGGCCACGCCGTGGTAGAGCATCAGCCAGCCCTCGTCCGTGAGGATGGGCGGCGTGCTTCCGCCGATTTTCTCCTCCCAGCTGTCCGGACGGCCGGTCAGAAGCAGGTGGCTGGGCTGGTTTTCCCACTCCAGCATATCTTCCGAGAACTTCATCCAGATGGAAGGGAAATCCACGCCGTACTTCGCCCCGACATACTCCTTGGGCCGGTGCAGAAGGACAAACTTCCCGTGCACCTTTTCCGGGAAAAGGATGACGTCACGGTCGTCCAGGACCGGGGAGGTCAAGCGCCCGAGGCGGCGGAAATGCTTGAAATCGGGGGTCATGGCAAGGCCCGTGTTGCCCAGGCTCTGGGCCCAGGCCTTGGGGGCGTAGCTGTCCACTTTCGGCAGGCGCACCACGTCGTGCGGGAAAGTCCAGTACTGGCCGGGAGCGTAGGGCCTGTACGCATAGGTAATGTAGAACGTGCCGCCGAATTTGACGATGCGCGGATCCTCGACGCATCCGCTGTCGGGTCCGTCCTCGCTGGGGCCGAACACAGGCTGGTCCGACGCCCGCTGGAAATGGAATCCGTCCCGGCTGGTGGCAAGGCCCATGCGGATGACATGGTCCTCGTCATTCCCGGCCGCCCGGTAAAGCATGTAGAACGTGCCGTTGTCATAGATGACACCTGGATTGCAGGTGACCAGGTTTTCCCAGGGATGGTCCGGGCAGGGACTCAGGATTGGATTGCCTTCGTATTTTGTAAGTTTCATAGCGTTATGAGAAAAGGACCAGGATAAGGGCGCAGGCAACCAGCAGGCAGCCGCCCCAGAAGCGATAATTGTTGTACCAGCGGCCCTGCCGGAGCGCCAGCCCTTCCTCACGGAAGTCCTTGAGGGAGAAGGTAGTGTCGGAGAGTTTCTCCGCAGCGGGGCGCGGATAGGCCAGGCTGGCAAAGTAGATGACCGCCATGCTGAACAGCAGCAGGATGGGGATGATCAGGAGGAAATGCATCTCCCCGAAAATCCGGTGCCGCCACAGCAGCATGACCACAGCCATGGCCAGGCCGCTCAGCAGGCCGATGAAAGCGCCGTTCCCGTTCACGCGCTTGGAGAAAATACCCAGCAGGAAAGCGGCCACGACAGGAGGGGCGATGTAGGAAAGCATCTCTTGGTAGTACTTCAGCAGGGAGCCGAACTTGCCGATGTTCGGGGCCCATAGCGCGGCAATCACGATGATGACCAGCGCCGTGATCTTTCCGATCAGCACCAGCTTCTTGGAATCGGTACCCGGGCGCGCCTGCGCGTAGAAGTCCATGGTGAAAAGGGTGGACGTGGAATTGAGGATGGCGCTGAGGGTGGAAGTGAGCGCCGCCAGGAGGGCCGACAGCATGATGCCCAGGAGCCCTGTCGGCAGAAGTTTCAGGACCAGGGTGGGATAGATCATGTCCGGACGTTCGATGCCCGGGAAAAGATTCCGTGCGATGACGCCGGGGAAGACGATGATAAAGAGGGTGATCAGGGTGAGAAGGCCGGCGAACATGACGCCCTTCCGTCCCTCATCCACGGATTTGGAGCTCAGCACCCGCTGGACCAGGGTCTGGTTATTGGCCCAGAAGTAGATTCCGGACACGGGCATGCCCACGATCAGGCCCAGCCAGGGGGTGGCCGGGTCGCTGAGCGGACGGATCAGTTTGACGGCGCTGTCGCCGGAAGCGAAAAGGCCGGCCAGATACTCCCCTCCTCCATTGGCGAAGCAGGCGACGGTCAGGATCACGGAGCCGACGATCAGGATCACAGCCTGAATCAGTTCCGCATTGATGGCCGACGACAGGCCGCCCGGGATGGTATAGGACGCCGCCAGGATGGCGAAGATGAGGATGATCAGCTGAAGGTCGGCGCTGGGGAAGACCAGTTTGATGATGAGGGCCGCGGCATACAGCGCACCGGCAGCGTCCAGGAAGATGTTCCCGATGATGCAGATGGCGGAGAAATAGTAGCGGGACAGCTTGTCGAAACGCTTTTCCAGGAACTCCGGAATGGTAAATATCTTGGATTTGATGTACAGCGGCAGCAGGAACGTCGCGAAGAACACCATCACCACCACGCCGGTCAGGTTGTAGTTGAACACCGCGATTCCGGTGTCATAGGCGTCCCCGCACTGGCCGATGAGCGTGGTGGAGGAGATGCTTGCGGCAAAAAGCGAAAGCCCTACGACCCACCAGGGCATGCTGCGCCCGGCCAGGAAGTAGGAGCCGGCGTCGGAGCTTTTTCCGTGCCGAAGGCCCCACCAGATAATAAATATAAGGTATAGAAAGACTATGGTAATGTCTATCCAACCGATTGAGACTGAACCCATAGTTGAAAAGGTTATATAGTTTTACGATACAAAGATAGGAGGCAAATACATAGAATGATTACAAATACAAGTTAAATAAGTATACTTTTTTGAATCGTCTGTTTTAAATTAGGATTTATTTGTCTATGTTTGCAAAAACGATCGTCCCATGAGCGAGTTGCAACAGGAAATCGTCCCCATCAACAAGGACGACCTCTTCATCATTCTGAACCACCCGAACGCCAAGTTCGACTATCCCGTCCACTATCACCCGGAGTTCGAGATCAACCTGGTCATGAACTGCACGGGCACCCGTGTCGTCGGCGACTCGGAAGAGGAATTCGGCACGTCAGACCTGGTGATGGTGGGCCCGTCCCTCCCCCATGCCTGGAAATCGGCCGACAGCACCAACCACGTCATCACCATTCAGTTCGCTGAGGAGATGCTCAACTATCCCATGCTGTCCAAGCGCATCTTCTCGCCCATCCGCCAGCTCCTGCAGGACGCCGCGCACGGGCTCAGCTTCGAAGGGCCCGAGCAGCCGTCCATCCGGGAACAGATCATCGCCCTCACCCGCATGCAGGGCTTCCAGTCCGTCACCACCTTCCTGGGCATCCTGAGCCTGATGGCCAACGCCAACCGCAAAAGGCTGGTCACCAATCTCTACGAACAGGAACTGGGAAGCAGCGTAAAAAGCCGACGGATCCACAAAGTCTGCGAATACATCGGCAAGAATCTGGACAAGGAACTCAGCCTCCCGGAAGTAGCCGCCCTCGTGAACATGTCCGACTCGGCCTTCTCCCACTTCTTCAAGAAGCGTACGGGGATGTCCTATATCAATTATGTGAACAACCAGCGCATCGCCAAGGCCTGCACCCTGCTGGCCGACACGACGCAAAGCGCCTCGGAAATCTGCTACGACTGCGGCTTCAACAACAAGTCCAACTTTATCCGCATCTTCCGGAAAAAGAAGGGGATGACACCCATCGAATACCGGAAGTACATCTCGCAGATGCTCATCAAATACTGAACTGTCCCCTCCAGGACGCCGGCACAGGCAGTCCGAGCGCGTCCGCCACGATGGAGGCAATGTCGTACTGGTAGACAGGCCGGCGGATCTCCCCGGCCGGGATGCCGGGTCCATAGAGCACCAGCGGGCCGAACAGGTCGCTGTCCACTTCGTTCCCATGCCAGGTGGCGTGGCCGCCGTGGTCGGTGGTAATGATGATCAGGGTGCTGTCCGCGATCTCCGAATCCTCAACGGCTTTCACGACGGTTTCGACAGCCTTGTCCAATTCCTCCAGCATATCGTAGTAAGCCGGCGTATACCAGCCCAGCGTGTGGCCGGTATGGTCCGGAAAATCCCATGCGAACAGCGCCAGGGCAGGTTTTTCGCGGACCGTGTATTCGGCAGCGGCGGCAGCCATGGGCTGAATGCCTTCCTCGCTTTCCGGGAAAGAGCGGAGGGTTGAGATGGCGGTGGTATCCACGACGTACTTGATGCCGTCCCACTGCCAGAAACAGGCTGTTTCCGCCTCCGGATATGCGATGCGGCACTGGGTGAACACGGTGGGGAACATGCCGCCGGGACCGCGGTCCGCGGGCGTGAAGACAGAGGTCTTGGAATCCCACTGGGTATAACCCGTGGCCTCCGGGCCGGCGCCCATCATCATGGCGGCCCAGTTGGCGGCGCTGGAGGTGGGCAGGATGGACCGCTTGCGGGTGGTCCAGGCACTTTTTTCCATGAGCCCTTTCAAGAAGGGCATCCGGTCCGTGGAATCCAGGGCGGCGCCGGCAAAGCCGTCAAAGCCCAGGATAATGACATGGGAGTAACGGGGTGCGTCGCTCTTTGGAGAAACGCAGGACAAAACCGCCGCACAGGCGGCTACGGCAAGGAAAAACTTTTTCATAAGCTACATTAACCAGCGGGACATGTCCTTCCCCGCCGCCAGGCCTTCCCGGATCTGGGTGGAGGAGATGGTCACGAGCGGCGCTTTCAGGAGGGTAATCTTGTAATTCGGGTTCTCTTTCAGGAGACGGGCCCTGGCATGGCCGCGGTGATACCCTTTCCGGGGAAAAACCACCACGCCGTATTCCAGCAGAATCCGTTCATGGAAACGCCATCCCTGGAAATTCGCCAGATTGTCGGCCCCGATGACGAGGGTGAAGCGGTGCTCCGGCTCCCGCTCCCGCAGGGCGTCCAGCGTGCGGATGGTGTATTGGGGCGGAGTCATGGTGAGCTCGATATCCTGGGCCGATACTTTCAGGTCCGGATGACGGGCAATGGCATCCAGCGCAGCCTGGAAGCGGTCCTTTCCGGCCGGAAGGCTGTGGCTCTGCTTGAAGGGGTTCTGCGGGGTCACCACCAGGTACACCTGGTCGAATCCGGCTTCCCGGGTCAGGAAGCGGATAATGGCTTCGTGCCCTTTGTGCAAGGGATTGAAACTGCCGCTGTAGACTGCGATGTTCATCACTCAGGAAGCGTATGACGGCCCTCCCGGGTGAGATAGCCGATCAGGAACTCCGGCCGGTCGGTCTGGATCATGGAAACGCCTTTCTCCAGCAGAGGCCGGTACACAAGCGCCGGATCCCCGGCGATGAAGGCGGCATCGTCGTCGTGACCGTCGCCGCCGCAGAGGCTGGCCCAGATGGTGTTCACCCAGACCTTGGAACCATTGTCCAGCACTTCCCGGCAGGCTTTCTCAAAAACGCCGTCCTGAGAGTTCCAGCACAGTTCGAATGCCAGGGGGGCGGGGTCCTCTTCCAGGAAAGTCTGCAGAAGAAGCTGTCCGGAAGCATTGTTGAGGCCCACGACGGGCATGTACATCATCTGCTCAGGGTATCGGCCCATCTTTTCGCGGACAGTTTCCGGCTGGTGGCCGCTCTTGGTGAGAAGCTGGTCCACGACGCCCAGTTCCCGGGCCACCTCCATGACCTGGTCGTAGTAGCCGAATCCCTGGTCCACATTCACGCAGATGCGGTCCTTGCACACAGCAAGCGCCTCCCGGAGCGTGGGCATGCGGAGCGTGTCGATGGTGACGTCATGCGCCCGCTTCAGGCTCAGGGACTTGATCTCCGCGAGGGTAAGGTCCTGAATCCGGGCACTTTTCCCGGGCTGGTCCCGGAACACCCAGTCAAAATTGGTGCAGCGGCGGACGTCGCCGTCGTGGCTGAGGACGAGGACGGAATCGGCCGTCAGTTTGAGGTCCAGTTCCATCATGTCGGCCCCCATGCGGATGATGCTTTCGATAGCGGGGATGGAGTTTTCCGGGAAGTTTCGCCAGTCGCCGCGATGGCACACGACCACGACGTACTTCGAGGCGGGGTCATGGATCTGGGCGGCGATGGCGGCGGCCCGGTTCGCATACCGGGGCGCTTTGGGGGCACAGGCCGCCAGGCAAAGCGCGATAAGGGGCAGAAGATACTTTCTCATGGCCGATTACGCTTTCAGGAAACCGTCTACCATGGACTCGGCCTCCGCGAAGGCGACATCCAGCTTGTCATTGACGAGGACGCGGTCGAACTTGGGGGCGTAGGTCATTTCCTCAGCGGCTTTGGCGACCCTTTCCTCGATGGCTTCCGGGGTGTCCGTGGCGCGGGCGACGAGCCTGCGGCGCAGTTCCTCCACCGACGGAGCCTGGATGAACACGGACAGCGCCGCGTCCCCGAAATACTTTTTCAGGGAGACGCCGCCCTTGACATCCACGTCGAAGATGATGACGTGCCCCTTGGACCAGATGCGGTTCACCTCGCTCTTGAGGGTGCCGTAGAAGCGGTCCTGGTACACCTCCTCGTATTCGACGAACTTGCCGTCCGCCACCAGGGCGCGGAAAACGTCCGCGCTGTAGAAGAGGTATTCCACCCCGTCCTGCTCCGCCCCGCGCGGCGGGCGCGAAGTGGCCGATACGGAAAATTCAATCTCGGGATGCAGGCCCAGGATGTGGTTCACGATGGTGCTCTTTCCGCTTCCGGAAGGCGCCGAGAAAATCAAAACTTTACCGGACATAGTTTTATTCAATAGCGAAAGACAAATATAGCAAAAAATCCGTATATTTACGCAGACCAAAAAAGCACAGTCATGAAACGGATTCTCAGTATCCTTATCCTTTTTTCGGCCTGCGTGGCCGTCTGGGGGGAAGAGGCGCGTCTTCTGCGCTTCCCCGCCACCAACAGCCGGGATGTCGTTTTCTCCTATGCCGGAGATCTCTGGCGCGTGCCCCTGACGGGCGGCGAGGCCGTGCGCCTCACGAGCCATATCGGCTATGAAATGTTTGCCCGCTATTCCCCTGACGGCTCCCGGATTGCCTTCACCGCCGAATACGACGGAAACCGCGAAGTGTATCTGATGCCCGCCGAGGGCGGCGAGCCGGAGCGCCTGACCTTCACCGCCACCAACCCCCGCGACAACCTCGGAGACCGCATGGGACCCAACAACATCGTGATGACCTGGAGTCCGGACGGCAGCCGCATCGTGTTCCGCAACCGCGTGGAGGACAGCTTTGCCGGGCAGCTCCTCACCACGACGCCCCAGGGTGGCATGCCGGAGCGCCTTCCCTTCCCGGAGGGCGGCTGGTGCAGCTACTCCCCCGACGGAAGCAAGCTGGCCTTCAACCGCGTCATGCGGGAATTCCGCACCTGGAAATACTACCGCGGCGGCATGGCCGACGACATCTGGGTCTGGGACCCGTCGGCCCAAAGCGTTACCAATGTCACCGGAAACGATGCGCAGGACATTTTCCCGATGTGGGTGGGCGACGAGATTTTCTTCGCCTCCGACCGGGACATGACCATGAACCTGTTCGCTTACAATACGCTCACCGGCTCCACCCGGAAGGTCACCCACTTCACCGAATACGACGTCAAGTTCCCTTCCACCGACGGGAAAACCATCGTCTTTGAAAACGGCGGCTTCCTGTACCGGCTGGCCCCCGCCACCGGCGAATGTGCAAAAATCCCCGTCACGCTCTCGACCGACGCCATTTACGGCCGGGCCGAGAGGAAGGACGTCAGCAACCGTCTGTCGGCCTGGAGCCTTGCCCCCGACGGGTCCCGCGCCGCCGTCACCGCCCGCGGCGAAGTCTTCGACGTCCCGGTAGGCAAGGGCGTCACCCGGAACCTCACCCGCTCCTCCAACTCCAACGACCGCGGCGCCGTCTGGAGCCCGGACGGCAAATGGATTGCCTGGATCGGCGACGCCACCGGCGAGACCGAAGTGTACCTGTACGACGTCGGCGCCGGCACCTCCCGCCAGCTCACCTCCGGGGCCGACACCTACATCCGCTCGCTCCAGTGGGCTCCGGACAGCCGGCACCTTTATTATACCGACCGCAAGAACCGCTTTGTGGAAGTGGGCCTTGACGGCGGCAAGCGCACGGTCATGGAAAGTGAAGACGGCGAATTCCGCGGCGTGGAGATTTCTCCCGACAGCCGCTGGATCGCCTACACCCGCCCGGCCGCCAATGACATGGATATCATCTACCTGCGCGCCCTCTCCGGCGGCGAGCCCATCGCCGTGACCGAGCGCTGGTACAACAGCGGCAGCCCCACCTTCTCCACCGACGGCAAGTACCTGATCTTCACCAGCGACCGGGATCTCCAGCCCCAGTACAGCCGCATTGAATGGAACTATTCCTTCGCCGACATGTCAGGCGTGTATATGGTCATGCTCGATGCGCTCACCCCTTCCCCGCTCATCCCCAAAGACCCTCAAGTAAAAGCCGACGCCCCCAAGCCCGACAAGTCCAAGGCCGACAAGCCCAAAGCCGACGTCAGCGTGAAAGTAGACGCCGATGGCATCCGGGACCGCGTCGTGAAGCTGCCCGTCAAGGGCCGCCGCTTCTACTGCGACGGCAAGAAACTCTGGTATATGGGCCAGGGCGGGACCCGCGTCTACAATTTTGAAACCGGAGAGGATACCGAGGCCGCCGACGCCCCGATGGGCGTCACGCCGGGCTCCTCCAAAGCCATCCTGCGCAAGAGCGGGAAACTGTATGTCGCCACCATCTCAGAGAAAATGGCGCTGAAAGAGACGGTGGACCTTTCCCACCTCGTGACCACCGTGGACTATTCGAAGGAATGGGCACAGCTGTACGACGAAGTCTGGCGCGCTTTCCGCGACGGTTACTACCTCGAAAATATGCACGGACGCGACTGGGAAGCCATCTGGAAGAAATATGCCGCGCTTCTCCCCTATGCCCGCACGCGGCTGGACGTGAACTACCTCATCGGCGAAATGATCGGCGAGGTGGCCTCCGGACACTGCTACGTCACACCCGGCGAGTTCCCCGCCCCGGAGCGCATCCCGATGGGCCTGCTCGGCGCCGAATTCTCCAAAGTGAACGGCGGCTTCCGCATCGACCGCATCCTGGAAGGAGCCACCTACCGGCCCGAACTCCGCTCTCCGCTCACTGAGCCCGGACTGGGCGTCAGGGAAGGTGACGTGGTCACCGCCATCGACGGCGTCTCCCTCGCCGGCGTCGACAATATCTACCGGCTGCTCATCGGCAAGGCCGACGTCCTCACGGAACTAACCATAGGAGGCAGGAAGGTGGTCGTGAAACCCATCGCCGACGAAGGCCCGCTGTACCACTACGCCTGGGTGCAGAAGAACATCCGCACGGTAGAAAAGCTCTCCGGCGGCCGTGTAGGCTATATTTACATCCCGGACATGGGTCCGGAAGGCCTGAGCGAATGGGCCCGTTACTACTATCCCCAGCTGGACAAGGAAGCCCTCATCATCGACGACCGCGCCAACGGCGGCGGAAACATCTCGCCCATGATCATCGAGCGGCTGCAGCGCAAGGTGTACCGCATGACCATGCACCGCGGACAGGTCCGCAACGGCACGGTCCCGGAAGGCACGCACACCGGTCCCAAGGTGCTGCTGATCAACAAATACTCGGCCTCCGACGGCGACCTGTTCCCCTGGAGCTTCAAGGCTAACGGGCTGGGAACGGTCATCGGCACGCGGACCTGGGGCGGCATCGTGGGCATCAGCGGCTCGCTGCCCTATGTCGACGGCACCGACGTCCGCGTCCCCTTCTTCACCAACTACGACGCCGCCACCGGGCAGTGGATCGTGGAGAACCACGGCGTAGACCCGGACATCCTCCTGGACAACGACCCGCTGAAGGAGTTCGCCGGACAGGACCAGCAGCTGGAAAAAGCGGTGGAAGTCGCGCTCTCTCAGCTCTCCGGCCGCAAGCCCCTGCCCAAAACGCCCGCTCCCCGCACATTCAAGGACCTGGGACTCCCGGAAACATTTTAAAATATTTTTAATAGTCTGCAATTTTTTGTAACTTTGCGCACGGAAATTTTAGATTAACTCAATATACTATGGTTTCTTACAAAGAATTAGGTCTTGTGAACACCCGTGAGATG
>DGXN01000005.1:61559-62330 GCA_002396335.1 Bacteroidales bacterium UBA4231
GGCGGTTACGCCATCCCCGCATTCAACTTCAACAACATGGAGCAGCTCCAGGCCATCATCCAGGCCGCTGCCGAGACCAAGTCCCCGGTCATTCTCCAGGTTTCCAAGGGTGCCCGTAACTACGCCAACCAGACCCTTCTCCGCTACATGGCAGAGGGTGCCGTCCAGTATGCCAAGGAACTGGGCTGGGAGAACCCCCAGATCTGCCTCCACCTGGACCACGGCGACAGCTTCGAGCTCTGCAAGAGCTGCGTTGACATGGGCTTCAGCTCCGTGATGATCGACGCCTCCGCCCTCCCCTATGAGGAGAACATCGCCCTTTCCAAAAAAGTGGCCGACTACGCCCACCAGTACGACGTCACCGTCGAGGCCGAACTCGGCGTCCTGGCCGGTGTGGAAGATGAGGTTTCCGCCGAGGAATCCCACTACACCCGTCCGGAAGAAGTCATCGACTTCGCCAAGCGCACCGGTTGCGACTCCCTCGCCATCTCCGTCGGCACCAGCCATGGCGCCTACAAATTCAAACCCGAGCAGTGCACCCGCGACCCCAAGACCGGCCGTCTGGTTCCCCCGCCGCTCGCTTTCAACGTTCTCCACGAGATTGAGAAGAAGCTGCCCGGCTTCCCCATCGTCCTGCACGGTTCCTCTTCCGTTCCCCAGGAGTATGTGGACATCATCAACGAGTACGGCGGCAAACTTCCGGATGCAGTAGGTATCCCCGAGGAGCAGCTCCGCAAGGCTGCTAAGAGCGCTGTCTGCAAGATCAACATC
>DGXN01000033.1:0-12288 GCA_002396335.1 Bacteroidales bacterium UBA4231
GACATGGTAGGCGAGAAGATGAAAGATTCTGACCAGGCTCCTCTCGATATTTGGAAGAAAGCCCTCGAAAACGTGACCCCTCAGATCGAGGTCAAGTCCCGTCGTATCGGTGGTGCAAACTTCCAGGTGCCGACCGAGTTGCGTCCGGAACGGAAAGTCTCCGTCGCTATGAAGAACATGATCCAGTTCGCCCGCAAGCGTTCCGGTCACTCGATGGCAGAAAAGCTCTGCGCCGAAATCGTTGCCGCTTACAACAACGAAGGCGGTGCATTCAAGCGCAAAGAAGATATGCACAGAATGGCTGAGGCCAACAAGGCCTTTGCACACTTCCGTTTCTAAACTGCAAAGCTAAATGGCCAAGAGAGATCTTAAATACACACGCAACATCGGCATCATGGCTCACATCGATGCCGGTAAGACCACCACGTCGGAACGTATCCTGTATTACACCGGGAAAACGCACAAGATTGGTGAGGTTCACGAAGGTGCTGCCACCATGGACTGGATGGTCCAGGAGCAGGAGCGCGGTATCACCATCACTTCTGCTGCCACCACCGCCTTCTGGCATTACAACGGCGAAACTTACCAGATCAATCTGATCGACACTCCCGGTCACGTGGACTTCACCGTAGAGGTGGAGCGCTCCCTTAGGGTACTGGACGGCACAGTGGCTACTTTCTGCGCTGTAGGCCGTGTACAGCCTCAGAGTGAGACTGTCTGGCGTCAGGCAGACAAGTACGGCGTGCCTAAGATCGCGTATGTGAACAAGATGGACCGTGTCGGTGCCGATTTTCTCGCCTGCGTTGAGGAAATCAAAACCAAACTCGGTGCCACCGCCGTTCCCATCTGCCTCCCCATCGGTGCCGAAGACAAGTTCGAAGGTATCGTAGACCTCATCGACATGAAGGCCATCTTCTACGATGGCAACTCCGAGGATCTCGTCAACTACAAAGAAGGCGAAATCCCTGCCGAGCTCAAAGGCGAAGCCGCCCGCTGGAGGGACATCCTCCTGGAAGCTGCCGCCGAGTGCGATGAGACCCTGATGGAGAAGTATTTCGAGGATCCCGACTCCCTCACCCGCGAAGAGATTATCGCTGCCGTGCGCAAGGGTACCATCTCCATGCAGATCGTTCCCGCCTGCTGCGGTTCTTCCTTCAAGAACAAGGGCGTTCAGTTCCTCCTGGATGCCGTGATGCGGTATCTGCCTTCTCCGCTGGACAAGGGAGCCGTCAAGGGAACCAACCCCCGCACAGGGGAAGAAATCGTCCGTAAGCCCTCCGCAGACGAACCGTTCTGCGCCCTGGTGTTCAAGATTGCCACAGATCCGTTCGTCGGCCGTCTTGCTTTCCTGCGCGCCTATTCCGGCCGTCTGGATGCCGGGTCTTACGTGTACAACACCCGCACCGCCAAGAAAGAGCGTGTAGCACGCCTGTATCAGATGCACTCCAACCACCAGAATCCCATCGACTTCGTGGAAGCGGGCGACATCTGTGCAGCCGTGGGCTTCAAGGACCTCCGCACCGGTGACACCGTCTGCCTGGAGGAAAAGCCCATCACCCTGGAATCCATGGAATTCCCGGATCCCGTGATCGGCATCGCCGTCGAGCCCAAGACCCAGAAGGACCTGGACAAACTGGGCATCGCCCTTGCCAAACTGGCCGAGGAAGATCCCACCTTCACGGTGAAAAGCGACCCTGAGACCGGCCAGACCGTTATCAGCGGTATGGGCGAGCTCCATCTGGACATCATCGTGGACCGCCTGCGTCGCGAATTCGGCGTAGACATCAACCAGGGTGCCCCTCAGGTGAACTACAAGGAATCCATCACCTCCAGCTACCAGCTGCGTGAGGTCTTCAAGAAGCAGACCGGCGGCCGCGGTAAGTTCGCAGACATCATCGTCAATATCTCTCCGGCCGATGAAGGCGTACAAGGTCTTCAGTTCATCAATTCGGTCAAAGGTGGCAATATCCCCAAGGAATTCATCCCGTCCATCGAAAAAGGTTTCACCTCTGCGATGGCCAACGGCGTTCTCGCCGGTTACGAGGTGCCTTCCCTGAAGGTAGAGGTCCTGGACGGCAGCTACCACCCGGTGGATTCGGATCAGCTCTCCTTCGAGCTGGCCGCCCGGATGGCCTTCCGCCACGCCTGCCCCAAGTGTCATCCCGTTCTCTTGGAACCGATCATGAGCCTGGAGGTTGTTACTCCGGAAGACTACATGGGTGACATCGTGGGCGACCTGAACCGCCGCCGTGGCCAGATTATGGCTATGGACTCGACCGCCAATGGAGCACGCATCGTCAAAGCTTTCGTTCCGCTCTCCGAGCAGTTCGGTTATGTCACGGTCCTCAGAACCCTGTCCTCCGGACGTGCAACGAGCACCATGACCTTCGACCACTATGCCGAAGTCCCCGCCAACCTGGCAAAGGACATCGTGGAGAAGAGCGGTTACCGTGTTGTTGACGACGAGTAAAATTTAGCAAAAAAGTTAAAAAGTAATTGATATGAGCCAGAAAATCAGAATCAAGCTGAAATCCTACGATCACATGCTGGTAGACAAATCCTCTGCCAAGATCGTCGATACAGTGAAGGCAACGGGTGCAAAGGTTGTAGGTCCCATTCCTCTTCCCACCAACAAGAAGATCTTCACTGTGAACCGCTCCACCTTCGTCAACAAGAAGAGCCGCGAGCAGTTCGAACTGGACTCCTATGTCCGTCTGATCGACATCGACGAGTCCAACGCCAAGACCGTTGACGCCCTCATGAAGCTCGAGCTTCCTTCCGGCGTTGAGGTTGAGATCAAAGTGTGAGGCTAGTCCTCACACTTTTTGGCCCCATAGCTCAGCGGTTAGAGCAGCGGACTCATAATCCGTGGGTCGCAGGTTCAAATCCTGCTGGGGCCACAGAAAGCCGGGTTTTCGCCCGGCTTTTTGCGTCCCCGCAGGAATCCCCCCTTTTATTTTTTGCGGAAAAATTGTATATTGCGGACTGCGAAATCTAAATGGAAAAAGATATGAGTAAATTCTGGGACAAACTGAGTGACATTACGCACCTTCACAAGCGCGCCGCTTTCTCCGATCTGCCTGACCGGATTGCAGCCAAGGAATCCACCTTTATGAGCATTGCCAAGGAACGCTACTCCTGCCGCAAGTTCAAGGATACGCCGCTTACACAGCTGCAGATCAGCCACATTCTGGAAGCCGCCCGGGTTGCCCCTACAGCCATGAACAAACAGCCGGTCCACGTGTGGTTGGTCAAAAGCCCCGAAGCCCTCGCCAAACTCAAAGGCGCCACGGATTACACTTACGGCGCCCCTGCGGTGTTCATGGTCGGCTGCAAGCCGGAGGACGCCTGGGTCCGCAAATACGACGGCAAAAACGGCGCCGAGGTGGACGCCGCCATCGTGGGAACGCACATCATGCTGGAATCGTCGGCCCTGGGTCTTGGCAATGTATGGGTGGGCTCTTTCGACCCTGCCAAAATTAATGCCGATTTCCCGGAAACGTCCGGTTATGAGATCGTCGCCCTCTTCCCGGTAGGCGTTCCTGCCGCGGAGACCAGCACCAATCACGGCAAGCGCAAATCTGTCGAAGAATTTGTTACAGAGATATAAGTCATGATGACAAGCCTGCTTACGGCTCTTCTGGCCCTCCTCCTGCAGCTGGGACCCAGCGTAGTGTGGAAGGCTGCGGTGAACCATCTGGAAGACGACCGCTACGAACTGGTCGTCACCGGCAACATCGCCCGCAATTATTATGTCCACCCCATGTCGGACCCCAACGTGGGAACGTTGCTGGAGGTCAGCACGACCGACAGGGTCTTCCTGGCCGGGAAACCCACCGAAGAATACACGCCTTCGGATTACAAAGGGGAAGAGGTGGTGACGGGGACCTATGTCCTTCGTCAGCAGCTGCAGATCAACGGTTCCGGGAAAACGACGGTGGACGGCACCGTCACCTGGAGTGCCTGCAGCGGCGATTTCTGCGGCATGCCGGAGGATTATGCGTTTTCTGAATCGGTAGAGAAAGCAGGAAGCCTGTGGAGCCTGATCCTGGAGGCAATCCTCTGGGGCTTTGCGATGCTCCTTACCCCTTGCGTGTTCCCGATGGTGCCCATGACGGTGTCCTTCTTCGTAAAGCAGGAGTCGGGCGGGCGCTTCAAGGCGCTCATGTACGGCATATTCATCGTTTTGCTGTATACGGTGCCCATCTCTGTCATCATCGGCCTTACATGGCTCCTGGGAGGAGAAACGGTCACGGCCGATATTTTCAACTGGCTGTCCACCCACTGGCTTCCGAACATCCTCTTCTTTGTGATTTTCATGGTGTTTGCGGCCTCTTTCTTCGGCGCGTTTGAGATTACCCTGCCCTCCGGCTGGACCACCAAGGCGGACTCCAAGAGCACCAAAAACGGCCTTCTGGGCGTGTTTTTCCTTGCCCTTACGCTGGTTCTGGTCAGCTTCAGCTGCACCGGCCCCATCGTGGGCACCGTGCTGATCAAAAGCACCCAGGGCGAGTTCTGGACGCCGATGGTCACCATGCTGGCCTTCTCCGTCGCTTTCGCCCTGCCGTTCGCCCTCCTGGCGTTCTTCCCCTCGGTGCTTAAGAAGCTGCCCAAGAGCGGTGGCTGGCTCAACAGCGTGAAGGTCGTGCTGGGCTTCATCGAAGTGGCCCTCGGCCTGAAATTCCTCTCCGTGGCGGACCAGACCTATCACTGGCATCTCCTGGACCGGGAAGTGTACCTGGCCATCTGGATTGTCTGCTTCACCCTTCTGGGCCTGTACCTGATGGGCAAGATCCGTTTCAAGCACGACAGTCCGCTCGAATACATCGGCGTAGGACGCCTGGCGCTGATCATCATCGACTTTGCTTTTGTGGTGTACATGCTCCCCGGCATGTGGGGCGCCCCGCTCAAAGCCCTCAGCGGCTATCTGCCGCCCCTTGAGACGCAGGACTTTGTGCTGGGAACCTATGCGCCGCCGGTACATTCTTCCCCTGTCATTCCGAGCGAAGCGAAGAATCTCACCGGCTCCGAAGTTTCCCTTCCGCACGGCCTTGTCGGCTACTCCGATCTTGATGACGGCATCGCCGCCGCCAAGGCTTCCGGAAAGAAAGTTTTCGTGGACATCACCGGCCACGGCTGCGTGAACTGCCGGGAAATGGAAGCCCGCGTTTGGAGCGCCCCTCAGGTCCTGAGCCGCCTGGCAAATGACTTTGTGATCGTATCGCTGTACGTGGACGACAAAACCAAACTTCCTGAAGACAAGTGGGTGACAACCGACGCCGGAAAGGTCCTCAAAGATGTCGGGCGCGTGAATTCCAACCTGGTGCTGAACCGCTTCGGCGTGAATTCCCAGCCCAATTACTTCATTCTGGACGGAGACGGTGAAATCCTCCGCGGTCCACGAGGCTATAACCTTAACATTGAGGAATTTGTTAATTTCCTGACGCTATGACAGCTGATGAAATCATTGCCCTTATCAAACGCGAAGTAAAGCCCGCTTTAGGCTGTACCGAACCCATTGCCGTCGCTTTGGCCGTTGCCAAGGCGGCGGAAATTATTAATGACAACTGCTCCTGCTGCGACTGCTGGCGCATGCAGGCCGACTTCCGGCTGGACGTCGCAGTGAGCGGAAATATCCTGAAAAACGGGATGGGCGTGGGCATTCCCGGCACCGGCATGGTGGGCCTTCCCGTCGCCGCCGCCCTGGGCGCTGTGTGCGGAGACTCTTCAAAAGGCCTGGAAGTGCTCCAGGGACTCACGCCAGAAGCCGTAGAAAGGGCCAAAGAACTCGTTTCCAAAGGCTGCGTGCACATTTCCGTGGCCGACACGGAGCATCTTCTGTATGTGAAAGCCACCGTCGGCGTGGAAGGCGGCCTTCAAGCCAGCGCCGAAGTCGACCCCCACGCCTACGCCGTCATCGAAGACGACCACGACCGCATCGTCGAAACCTCTTTTGCCGACAAAATCCTCATGAGCTCCGAGTCGGCCGCAGCGGCCAAGGAGTATGTCCAGGATTCCTACGACCTGACGGTGAAAGACATCTGGGACTTTGCGCTGTCGGCCCCTTATGAAAGCATCTCCTTCATCCTCGGAGACAGGGAACTGAATCTGGCCCTGGCCGAAGAGGGCCTCCGCGGGGACTACGGTCTCAGGGTCGGAAAAGCTATCCGGGAGAATCAGAAAGAGGTTTTCGGGGACGATTATCTCAGCTATGCCATGGGCATGACCGCCGCTGCCTCGGACGCCCGCATGGCCGGCAGCACCCTTCCCGCCATGAGCAACAGCGGCTCCGGCAACCAGGGCATCACCGTGAGCATGCCCGTCATCGCGTACGCCCTCAAATACAAGGTGGCCGACGAACCCCTGGCCCGCGCGCTGATCCTCAGCAATCTCGTAGCCATCCACATCAAGCATTACTTGGGCAAACTCAGCGCTCTGTGCGGCTGCGTGGTCGCTTCCACTGGCAGCGCCTGCGGCATCGTTTATCTGCAGGGAGGGTCGTACGACCAGGTTTGCGCGGCCATCAAGAACATGGCCGGCAACATCACCGGCATGGTGTGCGACGGCGCCAAGGTAGGCTGTGCCATGAAGGTGGCTTCGGGCGTGTCCTGTGCCGTGCAGTCGGCCGTCCTGGCCCTCCGCGGCACCTGCATCCCCTCCACGGACGGCATTATCGAGGACGACGTGGAAAAGACCATCCGGAACATCGGAACCATCGGCAGTGCCGGCATGAAGGTCACCGACCGGATGATCCTGGATATTATGCTGTGCAAATAGCGCTGCGTCAGGAAGCCTTCCCCTGGCTTTGAAGCTGGGTGAGGAAAATCCCTACCATGGCTATGGCAAGACCGCCCCACTGGAGCGCGGCCAGGGTCTCTTCGCCGAGGATGAAGGCCAGTATGGCCGTAATCAGCGGCACGATGGCAAGGAAAACGCTGGTGCGGGCCACCCCGAGGTTCTTGATGGCGAAAGCCCAGATAGTGAAGGCCGTCGCCGAACACAGCAGCGCAAGTGCCAGGATGGGGTAAATCACCGGCCAGCTCAGGTACAGGGAGGCGTCAAAACCGGCCAGGCCCTTCGTGAAGAACAGCGGCGAGAACAGCACGGCGCCGAAGAGGAACTGATACATCACAATGACCGACGGCGCATAGCGGGCCGACAAGTCCTTGGTAAACGAAATCTGGCTCACCTCGGAAATGACGGCAATGAACAGGATGCCGACGCCCAGCAGGAACAGCGGGCCGGTATGGGTGTGCGTGTAGGTGACCAGCCAGAGACCGGCGATGGTGATGAAGACCCCGATGATATTCACCGGGCCGAAGTTTTCCTTGAAGATAAGCCTTCCCGCGAGCATGGAGAAGATGGGATTGGTGGCGATAATCAGCGAAGTGATGGTGGGAGACTCCGTGAACTTGAGGCCGTAGGTTTCCGCCACAAAATAGATAAAGGGCATGCAGGCGGCCAGGAGGATGAATTTGAACCAGTCCTGCCTGTGGATGCGCATCTTCTGGTGCGTGATGAGGTTCAGCAGAAACAGCAGTCCGCCGGCCATGAGAATGCGTACGGGGACAAAGAATTCTACCGGAATCTGAAGGGCGAGCAGCCTGTCGGCCCAGATGTAGGACATGGACCACAGGATCACTGTGCCCGTGGCTGCCAAATATGCAGGGAAAAGCTTTTTCATATTGCAAATATAATCATTTTGCGCCGATTTGCTTACGATTTTTCAGTAATTTGCCGGCATGTTTGCGGGTGTCGCGACAATATCCTATCTTTGCGCCCTGAAAAACCTGAACCCATGAAAGTGATCCTTATTACCGGCGCCAGCAGCGGAATCGGTTACGACGCTGCCGCGGCCCTTGCCCGTGAAGGTCATAAAGTATATGCAGCCGCAAGGCGTCTTGAGCGGATGGAGCCGCTGAAGGAATTCGGCGTTGTCCCCATCCGGATGGATGTCACCGACGAAGCCTCCATGCAGGCCGGCGTGCAGACCGTCCTTCAGGCCGAAGGACGCATTGACGTCCTCGTGAACAACGCCGGGTACGGCTACTTCGGCGCCATTGAAAATGTCTCCATGGAGGAAGCCCGCCGCCAGCAGGAAGTGAACGTGTTCGGCCTGGCCCGCCTGTGCCAGCTGGTCCTGCCCGCGATGCGTGAGCAGGGGAGCGGCCGTATCATCAACGTGGCCTCCGTGGCCGGAAAGGCCGTCCTTCACTACGGCGGCTGGTATCATGTCTCGAAGTTCTCCGTGGAGGCCCTCAGCGACGCCATGCGCATGGAACTGAAGCCTTTCGGCATTGATGTGGTAATTATTGAACCGGGTGCCATCGGCACGGAATGGGGCGACATTGCGGCCGATCACCTGAGCGAATCCTCACGCGGTACCGTCTACGAATCCGGTGCCGACAATATGGCCGCCCTCATGCATTACGCCTATTCCCAACCCTGGCTGTCCCAGCCTTCGGTGGTTACGCATGCCATCGTCAAGGCGGTCACGAGCAAGCATCCGCGGGTCCGTTACCGGATCGGCCGGGGGGCGCATCTGATGGTGGCGTCCCATGCGCTGATGCCGGACCGCTGGTGGGACGGGGTCAACCGCATCTTCCTGAAGCTGAAACTGCCCGGGGTCAACGGTAATCGGTAAGCACGACATCCACATCCCTCAGCAGGGCCGACCGGGCCATCTCCTGCGGATTGGTGCCGGGTTCACCCTGGGGCACAGCCATGCCCATTCCGGCAAAGAGTCTTTCCCAGTAGGCGGGGATTTCCCCTTGGTCATTCTTCCAGTTCATCGGCTGCTGTTCAAAGAGGTAGCCGCCGTCTGCCGACCGGTAGCTGTCGCGCACCAGCTCCGAGCAGTAGTGGGCGCCATTGTCGGCCAGAAAGACACTGTCGTAGGGCTCTCCGAGGAAGGCCTTGGCTTTTTGGATGCATTCTGCGGCCCGTCCGGGGTCTTTGAGCCGTTTGACAAGGAAGGCGGGGTATGAGCCGTCGTGACGGGTGAAATCCGTGAGAAAGGTATCCAGCGGATGCCGGTCCACGCCATGGCGAAGGGTTGCGTCGATGATCCAGACGCCGTCGTCGGCCACTTCGGCGATGGCGACATGGATGAGGTTCAAGGCCCCGTCGCCGGTACTCTCGGAAATGGCGGAACTCATGGAGTCTTCTCCGGCTTGCGTGTCGGAGGGCAGTCCTACGAAGATGAGGTCGCCGCTGCGGAGAGTCTCTTTTACGGGCGCGCAGGAGACGGCTGCGGCGACAAATAACGGAAGAAGGCACTTTTTCATAGGACAAAGATACCCTTTTTGTCTGGAAATTCGTATATTTGCCCTGATCGAACCCTTTATTATGAACACAAAAGAACCTTTCGTCATTACCATCAGCCGTGAGCTGGGCTCCGGAGGACGCACCATCGGCCGTAAACTTGCCGCCCAGCTGGGTGTCCGCTACAGTGATAAAACCCTCATCGATGAATTGATGAAAAAGTTCAATCTCACGACCTATGAGATAGAAAGCATCAAAGCCAAGAAGCGCAACTGGTTCTCGAATTTCATCGAATTCGTGGCCCCTGTGCCCAATTCCGGCGCTTTCATCGGCTTTGACGCCAACAAGGACATGGAATGGGCCGCAGATCCCTCCATGCCGGCCGATATCTTCAAGGCCGAATCGGAGATCCTGAAGGGCATCGCCGAAAAGGGGTCCTGCGTGATCGCCGGCCGTTCCGGTTTCCATGTGCTCAAGGACCATCCCAACCACCTGAACATCTTTATTCATGCCCCTCTGGAGGAGCGCATCGCCCGCGTGATGAAAAAGCAGGACCTTACCCATGACCAGGCCCGTGAACTGATTGCCTCCGTGGACGAAGGACGCGAGAACTACATCAAGCGCTTTACCTCCACCAGCCGTTACGACCTCCGCAACTACGACCTCTGCCTCAATGTCTCCGGCATGAGCGAAGACGAGGCTGTCCACTGCATCCTGAAGTTCATCAAGTATGCGGAATAGTTAGACCAGCGACAGCGCTACTTCCATCATGTTGGTGAAGGTGGTCTGGCGCTGTTCGGACGTGGTCGCCTCTCCCGTGAGGAGGTGGTCCGAGATGGTGAGGATGCCCAGGGCGCGGTTTCCGCTGCGTGCGGCATTCATGTACAGGGCGGCCACTTCCATCTCAACGGCAAGCACGCCCATCTTGATCCATCCCTTTGTGTTGGGATTCTCCCGGTAGAAAAGGTCCGACGACACCACGTTTCCGACCTTGTAGTTAAAACCTTTCTCTTCGCAGGTGTCGGCCGCTTTCCGCAGGAGTTGGAAGTCGCCGATAGGGGCGAACATGCCGTCCAGCTGGTACTGGTCCGCGTAGTTGGAGTCCGTGCAGGCACCCTGCGCCAGGACCAGGTCTCCGATGTGAAGATCTTTGTTGCAGGCTCCGGCGCTGCCGACGCGGATAATCGTTTTCACGTCGTAGAAATTGTACAGCTCATACGTATACAGGCCGATAGAAGGCATTCCCATGCCGTGTCCCATCATGCTCACGCGTTTTCCCTTGTACGTGCCGGTATACCCCAGCATGCCGCGGACCTCGTTGAAACATACGGGGTTCTCCAGGAATTTCTCTGCCATGAATTTTGCGCGGAGAGGGTCTCCGGCCATAATTACGGTTTCGGCGATTTCGCCGTATTTTGCTCCGATATGCGGAGTGGGCGTGTTCTTTTGACTCATTGTGCTATTGATTACGGTTTTTTACAAATATAGTAAAAAAAATACTTTTCGGCCGTGCGATGCCTCACAATGCGGTCTACTGTAACAGTTTTGCTTTGAGCCGCTGGCGGGCCTTGTTTTACTTGTTTGCCGTGAGGATTGTTTTTGCTATATTTGTGGTATGATAGCCTTTGTTATGAAACGCTTTTTCTTTTGTTTATTGTTCTCATTCATTGGACTTGGCCTTTGGGCTCAGTCTTTTGAACCGTATATCCCAGAGGATGAAATGCCTGACGTTGTGCAGGTTTTGCCGGCACCGCCCCAGGACCCCAGCAGTGAGTTCGACCGCGATATAATGCGCTATATGTGGGGCAAGCAGCAGCGCCGGGACCCTGCCCGCCTGGAAATGGCCGTGCGTGACGCCATCTGGAGCATGGATACCACGCTGGTTATCCTTGGAGAGCATTTCGGCCTGAAAATATCCAGAGAGGAGACTCCCGCCATTTATGAGGTACTCACGCGTGGCATAACCACCATAGAGAATATCCGTTTCCGCCCCAAGGCACATTATTTCAGGATCAGGCCTTTTGCCTATTTCAAGGAGCCTTCCATTTTCCCGCAGGACGATGAATGGCTGTCCGGTGAGGGCTCATATCCTTCCGGCCACACCATCAGGGCATGGGCATGCGCCCTTCTGATGGCTCAGATCAATCCCGCTTCGGCCGAAGCCGTCTTTGCAAGGGCATGGCTCTCCGGCGAAAGCCGCGTCATCTCCGGCTGCCACTGGCAAAGCGACGTGGATGCCAGCCGCCCCGTTGCCGGCATAGGCTTCTCCCGTCTTCAGAGTTCCGAGAAATTCCTATACGACATGGCACGCGCCCAGGCCGAATTCCGCCGTCTGAAGAATGCCGGGAAGTCATTGAAATGAAGCTTTGTGCGCTTGCCAGCAGCGGTTTGCGGAAAACCGTCAGAGCGTCAGTTCACCGCCGCGGTAGAAATTCACCAGGCGGCTCTGGAAAAGGTACTCGTAGGTGGCCTGCACGGCGTCCGAGCGGGTTTTCAGGAGCTGGTTGCGGGATTCGTTGAACTCCGTGATGTTGGCTTTGCCGTTCTCGTACCGGGCCTGAACCAGGGTGAAAGAGTCCTGGGCCGATGCGGCGGCGGCCTGTGAAGCCTCCCACTTGGCGCGTGCGGCCACGGCTGCGTTCCAGGCCTGCTGGATCTCTTTGTACAGGTTCTGCTTCACCCGGCGCAGCTGGACCTCCTGATTCAGCTGGTTCAGCTTGGCGGTGCGCACCTGGTTCCGGATGGCGAACTTGCTGAAGATGGGGATGCTCAGGCTCACGCCCACGTATTCGCTGAAGTTGTTCCGAAGCTGTCCCCAGAAGCCGGTGCTCCCGAAGTTGGAGTAGTAGTTGGTGCCGGCCCCGCCGCTGATGGACAGCGTGGGGAAGTATCGGCTGCGGGCGATGGCGACGGAACGGCCGGTTCCCTCCAGGCGGATCTCTTCGGCCCGGATGGCAGGGCGGATTCCCAGCGCGTCCAGGTAGATGTCGTCCGGATTGCCGATGACAACGCTTTCCATCCTGA
>DGXN01000033.1:12412-14253 GCA_002396335.1 Bacteroidales bacterium UBA4231
TCCAGCAGCGAGGCGCGGAGGTTATTCTGCGCCTGGGTAAGCGTGACATGGCTTTGCGCAAGCGAGGCCTTTTGCTGGGACACTTCCGCGGCCGATGAGCGCCCGTTCAGGAAAAGCTGCTCCAGGCGTTCTACCTGCAGCGAATCAATCTTGATCTGCTCCCGCGCCACGTCTAGGATTTCGTAGTTGTACAGGATTTGGACATAGGCCTGCGCTACGTTCACGCGGATGTCGTCCCGGGCCTTTTCCAGGTCTTGCAGGGCGGCGTCCAGGTTCAGGGAAGAGAGCTTGCTCTGATTATAGGTTGCGCCTCCGTCAAAGAGGTTCATGCTGGCTCCGACACTGAAACTGGTGGTGGAGGAGTTTCCGCTTTCATACGTGTTGTTTCCGCCCAGGCCGCGGCCGAAGTTGAAGTTTTCGCCGGCCTGCCCGCTCGCCTGCGGCAGCCAGGCCCAACGGGCCGTGTTCTGCTCCACTTCCTGCCGCTCGACGCTCAGCTCCTGCTGGGCCAGGGTAAGGTTGTGCTCCATGGCCCACGCGGTGCACTGGGCCAGCGTCCAGGGGCGGGAAAGGTCGGCCCGGGTGGTGTCGGCGCCGGCATACAGCGCCAAGGCTATAATCAATGCTTTCATAATCAGTTGTTTATTATCTGAGGTCCGCGCACTTTTTCACCGCTGGTCAGGCCGCTCTTGATCTCGATGTTTACCCCGTCGGACAGGCCCGTTTCCACCGGACGTTCCTCGTAGGTGCCGTCGGCCTTGAGCACATAGACGAAGGTTTTGTCCCCCTCGAACTGGATGGCGCTTTCCGGAACCATGAGCACGTTCTCTGCGCTCTGGAGCACGATTTCGGCATTGGCGCTGTAACCGGAACGGATGGTGACGTCGGACGGAACTTTCACCGTAGCTTTGATTTCGAAGAGGTTGGTTCCGCCGGATTCGGTCGCCTTGGGGGAGATATACTCCAGGATGGCGTCGAAGTGCAGGTCCTGCAG
Source organism: Bacteroidales bacterium UBA4231 (assembly GCA_002396335.1). GTDB lineage: Bacteria > Bacteroidota > Bacteroidia > Bacteroidales > UBA932 > Cryptobacteroides. Next base: position 13,407 of record DGXN01000033.1, read on the forward strand.
GGCGCCTACGGAAATGCTTACGGGAAGGCCCACGTGGAGGCGTCCCACTTCGGTTTCGTCAATGTTGCCGTCGAAGATGAGGTCTTCCATGTCGGCCACCGTGGCGATGGTGGTACCGTCGTTGAAGGTATTGGAGTTGATGACGGTGTTGCCCACTTTCACGGGGATGTCCAGGATGAGCCCGGCCACCGACGAGCGCACCAGGGTGGAGCTGCCGGATTTATTGGACGACGATACGCCGTCCCGCACAATCTCCAGGGACTCTACGGCTGCCGCGTGCTCTTCCTTGGCCTGCTGGAGCGCCTGGGAAACCTGCTCGAAGGATTCGGCGCTGACCAGCTGCTGCTCATAGAGCTTCTTTTCCCGGTCGAAGTTGGTCTGGGCCTGTTTCAGGTTCACCTCCGACAGGCGCACCCGGCTCTGGGCGCTGGAGAGCTGGCTCATTTCGGGAATTACCTTGAGCTTGGCGATGACCTCGTTCTGGGCCACCATGTCGCCGGCCTGCTTGTAGAGCTCGGCCACGATGCCGCTGATCTGGGCTTTCACATTCACCTCGTCCCGGGGCTGGATCTTGCCCGTGACCACGGTGGATTTGGTGATGGTGCCCATCTCCGGGGAAAGCTCCTGATAGGAGATTTCCTTGGGACGGGACCGCTGGAACAGGTAGACGAATGTGCCGATAAACACGAACGCCACCAGGATAATCATCAGAATTCTGCCAAATTTTTTCATATTGTTTTTGTTTTTATTATTCGTCTCGCATGGCATCTACCGGTTTGATCTGCATGGCGCGCGAGGCCGGCATCAGTCCCGCCGCCACGCCCAGGACCGCGAGCAGCAGCGCTGC
>DGXN01000021.1:0-72220 GCA_002396335.1 Bacteroidales bacterium UBA4231
GACGGCCGACGCCGGTTACCTGACCCGCCGTCTGGTGGACGTCTCCCACGACGTGATCATCACCGAAGAAGACTGCGGCACCCTCCGCGGCCTCATCGCCACCGCCATCAAGAACAAGGACGAGGTGGTGGAATCCCTCGGCGAGCGAATCCTCGGCCGCACCTCCGTGCACGACATCTTCAACCCGCTCACCGGAGAACTGATCATCCGCGCCGGCGAGGAAATCCGTGAGGACACAGCCGCCCTCATCGACTCCCTCCCCATCGAGCAGGTGGAAATCCGCAGCGTTCTCACGTGCGAATCCCGCAAGGGTGTCTGCGCCAAGTGCTACGGCCGTAACCTGGCTACCTCCCGCATGGTGGAAACCGGTGAAGTGGTGGGCGTTATCGCCGCCCAGTCCATCGGTGAGCCCGGTACCCAGCTGACCCTCCGTACCTTCCACGTCGGTGGTACCGCATCCGGCTCCGTGGCCGACAATACCATCGAGTCCAAGTACGAGGGCAAACTCTCCTTCGAGGAACTCCGCACCATCGACCGTGTGGACGAGGACGGCTCCGTGAAACAGGTGGTCGTGTCCCGCATGACGGAACTCCGCATCGTGGACGAGCGCACCGGCATGACCTATTCCCAGTACGATATCCCTTACGGCTCCGTGCTTTACTTCAAGGACGGCGACACCGTGCACAAGGGAGACCTCATCTGCGAATGGGATGCCTACAACGCCACCACCATCGTGGAAACCGCCGGTACCGTCCGCTTCGAGAACATGGTGGAAGGAACCACCTACCGCGAAGAGAGTGCCGACGAGTTCGCCACCAACACCGACAAGGTGATTATCGAAGGCCGAGACAAGACCAAGAGCCCGGCCATGCTCATCGTGGACGGTGAAGGCGTCATCCTGCGTCAGTACAACCTGCCTGTGGGTGCCCACATCATGATCAACGACGGCGACTCCGTGAAGGTGGGCGACGTGATCATCAAGATCCCTCGCGCCATCGGCAAGGCTTCCGATATCACCGGCGGTCTGCCGCGTGTGACGGAACTCTTCGAGGCCCGTACCCCTTCCAACCCTGCCATCCTTTCCGAAATCAACGGCGAGGTGATCATGGGCAAGGTCAAACGCGGCAAGCGCGAGATCATCGTCAAGAACCGCACCGGCAAGGAATGCCGTTACGAGGTTCCCATGACCAAACAGATCCTGGTCCAGGAGAACGACTATGTGAAGGCCGGTACCCGTCTGAGCGACGGCGGCACTTCTCCTACCGACATCCTGAACATCCTGGGTCCTGTGAAGGCACAGGAATACATCGTGAACGAGATTCAGGCTGTGTACCGTCTGCAGGGCGTTAAGATCAACGACAAGCACTTCGAGATCATCGTCCGCCAGATGATGCGCAAGGTCATGATCGGCGATCCCGGCGACACGGAATTCCTCCCGGAGGAACTCGTGGACAAGTGGGAGTTCATGGACCGCAACGACGACATCTTCGGCAAATTCTATGTAGAAGAGCCCGGAGACAGCGTCCACTTCCAGGAAGGCGACATCATCAGCGCCAGAGACCTCCGCAGCGAGAACGCCTCGCTGGAGCGTCAGGGTGCCAAACTGATCGCCGCCCGTCCCGCCAAGCCCGCCACCGCCTCCCAGGTCCTGCAGGGTATCACCCGCGCAGCCCTGAAGACCGGCTCCTTCATCAGCGCCGCTTCCTTCCAGGAAACCACCAAGGTCTTGTCCGAAGCTGCCATCCGCGCCCGCGTGGACAACCTCGAGGGCCTGAAGGAGAACGTCATCTGCGGTCACCTCATCCCCGCCGGCACCGGCCTGAGCCGCTACCAGGATATCGTAGTCGGTTCCAAGACCGAAGCCATGGACGTGATGAACGAACTGTAGTCCGTCATTCCCAATCTGATCGAAAGGAGCGACCCTCGCGGGCCGCTCCTTCTGTTTTCTCTTTGCGTTTTGCTTGGGCCAGGCTTTGGCACAAGCTGTAAATGTTTACATATCAGCAGCTTATGTAATTGCATCTATCCCGACCCCCTCAAAAAACCATGGTACGGACTAGCTGTGATTTTTTAATCGCCTGTTTTTCAGTTGTTTAGCGCTTGTGCCATAGCCTGGCTCAAGCAAGGGGTGCACCTCCAGGTGCACCCCTTGATACCTAAAAAAGAGCGGCCCGGATATGAAGGGCCGCTCCTTTTTAGGTATTACGTCGAGGGTGTTATTGTACTCGGGTCATGGTCAGCGGTTCATCAAGGAAGATACCTGCATTGTTGGCATTTGTGTTGGTGTATGCTGAACCGGCCTCATTCAAGGCACGCATGCGCAGGACTAACCAAGGCAGACCGGCGCTGCGCTCCAGGACCTCGATTTTTGCGCCGGTGGTTCCATCCAAGGTTGCAGAGAGGATATCAAATCCGGTAGCACTGGTATACGCAGTTGCTCCTGCTTTTACATACATGGACATTAACTGGAGTCTCCAGTTCGGACCGGAAGAACGGTTGAAAGTGCCGGTGGCATTCTGACCATAGAAAATGATGGCTCCAGTTTCGGCGTTGTATTTCAGGTAGAATTTATTTACATCCTCCGGAGCAGTCCAGGCATTGGCCGCTTTGCTCAAAAGCCCGTAAATGATCAGACGCGCTTCTTTCAGAGTGCCGTCGTCATTGACGTCTGTTTCGTCAACCGCAATGGTGACTTCCTCCGAGTATTCCGAATTGTCAAAGTACGTTCCGGTAAGTTTCCATTTCCCGGCCCATTTGTAATAATCGGGACGGATGTCGTCAATGGTTACTTCTGCGAACTGATATTGTCCGGTGACATATCCATTGTCTGCAAAACCAATGGCAATCAGATAGTTTTCGCCGACGTTGATTCCGTCAATGTCGATTTTCTGGCTTCCTTTCTCCAGATAATCCTTGAACTCACCGCCTGCGGATTCAACCTGCTCCAGAATCTGCCTGCGGGCAGTCACGGCCAGGTCATTGAAGATATATCCTTCTACATCGTCGCCGACAGTGCTCTTGGGAACCATATAAATGACATACATGTCCGCATCACCGACAGTGACATCTGTATTGGCACTGAATTCCGGATAAACGAACGACGTGCTGGTGAGGGCAAGATTCCAGTCGTCTTTCTTGACTAATTCCGGATACTGGGTTACCTCAAAACTGCCGCTCTGGCTGCCGGCGGTATAATATACGATGCCGGAACGGGTGAGCGGATCGGGATTGGGGTCGATGGTGATGACGATGTCGTTGCCGTCGACTACAGGGTGAATCCAGTCTTCTTCTGTCTGGAATTCAACCTCTACATTCAGTTTGACGGGGATGGTGACCACCTGTCCCTCAACGGCTGCGGTTACATCGCTCAGACTGGCAAGTCCGGCCATGACTTCACCGAGCTGGACAATATCTACGACAAGTGAAGCGCTTGCAGATTTGACGCTGACTTGTGCATATCGGGTAAGTTTGCCGCTGTTGGCAGACAGGTTCAGCGTAACCGTATTGCCGTTGACAGTGGGAACGCACCAGTCTTTGCTCGAAGTTGCCGTGAGGCTTTCCTTGGTGTCAAATACCAGAACGCCCTCTGACTCGACAGGATTATATTGCATCTGGCTCTCACTGTATTTAAGAACCAGGCTCTCCATTGAGTCGGCATACGGATTGACAGGGGCTTCTTTCTTACAGGAAAAAAGCATGGCCACTGCGCAGCAACTCAGTAAGGTATAGAATAATTTTTTCATAATGAATTCGTTTTGACCGTTTTAATTGCGGGTGAAAGTGGTCCAGCCCCAAAGTTGGTTCTTACCGGAAGCGAGCGATTCACGACCAGACCAGATCCAGGGATCGGAAGTGCTGCCGACTCGGGTTCCGGTTGTCGTAAAGTAGTAGAGGAGGAACCCGTCCACGACGTAACCGGAGAACTTTTTATTGTTGCTCCAGGTAATGGTATTGCCTTCTTCATTCAGCATACCGTAGAGACCGCCGGTGGTGTAGTTCACATATCCCTTATCGGAGTCCCAGGCAGCCATCATGACCCGGTAGGTGTTTTCCGTGACATCCGGCTCGGCAACATACTGGGCTTGAACTTCGATCTGCCCCATGCCCTGGTCGTAGGTGGCCACGACGTCGAAGAGCGGGTTCATACCTTTGATCTTATAAGACTTGTTCTTGACATCGGCCACGATTTCAATACCGGTCATGGTCGCATCACCGTCGTTATAAGTGAGCGTGTAGTTGCCCACGAAGTCATTGTAGAAGTGCCAGCCCTCGGGCAGCGAGCCGACAAGGTCGGCTTCGGAGGAGATGAGTTTTTTCTCGGTGGGCTCGAATTCAAGGATTTCCAGTGTATAAGGGCCGATTTCCACCGGTTTGTAGAAACGGATCCCGGATTCGGTGTACAGGAAAGCCACTGTTTCAGACGGGCTTTCGCCTTCGTCGTCCAGATACTTTTCACCGGTCAGGGTTATTGTGGCCTGGCGGTTTCCTGGATTCAGGAAAAGCGTAGCTTCATCCCCGCCGATAGTTCCTTCAAAGCTGGTCACCAGAAGGATGTCTTCAAGGGCGATCACTTTAGACATGTAAGTGGCAGGATCTTCGTCCAGCGGATACATGTGGATCAGGTTGGATGTGCGCTTTCCGCGCAGGATGACCTCGTCGGCTTCCGCTTTTACGACCATGAATTCGAAATCGCCTTTATAGGCTTGGTATCTGCCGGATTCACCATACTGGTTGGGCATGCTTGCTCCGCCGGAAGGTGTGGCGAAATAGTGGAAGGCATAGTTGTTCGTGTCGAACGACAATACCGGACCGTCGTCATTGTCCATTTTGTAGAGGGAGGTGTAAGGGTCGTCGAACAGTTCGCTGCGGACGGTTACCTCTCCATCTTCGGTAAAGACCAGGGTGTAAATATAGCCGCCGTAAATCTGGTTACCTTCGGGGTAGTAGTGCATGACCCAGCCGTTGGCGGCGGAGGTCAGAACGTTTTGTGTGCTGACCAGCCACTCGTTCATGCGCTCAGATGCCGATTTGTCAAAAATGTCCTTCTCTTCCCGCACGCAAGAAACGAGGGGCAGCATCAGGCATACGGCAACAAGGATGCGGTATAATGTGTTATTTTTCATAAGTAGTCGGCATTAAATGATATCAAGGGAGGTAAGGTCGACTTCACCGTTGATGAGTTCCTCCTGGCGGCGGAGCACCGTGGAACGGAGTTCGTCGATGTCGATACCGAAAGAGTTGTTCATGTAGCTGCGGACAATGTCCAGCTTGCTGGTGATAAACCCGGCGCCGGTTTTGCCTGCTGTTGCGAGTTGTTCGTCCCACCAAGTCTGGTCGTGGGTCACGTACAGGGACATCATTTCGGCAAAATCCTCCCGGTCGTTGGCACGGGCGTAAGACGATATGAATCCCAGCGGCAAGTTTCCGCTATACTCATTCCAAGAGTCCTGGACGTAGTCGCTGGCCGTGATCTGTTTGAAGTCGGCCGGATACTCCTTGAGTTGGTTGAGGATGTGGGTGAACTCGTGGTGGATGGTCTTCACATAGAAGTGGTTGATGCCTTCGGCCGGGACGGTGTAGCCCTGATAATTGCCGTTAAGGACGTCTTTGATGTAGTTCACGCCGGTCAGGTAAATCTTTTTACCGCCTTCGGCCGTACCCAGGATATAGGTTCCGTTGTTCTTGTACTCCCATTCTCCGAGGTAGAAGAACATTTTGGGGAAGTATTCCCGGGTGAACTCAATCCCTGCCACCTCGTCGTAAGTATCGATGCAGAGGTATTTGATGAGGTGTGCCATGATGATGGAACATTCCATATCTGCTGGGATGGTGTAGTAGGAGTAGTCTGACTCGTCCATCTCATAGCGATATTTTACGCTGATGTTGTACGGGTTCAGATAGTTTGCATCCAGCCATTTGTCAAAGTCATTCTTTTGTTTGACCTCGGCCTTGATGATGCTTTCGGGGTTCAGCGTCTCGGTCCTGCAGGATGAAGCCAGCAGAGAGGCGGAAACGGCCAGAATAAAAAGTATGATGTATTTACGCATAGCTTGCTATTTTATTCATTTACGTTTGGTAGGCTCAAAGCCGGCGTCACGGGCACGCTGGGGAACCTGTAAGGCGCGACGGGGGTCGTCCTTGGTCATCGTGTCGGAGATATGGTCGTAGTAGGCGTTGTCGTCCACGTGGCGGCGTACAATCTCAATTCCATAACGTTTGATATCCAACCAACGGTAGCCGCTGGCCAGCAGTTCAATACGTTTGGCGTTCAGGACGGCCTGCAGCATGCTTTCCTGCATGGACCCTTCCGCGTCGATGTGGAAGGCAGGGTTCAGGTGTTTCTTGGGGGTCGGCTCTTCCCAGGTGTAATACGCCATTCCGCTATAATGGGCCTGGATTTCATCAGGAGTGACTTCAAAGTCCACCGTAGTGGCTGCGGAGTCATAGGTGTTGCCGATCCACAGGTTCAGGTCGTCGCAGGCCAGCTGGTAATTGCCCAGCATGATGTTCGCCTCGGCCCTTTCAAGAAGAGTTCCTTCGATGGTGAACGTCGGGACAATCGTCTGTCCATAGCCGGTTCCGGCCACGGGGTCGGTGTATTCGAACAGGCGGGGCACTTTCCAGAACAGCGTGTAATGGAGGTTGGAAGAGTCATAGTTGCGCGGACGGAAGATATAAGCGGAGTTGTTGCAGCCGCTGGGGGTCCAGGCCTGTTTGGCGTACATGACCTCGGTGTCGGCAATGCTGCGAGTAAAACCAAAGCGCTTGTAAGAACCGCCGTAGTTGGCGAATGCATAACGGGCCAGGCTGGACATATTCGTCTGAAGAAGCAGATTGCACTTCTGGTCAGAAGCAATGTAGTGTTCCGCCGCGGTCGAGAGATCCGGGAGCGTCTGAAGGTAGGCGTTGTCGCGCATCAGGGTCGCAGGAGCGTTTCCAAGACACATGTTGGCGGCTTCTACGGCTTTGTCCCACTTTTCATAGAACAGGTAGAAACGCGTTGCAAAGGCATAGGCGGCCTGACGTGTGAAATGGTATTTGGGGGCGGTGTAAGAATCACCCACATACTTCAGGCCTTCCTCCAGGTCTCTTTCAATCTTCTCATAGACCTCGGCTACATTGCCGCGTTCGTACTGCGGGTTCAGGCCCTGTTCAGGGTGCTCCATGTAGGGAATTCCCTGGTCGGTCGCACTGGTGGCAGGGTTGTAGTTGAGGCAGAACAGATTCACCAGGACGAAGTGGGCGTATGCGCGGCAGATAAGGGCCTCGCCATAGGATTCGGAAAGGGCAGGGTCGTCTTTTCCGCCCAGTTCTTCGATGGCTTCCAGCGCCTGGTTGGCGGCGGCGATAGCGCCCCAGTTGCTGCTCCAGACGTTGTCCGGGGAGTCGTTGGCCGTTTCTGTGATGTCGGTCCAGCTCCAGATCTGCTCATAGTAGCGGCCGGGGGTCGCATTGCTTACCACCTTTGCATTGTCGTCGGCATTGTCTGAGTAGTACTCCGCGAAGACAAGCTGCAGACGTGTCGCATAGGCCGATACCAGAATGGCTTTCACTTTTTCTGCGGAGTCAACTTCTGCACGGTTGTCAGGCATGGTGTCCAGGAACTTGTTGCAGGAGGCCAGGCTCAGCAAAAAAGCGCTTGCTACTAATATATATTTTGCTTTCATAAGTCTGTCGTATTATTATTTCACGATGCACACGGCTACACGGTTGTCGGCCGGGGAGGCGGAAGCGTCGCGGTCGCCGCCGGTGTTTTCGATGGAGATGCGTCCGGGGGCGATGCCTTCGCTGCGGAGCATTTCAGCCACGGCATTGGCACGTTCCTCGGAGAGTTCATTGTTGCGCTGGGCAGAGCCGGTGGCGCTGTCGGCGTAACCTTTGATGACGATCTTGGCGTCGGGGTTGTCCTTGAGGATCTGGCAGATCCGGCCCAGTTTGAAGGCTTCCTTCGGGCTCAGTTCGGCCTTGCCGATGACAAAGTAAAGGTCGTTCTCATAGATGCCGTTGAGGGTCTTGGCAGGGACTTCTTTCACGACTTCCTTGACCACTTCCTTCTCGACGACTTTTTCGACCACCTTTTCTACCACCTGCGGTTCGGGTGCCACGTAAGGAGTGACGACAGCGGGAGCCGCGGGTTTCTTGGCAGACTCGCTTCCGCCCAAGCCGATCTTGAGGGTAAGCGTAAACTGCTTGGGAACAGGGACGGCGACACCGCCGGTGTTGAAGAATTCAGGATCCTGACCGTTGAGCTTAGGGTCGGCATACAGGAGGGCCAGGTTGGTGGCCTGGAGTTTCACGGACAGCGTGCTGAGGCCGATCTTCTGGACAGCCTTCTTCGGGATGTCGTAGCTGAGGGAGACTTCCTTCAGGCGGATGAAGTTGCCGCTGGCGATACGCTCGGTGGAATAGTTGTATGCGTTGTAAGCATAGTTGAGGTGGCTGTCGTTGACGGTCTGCATCCGGCTGGCGATAACGGGCACCGTAGTGTAGGCTTCATCTCCGGGGACCACCCAGCGGTTCTTGAATTCCTTAGGCATGGAACGCAGGTCGCTGTAGGAGGAGCGGAAGACCGGGTCCAGACGGACGACGTTGCCGAACGACCCGGTGATGAACACATTCAGGCGGAATCCCTTCCACTCGAAGGTGTTGCCCAGGGATGCGACGTCGGTAGGATCGGCGGTACCGGAATACTCCAGGAACTCGATGTTCTTGGGGTCGGAAGCGCTGGTCTGGAAGTAGATGTCAGACACGGAGATATTGCCGTCCTGATCCAGGAAAGTGGGGAGACCCTCTTCGTTCAGCCCCTTGAACGGGATGGAGAAGATCGAGTGGTTGGCATACCCCTCCAGGCCGAAACCGGTACCGGAGATCAGGTCGATGACCCGCTTGGTGGTATACAGCTTGGTAATCAGGTTATGCGAGTGGGAGTAGATGGCGTTCGTCGTCCACTTGAAATCCTTTGTCTTGATATTGGTTGTCGTGAGGCTGAGCTCGAAACCGTCGGATTCCATGCTGGCGACATTACCGTATTTGGTCAGTTCACCGCCGATACCCTGCGTGTTGGTAATGGCGATCAGGTCGAAGTTGTTACGCTTGTACCAGTCGCCGGTAAAGTTGACGCGGTTGTCGAAGAAGCCCAGTTCCAGACCTACGTTAAACTCATTCTTCTTTTCGAAGGTGAGGTCGGGGTTGGCCAGGGAGGCGATTTCCAGGCCGCTTTCCTTGTCGCGCGCGTTGTTTCTCCAGGGGTTGTAAGCCTGGATGACCACGTTGGAGTTGGTGACCCATGCGGGACCGCTTTCAGCCGTCAGGGAGTAGGAGAGTTTCAGGGCGGCGTGGGAAAGCGTCGGCTGAATGCCTCTCATCCAGGGCTCGTCGGAGATGTTCCATCGGCCGGAAACGTTCCAGGTGGGAAGCCAGCGGGCGCTGCGGGCCTTACCCAGGCGGTTGGAGCCTTCATAACGGATGGTTCCGTTGATACTGTAGCGGTTCAGCAGGCCATAGGTGAGTGTGCCGAAGAAAGCCTGGCGGCGCTCATGGGTGTTGTCCAGGGTGAAGTAGTCGGAGTTCTCTTCCACACCTTTCTTGAAGACCTTGTAGTCGTACTGAGCGATTTCGCCCATGTCGAACTGCATGCCCCAGCCGCGGAACCATTTGCCGTGACGGTCGGTGGAGTTCATTTCCATACCGGCATAGGCGCTGATGGTGTGGATCTTCGCGAAGGTCTGGTTGTAGTTACCGGCGACACGCAGGTCCCAGCCGAACATCTTGTTGTCGGTGGTCTGGAAGATACCGCCCACAGGGAGGACCGTCGTCGGAACGGCGAACGGGACGTCAGGGTCGGTATAGAAGTAGGAGTTGTTGTCACGGATGACGGTGGTGTAACCAGCGCGGTAGGCTTGTGCCTGGTTGGAGCTGTCCAGAATGTAGTGCTCGCGGGAAGTGCTGGTGTACTTGGCCGATGCAAGGGCCGACACGTCAAAGTGACGGGTGATCTTCCATTTGAGTTCTCCCTGGAAGCGGACATTGGTGACGTCCAGGTCCAGGTAGTTGTTCTCCAGTTCGTGGAGAATGTTGAACGGGGCGTAGTTCCGGGTGTAGAAGACTTCCGGATCCAGTACGCGGGAAGTATTCAGAGCGTAGGAATACGGGTTGATGTCGAAGTCGCGGCGAACCTGGCCGGAGACGGTATCCAGCGTGGAACCGAGGGTGCCGGGCGCGCGCTGGCTGCGGTACGAAGCGTTCGAAATCATATTCAGGGACAGGTTGTCCGTGAGCTTGAACGTGGTGTTCAGGTTGGCCGTGTAACGGCGGACGGAACTCTGCAAGGTCCAGCCCGGGTCGTCCATGATGGAGAGGGAAGCATAGTAGTTGCCCCGGTCTGTACCGCCGGACATGGACACGGAATGCGTGTGCTGGATGCCGTAGGTGAACAGTTTGTCAAACCAGTCGGTGTTGCGGTATTCGGCGGCTCTCAGGTAAGCCATCTTGGCTTCCTCCGTATTGGCCAGATAGAACTGTCCGGTCTTGGGATCCACCTGGGCGAGGAGCTGGTACATCTTTCCGTATACACCGCTGTCGGAGGCGTTGGCAAGGCGTGAGTAGTTGAGCCAGCCTTTTTGCTCCAGTTCCTGATAGATAGCCATCTGGTCCTGGGAGTTCATGATGTTGAACTCGTTGTAGGAGGGCTTCAGACGGAGGGTGTATTCGCCGGAGTAGGTGATGTTGCTGTGTCCGCTCTTACCTTTCTTGGTGGTCACGACGATAACGCCGGCCATGGCGCGGGCACCGTAGATGGAGGTGGCGGAGCCGTCCTTCAGGATGTCGAAGGACTCGATATCGTCCGAGTTCAGACCGGCGATGGCGCTGGAAATCAGGGTGTTGGCGTCACCGGACGAGAGATCTTCCGCATCGATTTCCACAACGTCTTCCATAATGACGCCGTCCACCACCCACAGGGGTTTGGAGGAACCGTAGATGGAGGTGGAACCGCGGACGCGGATCTTCGGGGCTGTACCGAAGGTACCGGACACGTTCTGCACGGAAACGCCGGCGACGCGGCCTTCCAGGGAGCGGGAGATGTCGGCCATACCGCTGATCTTGGCATCGTCGGCATCCAGCTTTACGGCGGATCCGGAGAACAGGCGGCGGTCCATCTGGGTCATACCCGTGACGACGGCCGATTCCAGCACGTTGGCGTCCTCTTGCAGGACCACGCGGACAAAGTCCTGTACGGGGACTTTGGCGTCGGCATAGCCCATGAAGCTGACAATCAGGTTTTTGGCGTTTGCGGGGACCTTGGCGAGATTGAAATTGCCATCCAAATCGGTGAGGGTGCCTATGTTGGAGGCCCCTTCAACCGTTACGAATGCTCCAATCACGGGAATGCCGGCTTCGTCGACGACGTTACCCTTCACCGTCCTCGTCTGAGCGAGGGCTGCCGTGCACCACAGTGCAAGGAACAGTCCTCCCAGTAATTTGGTTAGTGATTTAAAACGCATAAATAATTAGGTTAGTAAATAGTTGTTTTGGTTTCGGTTTAAAAGCAAATGCGGGTAAACGCTGATAGTTTTAAATATTTTAAATAAGTTTTCAGGTTTTAACATGTAAATTTAAATAAAAGTCAGGTAAAAAACAAAAACTTCTCCTGATTTTTTGTCTTTTTTTGTTTGGCCGGATATTTGCTGTAACTTTGTAAACGTTAAAATTCACGCGTTATGAAAGCTCGTCATATCTGGTCTGTGGCCCTTCTGGCTGCATTTGCCGTGGTTGGATGCACCTCCACCGACATCGATCCTTATCACCGTCAGGGCACTGTTCCCGGCGGCAGCGGCGGCCGTGAAGGCGGCGAAGGCGGTACAACCCCCACCCCTACCGTAACCGTCAAAGAACGCTCCGACTGGGGCATCACCTATAAAGGCCGCGCCCTGTTCGAAGCCGGCGACCCCACCGAGGAATTCGAGTTCAAATACACCGGCAGCAATTTCTTCATCTTCCGCACCATGTCGGACGCCTACTTCCAGGAGCACTATAACGGCAGCATGCAGGCCTTCCTGGAAGGAGAGGCCGACGATGTCGTCGCCATCGCCGAGCAGAACGACAGGAAATTCTACGAAGATACCGACAACGTGTTCACATCGGCCACCAAGAGCGTCTACTTCGACCTCATGGTACACGGCGACTACACCGGCTACCTCATCGAGATGGACAAGGACGGAAAACCCACCTACAGCTACGCCAAGAAGAACTTCACTGTCGTGGAGGAAACGGCCACCGACGCCTATACGGCCTGGTTGGGCGGCTGGACAGTGTCCAACGGCCTGGTGGGCTACAATATTAAGGTCTCCCCGCTGGAGAACAACTACCTCTACCGCGTGGACGGCTGGGAAACCGGCGACGCCGCCGGCTCCGTCCAGATGAATCAGGACGACGACTGGCTGGTCACCCGCTTCGCGGACGGCGAAATGGTGTTCTTCATCCAGTTCATCGCCTCGTACAGCGACTATGAAGACCTGGGCGACGTGGACTACATGTTCGTCGGCACCTTCACCGAAACCACCGGCACCCAGGTGGACGACTACGAGAACAGGGAGCTTGCCCGCGCCAAAAAGGTGGACGACAAGTTTGTCCTGGAAGGCGGTCATGCGGTGTATCCCGTCGACGGAAAGACCATCACGCCCGCGTATGAAACCATGCGCTACGCCCTGTACAGCTATAAGAACGAGGAGTGGGTCTTCTTCCACGACAACACCCCGACCTTCCCTCTGACCCTGGTCCGGAACCCGGATGTGAAGGCCGACATCGCCCCCGTCACCGAAAAAGGCGCCTCCTTCGAACGCCGCTTCCAGCCCCGCGCCCGCGGCAGCCGCACCCAGGGCCCCAATACCCTCCGCCGGCTTTAAAATCAGGCTTTGCCACCATTTTACCCGTGGCACTTAAGTGCTTGATACTGAGTTGAATCCTGAAATCGCCTCCGGCAAAAAACCGGAGGCGATTTTAGCATCTCGTTGATAGTCAGCTACTTGGGCGCCACGACCCGGCCGCACCCCATCCCCCCAACAATCCCCGAAATTCGCTATCTTTGCAGAAAACCACGTGCTATGACCAAGAGAATCCTTTTTTCCCTCTTCTTTTTAGTGTCCATCCTCCCGTCCCTCGCTGCGCAGCAGAAACAGGACAGGGACTGGGCCCGGTTCGGCCGGTATCAGAAGGCGAACGAGACTGTGACTGACCGCCCCAAGGCGGTGCTGATGGGTGATTCGATCACCGACGGATGGGCGGCGCAGGACCCGGACTGGCTCTCGGCGCAGGGCTTTGCGGGCCGCGGCATCTCGGGCCAGACTACGAGCGAGATGCTGGTCCGTTTCCGGGCCGACGTTATCGGCCTGAAACCCCGTTATGTGGTTATCCTTGCCGGGATCAACGACATTGCCCGCAACAATGGCTTCATCGAGGTGGAACACATTTTCGGGAACATTGTCTCCATGGCCGAACTGGCCAAGGCCCATAAAATCAAGCCCGTCCTTTGCACGGTGCTGCCGGCTTCCGAGATCGGCTGGCGGAAGGACCTGGGCGACCCGACGCCCAAGATTCTCCAGCTGAACGCCCTCCTGAAGGACTATGCCCGGCGGAACCGGATCCCCTTCGTGGACTATTACACCCCCATGGTGACGGACGGCGGCGCCTTGAACCCGGCTTGGGCCAAGGATGCCGTGCATCCTAACCTGGAAGGCTATCACAAGATGGAGGAGATTCTCCTGAAGTCGGTGAAATTCAAGTGATTATGAAACGTTTATCTTTCTTGCTGCTCGTTGCTCTCGCCGCCTGCGGCCGTCCGGCAGAACCGCAGCTTCTTACGCTGATGTCCTATAATGTAGGCGTCTTTTCCAAGTATCAGGAAAGCAGCATGCCCGGTGTTGCGCAGCTCATCCGGGACAACGGCGCCGCGTATGTGGCCCTGAACGAGCTGGACAGCTGCAACCGCCGGCACGGCACTTACCAACTGCAGGAACTGGCGGAGGCCCTTGGCGGCTGGAACTACCAGTTCGCGTCGGCCTTCCCATATGCGGGCGGAGCCTATGGCAACGGCGTCGTGACCGACCGTCGGATCACGGGCCGATACAAACTCGCCCTCCCAAAGGGGGACGGCTCGGAACCCCGGAGCGTGGCCGTTGTCGAAACGCAGGAATGTGTCTTCGGCTCCGTTCACCTGGACTATAGGAGCCAGGATGCCGCCCTGGCACAGATGAAGACGGTAAACGATTGGTTTACAAAGGTGTATGGCGGTGCAAAGAAGCCGGTCTTCCTGTGCGGGGACTTCAATGTCACCCCGGACAGCGAGGTCATCGCCGAGGCGCTCACCTGCTGGACCCTCCTCTCCGACGACGGCTTCACCCATTCCACCACCAACCCCCGCCACTGCATCGACTATATCTTCTCCCTGAAGGATGCGAAGCAGGTGGAGGTGGAAAGCTGTGAAGTGCTGACGGAAGGCACCGCCGACCTGTCGGACCATTTCCCCGTGAAATTAACTGTGAAATTCTAACTGGACAATGAGAAAACTATTACTGATTGGGTCGGCCCTTCTGGTGGCCGTGAGCCTGCAGGCTCAGCGTCTGGGCGTCCGCGAAGAAGTAAGGGCCGACTGGAACAAGTCCTCCGGCCTGGACTGTGTGTACGACCTTTCCCCAAAGGCGTCCACACCGGCCCCCAAGGGCTATGAGCCCGTGTACATCAGCCACTACGGCCGTCACGGCTCCCGTTACGCCTACACGGAGCAGGCTTACACCATCATCCTTCAGATGCTCTCCGATGGCCAGAAAACCGGCAACCTGACCCCTGCGGGGCAGGATCTGCTGGCCCGTCTGATTCCCTTCTGGGACCGGGTCCGCTACCGGGTAGGTGACCTTACGCCCATCGGCTGGCAGCAGCATCAGGGCATTGCGAAAACCATGGTGGAGAGCTTCCCCACGGTGTTCGGAAAGGGGAGCGAGGTAGATGCCTGCTCCAGCCCTTCGGTCCGTTCCATCCTCAGTATGTCTTCCTGCTGCGCGGCCATTTCCCGGCTGAGCCCCGGGACGAAGGTATATGCCCACCAGGGCCTTACCGACGTGCAGGCCACGCGCCCCAACCAAGGCTACAATCCGTTCCGTTACGAGGGACCGGCCTCCCGTTTCCCTTATGCAGAAAGCTCGGAGCAGTTTTTCTTCCGCCATTTCCCGAACTACCGGGATGTGCTTGCGCGCCTGTTCAGGGACCCTGATTCGGCCCTCGGAAACCAGAATCCGTACAACGCTTTCTTCCACTTGTACATGTTCGTAGCGGGCATGAACAGCCTGCCGGAGGATGTCCGCGTGGACGTCGGCGACTTCTTCACCCGCGAGGAATTCGCCACCCTCTGGGAGACCGACAACTATGAGCGGTTCCGCGAGTACTATGCCTACAAGACCCCCTGCTCCTCCATCGTGGACGACATGGTGGACAAGGCCGATGTCATGCTCTGCGAAGGCCGCCGCGGCGCCCACCTCCGCTATGGCCACGACCATGTGGTGATGGCCCTGGAGCTGATCATGGACATCGACGGCTTTGACACCGTCCCCGAAAACAACGACGACCTGGTGTACTGGTTCCAGACCTTCCGCTCGCCCATGGGCGCCAACATCCAGCTGGTGTTCTACGCTCCCAAAAAAGGCAGCGGCGACATCCTGGTGAAACTCCTCCTGAACGGCGAGGAAGCCCGTCTGGGGAAGGTGGAGCCCTTCGTCGGCCCGTATTACAAATGGGCCGATGTGCGCGCCTACCTGAAGGCCCGCGTCGCCGGCTTCGTCTACAAGCCTGCGAAGGAAGGGGAGTGGACCGTCACCGAAGTGGGTCCCGGCCTGACCTACCGCACGTTCTCCGGCCTGGACAAAGTCACCGGCAGCGCCCAGCAGGTCTTTGTGGCCGACTGGGACATGTCCGTCCCCGGCTATGCGCTCAAGTTCGACGTCGGCCCTGACGGGCAGCGCGTTACGTCGGACGTGATGAAGGAAAAAGGGGCCGTGGTGGCCATGAACGCCTGCTACGAGCCTTCCTCCATCGTGCTGAAGGTGGACGGAAAGTACTATTCCTCCATGCCCAACAACACCATCATGTCCACCGGCGTCCCCAACTGGAAGAGTGAAGGGGCCGTCTACATTGACGGCGAAGGCCGCGTCCGCATCGCCTTCGACGGTAAGGGCCTGACGGTAGGGGAGCAGCGGGCCTTCTACACCACCGTGTCCGATCCCAACGTGTTCACCAGCGCACCCATGCTCATCGAGAACCATGTTCCCGTTGGCGCCTCCTTCGCCGGCTTCTATTCGGAAGATGCCCTCAAAAAGTTCCGTTACGAGGATGCCGCCCGACACCAGGGCGTACGCCATCCCCGCACCGCCATAGCCGTCACCGACGACGGCCACCTCCTGATGGTCGTGGTGGACGGCCGCCGGCCCGGTCTGAGCGAGGGCATGTCGGCCCGCGAACTGACGGAATTCCTCCAGGAAAACTTCCACCCGAAAGATGCGCTGAACATGGACGGCGGCGGCTCTTCCACCCTCTGCATCCAAGGCCAGGGAGACCCCGAGACCCACGTCGTGAACTATCCCACCGACAACAAAGTCTACGACCACTCCGGCGAGCGTTTCCTGACCTCGTTCTTCTATCTGGTCAAACAGTAAAGCCCTGGCGCTCAACCCAAAATCGCACCTGCGCTACGCCCAACCGTGGCAGGTAAGTGATTGACCCTGAGTCACTTCCTGAAATCGCCTCAGTCATTTTGCCGGAGGCGATTTCAGGATCGGACTAAGAATCAATTACTTACGTGCCAATCGATAACTATTTGCCGGGCGGGCTTAATCTATCAAGACAAACGGGGCCAGACGCTTTTGTGTAGAAGTCAGAAAGGGAAAAGTCCGCTTCATGCTCAAACGGATTCAGGATGAGCAGATACGAAAACGGAATGGCAATGCAGACAAGGCCTATGGCGATCAGTAGTTTTTTCATGGATGTAAATGGTCAGGGCCGATTGAATCCCTTTGCCGTAAGGAACTCCCAGATGCGGTCCAGGTAGGTGTAGCTGCCTGTGCCGGGGGAGGCCGTGCGCTGGAAACAGTGTCTTCTGAGGGCCAGGGTGTGCAACTCGCTCTGGATGCCCATGGCGCGGTGTTTCTCCCAGATTTTCACGGAGTTCATGGCGGCCCAGGGGTCGCTGTCGCCGTGCACCATCAGCAGGGGCGCGGTATCCAGGTCGAAGGAATACTCGGGCGCCAGGGTGGCGCTGTCGCCGTTCCCGCCTTCCCGGTTGGTGACTTCCAGGCCGTCGGAAAGCGAGTAAGCCGGGTAGATTGCGATGCCCCACTGCACCTTGCAGGGGAGCTTATCCAGTTCATCTATAGGAAGATACGCCTGATGCCGGGCCGACGTGGTCCCCATCAGCGTCAGGTGCCCGCCGGCCGAGCTGCCCATGATCCCGATCCGGTCCGGGTCCAGGCCGTAGGCGGACGCCTCGCTGCGCACCAGCCGGATGGCCCGCTGGAGGTCTTCCCAGGCGCTGATGTGCTTCGGAAGCCCTTTGGGGCGCGGCGTGCGGTAGCGCAGGGTCACCACGGTCATGCCTTTGGCGTTGAGGTACCGGCGGGCTGGCGCCACCTCGAAGCCGTCAGGGTCGTTCCCTTCGTACGACCCGCCGGAATAGATGATCTGGATGGCGCGGGTGGTGCGGTTCTTCGGGAAATGCCACTCGATGTAAGGGAGGCCTTGGTCCTCCTGCACGTCGGGCATCTTGCCGTCGGGCCAGACGGGCTCTTTCTTGCAGTCGGCCCGGTCATGGTCGGACGAGAAGCGGTCCATGATGGGAACTTCGGCCTCCAGAGGGCCCAGGAAGCCCATCTGGCGCATGAATTCCACAGCGCGGTCAAAGCCCATGACGCCGTGACCGCGGTCGGGGTAGATGTGCACCTCGGCCGGGATGCCCATGCGCCGGAGCTGGCGGTACACCAGCGTGGAACCGTTGGGGGAATAGGGATCCGCGCCGCCGTGCATGAGGACCATGGGGCAGGTGCGCGCGTCAAAGCGGAAGACCGGACTCAGCGAGACGCCGGGCCCGTAGCCGTCCCGGATGGCGGGAGTCCCCGTTTCTCCGTCGGTGGTCACGTAGGCAGGCGCATGCAGGAGCGCCCAGTTGATATGGCAGGAAAGCGAATCCAGCGCATCCACGGGCGTATAGGCGCGGGTGAGGGAACTGGTGCCCAGCAGCAGGGCCAGATGACTCCCGGCCGACATGGAAACCGTGCCGATCCGCTCCGGGTCGAAGTGCCGTTTTCCGGCCTCGGCCCTGACCAGCCTCACTGCCCGCTGCCCGTCTTCCCAGGCCGATTGGTACACGGGAAGCCCCTGCGGCCGCGGCGTGCGGTACACCAGGTTCACGCACTGGAAGCCCAGGGCGGTGAGCGCCTCTTCCCACTGGGCCACCGGACGGATGTCGCAGCAGTTCTGGTAGGCGCCGCCGGAGATGAGGATCATACAGGCGCCGTTGGGATGTTCCGGCGCCGCGTACCACTGGAGATACGGCATCCGGTGTTTCTGCGGGAGGAATCCGTTGGCGAGGGATACGTCTGTCATGGCGGCGATCTGGTGCGGCTGTGCGTCGGGCATTTTTTTCAGCGAAGGCCAGAGCGGCTGGATATCCTGGGCCATTGCCAGGCTGCATTCCCAGAGGAGGATGCCAAGGAGGAAGGCTTTTCTTTTCATTCCCGTCTGATTTTCTGCAAACTTACATAAAAAATCAGTATTTTTGCAGAATTAGAAGATAATTGTATGAGACCTTTATACCTGACCAACACCCTTACCCGGACCAAAGAACTGTTCAAACCCATCCATGAAGGCAGAGTGGGCATGTACGTCTGCGGTCCCACCGTCTACGGCGACGCCCACCTGGGTCACGCCCGTCCCGGCGTCACCTACGACGTCCTCTTCCGCCTCCTGAAATACCTGGGATACAAAGTGCGCTACGTCCGGAACATCACCGATGTCGGCCACCTGGAGCACGATGCGGACGAAGGGGAGGACAAAATTGCCAAGAAAGCCCGTCTGGAACAGCTGGAGCCCATGGAAGTGGTCCAGTATTACACCGAACGCTACCACGAGGCCATGCGCCTGCTGGGCGTCCAGTCTCCTTCCATCGAGCCCCGCGCCTCCGGCCATATCATCGAGCAGATCGCGACCATTCAGAAAATCCTTGCCGCCGGTTACGCCTACGAAAGCAACGGCTCCATCTACTTTGACGTCCGGAAATACAACCGGGACCACAATTACGGCGTCCTGAGCGGCCGCACCCTGGAAGCTACCCTGGAAGGCACCCGCTCCCTGGACGGCCAGAGCGACAAACACGCCCCGTACGACTTCGCCCTCTGGAAAAAGGCCGAACCCCAGCACATCATGCGCTGGCCGTCCCCTTGGGGCGACGGTTTCCCCGGCTGGCACCTGGAGTGCTCCGTCATGGGTGAAAAATACCTCGGGGAAGAGTTCGACATCCACGGCGGTGGCATGGACCTGATGTTCCCGCACCATGAATGCGAAATTGCCCAGAATGTGGCCTCCCGCGGCACGCAGGGCGTCCATTACTGGGTCCACAACAACATGATCACCATCAACGGCCAGAAGATGGGCAAGTCCCTCGGGAATTTCATCACCCTCCCGCAGCTGTTCAGCGGAGACCATCCCAAGCTGGAGCAGGCATACACGCCCATGACCGTCCGTTTCTTCATCCTCCAGGCCCACTACCGCGGCACCCTGGACTTCTCCAACGAAGCCCTCCAGGCCGCCGAGAAAGGCTACAAGCGCCTCATGCAGGCCTGGCGGGCGCTGGGTGGTGCAGAGGGAAAGGCTTCCTCTGAAGGAGCATCGGCCCTTAAATTTGCTGAAGCAGAAGAACGCTTCCTTTCTGCTTCGAAGGAAGTCAAGGCCATCTGGGAGGCTGTCATGGACGCCCTCTGCGACGACATGAACACGCCTGTCGCCATCGCCAGCCTCTTTGAAGCCGTGCGCCTGGTGAATGCCGGCAAGCTCTCTCCGGCCGACACGGCCGCCCTCAAAGCCCTCTTCGACGAGGTGGTGGGCGGAGTCCTGGGCCTCAGCGACGAGGACGCCGCCGCCTCCGGCAAGGCCGAAAAGGCCCTCGAAGGCGTCATGACCCTGGTCCTGGACGCCCGCAAGAAGGCCCGCGAAGAAAAGAACTGGGCCGAGAGCGACCGCATCCGCGACACGCTCGCCTCCTTCGGCATTACAGTGAAAGACACCAAGGAAGGCGCCACCTGGAATCTGGAATAGACATGCTCAAGTTCATCAGCTGGAATGTAAACGGCCTCCGGGCTGTGGCCGGCAAGGGTTTCGCAGACGTGTTCGCAACCCTTGACGCCGACTTTTTCTGCCTGCAGGAAACCAAGATGCAGGAAGGTCAGCTGGACCTGGAATTCCCCGGCTACCAGAGCTACTGGAACTATGCCGACAAAAAAGGCTATTCCGGCACGGCGGTTTACACCAGGCATACGCCCCTCAGCGTCCGTTACGGCATGGGCGTGGACGAGCATGACCACGAAGGCCGCCTCATCACTCTTGAGTACGGGAAGTTTTTCCTCGTGTGCGCCTACGTCCCCAATTCCCAGGACGGCCTCCGCCGCCTGGAATACCGCATGCGCTGGGAAGACGACCTGAGGGCCTACCTGCTGGCTCTGGGAAAACCCGTCATCTTCTGCGGAGACCTCAACGTCGCCCATGAAGAGATAGACCTGAAAAACCCTTCCACCAACCACTTCAACGCCGGCTTCTCCGACCAGGAACGCGAAAAATTCAGCGAACTGCTTGCCGCCGGATTCGTGGATACCTGGCGCAGCCTGCATCCCACGGAGGTGAAATACTCCTGGTGGAGCTACCGGATGAACGCCCGCGCCCGGAACGCCGGCTGGCGCATCGACTACTTCGTCGTGTCGGAATCCCTGAAGGACGCCATCCTGTCGGCCGACATCCACAACGACATCTTCGGCTCCGACCACTGCCCCGTAGAACTGACACTCAACCTCTAACCTTTTTTATTATGCAAAACAAGCTTAACATCCAAGAGACCTTCACCGAGGCTTTTAACCTGGGCGTGAAGAACATGGTCAACCTGCTGCTGACGGCGCTTCTGTACTTTGTCACCATCTGGATCCCTTACCTGAATGTGGGGACCACCATCGGCTTTTACAAAGTAATCGTCGCCTTGTCCAAAGGCGAGGAGATTGTCCCCACCAGCATTTTCAGCCGTGAGAACTACAAGGGGCTCGGCGACTTCTTCCTCCTGTTCGGCCTGGAGTCCGCCGGCCTGGGCGCCGCGCTGGTCTTCTTCTTCGCTCCCGCCCTGGTGCTGGGCCTGGCCTGGCAGTATGCCTTCTATTTCTTCGTAGACAAGAAAATGTCCCCGCTCAAATCCCTCAGCACCAGCTATGACACCACCTGCGGCGAGAAGTGGACGCTCTTTTTCATCTACCTTCTGTTCAGCGTGTGCGTGGGCCTTGTCGCCGGTCTTCTGGGCGCTATTCCTAAGGTGGGCGCCGTCCTGGCCATCCTTGTCGCCATTGCTGCCATTGCGCTGGGCATGGCCCTGGAAGCCGTGCTTTATAAGCACTTCGCATCGAAACTGGAACCGGCCGAGTAATGGTCTCTTTTACCTGTGACTATACCGAAGGGGCGCATCCGGCTATCCTGGAGCGCCTCTTCGCTACCAATCTGGACCAGGAGCAGGGGTACGGGGCCGACAGGTTTACGGCATCGGCCCGTGAGCGCATCCGGAAAGCCTGCGCCTGCCCCGGGGCCGACGTGTACCTCCTCACCGGCGGCACGCAGACCAACTCCACCGTCATTGCCTCCCTTCTCCGGGAGTTTGAAGGCGCCGTGGCTGCAGAGACCGGCCATATCGCCGTGCACGAAGCCGGCGCCGTGGAATACACCGGCCACAAAGTCCTCACCCTGCCGGCCCACGAAGGAAAGATGCAGGCCGGCGACCTCGCCGCCTACCTGGAGCGCTTCTATGCCGACGCCTCCTTCGACCACATGGTCTTTCCCGGGCTGGTGTACATCTCCTTCCCCACGGAGTACGGAACGCTGTATTCCAAGGCAGAACTTTCCGCCATCCGCGAAGTCTGCCTTCAGTACCGCCTCCCCCTGTTTGTCGATGGCGCCCGCCTGGGCTACGGCCTCATGAGCCCCGCGTGCGACCTCACCCTGGCCGACCTGGCCACCCTCTGTGACGTCTTTACCATCGGCGGCACCAAAGTCGGCGCCCTCTGCGGAGAAGCGGTCGTCTTCCCCTCCGGCGCTCCCGCCCACTTCTTCACCACGGTCAAGCAGCACGGTGCCCTCCTCGCCAAAGGCCGCCTCCTGGGTCTCCAGTTCGACGTCCTGTTCAGCTCAGGTTCCCCCGAATCCGGTTCCGGCGTTTGCCCTGAGACGTCCGGATCTTCTTGCGACCTGCTGTATTTCCAGATTGCGAAGAATGCCATCGACCGCGCCATGGAGCTGAAACAAGTCTTCCTGTCAAAAGGCTATCGGCTCTTTCTGGATTCACCGACCAATCAGCAGTTCATTCTGCTGCCTCCGGCGGCGGCATCGGCCCTTTCAGGGGAAGTCGCGTACGAAGTCTGGGAAACCCTCCCCGACGGCCGCACCGTCACCCGCTTCGCCACCAGCTGGGCCACCACCTCCGCCCAAGTCGCCGCCCTCTCCTCCCTGCTGCCCCCTGCCTCCGAGTAATCGCTCCTCCCTCCGAGTAATCGCCCCTCCCTGCCCGAGGGGTGCACCTCCAGGTGCACCCCTGTATCAGTATCTAACTGATAATCAGTTACTTGGTGGGATAGATAAATTCAAGGGGTGCACTTCCAGGTGCACCCCTCGCGTTTATAGGCTGGCTGAGGGTTTATTTGACGAGGGAGATGGCGCCGAAGACGCCGAGGGAGGCGGCAAGCATGATGGCGCCGGCCAGAAGCACGCCCAGGAGCACGTACAGGACGCTCTTTTTGAAGTCCATGTCCAGGATGCTGGCGGCGAGGGTGCCGGTCCAGGCGCCGGTGCCGGGCAGCGGGATGCCCACGAACAGCAGCAGGGCCACGTACAGGCCCGCGCCGGCCTTGGACTCCAGCTTGCGGCCGCCCTTTTCCCCTTTCTCCAGACACCAGGTAAAGAACGGGCCGATCCCTTTCTTGTCCTTCCCCCATTCCAGGATGCGCCGGGCAAACAGGAAGATAAACGGAACCGGCACCATGTTCCCCAGCACGGAAACGATGATGGAAGGCACAATGGGCAGGCCGAAGCCTACAGCATACGGAATGGCGCCGCGCAGTTCGATGAGCGGGACCATGGAAATCAGAAAGACAATCAGGTATTTTTTCATCGGATTTTTTCCAATAAGGTGGCGATGGCGGGGAAGGCGTCGGCCTGGGAGAGGCGCTGTCCCTGCGGATCCAGGGCGACAAGGTCGAACACGGGGCCGGGGAGCTGCTGACGGCCCACTTTGAAGCGGGCACGGGAACAACGGGCCATGTATTCCAGCGGGAAGGAGTTGACAGGGAGCAGGGAGACGAACAGGTCCGGTTCTCCGGAAAGCATGAGGTTGGTCTTTTCCCGGGAAGGCTTGCCGAACCAGGACAGGTCCTTTCGGAGGACGGTGGTGCTGATGCTGGTGATCAGGCGTTCGTCCTTGGTCAGCTTGCGGAAGTCGATAAAGAAGATGTCGGCCTTGATGCCGTGGTCGCGGAAGAAGGCATGGATGGCGTTTTTGCAGGCGTCGAAGCTGGGATCCTCCACGTCGATGAAGGCGACGGCCGACCGGACCTTCCCCAGCGGAAGAAGGCCTGTAGGCTCTTTGGAGGCATCTTTCCGGAGGCTCCGGCGCTGAAAAAACTCCTTAAGCATGCTGGTTGGCGGCAATGAGGGCGCGGATTTCCTCCTTGGCGGTGCGCCAGCGGGGAATGTCAATCTTGGTGCCGATCACTTCCACCACCTTGGCGGCAATGATGGAGCCGACCTCGCCGCAGACCTGGATGGGCAGGCCGAGGGAATGGGCATACAGGAAGCCGGCGGCATAGGTGTCTCCGGCGCCGGTGGCGTCGATTGGGTCGGCGGGCCAGGGCTCGATGAAGTGGTACTCGTCGCCGGACTTGACCATGGAGCCGGCCTTGCCCACTTTTACGACGGCGATCTTGCAGTGGAGGGCCAGTTCGTCGATGGCCTCGCGGGGTTCCAGTTTGGTGAAGGCTTTGGCCTCGGACTCATTGGCGAAGACGATGTCCACGTAGTTTTCCACCAGGTTGTGGAAGAAGGCATCGTTGGATTCCACCACGTTGTAGGAAGCCATGTCGATGGAAATGATGCAGCCGGCGGCTTTGGCCAGGCGGGCGGCCTTGGAGATCAGTTCCTGGTTCTGCACCAGATAGCCTTCGATGTGGAAGTAGTCGTAGCCTTCGAACTGTTCGGGGCACAGGTCGTCGGGGCCCAGTTCCAGGGTGGCGCCCATGTAGTCGGCGAAGGTGCGCTCGGCGTTGGCGCCGGTGATGAAGACCATGCATCGGCCCGAAGATTTGGGGCTGTAGAGCATCTGGGCCTTGACACCGTACTGCTCCATGGTGCTCTTGAAAAGGTTGCCGAGGTCGTCGTTGCCGATTTTGCCGATGAAGCCGGAAGGCATGCCGAAGATGGCGGTGCAGGTGATGGTGTTGGCCGCAGAGCCGCCGGGGACGTATTTGACCCCGTACTCTTTAAGGGCTTCCCAGATGCGGTCGCCGGTTTCCATGTCCACGTGCTGCATGCTGCCCAGCGGGAGGTGGTAGTTTTTCAGGAGGCTGTCGTCCGGAAGAACGGCCAGGATGTCGGTCAGGGCATTGCCGATGCCAAGGATAGATTTCATAGGAAGTCTCTTTTTAACTGACAAATTTAACCAATATTTACGGAAATTCCATTACCTTTGCAGGAGTATGGACAAGAAAACGAAAAATATCCTCAGCTACGTATTCTGGGGCGCTGTAGCCGTCGTGCTCATTTATTTCTGCCTCCGTGCCGTAGACTGGACCCAGTTCCGCGAAGCCCTGAAAGTGTGCAAGTGGGAATACGTGCTCCTGTCCATGGTGCTGGGTACCCTGGTGTTCTACATTCGCGGTTCCCGCTGGAAAATGCTTCTGGAGCCCTTCGACCCTTCCACCTCCCGGCTCACCTGTTTCAACGCCTACAACATCTGCATGGCCGTGAATCTGGCACTCCCTCGCGCGGGCGAAGTCGTACGTCTGGGCTACGTCGTCAAGCATTCCGCCCTCGGGCCCGACGGGAAACGCCTCCTGACATTTGACAAAGCGCTGGGAACCCTGCTCATCGAGCGGGTGTGGGACGCGCTGGTCACCATAGGGATGGCGGCCGTACTGGTCGCTGTCAAATGGGACAGTTTCGGCGGCTATCTGATGGAAAGCCTTTCCGGCATCGGCGGAGCCACCAGCCTTTGGTGGATCCTGGGCGGCGTGGTGGTCCTGGTGGGCGGGCTTATCGGCCTGGCCTACGCGTTCCGCGAGAAAGGCGGCGTCTGGGGTAAGATCTGGGGATTCCTCGCCGGCATCGGCCATGGCCTGGGCTCTTTCATGCACATGAAACGGGTCTGGCTGTTCTTCCTGCTGACGGCTGTCATCTGGGTCATTTACTGGCTCATGAGCGCCGCCATCGTCTGGGCGCTGCAGGATATCGAAGCGTTCTCCACGCTCACCCTCACCGACGCCTTCTTCCTGATGATCGCCGGTAGCATCTCCTCGGTGGTACCCGTGCCGGGCGGTTTCGGCGCATACCACGGCGTGGTGGCCGGCGCCCTGCTGAGCATCTGGAACATTCCGGTGGGCATAGGCATGATCCTCGCCACCCTCAACCACGAATCCCAGGTCATTACGCAGGCCTTCTGCGGTCTGGGCTCCTACATTCACGAGAACTTCTTCCGGAACAAATGAGGTTCGGGATTATCGGCCATCCCGTACAGGGATCCATGAGTCCCCGGCTCTTCGGGGCCGCCTACGACGGCCGCTACCCGTACGACCTGCTGGACTTTGACTCTTTCGCCGACGCCTGGCAGTGCTTCCTTCACGGCTACGACGGCATCAACGTGACGGCGCCTTTCAAGCAGGACGCTTTCCGGGCCGTGACTTCCCTGGACGACAACGCCCGGCGCTCCGGTGCGGTGAACCTGGTCGTAAAACGCCCCGACGGTGTGCTCGAAGGCCACAATACCGACGTGGACGGCGTCCTGTATGCCCTGTCCGGACAGCCGTTTTCCGACGTGCTGGTGGTCGGGGCGGGAGGGGCTGCTCGGGCGGCCGTCGTGGCTGCTTTGCGGCTGGGCGCCCGGGTCAGCGTCGTCAATCGGACCTTCGCAAAAGCGCAGGAGCTATCGGCCATCGACCCTGCAGTGACAGCCGTGCCGACGGAAGCGATGCCGGTCCTTCGGCCATCGCTGATCATCTATACGCTGCCGGGGCGGGCTCCGGTTCCCGCGGGGCTGCCGCTTTCCGGCGCCGCCGTCCTGGAGGCTGAATACAAGGCTCCGGTCCTTGCAGGGCACCCGCGCTACATCAGCGGCCGCCAGTGGCTGCTGGGGCAGGCCGTCGCAGGGTACAGCCTCTTTACCGGGGAAATGCCGTCGGCCCAAAAAATGTTGCGCGTCCTTTGACGGAATTCGCAAAAAATTAGTAAATTGCGGTGCGGTGACAGGATGCCATCGCCCGTTTTTAATTTATTGACTTATGGCACTGAACAAAGTAATGCTCATCGGTAACGTTGGCAATGATCCCGAAGTACGTTACCTCGAATCCAACCCCCAGAATCCCGGCGGCAACGTCAAAGTCGCCTCCTTCCGTCTCGCCACTACCGAACGCTACCGCGACCGCAGCGGCGAACTCCGCGAAAACACAGAATGGCACAGCATCGTCGTCTGGCGCAACAACGCCGACGTCGTGGAAAAATTCGTCCACAAAGGCAGCCAGGTCTACATCGAAGGCAAACTCCGCACCCGCCAGTGGACCGACCAGACCGGCGCCAAACGCTACACCACCGAAGTCGTAGCCGACAACCTCCAACTTCTCGGAAAACGCCCCGACAGCGAAGGCAACTCCGGTTACCAGGGCGGATACGGCCCGGGATACCAGGGCGGCGCCCAGCCTTCCGGCGGTTCCGTTCCTTCTGGCGGTATGGCTCCGGCGGGCGGGTATCAGCCCTCCTCCATGCCCGCCGGCTTCCAGCCCAGCGGTGCGGCAGGCCCGGCTTCTGTCGGTCCGAACCCTGTTAGTGGTCCGAACCCTGTTAGCGGTGCTGGCCCTGCCGGTGCCCCCGGCGTCCCCGGTGTCCCCGGTGTCAACCCGGCTTATCAAGGCCCTCTCCCTGCCGCCGAACCCGCCGACGACCTGCCCTTCTGATCCGGCACTGGCATTTTTGTTTTGCAAACCTAAGGGGACGACTAAAAAGATTCTTCACTTCGTTCAGAATGACAGTCTCATGTCATTCTGAGGCATGTGAACCTGCCGAAGAACCTACTTTTTAGTCGGCCCCTTTTTGCTGCCCTGAATATATGCATACGGCCTAATCGCTGCTCGCGAGTGGCGCAGGTGTGGCTATATATGGCGCAGGTGTGGCTTCAAATGGCGCAGGTGCGATTTTGAAGAGGGGACCTGCGCCACAGGAGCGCGTAGAACGATGTTTTGCGGCGCAGGTATGGGTCATATAATCGCACCTGCACCAAAAAACCTAAGGCCTGCACCAAAAAACCCGAGGCCTGCGCCAAACGGGCTGGCACCTGCACCAAAAAGGCCGGGACCTGCGCCAAAAACGTAACACCTGCACCAAAAAGGAAAGAGACGGAGAACGATTTTGGGATTTGGGGCTTAATTTGTATCTTTGGGCATTAACAGACAGATATGAAACGCATTCTCACAATCGTGGCCCTGGCGTGCATGGTGGCATCGTGCGGCCGGAACCAAACTTCGGAAGGGGAGACTCCGCAGCAGAAGGCGGAGCGGATGGAATGGTTCTCGCAGGCCAAACTGGGCATTTTCATCCACTGGGGCATCTATTCCCGCGGCGACTGGTCCGAAAGCTGGAGCTTCCACAACCAGGTGGTGAGCATGGAGGATTACTTCGCCCAGGAGGCCGACTTTACCGCATCGGCCTACGACCCGGCCGAGTGGGTGCGGCTGATCCGCGAAAGCGGGGCCAGGTACACGGTCATCACTTCCAAGCACCACGACGGCTTTGCGCTCTGGGACACGAAGGCGGGGGATGTGAGTTCCGTCAAGAGCTCGGCCGCCGCGCGGGATGTCCTGACTCCTTTCGTGGAGGAGGTCCGCCGGCAGGGAGGCCTTAAGCTGGGACTTTACTACTCCCTTATCGACTGGCCCCGGGAAGACTATCCCAATGTGTTCCGCGCCGGTCCGGCCCGCTACGACATCCACAAGGAGCCGGAGCGCTGGCAGCATTTCCTTACCTTCAATTCGGCCCAGCTGAAGGAACTGCAGGAGCAGTACAATCCGGACCTCTTCTGGTTCGACGGCGACTGGGAGTTTTCCTCCGAGGAATGGGACGCTCCCGGAATCGTCCGGATGCTTCGGGAGCATAATCCCGCAGTCATCGTGAATTCCCGTATCCAGGGGAACGGGGACTACGACACTCCCGAATTGGGAGTCCCCGTCACCCGGCCGGCGAGCCAGTGGTGGGAAACCTGCATGACCATCAACGACTCCTGGGGCTTCCGCAAGAAAGACACGGATTTCAAGAGCCCCGACACTGTCATCCGTATGCTGGTGGACTGCATCGGCATGGGCGGCAACCTGCTGCTGGACATCGGCCCCCGGGCCGACGGTACCATCCCCGAAGAAGAGGTGGCCATCCTCAAGGAACTGGGCCGATGGACCTCCAAGCACCAGGAGGCCGTCTACAACACCCGGGCGGGCATCCCCGCCGGCCATGTGCAGGCCTACACATCCCTGAATCCCGCCGGTGACATCCTCTACCTGTATCTTCCCTATGCACCCAACGCGTCGGTGGAAGTCAAGGGCCTCAAGTCCCGCATCCGCCGCATCCGCGTAGTAGGGTCCGACCGGGAACTCTCCTGGAAACTGTACAACGACATCGACTGGAGCGAGATTCCCGGCGTCCTGTACATCGACGTCCCGGCCGACGTCCTGGATCCGCGCATGACCGTATTGGCCGTGGAACTGGAAAGTCCCTGCACCCTCTACGAGGGCTCGGGTCAGGTAATCAGCTTCAACGAATGAGTTTTCCCTGCCGCTGACGGACGGCTTCGTACAGGAGGATGGCGGCGCTGACGGAGACATTCAGGCTGTCCAGCTGCCCCAGCATGGGAATGCGGATATGGGCCGACGCCGCCCGCCGCCAGAGGTCGCTGAGTCCGGTGGACTCTGTTCCCATCACCAGGGCGGTGCCCCGTTCCATGTCTGCGTCGTAATAGAGGGATGAATCTTGCAGCTGGGCTGTAAGGATCTGAATGTCACGCTTTTTCAGGAAATCGATAGCCGCTTCCGAGGAACAGGCCACCGTGGGAACGGTGAACACTGCGCCGATGGAAGCCCGGATGAGGTTGGGGTTATACAGGTCCGTGAGCGGGTCGCAGATGAGGACGGCGTCGGCACCGGCGGCGTCGGCACTGCGGAGAACGGCTCCCAGATTGCCCGGCTTTTCCACGGATTCCAGCACCATGATGAGCGGATTGCGGGGAAGTGCCAAATCTTCCAGCGACAGGGCTTTGTACTCCACTTCTGCAATGATGCCCTCCGTGCTCTCCCGGTATGCCGCTTTCCGGTACAGCTGTTCCGGAATTTCGATGACCATGGGTGTGTTATCTTCAGGGACAGAGGTTTTCCCAGGAGCAGATTTTAGGGCCGATGCTTCTGGAAAAACCTCTGTCCCTGCAGGAAGGATGTCAGGGCATACGAACAGGGTGCGGACGGTGTAGCCGGATTCCAGGCAGTGCCTCAGTTCCCGCAGTCCTTCCACCACAAACAGGCCCTGCTCCCGCCGTGCTTTGGACTTTTCCTGAAGCAGCAGCAGGTTCTTGATTTTGGGATTCTGGGCCGATGTGACCGTCTCTGTTTTCATAGCCATGGCGTTTTTTCAATCGTAACGCAAAAATACACATTGTTTTTTGTATCTTTGCATTTTCGTGAAAAAAGTTTGAATTATGGCATATTATCAGCTGAATGAGCAGGAACTCGGAAGAAGAGAATCCCTTGGAAAACTTCGTGAACTGGGCATCAATCCCTATCCCGCGCCCTTATATCCCGTGAACACCACCACCGTGGAGATTGCCGCCGGCTTCAAACCGGAGGAAGGCAATTTCCAGGACGTCTGCATCGCCGGCCGCATCATGAGCCGCCGCATCATGGGCGCCGCATCTTTCATGGAACTCCAGGACAGCGCCGGCCGCATTCAGGTATATGTCAAACGGGACGAGATCTGCCCCTCCGAGGACAAGACCCTCTACAACACGGTGTTCAAGAAACTCCTGGACATCGGCGACATTGTGGGCATCAAGGGCTTTGCCTTCTTCACTCAGACCGGCCAGCTCTCCGTCCACGCCAGGGAACTCACGGTCCTGAGCAAGTCCCTCCGCGTACTCCCCATCGTGAAGACCGATGCCGACGGCACCGTCCACGACAGCTTCGAAGACCCCGAACTGCGCTACCGTCAGCGTTATGTGGACCTGGTGGTGAACCCGCAGGTGAAGGAGACTTTCGTCAAGCGCACACTTATCATCAACACCATGCGCGAGTGCTTTAACGCAGAGGGCTGCCTGGAGGTGGAAACGCCCATCCTTCAGCCTATTCCGGGCGGCGCTACGGCCCGTCCCTTCGTCACGCACCACAATGCCCTGGACGTGGACATGTACATGCGTATCGCCAATGAGCTGTACCTGAAGCGCCTCATCGTGGGCGGCTTCTCCGGCGTGTACGAGTTCGCCAAGAACTTCCGCAACGAGGGAATGGACAAGACCCACAATCCGGAATTCACCTGCGTGGAGATGTACATCGCCTACAAGGACTACATCTGGATGATGGAATTCACCGAGAAGATGCTCCAGAAAGTGGCCGAAGCTACCGGCGGGGTCACCAAGACCATCGGCGGGAACGATATTTCCTTTGCCGGTCCTTTCCGCCGCCTCCGCATCCTGGATGCCATTCAGGAGTACGCCGGCGTGGATGTGAAAGGCATGGACGAGGCCCAGCTCCGGGAAGTGTGCAAAAAGCTGAATGTGGAAGTGAGCCCGGAAATGGGTGTCGGGAAACTCATCGACGCCATCGTGGGCGAATATGTGGAGAAGAACCTGGTACAGCCCACCTTCCTGATTGACTACCCCGTGGAAATGTCCCCGCTCACCAAGCGCTGCCGCTACGACGACACCCTCACCGAGCGTTTCGAACTCTTTGTCAACGGCAAGGAACTGGCCAACGCCTACTCCGAACTCAATGACCCTGTGGACCAGCTGGACCGCTTCGAGGAGCAGGCTGCCCTCAAGTCCAAAGGCGACGACGAGGCCATGTACGTGGACTACGACTTCGTCCGCGCCCTGGAATACGGCATGCCGCCCACCAGCGGTATCGGTATCGGCATTGACCGGCTCACCATGTTCATGACTGGTGCCGAAAGCATCCAGGACGTGCTGTTCTTCCCCATGATGCGCCCGGAAAAGTTCTGAGGAACGGATCATACTGGCGTTAGGACGACGGCCCGTAAAGAGATGTCGGAGAATTCAACCATAGAAAAGTACCGTGAGGATTTGACAGCGTATCTGCTGGCTTCATGCACCGATGCCGGTCTTCTGAAAGGGACGCTGCTGTCCTCTCCGGATATAGATGAAGCCTGGCTGCGCTATGCCCCGTCTTTCTACGGGGATGCGGTCCGCAACTTCAATGCCTACCCTGAGTTCTGCCTTGGCTGCGCCGGGTATCTCGGGATGGCCGTGGCCTTCCTTTGGGACAGGGACTGGGCAAGGTATATGGACTGTCCTTATGCTTTCTTTCAAGGGGAACGCGGTTTTGACGACATGGACGATCACATCACCGATACCATCCTGAAAGACCGTCGGCACAGTGTTCCGGCCATGCAGTCCTGTGCCGCCAATGCCTATCATTTCCTCATGCGGGAAAGTCCGGAACCGGGTACGGCGGAGGCATACAGGCTCTTCCTCGTGACGGTGGAGACGCTGTTCAAGGTCGGCGCGGCCATCGAGCTCTGCCGCCTGGGCTACAAGTTTGAAAAGGTGACAGTCTAGCCATGTCGTTCATGGTCGGGGACCTGACAAAAAAAACCTCCCCGGAGCGGGGAGGTTGCTCTGGCAGTCGGCACGGCGGTAGTGCAGTTTGAATGGTAAACGATGCGTCTGTGAAGGGTGCTGAACCTGACGATACTGTTTGTGAAGGGTTCCGCTTCACGTGACCGAGTCGCGGCTTGACCTCCTGCCGCGGAGGTGTGCCCGCCCTGCCGGAGCTATTTCAAGTCAGTGGACCAGTTGGCCTGCTGGAGTTTCACGTCCAGTTCCCGGAGCTGTTTTGACAGGTCGTCAATCTGCTTCTGCAGTTTCGCCACATCGATTGTCCGGACAAACTTGATCTCATTGCGGGAGAAGCGGTCACTGCGGACATTGGCATTTTCCAGCACTTCGCGAAGCGTGGAAATTTTCAGTGAAAGGGTATCCTTCTCGGCAATGATATCGGTCAGGCTGCGGCCTTCGACGACGGTTTCCAGATTGGTCCTGTTAATGCGGAAAACCGTCTCTTTCAGTTGATGGATCGCGTCATCCAGTTCGGCGAACAGATCCTGGGGGTCTTCGGCCGGAGAATCTCCTTCCTGGACCTTGACGTTATTGTTCAGGCGCTCTTTAAGCTGGGCGATCCGTTTCTGGAGGTCGGCCCGCTGGTTCAATGCTTCTGCTAGTTTCATATCAGTTCCCTTTGTACTGCAAAGTTAACAAAAAACGCGGTAAGCGATACAAGACGTGTCTCGTTTACCGCAAAAACACCCCCTTTTCGCGGTAAGCAGGACAAATATATGCACGCTTACCGCAGGTAAGGATTGTTTTTTCCTGGAAAAATGTGTAATATTGTAGATGTTATGAAGAAAGTATTATTCTTGGCGATGGCTCTGCTGGGCCTGACCCTGTCCTGCAAAAAAACGCAGTCTCCCCATCCCGAGTGGACTTATAGCTCGGTCGTGTATGAAGTGAACATCCGCCAGTTCTCCCCGGAAGGTACCTTCAAGGGCGTTGAGGCCCAGCTTCCCCGTCTGAAGGAGCTGGGTGTGGACGTGCTCTGGCTCATGCCCATGTACCAGATCGGTACGGAAGGCCGCAAGGGTACCCTCGGCTCTTATTATGCCATTTCGGACTACAAGAAGGTGAATCCCGAGTTCGGCACCATGGAGGATTTCCAGGAGCTGGTGAATGCCGCGCATGCCCAGGGACTGAAGGTCATCCTGGACTGGGTGGCCAACCAGACCGCCCCCGACAATGTCTGGATGAGCGAAAAACCGGCCGACTTCTACGAGCGCGACTCCCTCGGCAACGCCATCTGGGAATACGACTGGACAGACACCCGCAGCCTCAATTATGAGAACCAGGAAGTTTGGTGGGCCCAGGACGACGCCATGCGTTTCTGGCTGGAGAAAGGCGTGGACGGCTTCCGCTGCGACGCCGCCGGCGAAGTCCCGGCCGATTTCTGGTACGGCATCCTCCCCAAGATGAACAAGGATTATCCGGACATCTATCTCCTGGCCGAGGCCGAGCGCGACAACCTGGCCGACCCTCTCACCACCTTCGACGCCAATTACGCCTGGGAACTGCATCACCTGCTGAACGGCCTGGCCCAGGGCAGCAAGTCGGTGCAGGACCTCAAGGATTATGTGGCCCGCGACGCCGCCCGTTTCCCCAAGGAAGCATTCCGCCTCACATTCACCTCCAACCACGACGAAAACTCCTGGTCCGGCACTGAGTTCGAGCGCGAAGGTGCCGCTGCCGACGCCTGCGCCGTCCTGTGCTTCACCCTGCCGGGCTCCCAGCCCCTGATTTACACCGGTCAGGAAATCGGCCTGGACCGCCGGCTGGCTTTCTTCGAGAAAGATCCCATCACCGACTGGAGCGCCAATGAGCACACCGCTTTCTGGAAAAAACTGGTCCAGCTCAAGCATGAGAATCCCGCCCTTGCTGCCGGTGAGAAAGGCGGCGAGATTGTCTGGTGGGAAGCCCCGGAAGGCTGGGTGGCCTTCCACCGCGAGGTAAAGGGCAATATGGTCATCGTCCTTGCGAATTTCGGCATTCCCGTGGCGCAGGAAGCCGCCGGGGAAAAGGCCGACGCGAACGACAACCGTCCCCAGGGCGACAAGGTGGCCGTTCCTTTCCTGAATCTGGAGTCGGCCCCCGTCACCATGACGCTCAACCTCCCGGGCAAATACAGGAACGCATTCACCGGAGAAGTCGTGACGCCCCCTGCAGAGATTACTCTCGCACCCGGCGAATACATGGTCCTGACAAAATAACGAGCTGAATATGAAAAAATTACTTGGATTTGCGCTGGCACTTCTCGCCATCTCCTGCGGCCCGAAATCCCTCGAATGGACGGCCGATCATTCCATTTCCAGCCCGGACGGAAAAATGGTTCTCAAGGTGGGCCTTACTCCGGACGGAGCCCCTGTCTATGCGTTGGACCGCAACGGTTCGGCAGTCATCCTTCCCTCCCATCTGGGATTTCGCCTGATCGGCCAGGACAATCTGGACAAGGGATTTACCCTTACGGACGCCCAGACCTCCTCGTTTGACGAGACCTGGGACCCGGTCTGGGGAGAGGAAGCCCACATCCGGAACCACTACAACGAACTGGTCGTCACGCTGGAGCAGCAGCCGGAGGCCGTCCGTCAGGCTCAGTCCGGCGTCAGTGTCACCGACCCCGCCTACACCGGCGACCTGGGCAACCGTTACGGCAAGGGAGCCGTCATGAAAATCCGTTTCCGCCTGTATGACGACGGCCTCGGTTTCCGTTATGAGTTCCCGCTGGAGAACAAGCTCACCTATTTCAAAGTGGATGAGGAGCTGACGGAGTTCGCCATGACCGGTGACCACACCGCCTGGTGGATTCCCGGCGACTACTCCACCCAGGAGTTCAATCCCACCGAGTCCAAGCTCTCCGAGATCCGTCACCTCAGCGACCTGCCCCGTCCCCGCGGCGGTGCACCCCAGCAGGGATTCTCGCCCACCGGCGTCCAGACCGCACTGCAGATGAAGACGGCCGAAGGCCTGTATCTGAACATCCACGAGGCCGCCGTCCTGAATTATCCCACCACCAACCTGGACCTGGACGACAAGAACTTTGTCTTCTCCACCCATCTCACTCCGGATGCGGAAGGCGTGCGTGCCCGCATGCAGGCCCCCTGCAAGACGCCCTGGCGTTCGGTCATGGTGTGCGAAAGCGCCACCGAGGCCCTTGCCTCCCGCCTGGTCCTGAACCTCAATGACCCCTGTGTCCTGGACGACGTCTCCTGGATTCATCCCGTCAAGTACATGGGCGTATGGTGGGAAATGATCACCGGCAAGAGCGAATGGTCTTACACCCACGACTATCCCTCCGTCCAGCTGGGCGTCACGGATTATGCCGCTTCCACCCCGCACGGCCGCCATGGCGCCAACAACGAAAACGTGCGCCGATACATTGACTTTGCCGCCGAAAACGGCTTTGACGGCATCCTGATCGAGGGTTGGAACGAAGGCTGGGAAGACTGGTACGGTCACCAGAAAGACTTTGTCTTCGACTTCATCACCCCGTATCCGGACTTCGACCTCCCGGCCCTGAACCGCTATGCCCATCAGAAGGGTATCCGCCTGATCATGCACCACGAAACCTCTTCCTCCACCCTCAATTACGAGCGTTGGATGGAACAGGCCTACGACCTCATGAACCAGTACGGCTACAATGCCGTGAAGAGCGGCTACGTGGGCGCCATCATCCCTTACGGCGACTACCACTACAGCCAGCCCACCATCAACCACTATCACTACGCCATCACGGAGGCTGCCAAGCACCATATCATGGTGAATGCACACGAGGCGGTGCGTCCCACCGGACTGTGCCGCACCTGGCCCAACATGATCGGCAATGAAAGCGCCATGGGAACGGAGTTCCGCGGCACCATCAAGCCCGGCCATACCACCATCTTCCCCTTCACGCGCCTGCAGGGCGGTCCCATGGACTACACGCCCGGTATCTTTGAGACCGACATGTCCGTCACCGCACCCGGCACCACCGGCAAGATGAACCACACCCTGTGCAATCAGCTGGGCCTGTACGTCACCTTCTACAGCCCGCTGCAGATGGCCGCCGACCTGCCTGAAAACTACGCCCGCTTCATGGACGCCTTCCAGTTCATCAAGGACGTCGCCGTCGACTGGGAAGAAAGCCGCTACCTGATGGCGGAGCCCGGCGCCTTCATCGTGACGGCCCGCCGGCCCAAGCTTTCCACGCTGAACGCTTCGGCCGCGAGCACCGCCACGCTTCCCGACGCCCGCAAGGACATGGTCACCAATGCCGCCAAGTTCGTCTACGCCCTGCCGGAGAACGCCACGGTGAAAGACCTGGCGAAGGCCACGCCCCGCGACGTGTGGTACGTGGGCGGCATCACGGACGAGAATGCCCGCGAGGTCACCTTCGGCCTGGATTTCCTGAAGCCCGGACTTACGTATGAGGCCACTCTGTATGCCGACGCCCCCGACGCAGACTACGAGACCAACTCCCAGGCTTACACCATCACCAAGAGCGAAGTCACCAGTGCCGATTCCCTCACCGTCTGGATGGCACGTGCCGGCGGATTCGCCCTGTCTCTTAGGGAGAAGTAGCCCATGGAGCGCATAACAATCTCCTGTATCAACGACGGAAAGACCTATGAGATGCCCCTGGGGGAGCGTCTTTCCACGGTAGCGCCGGCCCAGGTCACGAACCCGCTCACCGGCAGGCAGTACCCTGTATTGGCCGCCCTGGTGGACCATGAACTCAAGGCGCTGGATTTCCAGGTGTTCTTTCCGCACAAGGTGGAGTTTATCGGCTATGACAATCCGGAAGGAAGGCGTACGTACCTGCGTTCGCTGAGCTTCCTGCTGCAGCGCGCCGTCCGCTCCCTGTTCCCCGACAAAGTCCTGAAAATCAACCATTCCCTGCCCAGCGGCCTGTACTGCAAGTTCCGCGGTGAAACCATTGCGGACGAGGACATCCTCCGCCTGCGGGAAGAGATGCGCCGGCTGGTGGCCCTGGATCTGCCGTTTATCCGGAAGAAGCTGCTGTCGGAGGAGGCGTCGGCCATTTTCCGTGCGCAGCGGCAGCCCCTGAAAGCCGCCCTCCAGGAGTCCCTGGGCCGATATTTCTGCTCCGTGTACTACCTGGACGGCGTGGCCGACAATTTCTACGGTCCGCTGGTCCCTTCGACGGGATATCTGAAGGTGTTCGACCTCATGCCTTTCCACCATGGGTTCTGCCTGCAGTATCCCTCCGACGATGACATCACCCGCACCATCGCCCGTCAGAAGCAGAAGAAACTCACTGTTACCCTGAAAGAGTACGGTTACTGGTGCAAGGCTACCGGCGTTGTGAGCGTGAGCGCCCTGAACAGCCGCCTGCTGAGCGGCGGGGCCGTAAACCTCATCAATCTCTGCGAAGCCCGCCAGGAACGAGCCTACGCCGAGTTGGCCGACAAAGTCTACGCCGCGCGCGACCATGTGAAGATTGTCTTCCTGGCCGGTCCGTCTTCCAGCGGAAAAACGTCGTCGTCTCTGCGCCTGGCTCAGCAGTGCATCGTGAAGGAGATGAATCCGAAGGTCATCGAACTGGACAATTATTTCGTCTCCCGGGAGAAGACGCCCAAAGATGAATTCGGCAATTACGACTTCGAGGCCCTGGAGGCCATGGATTTGGAACTGCTTGGCAATCACCTGAACACCCTGCTTTCCGGCGGAGAAGTGGAACTTCCCCGCTACGACTTCAAACAGGGAAGGGCTTTCTTCGAAGGCAAGATGATGCATCTGGAGGAGAACGACATCCTCATCATGGAGGGTATCCACGCCTTGGATCCCGCTATGGTTCCCACGGTGGACCAGAACCGCATTTTCCGGGTGTATGCGTCGGCCCTTACGTCCCTGAAACTGGACGAGAACTGCTGCATCTCCACCACGGATAACCGTCTGCTTCGGCGCATGGTCCGCGACAACCGGACCCGGGGCATCTCGCCCGAGGAAACCATCCTGCGCTGGCCGTCGGTCCGCCGCGGCGAGAACCGCTACATCTTCCCCTTCCAGGAAAATGCCGACGCCCAGTTCAACACCGCCCTCCTGTACGAGCTTCCTCTTCTGCGCTACTACGCAGAACCGCTCCTGCGCCGGATCCTGCCCTCCTCCGAGGCTTATTCCGACGCCGTCCGCCTGCTGAAGTTCCTCTCCTACATCGTGGCGCTCCAACCCTCGGAAATCGCCGCCATTCCGCCCACCTCCATCATGCGCGAGTTTATTGGCGGCCAAACCTTATAAAGGTTTTGTGCATGATGAATGTCGGAATAATCGGTGCCGGGCACATTGCTGAAAAAGCGGCTCGGACGCTCTCTGCCATGGACGGGATGCAGTGCCTGGCCATCGGGTCGCGCTCGGAGGAAAAAGCATCGGCCTTTGCCGGCCGGTTTGGGATTCCACGGGCCTATGGCTCTTATTCGGCCCTTCTTGAGGACCCGGAAATAGACTTGGTGTACATTGCGACGCCGCATTCCTGTCACTTTGCGCAGGCACGCGAGGCGATCCTTGCCGGAAAGCCCTGCCTGGTGGAGAAGTCGTTCATGCTCAATGCCATGGAGGCGGCTTCCATCCTGGCACTGGCCCGGGAAAAGGGCGTTTTCATTGCCGAAGCCATGTGGACCCGCTACATGCCCGTCCGGCAAATGGCCCGGGAAGTGCTCGCTTCCGGAATTATCGGAAAGCCGACGATGCTGTCGGCCTCGCTCTCCTACAATGTGTCGGACAAAGAGCGTGTGCTGCAGCCGTCCCTGGGGGGCGGCGCTCTGCTGGACCTTGGCGTATACCTTCTGAATTTTGTCCGGATGTACTGCGACAGCCCCATCCGCGACCTCACCACCTCCTGCATCCGGGCCGGATCCGGGGTGGACGCTTCGGAGGTGATCAGTTTCATCCATGAAGACGGGACCCTTTCCACCGTTTATTCCTCGGCCTTTTCGCAAGGGGAGAATACGGGCGTAATTGCCGGAACCACCGGTTATCTGGTATTCGACGACCTGATCAATCCCACCTGTCTGAGAATCTGCCGGAAGCGGCACGTCGTTGAAAAAGAAATCCCTGTTCCTGAGCAGATTACGGGGTTTGAATACCAGTTTCAGGCCTGTGCCGACGCCATCCGCGCCGGGCTCTTCGAGCCGCCGCAGATGCCCCACGCCGAAACACTCTACATCATGCACCTGATGGACCGCCTCCGTGCGGAGTGGGGCGTGAGCTTCGCGTGATGAAAAGGCTCCTGTTCTTTTTGTGCATCCTGCGTACCGCGGGGAACGCGAGGATAATTCCCGGAATTCTTCGTATCTTTGCAATCTATGGCAAAGAAGGAATATATTCAGGTGCGGGGAGCGCGCGCAAATAACTTGCAGAATGTGGATGTCGCTATTCCACGGGGGGAATTTGTGGTGGTGACGGGCCTGAGCGGAAGCGGAAAGAGTTCCCTGGCTTTCGATACCATCTATGCGGAGGGCCAGCGCCGGTACATGGATACGCTGTCTACGTATGCCAAGCATTTTATGGGAATCCTGGAAAAGCCTGAAGTGGAGGAGATTACGGGACTGAGTCCCATCATTGCCATTGAACAGAAGACGACGGGGAACAATCCCCGCTCCACAGTGGGGACCATCACGGAGATCTACGACTTCCTCCGCCTGTTGTACGCCAAGGGGTCGCGGGCTTTCTCGCCGGAAACCGGCAAGGAGATGGTCCGCTACACGGACGAGCAGATCGTGGACCTGGTCCTGAAAGAGTATGCCGGAAAGAAGTGTTACCTGCTGGCTCCGCTCGTAAGGGGCCGAAAGGGTCACTACCGCGAACTCTTCGACCAGCTCCGGAAACGCGGATACACAGAGGTCCGGATCGATGCGGAAATCCTGCCCCTGCAGGAAGTGGATGCCCTGGACCGGTACAAACCGCACTTTATCGAACTGGTCGTAGACCGCCTCAAGCCCCAGCAAGGGGACGACCGGCGCATCCGCGAGTCCGTGAGCCGGGCCTTGAATATCGGCAAAGGATCCCTGGCGATATTGGAAGTCGGGGCGCAGAAGCCCGCCCACTTTTCCAAACACCTGGTGGACCCGGAAAGCGGCATTTCCCTCCAGGAACCGCAGCCGCACAGCTTTTCCTTCAACTCGCCCCAGGGGTACTGCCCGCACTGCAAGGGTCTCGGCTCCATCGTGGACGTAAATATCGACACCATCATTCCGGACCGCAGCAAATCCGTGGCCGACGGCGGCATCGCTCCGCTCGGAAAAGTCCGGGAGAACCGGAAATTCGACATCATCCGCGCCATCGCCCGAAAGTATAATTTCAGCCTGTACGATCCTATCGACGCCCTGCCGGACGAGGCCGTGAGCCTGCTGGTCTACGGTTCCGAAGACCTGTTCCGCGTAGGGGAAGGCAATCTTTCGGAGATGGAAAGCTGGGGCGGCGTGCTGGACAATATCGAGGATACGGTCGTGTGCCCGGTCTGTCACGGGACGCGCCTGAGCAGTGAAGCCCTGTGCTTCCGGATTGACGGGAAAACCATTCCGGAAGTCGCCGCCATGGAAATGACGGAGCTCCGGAAATGGCTTGACGTCATTCCCGACGGATTCACCCAGCGGGAAGCCAGCG
The DNA here is from genome assembly GCA_002396335.1 of Bacteroidales bacterium UBA4231. Taxonomy (GTDB): domain Bacteria; phylum Bacteroidota; class Bacteroidia; order Bacteroidales; family UBA932; genus Cryptobacteroides. The sequence continues at coordinate 41,000 of DGXN01000021.1, forward strand.
TAGCCCGGGACATCCTCAAGGAGCTCAGGGAGCGGGTGCAGTTCATGCTGGACGTCGGCCTGGACTATCTGTCACTGGACCGCGCCACGGGATCGCTATCCGGCGGAGAAAGCCAGCGCATCCGGCTGGCGACGCAGATCGGCTCCAAGCTGGTGAATGTGCTCTACATTCTGGACGAGCCGTCCATCGGCCTGCACCAGAAAGATAACCGCAAGCTCATCGCCTCGCTGAAGGCCCTCCGCGACGAGGGCAACTCCGTGATGGTGGTGGAGCATGACGCAGAGACTATGCTCAGTGCCGATTGGCTCGTGGACGTGGGCCCCGGCGCCGGCGAACAGGGCGGCCGGATCTGCCTGAACGCGCCCCTGGGGACGCTTCTCAGAGGCGAGCCGATGGACCCCGACACGGCGGCACATGCCGTAGTCGGCCCTTCCGTGACGCTGGATTACCTGAAAGGCATCCGGCAGATTGAAGTCCCCGCGACCCGGCGCAAAGGGAACGGCAAGTACCTCCGCCTTCGCGGCGCCCGGGGCAACAACCTCAAACAGGTGGACGTGGACTTCCCGCTGGGCTGCCTGATCGGGGTGGCCGGACTTTCCGGATCCGGGAAAAGTTCGCTTGTGAACGAGACCCTCATGCCCATCCTCAAGCAGAAGTTCTACCGCAGCAAGGAACGCCCGCTGCCCTACGACAGCATCGCGGGCGTGGAAAACCTGGACAAACTCATCGAGATTGACCAGAGCCCCATCGGCCGGACGCCCCGGTCCAATCCAGCCACCTTCACCGCCGTCTTCAACGACATCCGCACCCTCTTCGAAGAGACGCAGGACGCCAAAGTCCGCGGCTACAAAGCGGGCCGATTCTCCTTCAATGTCCCCGGCGGCCGCTGCGAGGAATGCAAAGGCGCCGGCATCAAGGTCATCGAGATGAACTTCCTGCCCTCGGTGCACGTGCCCTGCGAAGTATGCGGCGGAAAACGCTATAAAGAGGACACGCTCGCGGTCCGCTACAAGGGAAAGAATATCAACGACGTGCTGGAGATGAGCATCAGCGAGGCCTACGAGTTCTTCAAGCCCGTTCCCCGCATCGCCTCCAAACTGAAAGCACTGGTGGACGTCGGCCTCGGTTATGTCCGCCTGGGACAGAGCGCCGTCACCCTCTCCGGCGGCGAAAGCCAGCGCATGAAACTGGCGGCCGAACTGTCCCGCCCTTCAACCGGCTCCACGCTCTACATCCTGGACGAACCCACCACCGGCCTCCACTTCGAGGACATCAAAGTGCTGATCGGTGTCCTCCAGCGTCTGGTGGACGCCGGGAACACCGTCATCATCATTGAACACAACCTGGATGTCCTCAAGAGCGTGGACTACCTCTTTGACATGGGCCCCTCCGGCGGTCGCGGCGGCGGACGCATCGTCGCCTCCGGCACTCCCGAACAACTCGCCTCCGACCCTGCCTCCGTCACCGGACCTTTCCTCCGCGATGTGCTGTAATCGTACCCCTTGACACAAATGGGGGCAGATATTGACATCTTGCGTCCCCGGCGGTACGCAGAGTGCGCAAAAACGGGCCAAAATGTGTAGTGAAACAACAATTGTATCAGCCTTCCAAGCACATTAGAACGCCGATTTGTCGATTATCCGTTTAACATTTTTTTACACGGATAATTCTTTCAAACTTTGCGGTATGAAAGAGTATAAGAAAACATACCAGACATACCGCAATTGGAAAAAATGTTATTACCATTTAAGCTCAGATGGATGGCAGGAGGGACTTCTGTTTCATAACAGACAGGAATATGCCTACGGGATGACCCTCATGGGGTTGCTCACACTCCTTTTCCCGTTGACAATTTACAACTTCACCCTTATGCCCAACCATTTCCATCTCCTTTGTTCTGGTACGGGGGAGGCGTGTGTGAGCGCTTTCGTCTATCTTAAACGAAAACTCAATTTGCGCTTGAAGGCGGATGGTTTCAATCCATTGCCGGAGAATTATTGTTTCAAGTTGGTTCGCGTTGAATCAGAAGAACAAATGCGGGTCAACTATATCTATATTGATCGCAATCCTTACGAGAAACAACTTTGCCTTCCGGGTGGCTATCCGTGGGGAACTGCCTATTTGCATCATTCTTTCTTGGGAAATTATCTCGGTGGTAAATGCGCTGGTCAAATGTCAGGAAGAGAGTTGACCCGCTGGACAGGGAGTCGGATTAGTATTCCGGATAATTGGCAGTTTCATCCTATACTGGGTCTTCTGCCCGCCAGTTATGTAGATGAGGGCATGTTCATTAAGTTGTTTCATTCCCCCAAGCTGTACCAGACCCGCTTGATAAAGGATTATGAAGCCTTTGTCAAGTTATCTGAAAAATTAGAGGAAGGAATGGAATGGACTATAGATGAAATAAAGGAAATGGTCTCTCAATTATGTGAAAGTCTTTTTCCCGGACAAAAAGTCCATCAGCTGCCTAATGAAAAAAAAGGCCGATTGACCAGCTTGTTATGGAACAAATACAAATTTTCTCCGGATGTCCTTGCCCATGTTCTTCACCTGCCGGAATATCTTGTCAAGCAAATATTGCGATCAAAAGATTACGGTAACCGCACATTTAAAGGCTAAAATGTGTATCTTGCGTACCCGGCGGTACGCAGGGTGCGCAAAAACAGGCTAAAACGCGTTGTCGGGTTGGCAAACGCTAAAGCACCCGCTGATAAGCCAGCCGGGGGACAGTCCTTGGCGGCTTCGCTTCCGGAAAACAAGCTATACTTTTGGAGATAAAAAATAATAATCGTATTTTTGGGAGGTCTTTAACTTTCAGATTCAGTTTAGTAACACTGGTGTTTTCTTTCTCGAATGATTAGGATGTCCTCCCAAAATAGAGCGTTCATTAATTCTTTTTTCTTGCCAACAGTATCGCGAGAATATTAGAATGGATATTGAATTTGCTATGGAGCTGGGGTAAAAAGGGATGGGAGGTGGGTAAATCCAGACCAATATATAAATGGCCATTTTATCCTTGAAACGTTAGGCCAAAATGAAGGTTTAATAAGCGGCATGATTTGTGATAATCTGGATGCGGGGGAATCGGATGTTGTTGAAGACCCGGAAGATGATTTAGATGAATAATAGAGTAAGTATATGAAAAGAATACTAGTTTCATTATTATCTTTTTTCCTGTGTTCCTATGTTTTTGCCCAGGTGGATTTTAGAATGTTGGAAGGAAAGACTCCTCTGCAGATAAAAGCTTTATATGGGGCTCCTCTCGTTGACGATGGTTCACTGAACTCCTATTCAGCCTACGTGCTGTTTTATGAAAATACGCACTTTTATTTTGAGGAGTTGACAGACCCGAATGACAGCAATGATACTATTTGGTCGCTGTATGATTTTTCAACGTGCAGCCCCGATATCTGTATTCTATCTGACTATATAAATGGAGGAATAAAAGTGGGTGATTCTTTTGCACGTCTAAGTAGTATTGATTTCGCCCATACTGCTTATGGCAGAAATCTTTCTTCAAATGCCCTGCAGGTTTCAACTCTGCCTTATGAAGAGTATTCTTACGAGATGAATTATGTTGCATTTAAGGAAGAGTTTGTTACATTGTATTTTGCTGTAACAGACGGAATCATCCGGGCTATCTCGGTCTCCACTAAAGGGGATTCCCCCTATCCTCCCGGCTTCCCCGAGCATAACATTTGGTAAAATGGCAAAAGATGGAATCCGTTATCTTTCCGTTCTGCTTCTAGCCAGTGTTTTTTGCACTGCTTTACGAGCAGATAGACAAGGGGGAGTCGGACTCCTCCCGTTGATTGTGATTGAGAAGAATGCTCCTGAAGATGCCGGATTGGACGATTTTTCCTATCGGGAGTTATCCTATATGAAAGAGCCGGATGGAGAGGTTATTCCTTGGAATGAATTGGATACGGCTCCGCTTTGTAGTGTCGATTTTGCAGAATGGCTGAAAAACCAGATTGAGTATCCTGAGGGATTGATAGAGGGGATAGTTATCATTTCCTTTATTGTAGAAGCAAATGGAACGATATCCCATGTGATTCCCCTCACGGGAATAGACAACCCAACAGACCTGAGAATTGTAGATTTCATTAGACATAGTCCCATTTGGAATCCCGCTACGAAGAAGGGGAAAAAAGTAGCCGTTCGCATGTTACAGCGGATAGAATTCAAGATAACAGTGAAAGACCCCATCCACATTTTTGTGGATTTGGATGAGAGTGGCAAAGCCTATTGAATCCGCTGATAAGCCAGCCGGGGGGAGCCGTTCATGAGATAGATGACTCCACAGTATGAGAAGCCGTGGCGCTTCAGCAGCCCCTGCATGATGGTATTGTCGGCGTGGGTGTCGATGCGGATGTTGCGGGTGAGGGTTTCACAGTAGGACAACAGGGCGCGGAAGACGCCATGGGCCGACGGAAGGCTGGCGATGCGGTGCACCACGTAGTAGGGAAGCGTATCGTCCAGCCATGCTCCGTTTTCGATGTAGGAATAGGTGGGATCGGGGCCGGGAATGCAGGCAAAGTAGCCCACGACGGTTCCTTCTTCCACCAGCACCTGACCATATCCCGGGCCGATGTCCCCCAGGATCATCTCCGTGGTGGGATAGCCGTCAGGCCATTGATTGGGATTGCCCGAGGCACGCATGATGCCCCGGGCAGCTTCCAATACGGTAAGGATGGCAGGCAGGTCTGCCTTCCTGGCAGGCCGGATATCCATTAGGAGAGGGCCTTGAGATTACGCTCGTTGTGGATGTCCTTGCCTTCCGTGGTGTACAGGTAGTCCAGCAGGTCGGCGTAATGTTCCTCCACTTTGCCGCGGACAATCTTCATGGTGGAGTTCATCATCTTGTTGGCGATGGTGAATTCCTCGTCGCAGATGCCGATGGCGGAGGGTAGCCAGCGCTCCGGGAACATGCCTTCGAACTTGCCGCCTTTCTTGTAGGCGTCCACGTCGGCCTGGATCAGATCCAGCATGTAGCGCTTGGCTTCGTCGGTCTTGGGATCCAGCCCGTGTTTCTGGGCGGCTTCCGCGAGGGCGGCCTTGTCCGGCACGAAGAGGGCCACGCAGAAAGGTTTCTGGTTGTTGTGCAGGATGCAGGCGTTCACCCACTTGGAGGTTTCGGTGATGTTGTCCTCGAAGCCTTCGGGGGAGTACTTTTCGCCGTCGGAGGAGATCAGCAGGCTCTTGAAGCGGCCGACGACATACAGGAAGTCGGGGTCTTCGGGGCAGATGTAGCCCATGTCGCCGGTGTGGAGCCAGCCGTCAATGATCGTGTCGGCCGTAGCCTTGGGGTTCTTCCAGTAGCCGGCCATGACGTTTTCGCCGCGGATGACAATCTCACCCTTGGTTCCGTGCGGAACTTCCTTTCCTTCCGCATCCAGAATGACGCAGTCCATGGGACGGACAATGCGGCCGGAGGAGCCGAAGCGGGCGTGACCGGTGGAGTTGGCGCAGATGATAGGAGTGGCTTCCGTAAGGCCGTAACCCTGGAACATGGGCATGCCCACGGCGCAGAAGAAGCGCTGGAGCTCGATGTCCAGGAGGGCGCCGCCGCCCACGAAGAACTTCATGCGGCCGCCGAAGCTTTCCCGCACCTGCTTGAACAGAATCTTGTCGAAGAGGTCGACAAGGGGTTTGCGCCAGAAGGTGCCGCCGGTGCCGCGGTTGTAGTATTCCTTGTTGTATTTGATGGCGTTGCGGACGGCGAAGTTGAAGAGTTTCTCCACGGCAGGGCCTTTCTTCTTGATGCCGGCCTCGATGTTCTTCTTGAAGTTGCGGGCGAGGGCCGGAACGGACAGCATTACGTGCGGGCGCACCTCCGCGATGGCGGTAGGAACGTTGCGCAGCGTGGCCAGGGCATTCTTGCCGATGGGCACAAAGCCGATGGAACCGCCGTAGATCATCATCGTGTACATGCCGGCGACGTGCGCGAAGCAGTGGTCCAGCGGCAGGATGATGAGCATGACGTTGCCTTCCTCGATGGAGATGACCGAATTGCCCTGCTCCACGTTGGCGGTGTAGTTGCGGTGGGTCAGGAGGATGCCTTTCGGGTCGGCCGTGGTGCCGGAAGTGTAAGAGATGTTGGCATAGTCGTCCGGGCCGATGGATTTGTAACGGGCCTCGAAGTCGGCCTTGTGGGCTTTGAGGAATTCGTCGCCCATTTTCTGGATTTCGCTCATGCGGATTTCCTTGGGCTCGAGGGAGTCATAGTCGAAGGCGGTGTCGTCAAAGACGATGACTTTTTCCACGGCGGGGCATTCCCCGAGGATGGCGCGGATCTTCGGGAGGTGGTTGCCGGAGACCAGGATCCACTTGGACTCGGAGTGGTTGATGCGGAAGATAAGGTCTTTCCCTTCACCCAGGTTCACAGACAGGGGAACGTCGGTTGCGCCGGCATACATGGCGCCCAGTTCGGCCAGGATCCACATGGCGCGGCTTTCCGACAGGAGGGCGATCTTGTCTCCTTTCTTCAGGCCGAGGGACATCAGGCCCGCGCCGATGCGGTAAGCCTCTTCCCGGGTCTGGCCCTGGGTGAGCACTTTCCACTCGCCGCCTACCTTCTCGCGGAGGTAGGGATGGTTTTCGTATTTGTGGGAATACTTCTCTACGAAGTCAATGATGGTTAATCTTTCTGCCATAGGTTTGGGTTTTTATTGTTCGGAAGGGAACAGGCCGTAGAGTTCAGCGTCGATCTTGTCGGTGATGGTCTGGAAATCTTCCGGGCGGTTTTCAAATTTGATATTGTCTACGTCAATGACCAGCAGGCGGGCCTTGTAGTCCTTGATCCAGTCTTCGTAGCGCTGGTTCAGACCGGTGATGTAGTCGATGCGGATGGAGCGTTCGTACTCACGGCCGCGTTTCTGGATCTGGGCGATGAGGTTGGGGATGCTGCTCCGGAGGTAGATCAGCAGGTCCGGCGGGTTCACCAGGGACATCATGAGGTCGAACAGGTCGCTGTAGTTTTCGAAGTCGCGGGTGGACATCAGGCCCATGGCGTGCAGGTTGGGGGCGAAGATGCGGGCATCTTCGTAGATGGTGCGGTCCTGGATGATGACCTCTTTGTGCTTGGATATCTCCACGACGTCCTGGAAACGTTTGTTCAGGAAGTAGATCTGAAGGTTGAAGGACCAGCGTTCCATGTCTTCGTAGAAGTCGGCCAGATAAGGGTTGAAGTCGACCGACTCGAACTTGGGAGTCCAGCCATAGTGGGCTGCGAGCATTTTGGTGAGCGTGGTCTTGCCACTTCCGATATTACCGGCGATTGCGATATGCATAAGTTAAAGATTTGATAATTCGCTAAAATAGTCCGTAGAGTTCTGCGTCGATGCGGTCCGTGATGAGGGCGAAGTCTTCCGGGCGGTTCAGGAAATCCAGGTTGTCGGTGTCCACGACAATCAGGCGGCCTTTGTAGGTGGAGATCCACTGTTCGTAGCGCTCGTTCAGGCCGGAGAGGTATTCGATGGAGATGGACTGTTCGTAATCCCGGCCGCGCTTCTGGATCTGGGAGACCAGGTGTTCGATGCTGCTTTTGAGGTAGATCATCAGGTCCGGTTCCTTCACCACTTCCATCATCACGTTGTAGGTGTCCATGTAGGTGTTGTAGTCCCGCTCGGAGAGGTTGCCCTGGGCGTAATTGTTGGCCACGAAGATGTGGACGCCTTCGAAGAGGGTGCGGTCCTGGATGATTACGTCCTTGGACTTGGAGATTTCCAGCACGTCGTGCAGGCGCTGCTGCAGGAAGTACATTTCCAGGGCGAAGGACCAGCGTTTGATGTCGGCGTAATAGTCGGCCAGATAGGGGTTGTAGGTGACGGATTCAAACTTGGGCGTCCAGCCGTAGTGGCGGGCCAAGAGGGTAGTGAGCGTCGTTTTTCCGCTTCCGATATTTCCGGCGATTCCGATATGCATCTGGGGCAGTCCTTATATTCTACAAAGTTAATTAAAAGTTTCGTAAATTTGCAATGTATTTTAGTGACGCCTTATGCTTCATACCCGAATATTTCCGTTCAACCCGCTTGGAACAAACTGTACAGTGCTTTGGGAAGACGGTGCACGCGCGTGCATCCTCGCTGACCCCGGCATGTCCTCCGACGACGAGTCGGCCTCCGTCCTGGATTTCCTCTCCGGGAAAGGATTCTCCATCGAGGCGATCCTCCTCACCCACGGCCACTTCGACCATGTCTGGGGCGTAGAAAAGCTGCTGGAGCGTTTCCCCTCGGTCCCGGTGTACATGCATCCGGCCGACAAGGGCATCCTCCTGGACGGCGGATCGGTGTTCAAGGGCATGCAGAGTTTCAAGATGCTCAGGCACAGTTTCTCCACGGTGGACATTGCCGACGGGCAGGTCCTCACCCTCGGCGGGACGGACTGGAAAGTGATCCATACCCCCGGACACACCCCGGGCAGCGTGTGCTTCTATTCGGCCGGCAATAACCTCCTGCTGTCGGGAGATACGCTTTTCGCGGGCAGCATCGGCCGGACGGACCTGGTAGGCGGGGACTATGACCAGCTGATGTCGTCCATCCGCGAAAAGCTGCTGACGCTGCCCGGCGGGACGGATGTCATTCCCGGTCACGGCCAGCCCACTTCCATCGCGCGCGAGGGTATGTACAACCCCTTCCTGCAGCCTTTCAACGAACCCGACCCGGACTGGGACGCCCAGGACGGCATTCCCGTACACGGAATATGAACATCATCTGGCTGGACAGCATCGATTCCACGAATTCGGAGGCTTTCCGCCGTCTGGCGGACCTTCCGGGGGGAACGGTGCTCAGCGCCCGGGAACAGACTTCCGGCCGGGGCCAGCGGGGGAATTCCTGGTTTGCCGAATCCGGCAGGAACCTGACGTTCAGCATCGTGGTCAAGTTCGGGACAGGCGGCGTACCGCAGCTTTCGGCCCGGGACGCCATGTGGCTGAATTACCTGATTTCGGACGTCGTCGCCCGTTTTCTCCGCTCTCTCAACGCCGACTGCACCGTCAAATGGCCCAACGACGTCTACGTCCGCGGGAAAAAGATATGCGGCATCCTTATAGAGAATACCCTGAAAGGGGAAATGCTGGATGCGGCGGTGATCGGCGTGGGCATCAACGTGAACCAGCGGGAGTTTCCGCAGCTGGCCAATGCCACATCGCTGTCTTGCTGCACGGGGCGGGATTATGACCTGGACGCATGCCTGGAGAAGGTCTGCGCCCTTTTCGAGGAAGCGTTTCCCCGGATTTTCAGCGAAGAGGGCCGCCGTACGCTTTTTCAGGATTACTCGGACCGGCTTTTCCGCAAAGGGGCGGTCTCGCGCTTCCACGACCTGGTCGAAGACCGGGAATACTGGGGCGTCATCCGGGGTGTCGGGGCTGACGGACGCCTCTGCATCCAGGACCAGGACGCTCCCGGAAAGCCCGACCGTTATTACCGTTTCAAAGAAGTCGGTTACGTATTGTGACCGTCCGGGCTAGTTCCCGTATTGCCTGACGCGGCTGTCGCTGATGACGCCGCTCCAGTTCATGCCGTAGGCAAAGACATAGACGTGGCCCTGGGTGTCTTCGTAGCACTCCATGTCGCGGGATACATCTTCCTGCTGCGTCTCCACGGTTTCCATGTTGGCGGGCAGCTGCATGGGCAGAAGGCCGGAAGGCTCGCTCTTCCCGCTGACAATGTCCAGGACGGCCTGATGCTGGACGCCGAAGCAGACGAGGATGGCGTCGGCCCAGGGCTCGATCTCTGCCGGGACGGCGGGTTTGTCCAGCTGCCAGATTACCACGACGGGCTTTTCTCCCATGCGTTTCTTGGTCTCTCTTACCAGCACCATGTCGTCGTAGTTGCGTGTGGTCACCCGCTTTCCTTTGTAGGAACGGTTGGTGAAGGACTCGGTGTGGTGGCCGCCCGCCAGGCTTTCGGCCCGTGCCAGGGTGGCGGTGTACGGCTCGTACTGGAGGCTGACGGGGATGTAGCCGTTCCCGCCCTTTGCGACGTCGGACGCATCCCAGCCTACGCTGATGGCGGGGCCCCAGATGCCCACGAGGGCGAAATCGGCCTCTTCAGGGGAGTCTGTGATGTCGTAGTATTTCTGTACCAGCTGCGGGTTCAGGGGATAGTCCCAATGGTCCTCGGACATGCCGCCCCAGAGTCCGGGAATGGCGGGGAAGTGGCGTTTGGGAAGGTAGACTTTCCTGCGCCCCGTCTGCGGCAGGGCCGAATTCTTCAGAAGCACCATGGAGCGGAGCTGCGCCTCGTAGCCTTCTTTCATAAAGTCCGGCCGGCCGACGGTGGCTGCCGCTTCTTCGGGATCCGTGTACGGGTTCTCGAAGAGTCCGACCCGGAACATGTTCAGTAGGATTCTTTCGGCCGACTTTTCGAACCGCTTCCGGGCGCTCTCTTTCCCATTTTCTTTCTCCCACATATCGAAGGCTTCCAGGACCGGGCCGGCGTTGTTGGTGCCGCCAATCTGGTCGCAGCCGGCCTGGAAGACTTTGTAGTGGCGCTCGGCAATGCTCAGGTGCTCGACGCCCCAAGGCTCGCCGCCGCCGGTATAGTCGACCCCGGTGTTGTCCAGGGTAATGCCCCAGTCCGTGCAGACGACGCCGTCAAAACCGGCCTCTTTCCGCAGCTTTCCGTCAATGAGCCAGGCGGAGAAACCGCCTCCCACCTCTTCTCCGGACGGATCCTGTTTCCAAAGGATGGAATAGGTGGGCATGACGGCCGATGCGCTGCCGGTGCCGCCTTTCAGGTGCAGGCCTCCGTCGACGAATGCTTTGGCGTGTTCATCCAGGTTGTTTCCGGGGAATACGGCGTATTTGCCGTTGGCAAAATGGCTGTCCCGGCCGCCTTCCTGCGCGCCGTAGCCGTACCAGTGCTTGAGCATGGCATTGACGCTCCCGAAGCCCCAGGCTCCGTACAGGCGTTTGTCTTTCGGCGAGGTCTGGAAGCCGTCGCAGTAAGCCCTGGCCATGTCCGTGGACAGTTTGGAATCCTCGCCGAATGTGCCGTCGAAGCGCCACCAGCGGGGCTCCGTGGCAATATCCACCTGCGGGCTCAGGGCCGTCGTGATACCCAGGGCCCGGTATTCGGCGGCGGCCACCTGGCCGTGGCGTTCCACCAGGTCGGGGTCGAAGGTGGCGGCAAGTCCCAGGGAGGACGGCCAGCGGGAAATCTCCCCGCCGGCACCGGCGTAGTATTCGACATCGGACGGAGCGCCGTGACGCGGGTCGGAATGGATGCTCACGGGGATGCCGTGACCGGACCCTTCTACGAAAGCCTGCACCGTATTGTTCCATCTGGCCGACACTTCCGGACTCTCGACCGACGTGATGAGGATGCCTCGGATGTGGTCTTCCCCGAGGAATATCTTCTGCTGGTCCGTGAGGTCCCAGCTCTGGCAGCCGCTGTCCTTGAAGGTGGTTCCGTTGTAGCTCTGGACGGAACCGGTGCGTTCCATCATGTAGGCGACGAAGGCGGTGATGGTTTTCTCGTCGGACAGATAGCGTTTTTCTTCCGGGGTCAGTTCCGACATGTCAATTTTCGCAGGGTAAGGCTCCCCGTTCCATGCCGCCTGGAAGAAATTTCTGAGCGCCCGGACGAAGGAAGGTTTCCGCATCAGCTCTTTCTGGGCGTCGGTCAGTTCCAACTCCGGGGTCATGATGCCCCTGCCTTCGGACGGGATGGCCTGGTGGTTGCTCACGAGCATGAGTCCGGCCAGCTCTTCACGGGAGAGTCGGCCCGTCAGGTCGGCGGCGCGGTCTTCGGGGCTTAGCCGCCAGTCCTCATACGGATCCAGCGTGCCGTTCCGGTTCAGGTCTTTGAAGGCTTTGCCTTTGACGGTCAGGACTCTCACGCCCGAAGCCGGGCTGTATCCCAGCGCAGGCCCGTTTTTCTGTATCACGAGGCGGTACTGGCCATGGTCCTGCTCCGTCCATCCGGAGCAGTTTGTAACGAACAATGCCGACAGGGACAGAAGGACGGGAAGGATGTGTTTCATAGTTAGAGGGGGTTAGATGAGTTCGTCCCGCTCGCGGATGTCTTTCAGGCGCAGTTGGACGGTGGAGGAGCCGCGGTAGAAGTTCTCGACAATGGAGTAGCAGATGTCGATGGGGTTGCCGGCTTTGATGTGGTCGTAATAGTCGGCCATATTGAAGCCGATGGCGGCAATCTGGCGGTACGGCTGGCTTTCCTGCATCAGGTCCAGTTTCAGGTGCACACCGCCGGCCCCCACTTTGCGGCCGTTGCCGGCGTCGTAGACGTCCTCGGTGAGGAAGACGGGATTGGCGTTTCCGGGGCCGAAGGGCTGGAACTGTTTCAGGATGCGGGTGAATTTGGGCGTGATTTGCGAGAAGTCCAGGCGGGCGTCGATTTCCACGACGGGGGTGCGCTCCTCACGGGTGATGTTGCCTTTGACAAAGCTGTCCATCCGTCGGCAGAATTCGTCCAGGTTTTCCTCTTTCATGGTAAGGCCGGCGGCATACATGTGGCCGCCGAAGTTTTCGAGGAGGTCGGCGCAGCTTTCGATGGAAGCGTACAGGTCGAATCCCTGGACAGAGCGGGCGCTGCCGGTCACGAATCCGTTGCTCTTGGTGAGGACCACCGTGGGCTTGTAATAGGCTTCTACCAGACGGGAGGCGACGATGCCCACGACGCCTTTGTTCCAGGTGGGATTGTATACGATGGTGGCATTCTCCGTGGCAAGGGCTTTGCCGGTGCGCACCATCTCCAAGGCCTCCTGGGTGATTTCCCGGTCGATGGATTTGCGTTCGTTGTTGTTGTCGTTGATCTGCTCGCCGATCCGGAAGGCGGTGCGGTCGTCAGTGGCGGTGAGCAGTTCTACGGCCAGCCGACCGCTTTCCATGCGTCCTGCCGCATTGATGCGGGGGCCGATTTTGAAGACAATGTCGTCAATGCCGATGTGTCCGGGCTCCAGCTTGGCAAGGTTGATCATGGCGAGGAGTCCCTTCCTGGGATTCTCGTTGAGCCGTTTGAGGCCGAAGTGTGCGAGGATGCGGTTCTCTCCGGTCATGGAAACCAGGTCCGACGCGATGGAAACCACCTGCAAATCCAGCAGGGGTTCCAGCAGGGCCGGGTCCAGGCCGAACTGCTGGACATAACCCTGGGCCAGTTTGAAGCCGACGCCGCAGCCGCACAGGTCGTCGAAGGGGTAGTGGCAGTCTTCGCGCTTGGGATCCAGGACGGCGACGGCCTTGGGAAGTTCTTCTTCCGGGAGATGATGGTCGCAGATGATGACGTCAATTCCTTTTCCGCGGGCGTATTCCACTTTGTCGATGGCTTTGATGCCGCAGTCCAGGGTGATGACAAGATTGACGCCGTTGTCGGAGGCCCAGTCCAGGGCTTTGTATGACAGGCCGTAGCCTTCGTCGTACCGGTCCGGGATGTAGAAGCGGACGTTGGGTGTAAACTGTTTGAGGAAAGAGTACACCTGGGCCACGGCGGTGGTTCCGTCTACGTCATAGTCTCCGTAAACCAGGATCTGCTGTTTTTCTGTGACCGCCTGGTGGATGCGCTCGACGGCTTTGTCCATGTCCGTCATGAGGAAGGGGTCGTGGAGGTCTTCCAGGCGGGGACGGAAGAAGGTACGGGCCTGGGCGAAGGTCTCTACGCCGCGCTGGACCAAAAGGTCGGCCAGAACGCGGTCGATACCGAGTTCTGCAGCCAGCTGCGCCGCTTTTTCTTCATTGGCCGGCGTTTTGATGGTCCATTGTCTCTCCGTGATGCCCATAATCATACAAATATACGTATTCCCCGCCGAAAAAGCAAGAGGGTCCGGCTGCGCCATCTTACGGGAAGCCCTGTCGTGTGTCTCATTCCCTGTGGCGCCTAAGTGACTGATGCTGAACCATTTCCTGAAATCGCCTAAGGCAAAAAGCCGGAGGCGATTTCTGTATCTCGTTGACTGATAATAACTTAAGTGCCACGGCTGGCGGTTGGCAAATCTCTAGCCTGCGCTAAATGGCCCTCACCTGCGCCATCGGCTCCTACCCCAAGTGCATTTTGGGGTGTTTTTGCACCTGAGGCGGGTCTTGGAGAGGTCTCCGAGTGCAAAATGGGGCGTTTTTGCACTTAGGCCGAGCAGAAGGGGAAGGTGCGGTAGTCCTCTACAGGCAGGAGATGATGATTTCGTCGGCGATTTCCTCGGGGGTCCACTCATCGGTGCCGATGGTGACCTGTGCCGAGGCCTCGTAGAGGGGGCGGCGGGCCTGGAGGCGGGATGGCCAGTCTTCGCTGGCGAGGGGGCGGTCTTGAGCGGCGGTGCTGAGCCGGGTCTGAAGGGTCTCCCTGGAGGCCTCCAGGTAAATGCACAAGGTGTTGTCGTGCAGCAGGTTGACGGCTCCGGGAACGGTTACTGTTCCGCCTCCCAGGGCGAGGACGGCGGTGGTTTCCCTATACTTTTGGACGGTGTCCTCCAGGGCTTTTTTCTCCAGGCGGCGGAAGGCGTCCTCGCCGCCGGCGGCGAAGATGTCTCGGATGCTGCGGCCAGCTTTTTTCTCAATGATGCGGTCCAGGTCCAGGAAGGGGCAGCCGAGGGCGTCGGCCACGATTTCCCCTACCGTGGTCTTGCCGCTGCACATGAATCCGGTCAGTGCGATGAGCATATCCGGCGGATGGTTTTTTTGAGGATGGCGTGGGCCGGAGTGGCCATGTCGCCGTGGTCGTAACCGTCCAACTCATAGATGCTTACGTCCGGATGTCCCACTTCTTTGAGCATGCGCCAGAAGTAGGCGGTCTCCTCGTATCGGCCATAGAGTTCCTGGTTGCGGTCGGCGCTGATGATGACGATGGGCGGGGCGTCCGGCCGGATGTGGAAGAGCGGAGCGTACTCGTCGATGAGGGGCTGTTTGGGAGACATCCCTTTCCTTTCGCGGATAGCGAAATGGGTGATGACCTGCCCGCTGTAAGGCACCAGGGCGGCAATCCGGTTGGCGTCGATGCCGTATTTCGCCAGCCATTTTTTGTCCAGGCCGACCATGTCGGTGAGATAGCCGCCGGCCGAATGGCCCGTGACGAAAATCTTTTCGGGGGAGCCGTTGTAGGCAGCGGCGTTGTTGAAAGCCCAGGCTACGGCCGCTGCGGCATCGTCAATGCAGTCGTCGATGGAGGCGCGCGGCATGAGCCGATAGTTCACGGCAATGACCACCAGCCCGCTGTTTTTGAGCTCCTCGGGGATAAACTTGCTGCCGCCGGTGAGGCCGCCGCCGTGAAACCAGACCACGACCGGGCAGTCGGCAGCGGGAGTGGGATAGTATATGTCCAGTTTGCAGCGCTCGGCGGCATACTCGTCGGCCTTGGAGTAGGGAATGTCCGTCAGCGTGAGGTACTGCGCTCCGGCGGTGAATCCGCACGGAAGGAGGGCGCAAAGAAGGAGCAGTCTTTTCATGGCGCTAAAATAAAGTGGGTTCCCAGTCGCCCAGGTCAACGGCACCGTCAGCGGGATTCTCTTCGGCGGTGCCGGAAAGGAGCTCATGCGCCTGGCCGGTCTGCTCGATGGGCTGAACGGGGTTCTCGTCGGCCTGCGGGTCCAGGTCTACGTCGATGGCGTCGTCCTCTTCCAGGCCTTCCACGACGGTGGGGGCTTCGGGCTCCTCAAGGTCTTCCGGCTTGACGAGGGGCTCGCCGAATTCTACGCTGCTGAGGTCCATCGGGGAGCATTTCTTGCCCTTGGCGGTGAGACCTTTCTTGGCGATGAATTCCTCTGCGTCAATGGTTTCCGGCTCCCGGTGTTCGTATTTTCCGCCGAAGGTAAGCACAATCTGGGGGTGCAGGTCGGAGGAAATGTCCACCAGGCGGGAACCGCGGGCGTCGGAGATGAAGAGCATGGGCGTGTTGTTGCTTTCCACGAAGCTGAAACGCTTGACATAGTACGCTTTGGCGGCGTTGTCCCAGTACAGGACGGTGTATACCCGCGAGGGATCGAGTTTCTCGATGCGGACGACGTCGCCCTGGTACTTGTTCACCAGGTCGTAGGAGGTGGTGTAGAAGGTACCGTCGGCAAAGATGGCGAGGACGCGGTCTTCTCCGGTGAATTTTCCCAGAAGCTGTCCGCGGCCTTCTTCGTTGAGGCGCTGGATGTCGGGGTCGTACCAGATGGGTTTGCCCTCCAGGGTGGTCACGCCCTTGGATTTGAGCTGGATGCGGGCGATGGCATTCTTGGTCACGAGGTTGCCCCGGGAGCTGCGTCCCTTGATCGCGAGCGAGGAGAAGTCCCATTCCAGGGAAGTCTTCTTGAGCCCTTTCTTGGGCCGAAGGGCGATGCGGACGGTCTCGGCCTCACCGTTGTGGTTCACGGTGAACCAGAGGATGCGGGAACCGTCGGCCCCGGTGGTGATGTCGTATTCCTTGTCGCGGGTGATGGAGGTGATGTTGAAACGCTTGGCGTAATGGGCAGGGCCTTTGCCGTCGCGGTAGATGACGTTGTAGATGGTGCGCTCGTCGCCGCGGTTGAAGACGCCGGCGTACAGGAGGTCCTTCCCGAAGAAAGCCTTGTCAGACACCTTCGTGACGCGGTATTTGCCGTCTTTGCCGATGACGATGATCTCGCTCAGGTCGGAGCATTCGCCCACGAACTCGCCGCCGTCGTCCCGTTTCAGGCCGATGCCCACAAAACCTTCGGCCAGGTTGGCGTAGAGTTTGGCATTGCTCGCGACCACCTTGGTGACGGTGATGTTCTCCAGCGACGAGATTTCCGTCAGGCGGGGCCAGTCTTTTCCGTATTTCTTCTTCAGGCCTTTGAACCAGTCGATGGTGAACTCGGTGATGTGGGCGAGCTTGTCCCGGACATCTTTCATCTGGTCCTCGATGGCATAGATCTTTTCGTCCAGGGCCTTGGTGTCGAACTTGGAGATTTTCCGCACCGGTTTCTCCACCAGTTTCAGGATGTCTTCCATCACAATCTCGCGGTGCAGCAGGTCCTGATACAGCTTCATCTGGGACATGACGTCGTCCAGCTGCTGTTCCCAGGTCAGCTGGTTCTGCTCCAGGACTTTGTAGATGCGGTTCTCGAAGAAGATGCGTTCCAGTGAGCTGTAGTGCCAGTCGTCTTCCAGTTCGCCCAGTTTGTAGCGGAGCTGGGCCTCCAGGATGTCCCGGGTATGGTAGGTGTCATATTCCAGGATGTCGTTGACGGTGACGAACACCGGCTTGTTTTCGCGGATGACGCAGGCGTTGGGCGCAATCTTGGTTTCGCACTCGGTGAAGGCGTACAGGGCGTCGATGGTCTTGTCCGGGGACACATCGGAAGGGAGGTGGATCACGATCTCCACCTTGTCGGTGGTCATGTCCTCGATCTTCTTGATGTTGATCTTCTTCTTGTCCTTGGCCTTGAGGATGCTGTCAATGATGGCGTGGGAGGTTTTCCCGTATGGGATTTCCGTGATGGTGATGGTGGATTTGTCCACTTTGTTGATGCGGGCGCGCACCTTCACCATGCCGCCCCGTTTGCCCTGGTTGTATTTGGAGCAGTCGGCGATGCCGCCGGTAGGGAAGTCCGGCAGAATCTCGTACGGCTCTCCCTTCAGGATGGCGATGGAGGCGTCGATGAGCTCGTTGAAATTGTGCGGCAGGATCTTGGAGCTGAGACCGGCGGCAATGCCTTCGGTCCCCTGGGCCAGCAGCAGCGGGAAGCGGACGGGCAGTTCCGTGGGCTCCTGGTTGCGGCCGTCGTAGGAAGTCATCCAGGGCGTGACCTTCTTGTCAAAGACCACTTCCTTGGCAAACTTCGAAAGCCGGGCCTCGATGTAACGGGGGGCGGCGTTGGAGTCGCCGGTGAGGATGTTGCCCCAGTTTCCCTGGCAGTCGATCAGAAGGCCTTTCTGACCCAGGGTCACGAGGGCGCCCAGGATGGACGCGTCACCGTGCGGGTGGTACTGCATGGCCTGGCCCACGATGTTCGCGACCTTGGTGTACCGGCCGTCGTCCATTTCGGCCATGGTGTGCAGCACGCGGCGCTGAACGGGCTTGAATCCGTCCACGATATGCGGCACGGCCCGGTCCAGGATGGTGTAGGACGCGTAGTCCAGATACCAGTCCTTGAACATGCCGGACAGCTTGTACTTCTTGCTGTCCTGTCCCAGAAGCTTTTCGAACTTTCCCGACGCGGCGGCGTCTTCTCCCAGTTCTTCGTCTTCTTCTTCCGGAGCGTTTTTAATATCGTCCCAATCTTCTGCCATAAAGATGCTTGCTGTTAAAATTCATATCCGAATCGGCGGAGTTCCTTGCGGTTTTCGCGCCAGTCGGGGTCGACTTTCACAAAGGTGGACAGGAAGACCTTCTTCTGGAAGAAGTCCTCCATGTCCAGGCGGGCCTGGGTGCCCACTTTCTTGAGCATGGCACCGCCCTTGCCGATAATGATTCCTTTCTGGGATTCCCGCATCACGTAAATGACGGCGGAAATCTCGTAGCGGTCCTCGCCTTCATGGAAGGCTTCGATCTCCACCTCGCAGGAGTAGGGGATTTCCTCGGTGTAGTTGAGGAAAATCTTCTCCCGGAGAATCTCCGAGGCGAAGAAACGCAGGTTCCGGTCGGTGAACTGGTCCTTGTCGAACCAGGCCGGCGCCTCCGGAAGACGGGATGAAACCGCCTCCAGGATGCTCTCCAGATTGAATTTCTCCTGGGCCGATGCCGGGATAATCTCCGCCTTGGGGAGTTTGTCCTTCCACCAGGCCATCAGTTCCAGCACCTTTTCCTGCGTGGAGATGTCAATCTTGTTGAGGACCACCACCACGGGGCAGGAAACCTGCTGGAGCTTGAGGATGTAGGCCTCGTTCTTGTCGGCCTTTTCGACGGTGTCGGTGACGTAGAGGATGATGTCCGCGTCGCCGATGGCGGTGTCCACGAAGCTGAGCATGTTTTCCTGGAGCCGGTAATTGGGCTTCAGGATGCCGGGGGTGTCAGAGTAGACGATCTGGTAGTCCTCCCCGCTGACGATGCCCATGATGCGGTGCCGGGTGGTCTGCGCCTTGGCGGTGACAATGGAGAGCTTTTCCCCCACGAGGGCGTTCATGAGGGTGCTCTTCCCCACATTGGGGTTGCCGATGATGTTGACGAATCCTGCTCTGTGTGCCATTATACGTATGCTCCCATCTTGAGGATGTTCACTTCCCCTTCCGTCAGGTAGCGCCAGTCGCTCTTCTTGAGGCCTTTCTTGGTGAGGCCGGCGAAGTAGACGCGGTCCAGGGCGCGGACCTCATAGCCCAGGGATTCGAAGATGCGGCGGACGATGCGGTTCTTGCCGGAGTGGATTTCGATGCCCAGCTGGCGGTGGTCGTGCGCGTCGATGAATTCGAGTTCATCGGCCGACACGATGCCGTCGGACAGTTCGATGCCGGAGAGAATCTTCTGCTGGTCCTCCTCGGTGAGGGGGGCGTCCAGCACCACCTGGTAAATCTTCTTCTTGTTATAGGAAGGATGGGTGAGGTGTTCGGCCATTTCGCCGTCGTTGGTGAACATCAGGACGCCGGTGGTGTTCTTGTCCAGCCGGCCGACGGGGAACACGCGGGTAGGGCAGCCCTTCAGGAGGTCCATGACGGTCTTTTCGGCATGGGGGTCGCTGGCGGTGGTGACATAGCCTTTGGGCTTGTTCATCACGATGTATACTTTCTCTTCCCCTTTGAGGCGCTGTCCGTTGAAGCGGACGTCGTCGGTGAGGATGTTCACTTTGGTACCCAGTTCGGTGACCACTTCGCCGTTGACGGTCACGACGCCGCTCTGGATGAGGGTATCGGCCTCTCTGCGGGAGCAGACGCCGGAGTTGGCGATGAATTTATTCAGGCGCACCACTTCCTGGATTTCGGTGGGGGCGGTGTCGTCGTCGCTGTAGCGGCCGTTCACCTGGGGCTTGCGGCTGAGCATGGCGCTCATGCCCTCTTCGGCCTTGCTGCGCTTGGCGTAGGGCTTTGCGGAACCGCCGAAGGACGGTTTCCCGTAGCCGCTTTTGCGGGGACGGTCGCCGAAAGTACGGGGCTTGTCCCCATAGGTGCGGGCTTTTTTGTCAGCGAATCCGGCGGGTTTGTCCCCGTAGGTACGGGGCTTGTCGCCGTAGGTGCGCGGTTTGTCCCCATAGGTGCGGGGCTTGTCCCCGAATGCGCGGGGTTTGTCTCCATAAGTGCGGGGCTGGTAATGCCGGGCCGGCCGGTCTTCGGAGTCGAAACTGCGGCTGGTGCTGTAATCTACTTTTTCTGCGTGGCCTTCATAGGCTTTCCGTACGATGTGTTTTCTCGTACCTTTTTTGTTTTCTTCCATAAATGATGACCCTCACGGGCTGTTAAAAATTAATGATGCGACTCACGTCGTTATTTGAGTTTGAAGATATACGTTATGGTTCCGGTCTGGACGGCGGGTGCGCTGGCGTCCATGTTGAAATGGGCTTTCAGGGCAGCGGAACGGGCTGCATTCCAGAGGGTTTTGTCGGTGACGGTGGTGCCTTCCGCGCCGGCGATGGCTTCGGTGACATTGCCGTACTGGTCCACTTTCACCTGCACGACGACGATGCCTTGTTCCTGGGTCCCATAGCTGGGCTTGGGCAGTGACCCCACGACATTGCGGCCTTTCACGTGGGCGTTGGCGCTGCCTTCCGCCTTGCCTTCCCGGGTGTTGCCGTCCGGCTGTCCGGCCTTGAAGCCTTCAGATGCCTCGGAGGCGCTGTGGGGCGCCGTGGCGGCATTGTCTTTCGGGGACATGCCGGGGAAAGAGGCGCGGGGGTCCAGCTTGGGCTCTTCCACCTTCGGGGTGGGGACTTCCACGTCGCCGTGGCTGTCCGGCCGGGTGGCGGGCGTGGTGTTGGACCGGTCGTTCACATGGGGCGATTCGGCCTTCTGGACCAGTTCCACGGGCTTGGTAAGGTCCACTTCCTCTGCCTGGGGCTGGCGGCCCACACGGGTGATGACGGGCCTTTGAAGTTCCGTCTCTTCTTCAAATTCTATCAGAAGGGAGGTGCGCTCCGGGGGCGGCGGGTCCAGGTATTTGAGCCCGGAGGTAAGGAGCAGCACCAGGGCCAGGGCATGGAAAACCAGCGTGACCACGATGCCGGTCACGTTGGCGTTTTTCTCTCGTTGCTCTCTGGTTCGCTGGTAGGGTTGCATGCTTTACTCGGGCTGGGTGGCCAGAATGACTTTGTAGTGATTCCGCTTGGCGATATTCATAATCTGTACCACTTCTCCCACCGGGACGCTCTGGTCGGAGAAAATGGAGAAAGTGGGGTCTTCTTCCTGCGAAAGGAGGCCGATGAGCTGGGCTTCCACCTCATCGTAGGGGAGCGGGTCCTGGTCTCCGTTGATGTGGTAGGTGTAGGTCTCGTCGCCCCAGTCTTTGATGCTCACGCTCACCGTGGCCTTGGCGTTTACCTGTCCCGTGGATTTGGGGAGGAGGAGCTTCAGGGCGTTGGGGTTGATGAGCGTGGAGGTCACCAGGAAGAAGATCAGCAGGAGGAACACGATATCCGTCATCGAGGATACCGAGAACTGCGCGTCCACCTTGGTGTTTCTCTTCAGTGCCATAATGCTATTCTTCGCCGGGTTCGTGGAGGACGATGTCGATGAATTCCAAGGTGGAGCTTTCCATCTTGTACACCAGGTCGCTCACTTTGGAGGTGAGCCAGTTGTAGCCGAAGTAGGCGATGATACCTACGATGAGGCCGCCCACGGTGGTGAGCATGGCGGTGTAGATACCGTCGCTGAGGAGGGTGATATCAATGTTGTTGCCGGCTTTGGACATGTTGAAGAAAGCCTGCACCATACCCATCACCGTACCCAGGAAACCGATCATGGGCGCACCGCCGGCGATGGTGGCCAGCAGCGGAAGCCCTTTCTCCAGGCGGGCGACTTCCACGTTGCCGATGTTCTCGATGGCGCTCTGGATGTCGGCCATGGGGCGGCCCATGCGGTGGATGCCGGTCTCGATCATGCGGGCGACGGGGTTGTCGTATTTGCGGCAGAGGGTGACGGCGCTCTTGACCTTGCCGTCATTCATGTAGTCGCGGATGTCCTGCATGAAGTGAGGGTCGATCTTGGAGGCGTTTTTGATCATCCACCATTTGCGGCCGATCAGGTAAATCGCGAGGATGCTGAGGGCCAGCAGGACCCACATCAGGGGACCGCCCATGTTGAACATGGACCAGAGGCTCTCGGACATCTGGGTGGGCTGCACGGGAGCCACCGTTTCTGCGGGCTGGGTGAGGCTGTCAAGGACGGCAGCCGCCGTGTCTGTCTGAAGTAGAGGGAATAACATATATCGTCGTTTTTATATTTTTCGCTTCAAACTGCAAAGATACAAAAAAAGCCGTGAATTTCACGGCTCTAAATCATAGATTTAAATAATTTCAAGATCCTTCCCCGGTATCCATCCCTGGCGGCCGTCGGCAATCTCGATCTGCGAGAAGCCGGATACGTTGTCAAGGACCTTGACGCGGGTGCCTTCGTGCAGGATGAAAAGGTCTTTGGCGCTGCCTTCCGACGGGGAGCTCTTCACCGAAGAGACGGGGCGCATCACGATGGCCTGGTCCTGCCGGAGGGCCTCGGAACGCTGCCACCGGGCGAAGTCCCAGCCCAGGAAGGCGATGAGGAAGGCGGCGATGGCGCCGAAGAAGCCCCATCTGCGCAGCGCGGAGGAACTGCCGAGAAGGAACAGCAGCACCAGGGCGACGGTGAGGGCGAAAAACAGGATGGAAATCACAGCCCAGGTATTGGAGGGCAGCAGGTAGCAGAGGGCATGGCCCCACTGCTCGAAGAAGATTTCCGGCACTTCGTCAATCCGGTCCTGGGTGAGGGCACGGGCATATTCGAGGTTGTAGCGGATGTCGGCGTCAGAGGGGTCCAGCCGGAGGGCCCTTTCATACCAGAGGATGGCGGGCGCGATTTCTCCGCTCTTGAAATAGGCGTTGCCCAGGTTGTAGTATAACTCCTTGGACATGAGACCGGTGGCGCGGACGTCCTCCCAGTCCTTCAGGGCCTTGGCGTAGTCTCCTTCAGTGTAGGCATGGACGCCGGAAAGCCAGAGAGAATCCGGGTAGGAAGGGGCTGCCTGGAGGGAGAAGGGCAGCATCAGGAGCAGGGTCAGGGCCAGGGCGGCCTTGGAAACGGGCGTCTTTTTCATGCTGGAGTCAATGGCGGTAATCAGCGCGATGGCTTTCTCGTAGTGGGTGTTCATGGCCTGGTGGCCGGCGTCGGGGGAGTAGCGCGCCTCTTCACAGGCGGCCAGGAGCCCGACGAAATCGTCGGCGACGGCCTGGGAGGTGCCGCGGGAGACGAGCGCATCGGCAATGTTCTCTTTGCTCTGTTCGGCCATGTCCAGACCCAGTTTGTCGCCGATGAAGCCCAGCAGGGAGCGGTGCAGCTCCTCGTAGAAAGCGGTGTACAGGTTCTTCTGCAGGAATTCGCGGGCCTGCGAGAGCCGTTTCAGCGCCTGGCGGGTGGCCTTGCGGTTCCGGGTTCCGGCGACGTCGGCCCTCAGCCGGGCGGCTTTGCGCATGCCCAGCCAGATGCCCGTCCCTCCGAGGAGGAGGACAAGGAGGGCGCCCCACCAGAGTTTGGAGTACACCAGGAAGCCTTTGTCGGCCACGAGGCCGGTCTTGGTGCGGATGAAGCGGATGTCCTCGCCCAGGTTCTTGACGCCCTTGCGGTCGACGGTGAGCGTGGAGCCGCTTTCGGGAGCCGCGGCGGTGGATGCGGCCGACCGGGCCACTTTCAGCGCCAGGACGGAGGACGCGGCCACCTCGTATTTCCGGGCCTTCACGTCGTAGTAGCCGTAGCGTACCGGGCCGATGGAAAACTCGCCCGGACTGCGCGGAATGAAGGGATATTCAAAGGTTTTGGACCCCGAGGTGCCGCTCTTGTCGGTATTGACGGTGGTCTTGACGTCGTAGACCTCGAAGTCCGGCGGGAAACTCACTTTGGGCGCCTCCGCCAGGGCGATGTTGCCCTTTCCGGAAACGGTCACCAGGAGCGACGCCGCGTCGTGCGTCTTCAGGGAATCCTTGCTCAGGCGTGCGGAGACTTTGAATTCGCCCACGCCGCCCCCGAAACTCTCCGGCGCTCCGCCGGGCAGGGCCGACACATGCAGCGTGGCGCCTTTCGTGGACACCCGCTGCCGGACGGTGGCGTAGTCGTTGCCGAAGAAGTCGTCAAAGATGGATCCGCTGCTGCTGCGACGGCGCTGGACGTTCACCAGGCACACGACCTCGGCCGGTTCGATGGCCTGGTCGCCGCTCTTCTGGGGAATCAGGACCCAGCGGCGCAGCACCGCGCTGTTGTACATGGTGCCGTCCACCTGCTCGCGCTGGAACTCGATGTTGGAAGGGGCCTCCGTCTCCTGGCTCCAGAAGCCTTTGAACGAAGGGAACCGGGCATTCTCAAACCCGACCAGGTTGGCCCTGTGGTAAATCTTGAGGGTGGCCGTGACGGGCTCTCCCACCACCACGGAACCGCGGCTCAGGCTCAGCCGCATGAAGATGTCCGAAGTCCCGTCCGCCGTCCGGGCCGATGCGCTTTCTCCGGAAGGCGTACTGCCGCCCTGGCCCTGCTGCGACTGGCCGCCGGCGGAGGCGTTCCCGCCGCTCACGACCTGGATCTGGACGGGGCGGGAATGGATTTCGGCCCCTTTTACTTTGGCTGATGCCGAAGGAATGGTGAACGTGCCGGCCTTGGAAGCCTGCAGGATATAGGTAAAGGAAGTCTGGGAGGAACGGGTGGTTTTGCCGTTGATGATCTGGATGCTGCTGGAGGTGCCTTTCTGAGGGCCCCAGACGACGGTGAAATCGTCACCGGCTTCCCAGCTGAAATCCGACGGGGCATGTTCCCCTTCCACGACGAACGCCAGATTGAAGCGTTCGCCCACTTCCACTATGTTGTGCACCTCGACACGGATGGCGTTCTGTGCCCATACGGACAGCGCCGCCAAGGAGAGCATGAGGCTGGAAACTAATCTTTTCATACACTACCAATTCTTTTCCTTCTGGCGAGAACGCAGGGCGGCGGCTTTCTTCTCGTCCACCTTCTCCTGGGTCTGCTTTTCTTTTTCCTGAATGGCCTGGAGCAACTGCTGGGCCTGCTGGGGATTCAGTTCCACCGGCTGCTGCTGTTGCTGCTGGTCCTGGTCCTGATTCTGGTCCTGATTCTGGCCCTGCTGGTTCTGATTCTGCTGATCCTGATTCTGGTCTTTGTTCTGATCCTGGTTCTGTTGGTCCTGATCCTGGTTCTGGTCTTGATTCTGCTGGTCCTGACCGCCTTGCTGCTGGTGTTGCTGCTGCTGGATCAGTTTGTTCCGGGAATAAATGAAATTTTCCTTGGCCTGGAGGTCGTCCGGGGTGCGCAGGAGGCATTGCATGAAGGCGTCCACGGCCGTCTGCCAGTCTTCGGACGCGATGGCCACATCGCCCCGGTTGAAGTAATAGTCGGCCGAAAATGCGGCGGCGGGGGCGGTCTCTTTGACGGCGTCCAGCTGCTGGGCGGCCTGGTCGTACTGCTCCTGGCGGTACAGGTTGTTGGCCAGGTTGTAGTGGGCCGCCACGGAGGTGGTGTCCTTCATCAGGCCTTTGCGGTAGTGGATATCGGCCTGGTCGTACTGGCCTTTGCGGAACGCGCGGTTGCCTCTTCTGAGGTCGGCTTTCTGGCCCCAGGCGCTCAAGCTCACGAGTGCGAGCAGCAGCACTGTCAGTAACTTTCTCATACGTCGAACAGTTTGCGGCGGGGTTTGCGCTCGCCGATCAGCATTTCAATCACCAGCAGCAGGAGGGCGGCGCCCAGGAAGTACATGTACTGCTCGTCGTATTCCTCGAACACGACGCTGCCGAATTCCTCGTCCTCCATCCGCCGGATGTCCTGGATGATGGGGTTGAGGCCGAACTCCTCGCCGCCGGCATGGATATAGGCTCCGCCGCCGGCCTTGGCCACCTGGCGGAGGGTCTCTTCGTCCAGGCGGGTCACGACGATGTTGCCGTCTTTGTCTTTCAGGAGCCCGCCGTCCATGGGAATGGGCTGCCCTTCGGCCGACCCGACGCCGATGGTGTAGACCTTGATGCCCAGTTCCGCAGCCTGGCGGGCGGCGGCGACGGCATCGTCTTCATGGTTCTCGCCGTCCGAGATGACCACGATCACGCGGCTCTTTTCGCTCTGTGCGCTGAAACTCTTGATGCTCAGGCGGATAGCGTCTCCTATGGCAGTTCCCTGTACGGGGATGGATCCGGTGTCGATGCTGCCGAGGAACATCTTGGCGCTCACATAGTCCGTGGTGACGGGCAGCTGTACGAAAGAGGTTCCGGCAAAGATCACCAGGCCGATCCGGTCGTCCTGCAGCCTGTCTGTCAGGCGGGAGATGGACAGCTTGGCACGCTCCAGCCGGTTGGGGGAGTAATCCTCCGCGAGCATGGAGTTGGAAACGTCCAGGGCGACGATGATTTCCGCCCCCCGGGTGGTCCTTTCGGCCAGTTTGGCCCCGGTCCGCGGCCGGGCCAGGCCGATGGCGAACAGCGCGAAGGCCAGGGTGAACAGCACCATCCGGACCCAGCCCTTGGAGCGGGACCAGGAAGGCATCAGGGCTTTCACCAGCTCTTCATCGCCGAAGGCTTTCACCCTGCGGGAGCGCAGATGCCTCAGCAGGCCGTATCCCAGAAGGAACACCGGGCACAGCAGAAGCAGGTACAGATATCTGTAGTCGGCAAACAGTAACATTACGGCATCCTCCTCATCAGTGCACGGAGCAGGATCTCCAGAAGGAGGCAGATCAGGGCCGCCAGTGCGTAGTTCTTAAACAAATCCTTGTAAACGGGGAACGAATCCACCGTGGTGCGGGTCTTCTCCATGCGGCCGATCTCAGCATAGATTTCGGCCAGCTTGGTGTTGTCGGTGGCGCGGAAATATCGGCCGCCGGTGCCCTCCGAGATGCTTTTCAGCAGGGGCTCGTCAATCTCCACGGGAATGTTCTGGAGTTCGATGCCCCAAGGGGTCTGCACGGGGTAGGGCGCGGTTCCGTTGGCCCCGACGCCGATGGTGTAGACCCTGATTCCGTAGGTCTTTGCGATTTCCGTCGCCATGGAAGGGTCAATCTCGCCCATGTTGTTCACGCCGTCCGTCAGCAGGATCACGACCCGGCTCTTGGCGTCGGAGTCTTTCATCCGCGCCACGGCTGTCGCCAGACCGTTGCCGATGGCGGTGCCGTCCTCGATGAGGTCGGTCTGCACGTCTTTCATGAGGTTGATGAGGGTGGCCCGGTCGGTGGTGAGGGGACACTGGGTGTAGCTTTCACCGGCGAAGACCACGATGCCCATCCGGTCCGAAGGCCGGGAGGCGATGAATTCGATGGCGATGTCCTTGGCTGCGCTCAGGCGGTCCGGGGTGAAGTCCCGGGCCAGCATGGAGGTACTCACGTCCATTGCAAAGACAATGTCGATGCCTTCCGTGTCCACTTTCTCCACCTGGGACGACGACCGGGGCCGGGCGATGGCGATGACAAGGAGCGCCAGGGCGGCAGTTCTGAGGAGGAAGGGGATATGGCGGACCCACTCCAGAACGGAGCGGCCTCCGGCGGTCCAGGCGTCCAGTTTGGACACCCTGAGGTGCGGCCGTCGGTCTTTCAGCTCAATCCACAGGTAGCGGAGCACGAGAAGCACCGGAACGGCCAGCAGCCACAGCAGATAGGGATACTCAAAGAACATGGCTACTCCTCCTTTTTACCTTCGTCGCCGGCCGTCTGGCTGGCAATCTCCTGCTCATAGGTCGCCGTCACAAAACGCACGGCGCCGGGAAGCACCTGGGCGTTTTCCTCGTCCGTTGCGGTGTATTTCGCGAATTTTACGAAATCGGCCCGTTCAAAGAGGGCTTTCATTTCGTCGTAAAGTTCCGCCGGCATGTCGGTGCCTTTGAGCCCGTCGAAAATCTCGGCGGTGGTCATTTCCATGGCGCCCACGCCGTAGCGGGAAACGATGTACTCCCGGAGGGCATCCGTGACGCCGGAGTAGAAGAATTTCTGCTGGTCGGGCTTCCAGTATCTGTCACCGCGGAGCTTGTCCAGTTTCCGGAGGGCGCGGATGTGAGCCGGTTCCTTCAGGATGGCATCCTGGGCCTGTTTCCGCCGGGTCACCAGCCACAGGATCAGGGCGGCGATCACCATCAGGCCCATGCCGATGCCGTAAATCCACGGGAACAGTTCCTTCAGGGTGTAGGGGAACTTGACCTGCGGCTTGATGTCATGGGGCTGGAAGGTTTCCATGTCCACGGGGAGTTCCGTCACGACGAGGGGTTCGGCGGCATGGAAAACGAGGGTGTCGGCGTTCAGGAGTATGGGAATGGGCGGAAGCTCATAGGTGCCGCCCAGAAAAACCGTCATGGGAAGCGAAGCCTTGATGTCGTACCGGGCGGGCTTTTCCTTCCGCTTGGAAACGCGGGTGGAGTCAAGCTGCCAGTTGCCCAGGATGACGATGGGGCTGTTTTCGTCCAGCTTGAATTCCGGCAGTTGGAGCGGTGTCCCTTCCTGGACGTCCTTGAGCATGACGCCGTATCGCAGCTGGTCTGCGATGAGGATGGAATCCCGCTTCTGGACGGGCTCCAGAAAGGCCTCCCCGCCGTCTTTTCGGAGCCCTTCGGCCCAGGCGGAAAGCGCGGCGGCGGCAAGGAGCACCGGTATTAGCAATTTTCCTTTCATCTTCTGTGAAACAGATCCATCAGGCCGCGGACGTAGTCCTGGTCGGTGGACAGGTCTATATGGTCTACCTGGTACTGCAGGAACAGGCGGTCGGCGCTGGAGGTGGCGCTGCGGAACCACCGGGCATAAGCGTCGCGGACGCTCCGGGAGCCGGTGTTGATCCAGCGCGAACTGCCGTTTTCCGCATCTTTCGCATGCACGAGACCCACATTGGGAAGGGTTTTTTCCCGCGGGTCGCTGACGCGGATCACCGACAGGTCGTGCCTGCCGACGGCCACTTTCAGCGCTTCCTCGTAGCGGGGGGTGCCGTCGGCCTTGACGTCCAGCATGTCGCTCAGGACGAAGGCGGTGCATTTTTTCTTGATGGCGCCCGTGAGGAAGCGGAGGGCTTCGCCGATGTCGGTTCCGTCGTGCTGAGGCTCGTATTCCAGGATTTCCCGGACGATCCGGAGGAAGTGCGTGCGGCCTTTTGCCGGCGGGATGAATTTCTCCACCGTATCGCTGAACAGGATGCATCCGACCTTGTCGTTGTTCAGAATGGCACTGAAAGACAGGGTGGCGGCAATCTCGGCTAGCTGTTCGCGCTTGGTCTTCACGGATGTGCCGAACAGGCCGCTCCGGGAAATGTCCACCAGCAGCACCACGGTGAGTTCGCGCTCTTCTTCAAAGACTTTCACGTACGGGGCGCTCATGCGGGCGGTGACGTTCCAGTCCATGTTGCGGACGTCGTCCCCGTACTGATACTCCCGCACTTCGCTGAAGGCCATACCGCGCCCCTTGAAGGCCGAATGGTACTCTCCCGCGAAAATCTGGTGGCTCAGCGCCTTGGTCCGGATCTCGATTTTGCGGACTTTCTTTATGAGTTCTTCGGGTGTCATTACGGGACGATCACCGCATTAAGGATCTTTTCGATGATCTGCTCCGGCGTCACATTCTCCGCCTCCGCCTCATAGGTGAGGCCGATACGGTGGCGCAGCACCTCGTTGCAGACGGCGCGTACATCTTCGGGAATCACGTAGCCGCGGCGCTTGATGAAGGCGTAGGCCTTGGCGGCCATGGCCAGGGAAATGCTGGCACGGGGCGACGCACCGTACGAAATGAAGTGCTCCAGGTCCTTGAGGCCGTAGTCGGCGGGAGTACGGGTGGCGTAGACGATGTCCACGATATAACGCTCGATCTTTTCATCCATGTACACGTCGCGGACCACTTCGCGGGCGCGGACAATGTCCTCGGGCTTCACCACAGGCTGGGCCTTGGGGAAGGTGCCGGCTCCGTTCATGCGGATGATCTCCCGTTCTTCCTCTTTCTTGGGGTAGGAGACGACGACTTTGAGCATGAAACGGTCTACCTGGGCTTCCGGCAGGGGATAGGTGCCTTCCTGCTCGATGGGGTTCTGGGTGGCCATCACCAGGAACGGTTCCGGAAGTTTGTACGTATTTTCGCCGATGGTGACCTGGTGCTCCTGCATGGCTTCCAGAAGGGCGCTCTGGACTTTTGCGGGAGAACGGTTGATTTCATCGGCCAGGACGAAGTTGGCGAAGATGGGGCCTTTGTGTACTTCGAAGGATTCTTTTTTCTGGGAGTAGATGAGGGTGCCCACCACGTCGGCAGGGAGGAGGTCCGGGGTGAACTGGATGCGGCTGAACTGCGCATCAACCGCCTGTGAGAGGGTGTTGATGGCCAGGGTCTTCGCAAGGCCGGGGACGCCTTCCAGCAGGATGTGGCCTCCGCTGAGAAGGCCGATCAGGAGGTTGTCCACCAGGTGCTTCTGCCCTACGATCACTTTTCCCATTTCCAGGGTGAGGAGGTCTACGAAGGAACTCTCCTGCTGGATTCTTTCGTTCAGCTGACGGATGTTAACAGATTCCATATATTTTACTAATTTTGCATATGCGTTATTCTTTGTGCCTTTCTTATGACGGCGCCGCTTTCTCCGGGTGGCAGATCCAGCCCAATGCACCTTCTGTCCAGGCCTGCCTGGAAGGAGCGCTGTCCCGGCTGCTGAACCGGCCCGTTGCGGTTACCGGTTGCGGCCGGACGGATACCGGCGTCCATGCATCGGGCTATGTTGCCCATTTCGACCTGGACGGAATCCTTCCCTTCGAGGCATCCGATTTTACCTACAAATTAAATGCCATTTTGCCCCGCGGAGTGGCCGTTTTTCAGGTGCAGGAAACCGCCCCGGATTTCCATGCCCGTTTCAGCGCCCGGCAGCGGGAATACACCTACTTCATCCATCGGCACAAAGACCCTTTCGTGCGGGCTTATTCCTGGCAGTGCGGTTATCCCGTGCTGGATTTCGACGCCATGAACCGCGCCTGCGGATACCTGCTGGGAACCCATGATTTCTCCTGTTTCGAAAAGACCGGCGGCGACAACAAAACCTCCGTCTGCACGGTCACGGAGGCTTTCTGGAAGCCTTATACGCCTTCCTATCTGACCATTTTCGGCCCGGAAGGCTCTGCCTCACAAATCTGTGGCCACCCTCGGCCACATAAGAGGGAGGGGCCCGCAGACGGACATGACGGACTGGGAACTTGTTCGCTGGCCGGCATGACTGGCTGTGGGAGGGGCCGGAGCG